>DATNLE010000256.1:0-28466 GCA_035603035.1 Candidatus Acidiferrales bacterium | reverse complement strand
GATCAGATCTTTTCTGCGTTCTTTACCACCAAACCGCAAGGCAGCGGGATGGGGCTGGCCATCAGCCGTTCCATTGTGGAGTCGCATGGCGGCCGGTTGTGGGCGACCGCTAACGATGGACGAGGTGCAACCTTTCACTTCACCTTGCCGACCGAGGTAACGGAGCCAACACCCTTGGTTGCCTAATGCGTTTCGGTCCTCCTCGGAGTATTTTTTTCTTGATCGGGCTACAATCTTTCATTTTGTAATTCTCACCCATTCGTTGTTGCTAGAGCTCTCCATCACTTCATAACCCGATGATCCGAGCTGTGTCACCACCATATGACACTGATCTATTGATCACACTGATTTACTAATCAACGCCTCCATTCAGACTGCAACTCACTTCTTTTCAGCACACAATTTCCCGATGCGTTTGGCGACCCACGTGCTTTGCGTGAAGTATCGCAGACGGCAACACATAAAAAGTAAGAAAAAATTTCTTAATGGCAAGCCCAATAAAAGACAGACAGTTTGCACCCCTACCGGCACCCAATAGCAGTTTCTATGACCTCATCGAAATTCTGACCGCTGAAGAGTTGACGGTTGTGAAACAGGTTCGCACTTTCGTGAAAACGAAAATCGCACCCATCATCACCAAACATAGAGATGACCCGGCGAAAGGATCTGCACCTTTGAGAAAAGCCCTCTTAGTGTTCTCCGCGAAAACGGCGGCAGGTTACGTTTCGTTTTACTGGGGTGGTGCGATGGTTGGGCGCTTTCTCGGTGCGGGTCTTTTGCGCAGGATCAAAACCGGACACCTGCTTGCAATATTTGCCGTCTGCACATCGTTGCTGGTCACGCTATCCATGCTTACTCAAGGACACTTCGCCATGTGGAGCATTTTGGCTGTCGGATTTTTCAACTCGATTATGTTCCCCAGCATCTTTAGTCTTGGCGTCGCCGAACTCGGGCCGCTGACGGGAAACGGATCCGGCATTCTGAACATGGCGATCGTCGGCGGCGCGATTCTCCCCCTGATACAGGGAGCGATTGCCGACCACATTGGGATTCACCACGCGTTTTTTGTACCCGTGATCTGCTACTTGTACATCTATTTGTTTATGCCCTGAGCGGCTCGAAGCCAAACAGCGAACGCTACGCTTAGGAGAATGGAAAGGGATTAGCGATGCTCATTGCAGGCGACATCGGCGGTACAAAAACCGACCTAGCAATCTACTCGATCGAGTCGGGGCCCCATGCACCGCTGGCTCAAGCAGAATTCCATAGTGCCGACTATCAGAGTCTGCAGGCGATGGTCTCCGAGTTTCTTGCTCAAGTCAAGCTCCCCGTCGGGTACGCCTCGTTCGACGTTGCCGGCCCAGTGATCGATGGTCACGTAAAAACCACCAACTTGCCGTGGGTGATGGATGAAATCTCGCTTGCCAAAGACTTGACTCTCAAGTCCGTCCACCTCATGAACGACCTGGAGGCGGTCGCCCGGGCGGTGTCGGTTTTACGGCCAATCGATTTCGTCACGCTCAATGAAGGGCAGCCGGTCCCGAAGGGCACGATTGCAGTCATCGCGCCCGGGACGGGGTTGGGTGAATCGTTTCTCACCTGGGATGAATCGCAATACCTGGCGCACAGCTCGGAGGGCGGTCACTCGGATTTCGCGCCAACCGACCAGCGGCAGATCCATTTGCTCGAGTACATGCTGGAGCGGTTCGATCACGTGGGCGTCGAACGGGTCTGCTCCGGTATCGGCGTACCTAATATTTATGAATATCTTCGCGACACCGAGCACATCCCCGAAAGGCCCGAGGTCGCTCAGTTGATCGCGTCCGCCAAGGATCACACAAAAACAATCGTGGAGGCGGCCAGTGACCCAAACCATCCAAGCGAATTGTGCCGCGCCACCCTCGACATGCTGATTTCGATCCTCGCGAGCGAGGCCGGCAATCTCGCGCTGAAGGTTTTGGCAACGGGCGGGGTTTATCTGGCTGGTGGGATTCCCTTTCACCTGCTGGGCCCGCTGCAGGAGTCGCGGTTCATGCAAGCATTCGCGAGAAAGGGCCGCTTCAAAGATCTGATGGAGCGTATCCCAGTTCGAGTAATTACAGCGCGCGCTGCTTTAGTTGGAGCTGCAAGCTTTGGACTGGAGACCTATAAGCACGAATCCGGAGTGGCGGCATGAACGAGAAACTTCCAGTTGTTTACCTCGCCCGACACGGTGAGACAGCGTGGACCGTAACCGGCCAACACACTGGGCGTACCGATTTACCACTGACTGAACTGGGGGAACGCAATGCGCGGCGACTGCGGGAACGGCTTAGCGGACTGAGGTTCGCGAAGGTATTCACCAGCCCCTTGCGGCGCGCCATGCGGACGTGTGAACTGGCTGGCTTCGGATCTGTAGCTCAACTCGACCGCGATCTCGTCGAATGGGACTACGGTGAATGCGAAGGCCGCTTGACGGTTGACATCTTAAAGGAACGCCCGGACTGGCAATTGTTCCGCGACGGCTGTCCCGGCGGTGAGTCGCCACAGCAAGTGGCGACACGGGCTGACCGAGTGGTGAGTCGTGTGCGAGAGATCGGGGGAGATGTCCTGCTTTTTTCCAGTGGGCATTTTTTGCGAATGCTGGCCACACGATGGATTGGACTCGAACCCATCAACGGACGATCCCTCATGCTGGGAACGGCAAGCCTGAGCATGCTTGGCTATGAAAACAGCATCTCGCACCCGGCCATCCGGTTGTGGAATGACACCCATCACGTATTTCCGTCCAAAGTACAGGACGCCCCGACCAACTCATACGACCGCAATCAATTTGCGAATAACGAGGTGACACGATGAAAGCGACAACTTTTCTTCACAACGAAGGCCAGAGCCTGTGGCTCGACAACATTACCCGAGACCTGCTGGAGAGCGGCACCCTCAAACGATATATCGAGGAGCTGTCGGTCACCGGACTCACCTCGAATCCCACCATTTTCGACCATGCGATCAAGAACAGCGCGGCGTACGACTCTGCGATCACTGCACAGTTAAAGAAAGGGACATCGACTGAGGCGCTCTTCTTTGATTTGGCCTTGGAAGACATCACTCGCGCTGCAGATCTCTTTCGACCAATTTATGAAAAGACGAACGGGATCGACGGGTGGGTCTCACTGGAAGTATCCCCGTTGCTTGCCTACGACACGGCCAGCACTCTGGCTGCAGCCAAAGAATTATTCGCCCGTGCGAATCGTCCCAACCTGTTGATCAAGATTCCTGGCACCAGACAGGGCCTTCCCGCAATTGAGGAAGCGATTTTTGCCGGCATTCCCGTGAACGTCACTCTATTGTTCTCCCGCGAACATTACCTGGCAGCCGCCGAAGCATTCTTGCGCGGCATTGAACGGCGCATTGAAGCCGGCCTCAATCCCCTTGTAGGTTCCGTGGCATCCGTGTTTGTCAGCCGCTGGGACAGCGCTGTTGCCACCGAGGTTCCGGAGAACTTGCACAACCAGCTTGGCATCGCGATCGCTAAACGCACATACAAGGCAGCCAGCGCTCTGCTTAGTTCGGCCCGTTGGCAGCGGGTTTATAATCTCGGCGGTCGTCCGCAACGTCTGCTGTGGGCCAGCACCGGAACCAAAGATCCCAAAGCTTCTGACATTCTCTACATCAAGGCTTTGGCTGCGCCCTTCACGGTAAACACCATACCCGAGGCCACATTGAAAGCCCTGGCCACTCACACGGAGTTAGGAGAATTGCTTCCGATCGACGGCGGGAACTGCGAAGAGGTACTGGCACAGTTCGCCGAGGCGGGCATCGACGTCAACGCCTTGGCTGCCCAGCTCCAGAACGAGGGAGCCGAGTCGTTTGTTAAATCCTGGAACGATCTAATGACCGTGATTTCTTCAAAGAGCGCTTCACTTGACAAGAGCGTCACGTTGAACGCCGTCGTTTAAAGCGGAAAAAACCGACCTTATCTCGTTTGAATCAACAGAGTGGGCGAAAAGGAGCATAAACATGGCAACACGAGTTCAACCAGCCGCGAGGCGGCCAGTGGCAAAGGCTTCGGCCTGGAGCACCCTCACATCGCATTTCAAAACAGCTTCGAAGCTGCACCTGCGGCAGCTTTTTGCGGACGATCCCAAGCGTGGTCAGCACATGGCAGTGGAGGCGGTGGGTCTATACCTCGACTACTCCAAGAATCGTGCTACGGATGAGACTCTCCAGCTCCTTCTCCAACTTGCCGCAGAGTCCGGCTTGCGGGCACGGATCGACGCCATGTTCGGCGGCGAGAAGATCAACATCACTGAAAAGCGCGCCGTGTTACATGTGGCCCTGCGTGCCCCAAAGGGCAAATCGATCTTTGTGGACGGAAAGGACGTTGTACCCGAAGTCCATGCCGTGCTTGACCGGATGGCTGACTTCTCAAACCGCGTTCGGAGTGGAGCATGGACCGGTCATAGCGGAAAACGCATTCGCAATGTCATCAATATCGGCATTGGCGGCTCCGATCTAGGGCCCGTCATGGCGTACGAGGCGCTTAAGCACTACTCAGAACGCTCGATGACCTTTCGCTTTGTCTCGAATGTGGATGGAACGGACTTCGCCGAAGCAGTACAGGATCTCGATCCGGCGGAAACGCTGTTCATCGTATCTTCAAAAACTTTCACCACTCTCGAAACCATGACGAATGCTCAGACCGCTCGTGCCTGGTCCCTGGGCGGACTGGGAGGCGACGAAAAGTCAGTGGCAAAGCATTTTGTCGCGGTCTCGACCAATGCTGCGGAAGTCTCAAAGTTCGGCATTGATACCGCCAACATGTTCGGATTCTGGGATTGGGTCGGAGGTCGCTACTCGATGGATTCGGCGATTGGGCTTTCCACCATGGTTGCAGTCGGTCCGGACAACTTTCACGCCATGCTGAATGGCTTTCACCAGATGGATGAACATTTTCGCACGGCTCCCTTCGAAGCGAACCTGCCGGTGATCATGGGCCTCCTCTCCGTTTGGTACAACGACTTTTTTGGCGCGCAGACGGTGGCCGTTTTGCCGTATGAGCAGTACCTGAAGCGATTCCCGGCATATCTCCAACAGTTAACGATGGAGAGCAACGGAAAACACATCACACTCGATGGCAAACCCGTCGCCCGCGACACTAGTCCGATTTACTGGGGCGAGCCGGGCACGAACGGACAGCACTCGTTTTACCAGTTGATCCATCAAGGGACGCGGCTGATCCCGTGCGAATTCATCGCATTCGTCGAGCCGCTCAATCCGCTTGGCCGCCATCACGACATGCTGTTGGCCAATGTCTTTGCCCAGACCGAGGCTCTGGCCTTCGGCAAGACACCCGAGCAGGTGAAGGCGGAGGGCACGCCGGACTGGCTGATTCCGCATCGAGTCTTCGAAGGCAATCGGCCATCCAATACGATTCTGGCGGAGCGGCTCACTCCAGAAACACTCGGCAAACTGGTGGCTCTTTACGAGCACTCCGTCTTCACGCAAGGCGTCCTTTGGAACATTGATTCATTCGACCAGTGGGGGGTTGAGCTCGGCAAAGTTCTGGCACAGCGCATCATCCCGGAAATCGAGAGCGGTCCCGAACCAATGCTGAACCACGACAGCTCAACCAACAATCTGATCCGCCGGTACCGGAAGCTTAAGGAGGCCCAGTGACCGCGCTCGGCTTTAACCAACCTCTATATATTTTGCCGTTCGACCACCGCGGGTCGTTCCAGACCAAGATGTTCGGGTGGAAGGGCACGCTAAGTCCGTCTCAGACGGCGGAGATCGCCGCTACGAAGCAGGTAATTTATGACGGCTTTAAGGCTGCGCTCCAAGCCGGAGTGCCGGAGCGAAAGGCCGGAATTCTGGTTGACGAGCAGTTCGGCGCTGCCATCCTTCGCGATGCGGCGGCGCAGGACTACACGACTGCCTGCCCCGCCGAGAAAAGTGGTCAGGAAGAATTCGACTTCGAGTACGGCGACGAATTCGCCAGGCACATTGACGCCTTGCGCCCAACTTTCTCCAAGGTTCTGGTTCGCTATAACCCCCAGGGCGATCTTGCTCTGAATCGGCGCCAGGGAAACCGACTCAGAAAGCTCTCGGACTACCTGCACAGCACAGGTCGCAGCAAATTCATGTTCGAGTTGCTGGTGCCGGCGGAGAAATCCCAGCTCGATCAGTTCAAAGGAGACAAGAAGGCCTACGATCTGGAGCTTCGTCCCCGGCTGATGGCCGAGACCATAATGCAGCTTCAGGATGCCCATGTCGAACCGGACGTCTGGAAAATCGAAGGACTCGACCGCCGGGAAGACTGCGAAAAAGTTGTGGCCGCTGCGCGCCGCGCTGGGCGGGACAATGTCGGCTGCATCATTCTGGGCCGGGGAGAGAACGACCAGAAGGTGCGCGAGTGGCTCACAACTGCGGCCACGGTCGATGGCTTCATCGGATTTGCCGTAGGCCGAACCAGCTTCTGGGATCCTCTAATCGACATGCGGGCGCAGAAGATCAAACGCGAAGCGGCCGTCGCGGAGATTGCCCGCCGCTATCGAGAATTTGTGGACATCTTTGAAAACGCACGTAACGAAGCTACCGCGACGGTGAGCTAGAGAAGAGAGAACGCTCGCATGGGAAACGATGTCATCAAACTGGCTCCGTCGATTCTTGCCGCCGACTTTGCGCGTCTGGGTGAGCAGGTGGCCGAAGCCGAGCGGGCTGGCGCTGATCGAATCCATGTCGATGTGATGGACGGACACTTCGTTCCCAACATCGCCATTGGAGCTCCGATTGTGCAGTCGCTCCGACGAGTCACGCGTCTGCCGCTGGAGACGCACTTGATGATTTCCGATCCCGATTCTTTCCTGGACGAGTTTGCCGAGGCCGGCTCGACGTCATTTCTCGTTCACTGGGAAGGCAACAACAATCTGCACCGCACGGTGCAGCGCATTAAGGCGCTTGGAAGAAGCGCTGGAGTGGCAATTAATCCCGCGACTCCCGCGTCGGTTCTGGAAGAAATTCTTCCAGATCTAGACCGGGTGTTGGTCATGACGGTGAATCCGGGTTTCGGACATCAGCATTTTCTTGGATCAGCGTTGCCCAAACTCCGGCGGGTCGCGCAAATGATCGAGCGGATCAAGCCCGACTGTGAACTGGAAGTCGACGGGGGTATCGATGAGGCAACGGCTCCAATGGTAGTCGGAGCGGGAGCCACTGTGTTGGTCGCAGGTACGTCAGTATTCGCCGCTAACAAGAGCATCGCTGCCGCAATGGAGTCGTTGCGCAATGCAGTGACACAGGTAGCGCAGTGAATCAAACGCAATTTTAAAAAGAGGAGAACTTATGCAACTCGGAATGGTGGGGCTGGGCCGGATGGGCGCCAACATGGTGCGACGACTGATCAAGAAAGGACACGACTGCGTTGTGTTCGACAGGTCGCCACAGGCAGTCGCCGATCTGGTCAAAGAGCATGCGGTCGGAGCAGATTCTCTGATCGACCTGGCAAAGAAACTTCAGAAACCACGTGCCGTGTGGTTGATGGTTCCTGCGGGAGTGGTCGACCAAACCATCGCCGATTTATTGCCGCACCTGGAAGCAGGTGACATCCTCATCGATGGCGGGAATTCCTACTACATCGATGACATTAAGCGCGCAAAAGAGCTCGCGCCGAAAAAGATTCACTATGTGGATGTAGGCACCAGCGGAGGCGTGTGGGGTCTCGAACGCGGCTACTGCATGATGATTGGCGGCGAGAAGGACGTCGTCCAGCATCTCGATCCCATCTTCTCGACGCTCGCTCCCGGAACAGGCGACATATCACGCACGCCCGGACGCGAGAAACTCGATGGCACCTCCGAGCAGGGCTACCTGCACTGCGGCCCAAACGGTGGCGGCCACTTCGTCAAGATGGTGCACAACGGGATCGAATACGGAATCATGGCGGCCTATGCGGAAGGTCTATCCGTGCTGCGCTCGGCTAACGTTGGCAAGCAACTGCACGGGGCGGATGCCGAAACCACTCCGCTACGCGATCCGGAACATTATCAGTACGAGTTCAATCTGCGAGATGTCACAGAAGTATGGCGCCGCGGCAGCGTGATCGCGTCGTGGCTGCTGGATTTGACCGCAAATGCATTGGTCCAGGATCCCGGCCTTTCCAAGTTTGCCGGACGGGTCTCCGATTCCGGTGAAGGCCGCTGGACGATCAAAGCCGCCATCGACGAAGCGGTGCCGACTCCGGTGCTCACCGCCTCGTTGTATGAGCGCTTCAGCTCACGTGGCGAAGCTGACTATGCCGACAAACTTCTGTCCGCAATGCGTTTTGAATTTGGCGGACATCTGGAAAAGCCGAAAGAAAAATCTGAGGCTGCTTAAAGGAGAGATATTCATGACCAATTTCCACTCGGACGCGCTCGTTTTTTTCGGCGCTACCGGCGATCTTGCCTACAAAAAGATTTTCCCGTCGCTCCAGGCGATGGTAAAGCGAGGCCACCTGAATGTACCCGTGGTCGGCGTGGCCAAAGCTGGATGGAATCTCGATCAACTTCGCGCTCGCGCGAAGGACAGCCTGGAGAAACATGGCGGGCTCGATCCCGCTGCTTTCGAAAAGCTCCTCAGCCTTTTGCGGTATGTGGATGGCGACTACCAGGATCCATCCACCTTCAGTGCGCTTCGGAACGAACTCAGGGACGCACAACGCCCAGCGCACTACCTGGCAATCCCGCCGGTTTTGTTTGAAACCGTCGTGGGACATCTGGCGGACTCGAATTGCGGACGAGGCGCGCGGGTCATCGTGGAAAAGCCCTTCGGTCATGATCTGGCATCGGCGTGTGAGTTGAACAGAGTTCTGCTTGGAGTCTTCGACGAAAGCGACGTCTTCCGCATCGATCACTATCTGGGCAAGCGAGCGGTAAACAATGTGCTGGCGTTCCGCTTCGCCAACACTTTTGTCGAAGCGTTTTGGAACCGCCACTACATCGAGAGCGTCGAGATCACGATGGCGGAGGATTTCGGCGTTCAGGGCCGTGGGGGTTTCTACGACCAGACGGGCACCATCCGCGACGTGGTCCAGAACCATTTGTTTCAGATATTGTCGAATCTCGCCATGGAGCCGTCCGTCGGTTTGGACAGCGAGTCGGTTCGCGACGAGAAAGTAAAAGTGCTGAAAGCAATCTCACCCATTGAGGAGAAAAACCTGGTTCGCGGTCAATTCCACGGCTACCGCGACGAAAACGGCGTAGCGAAAACTTCGCAGACCGAAACCTTCGCCGCGGTGAAACTGGAAATCAATTCCTGGCGCTGGAAAGGCGTGCCATTTTACATTCGCGCCGGCAAGTGCTTGCCGACGACCTGCACCGAAATTCTTGGAAAGTTTCGCAAGCCTCCTTCCCTGATTCCCGACAGCGTCCTGGTAGAAAATCATCTGCGGCTGCGCCTGAGTCCGGAGATCACGATCGCCATGGGAATGATGAACCTGGCCCCCAACGCAGAAGGAATCGCGCTTCAGAGCAGCGAGATGATGGCCAACCACTCTCCGCGCGCTGATGAGATGGACGCATACGAACGTGTGTTGGGAGCAGCCATGGCGGGTGACAGCACGTTGTTCGCGCGCGAGGACTACGTCGAAGAGGCTTGGCGCATCGTCGAGCCGGTGCTGAAAAAGAACACTCCGGTTTATCAGTACGCCCCCAACACCTGGGGCCCGCAGGAAGTCGCGCGGGTGACTCCGCCGGGGGGCTGGAGCAATCCCGACGAGAAGAAAGCCTTCGCGGTTGCCGGCGAGGCGGCGTGATGCGGATTCAAGTCTATGCCAATGCCGAGTCGGTTGCCCTGGAAGCGGCAAAGCTCATCGCTGGAGAAGCGAGATCTGCAGTCGCAGCTCGCGGCTCATTTGTTATGGCAGCCAGCGGCGGCAAAACCCCGTGGATCATGCTTCGCGATCTCGTGCAAGAAGAAGTGCCGTGGAGCGGCGTGCATGTCGTTCAGGTGGACGAAAGAGTCGCACCTGAAGGCGATCCCGACAGAAACCTCACTCATCTACGTGAAAGTTTGCTTGAGCACGCACCACTGCGCCCCGAACAAATTCATGCCATGCCAGTAGAAGCTGCCAATCTTGAGGCGGCTTGCATTCGGTATGCAATGACTCTGGACGAAATCTCGGGTTCACCACCTGTGCTTGATCTCGTTCATTTGGGGCTCGGACCTGACGGCCACATTGCTTCGCTGGTGCCGGGAGACCCGGTCCTCAATGTCAAAGAGGCAAACGTTGCACTCACGGGAATCTACCAGAACCGGCGGCGCATGACGCTAACCTACCCGATCATCAATCGCTCCCGTCGCATACTGTGGCTGGCGACCGGAGCCGAAAAAACAGGAATGCTTGCCCGCTTGCAAGCCGGAGATGTTTCCATTCCAGCCGGCCGCGTTAGGAGGGATCGTGCCGTGGTTTTGGCGGATCGCGCCGCTGCCGGCCAGGTTGTTAAAGAATCGAAAACCGAAGTGGCCTGAGCGAACGAGTTTTATCCGGAGTGAAACCGGATCTATTCTGCGACCAGACGATTAAGGAGAACGCATGCGCATTGGAATTGCTGCCGATCACGGTGGGTTTGGATTGAAAGAAGACCTTCGCAGCCGCCTTACTGCCGCGGGTCATGACGTTGTTGACTTCGGCGCGAACCGGCTCGAGCCGGGCGACGACTACCCGGATTTCGTCATTCCGTTGGCGCGGGCAGTGGCATCAGGCACGGTAAAGCGGGGGGTGGCCGTATGCGGAAGCGGAGTGGGTGCTTCCATCTGCGCCAACAAAGTTCCGGGAGTCCACGCCGCTCTAATCAATGATCACTTCTCTGCCCGGCAAGGGGTCGAGGACGATCACATGAACATTATTTGTCTTGGCGGCCGGGTCATGGGGACCATGGTGGCCTGGGACCTGGTCGACACTTTTCTGACAGCTGATTTCAGTCAGGCCGAACGCCACCTGAGACGTCTCAGCAAAGTTGCTGGTCTTGAAAAGAAAGCCGCTGGCGAAGTCGGAGCCAAAGCTTCGGCGATTCCGGCGTAGCTGTCGAGAGATCGAATTTCGAATATTTACCACGGAGGCAGTCATGAGTACCGCAATAGCTCCAGTTGAGAATCTGAGCGCCGCACGACTCGATCAGTTGTGCATCAACACGATTCGCACACTTTCCATCGATGCCGTGCAGCAAGCCAACTCTGGGCACCCCGGAACGCCGATGGCGCTCGCGCCGCTCGTCTATACGATATGGAATCGGGTCCTCAAATTCGATCCGCAGGACCCGATCTGGCCCAATCGCGATCGCTTCGTGCTGTCGAACGGCCATGCCTCCATGTTGCTCTGGTCTGCCCTCCATCTGACCGGCGTTCAAGCCGTGAATGCTGACTACGAACGATTGGGGCAACCATCGGTCACGCTCGACGATATCCGCCACTTCCGACAACTCAACAGCAAGGCTCCCGGTCATCCTGAATACCACTGGGTCTCGGGAGTCGAGACAACGACTGGACCGCTCGGCCAGGGTGCGGCGACGAGCGTGGGCATGGCAATCGCCGAAAAGTGGCTCGCCCGTCACTTCAATCGACCGGGCTTCGACATCTTCGACTACAAGACTTATACGGTCTGTGGTGACGGGTGCCTGATGGAAGGGATTGCATCGGAGGCTGCATCACTGGCCGGACATCTTGGGCTCGACAATCTGTGCTGGATTTACGACAACAATCACATCACGATTGAAGGCAACACTCGCATTGCATTCACCGAAGACGTTCAGACGCGATTCCTTGCATATGGATGGAATGTCCTGCGCGTCGGCGATGCGAACGACATCCAACGCATCGAACAAGCGCTCGAGATCTTTCGAAAGACAAAAGGCCGCCCGACGTTCATCGTTCTCGACAGTCATATCGGATACGGTTCACCGCATAAGCAGGACACTTCGGCCGCGCATGGAGAGCCGCTCGGAGAAGACGAAGTCCGGTTGTGCAAGAAGGTCTATGGATTTCCCGAGGATGCAAAATTCTTTGTCCCCGACGGCGTGTACGACCACTTTAAAGACGGGATCGGCAAACGTGGCGGCGAAGCCCGAAAGAAGTGGTCGGCACTTTTTGACTCGTACCGCACGCAATATCCAGACCTCGCGGTCGAAGTTGAGCTGATGCAGAAGCGTGGCCTTCCGACAGGATGGGACCGCAACCTGCCCGTGTTTGCTGCCGACGCGAAGGGTGTGGCTGGTCGCGATGCTTCTGGAAAAGCGCTGAACGTACTCGCGCAGAGCATTCCGTGGTTCCTTGGCGGATCTGCCGACCTCGGTCCGTCCAACAAAACCCTCTTCACCTATCCAGGGGCAGGAGATTTTCAGGCCGACACCCCTGAGGGAAAAATCCTGCACTATGGCATTCGCGAGCACGCAATGGCTGCCATCGTCAACGGACTCGCCTTATCGAAGCTGCGGCCATTTGGCGCATCGTTTTTCATATTCAGTGACTACGCGAGGCCGGCGATTCGGCTGGCGGCACTCATGGAATTGCCCTCTCTCTTTGTATTTACGCATGATGCCATGGGCGATGGTGAGGACGGTCCCACGCATCAACCGATCGAGCACCTCATATCCTTGCGTGCGATACCTGGGCTGATTACACTGCGCCCGGGAGATGCCAACGAAGTGGTCGAGGCATACCGCTTTATTCTGCAACTGCGGCACCAGCCCGCGGTGCTGGCGTTGTCGCGTCAGCCTCTACCTACTCTCGACCGCACCAAGTACGCTCCTGCTTCCGGCGTAGCGCAGGGAGCTTATGTGCTCGCAGATGTTCCCGGCGGAAATCCGGAAGTCATCATCATCGCTTCCGGCAGCGAGCTTAGCCTTGCAGCCGCCGCTCACGAGAAGCTGCTCTCCGAAGGAATTCGTTCGCGCGTGGTATCAATGCCGTCGTGGGAAATTTTCGAGCACCAACCACAGGCATACCGGGACAGCGTTCTGCCCCCCAACGTGAAAGCTCGAGTAGCGGTGGAGCAGGGCTCAATTTTGGGATGGGAGCGATACGTAGGCAACTCGGGCCGCGTCATCGGCATGAATACCTTCGGAGCTTCGGCGCCGCTTAAGGAATTACAGAGAAAGTTCGGGTTTGAACCCGACCATGTGATTGCGGCCGCAAAAGAACAGCTCGCAAATTCCAGGGATGGCAACAGATGAATTCGTCCTGGACTCCAGTAGCGATTAGATTCACGCATTGAAAAGAGACTTGGTAGTGGTGCAGTTTTTAAAATCCGGTACTTCGCTATATCCGGGCGTCATCCCGAAGGTCCGTTTTCACCAGCGGGCCGAGGGATCTCCTTCAACAATCCCTCGTTCGGGACAAACTGCGCCACTACCAGAAAAGTTTGTGACAGGCCTTCTTTAGATAGCTTGACGGCATTCATTTGAAATTAAGGAGCTTTAATTGTGAGTACAGACAGTGCAATCGCGTCCCGGAAGTCACCCCAGTCGGACACCACTTCGAAACCAGGCAGTCCATCCGGGCACAGCCCAAATGAGTTGACGGGCACGGATGATCACTCGTATGAACGCCATCTTGTCTTCGACAACGTAGTCGATCCGGCGGCTCTTGGCCCGCGCGAGCGTTTCGAGGCAATCGCCCATACCGTACGGGATATGTTGGCGCAGCGATGGATAAACACTGAGACTACCTATACGCGGGAGAACCCCAAACGCATCTACTATCTCTCGATGGAGTTCCTCATCGGCCGGTCACTTGCCAACAATGTGACCAATCTTCTGCTCGATCCGGTAGTGAAACAGGCTGTCAAAGAGAGAAACCTCGATTGGGTGGGGCTGCTCGAGGAGGAGCCCGATGCTGGCCTCGGCAACGGTGGACTCGGGCGCCTGGCAGCTTGCTTCCTCGACTCAATGGCGACGATGCAACTCCCGGCAGTTGGCTATGGTCTGCGCTATGAATACGGCATTTTCAAGCAGGCCATTCGGGATGGCTGGCAGCAGGAACGGCCGGACAATTGGCTAAGTCGGCAGGATCCATGGGAGGTTGAGCGGCCGCACGAGAAGGTCGAAGTCAAGTTGAATTCTTCCTTTGAGGTGCGCGGTGGAGGTTTGCATGCGATCATCGGCAAGCCCTCCACGTTAATAGGTGTGCCCTATGATCGGCCGGTAGTCGGTTACGGCGGCAAGACGATTAATACGCTTCGCCTCTGGGCTGCGAACGCACCGGAATACTTCGACTTTGCGGCGTTCAGCCACGGGGACTTCGTCGGAGCAGTGGCCGAGTCGCTCCAGGCCGAATCCCTCACCCGAGTTCTCTATCCCGACGACTCCACTACCAGTGGGCAAGGGTTGCGTTTTGTGCAGGAGTACTTTCTCGTAGCCTGCTCGATGGCCGATCTTATACGACGCTTCCGAAGGAGCAATCCCGATTGGGATGAACTCCCCGAAAAGGCGGCCATCCAGCTCAACGATACACATCCGACCATGTCAGTCCCGGAGTTGATGCGAATTCTCCTCGACGACGCCCACTTGGAATGGGACAAGGCGTGGGACATCACACGAAAGACTCTCGCGTATACGAACCATACCCTACTGCCAGAAGCCCTGGAGAAGTGGCCGGTAGAGTGGTTTGAGAAGTTGTTGCCACGCCAGCTGGAGATCGTTTTCGAGATCAATCGACGATTGCTGAATCAGGTCCGGAGCCACTACCCTGGCGACGAGGGACGGGTTCAGCGAGTCAGTTTGATTGAGGAAGGCCCAGCCAGGCATGTCCGGATGGCCAACCTCGCCATCGTTGGCTCACACAGCACCAACGGTGTGGCCGCGATTCACTCCGAACTGCTGCGCGCGAACACAGTCAAGGATCTGGCCGAGATATTTCCCGATCGCTTCAACAATAAAACGAATGGAGTCACCCCGCGACGCTGGTTGCTGCTGTCGAACCCCGCGCTGGCCCACGTAATTACGGATGTCATTGGCGACGAGTGGGGGACTGATCTCAGCCAACTGAGCAAGCTCAAAGCTCTTTCCGGCGACCACGGGCTTCGCGAAAGGTTCAGGAGGGCCAAGCGTGAGGCGAAATCGCAGTTTGCAAATTGGCTCAAGTCCTCATCCGGTCAGACGGTGGACCCGGAAACTATCTTTGATTGCCAGATCAAGCGCATTCACGAGTACAAGCGGCAACTGCTCAATGCGCTACGCATCGTCGTGCTGTTCAACCGGCTGCGCGAGAATCCGAAACTCGAGATGCCACCACGGACATTTTTCTTCGCGGGCAAGGCGGCCCCGGCTTATCAGCTTGCCAAGCTCATCATCAAGTTCATCGAGAACCTAGCGGGCACAATCGACGCCGACCCGGCCATGCGAGGTCGACTGAAGGTCCTGTTCCTGCCGGAGTACGATGTTTCGCTGGCGGAGCGGCTGATTCCGGCGAGCGATGTCTCGAACCAGATTTCAACCGCCGGCTACGAAGCGAGCGGCACCAGTAACATGAAGTTCATGATGAACGGCGCCTTGACGATTGGTACTCGCGACGGCGCGACCATCGAGATGGCGCAAGAGGCGGGCGAGGAAAATTTCTTTCTGTTCGGCCTGACGGCCAGTGAAGTGGCCGGCAGCCGCGGATGGTACAACCCGTATTGGCACTATGAACACGATCCGGAAATCCGGGCCGCGTTAGACTTGATCTTTTCCGATCATTTCAGCCGCCACGAACCCGGCATCTTCGAGCCGTTACGCGCCACATTGTTGACAAACGGTGATCACTATATGCATCTGGCGGACCTGAGATCTTACCTCGAGGCGGATCAGCGCCTGTGTGAAACGTACGGCGCCCCGGAAACCTGGGGGCGCAAGGTTATTCTGAATGTGGCGGGCTCTGGGAAGTTTTCGAGCGACCGGACGATTGCTGAATACGCAACCGAGATTTGGGAGGTGAAGCCATGCCCAGTAGCGTAGTAGAAAAAAAACATCCGGCCGAAATCATTTCGCCGCTAGCCGGGCGGCCGGCCCCGAAAGAAATATTGGTCGATGTGGCCCAGCTTGAACGCGAATATTACGAGCGCCGGCCGGACCTTAGCGACCCCAACCAGATGGTCAGTTTCGGAACGAGCGGGCATCGCGGCTCACCTCTCCGCGGCGCCTTCACCGAAGCTCACATCCTGGCCATCACGCAGGCTATCTGTGATTACCGGCGCAGCCAGAGAACTGACGGTCCCCTGTACCTCGGCAAGGACACGCACGCAGTATCGGGGCCGGCACAGCGTACCGCGCTGGAGGTCCTCGCGGCCAACAACGCGGAGACCATAATCCAACGAGACAGCGGCGTGACGCCCACGCCGGTCATCTCTCATGCCATCCTCGTTTACAACCGCGATCGCAAGCAGCACTTCGCGGACGGCATCGTGGTCACGCCCTCGCACAACCCGCCGGAAGATGGTGGCTTCAAATACAACCCGCCCAACGGCGGCCCGGCCGACACCGACGCAACGCGGTGGATTGAGGACCGAGCCAACGAGCTCTTGCGAGGAAACAACGCCGCAGTGAAGCGCGTGCCTTTCGAGTCGGCGATCAGGGCAGCGACGACTCACCAGGAAGACTTCGTCCTGCCTTATGTCCGCGACTTGAGGAACGTGGTCGACATGGATGCGATTCGTGCCGGCGGCCTCAGGCTCGGCGCCGATCCGCTCGGCGGAGCTGCCCTGCCCTACTGGGATCCCATCAACGCTGAATACCAACTGAACATCACGGTCGTCAACCGGACGATCGACCCGACGTTCTCGTTCATGACCGTCGATCACGATGGCAAGATCCGTATGGACTGCTCCAGCCCTTATGCCATGGCACGACTCGTCAGCCTCAAAGATGAATATCGTCTTGCATTCGGCAACGACACGGATTCCGACCGGCACGGAATTGTTACGCCGTCTGCCGGATTAATGAACCCGAATCACTACCTGGCAGTAGCCATCCGTTACCTGCTCATGAATCGTCCCCTGTGGCCAGGGCAGGCTGCGGTGGGCAAGACATTGGTGAGCAGCAGCATGATTGACAAAGTGGTTCAACGGCTGAGCCGCAAGTTGTCTGAAGTGCCGGTGGGATTCAAGTGGTTTGTGCCGGGCTTGTTGGACGGCTCGTACTGTTTTGGAGGCGAAGAAAGTGCGGGCGCCAGTTTCCTGCGGCGCGACGGCACCGTGTGGAGTACCGACAAAGACGGCCTCATCATGGATCTGCTCGCAGCGGAAATCACCGCTCGCACAGGCAAGGATCCCGGCGAGCATTACCGTGAACTCACTGCCGAGTTCGGTACGGCATACTACACACGCATCGACGCGCCTGCGACGCTCGAGCAAAAGGCCAGGCTCAAGGAGTTGTCGCCGGACGCCGTCAAGGAGTCGAGTCTGGCCGGCGAGTCCATCATCGCCAAGCTGACGCGGGCTCCCGGCAACAACGCTCCGATCGGTGGCTTAAAGGTGGTCACCGATGGCGGCTGGTTTGCCGCGCGACCTTCCGGCACGGAGAACGTTTATAAAATCTACGCGGAAAGTTTCAAGGAACAACGGCACCTTGAGGCGATCCTGAGCGAGGCTCAAGAGATTGTGAATAACGCTCTGAACGTGCCAAAAGGTCGAGCATGAGGGCGGATAACGGCAGGCTGCCACCGTTTCCTTCGGAATACCGCGCTTCCGGTTTGCTGCTGCACGTCACGTCGCTACCGTCATCTTACGGTATTGGGGATGTAGGTCCGGCGGCGGTATCGTGGATCGATCACCTCCGCGAAGCCGGCCAAAGCTGGTGGCAGGCGCTACCGCTCGGGCCCACCGGTTACGGTAACTCGCCGTATCAATCCCTGTCGTCTTTCGCAGGGAACGGACTGGTCATTAGTCCAGACTGGCTCATCCAGGATGAACTGTTAGAACCGGACGATGGTAAACCGGGCTCGTTCTCCCAAACTCAAATCGATTACAACGCCGTCATTCCTTTCAAACACCGACTGTTCGAGAAAGCCTGGGTCAACTTCATGGCCGGCGCTCGCGCCGATCTGCGGCCGGCTTATGAGCAGTTCTGCAATGATCAGGCAGACTGGTTGGAAGACTACGCGCTCTTCCGTGCGCTCAAAGCCAGGTTCAACGACGCGTATTACCTCGAGTGGCCCGCAGAGTTGGTCCAGCGCGATCCAGCGGCCATCGATCGGGTCCGTCACGAACTGGCGGACGAGATAGGCCGTGTGTCCTTTGCACAGTTTCTGTTATTCCGCCAGAGTGAGCGGCTCAAGGCGCATGCTCAGAATAAAGGCTTGGGTTTAATCGGCGATCTGCCCTTCTTCGTCTCTCCCGACTCGAGCGATGTCTGGGCACACCCGGAGTTCTTTCTGCTGGACGAGCAGCGTCGGCCGCGCTTCGTTGCCGGCGTTCCTCCGGACTACTTCAGCGCGTATGGACAACTTTGGGGCAACCCCGTCTATAACTGGGATGTTCTTCGCGAGTCCGGCTATGGTTGGTGCATCTCCCGGTTGCGCTCTCTACTGGCCCACGTTGATGTGATTCGCCTGGATCATTTCCGTGCCTTTGCCGCGGCCTGGCACGTCCCCGCCGGCGCACCGACTGCACAATCCGGGAAGTGGGTTCCCGGTCCGGGAGCCGATTTCTTTCAGGCAGTCCAACGTGAGTTGGGCGGTCTGCCGTTTATCGTCGAGGACCTGGGTCTGATCACGCCTGACGTATATGCACTTCGCGACCAGTTTCATCTTCCGGGGACTCGGGTCCTGCAGTTCGCCTTCGACGCTCGTGCGGATAACCCCTATCTGCCTGACAACTACATCACCAACACGGTGGTTTACACCGGTACACACGATAATCCTACAAGTCGCGGCTGGTTTGAAGACTTGCCGGATGACCAACGGCAGAATGTGTGGAGGTACCTAAAGCAGTTACACAGCCGGAATGGCGAAGCTGCGCCGACATTAATGGACCTGGCATGGTCCTCTATAGCCGCACTTGCGATGGCCCCGTTGCAGGATTTGCTGAATCTGGGAAAGGAGGCTCGGATGAACATTCCCGGCCGGCCTGAAGGCAATTGGCGTTGGCGCACCACGAACGAGATGCTTTCCGATCAAGCCTTCGAATGGCTTCGAGATTTAACAAGAAATACGAACCGGTCAAGTCCGCAGTCGGTAACCGTGCTCAAGGCTGTATCGTGAACCGATTTGCGTCTTCTGCAGAGGGGGCCTTTCACGGAGGCAGTTTTCAGGTTTGAAATTCGGCAGCGGTCATACCCCTCCTGCCGTAAGGCTGGGATATCATGAGCGTCGCCGCACAAGCCGCCAGCGTTACGAGTAACAGTTCTCCCTTGGGGGCAACGATCTTTCCTAGCGGCGCCAATTTCAGCGTGTTTTCCCGTGGGGCGACCGCTGTGGATTTGCTACTCTTTGACCGGGAAGATGATCCCCGACCTGCGCGCGTCATTCCGTTTGACCCCTTAGCCAACCGTGCCTACCACTACTGGCATACGTTCGTGCCTGGCCTGCGGCCGGGGCAGCTTTATGGTTACCGGGTCCACGGTCCCTTCGACCCCGCGAGCGGGATGCGATTTGATCCTGCCAAGATTCTCCTTGACCCGTACGGACGCGGCGTAGTCGTTCCCAGGAGTTACAGCCGCAACGCCGCTTGGCTCGAAGGCGACAACGCTGCGACCGCGATGAAGAGCGTCGTGGTCGATACTCACGCTTACGATTGGGAAGGCGACAAACCGCTGCATCGCCCCTCCTCGAGGACAATCATTTACGAGATGCACGTTAGAGGATTCACGCGCCATCCCGGTTCCGGCATAGCAGACAAGCTCCGAGGTACGTACGCCGGTTTGATCGAAAAGATCCCCTACCTTCAGCAACTCGGAATTACCGCAATCGAACTTCTACCCGTCTTTCAATTCGACGCTCAGGATGCCCCCCCGGGGCGAGTCAACTACTGGGGGTATGCACCGGTCTCTTTTTTTGCTCCGCATCAGGCTTACAGCTCGCGTCAGGATCCGCTTGGGCCAGTGGACGAATTTCGCGACATGGTCAAAGCCCTGCACCGGGCGGGTATTGAGGTCATCCTCGATGTCGTTTTCAATCACACCGCGGAAGGAGACCACCGAGGGCCAACTCTGAGTCTGCGCGGGTTGGACAACAACACGTATTACATCCTCGGCCAGGACCGTTCCCAATACACCAACTACAGCGGTACGGGAAATACCCTCAATGCCAATCACCCGATCGTCCGCCGGATGATCGTCGATAGTCTCCGCTACTGGGTGCAGGAGATGCACGTGGATGGTTTCCGGTTCGATCTGGCGTCAATCCTGGAGCGTGACGAGTCGGGCAATTTAATGTCGAGACCTCCGGTACTGTGGGATATCGAGTCGGACCCGGCGCTGGCGGGCACGAAACTCATTGCTGAAGCCTGGGATGCGGCCGGGCTGTACCAGGTGGGCAGCTTCGTCGGCGACAGCTGGAGGGAGTGGAACGGGCGGTTCCGCGATGATGTCCGCAGCTTTTTTCGTGGGGACGAGGGATCGGTGGCCAATCTTTCCGACCGATTGCTCGGCAGTCCACAGATCTACGCTCACAAAGAACGTGAGGCCGATCAGAGCGTGAACTTCGTAACATGCCACGACGGCTTCACGCTCAATGACCTTGTCTCTTACAACCAAAAGCACAATGAGGTGAACGGCGAAGCCAACCAGGATGGCGCCAACGACAACCGGAGCCGGAACTGGGGTGTCGAAGGCCCAACGGAGGACCCTGAGATTGAAAAGATACGGAACCGGCAGGTGAAAAACTTTCTAACCGTGACGATGCTCTCGCTGGGTCTGCCGATGATTTCGATGGGTGACGAGGTCCGGCGTACACAACGTGGTAATAACAACGCCTATTGCCTGGACGACGAGACCAGTTGGTTTGATTGGACGCTGGTCACGAAGCACGCGGATGTACATCGGTTTGTATCACTGCTCAATGCACGGCGGCTCTGGCTGGCTGAGGAGCCGGATTTCGAACGCCTCAGTCTGAACCAACTCCTCGGGAAGGCGAATAAAGCCTGGCATGGTGTAAAGCTCGGGCAACCGGACTGGAGCCCCTCCTCCCACAGCCTGGCATTCACCGCGCAGGCGAGAAACGAGAACCTGATGTTTCACATGATCATGAATGCCTACTGGGAGCCGCTTGAGTTCGAGTTGCCGACTGCGGACCACGAGAGCGAGATTGCTTGGCGCCGGTGGATCGACACGGCTCTGGACTCGCCCCATGAGATCGAGAAATGGCAGGCCGCACCACTCATTCCGAGTCGCACCTACCGCAGCGCTCCGCACTCGCTGGTCGTGCTCTTCGCGAGCTCGCCCGGATGATACGAGGCAAATGGTTAAGAGGGTAGAGGTAAGGATCCTGGTTAAAAACGTCACACTCTTTTTAATTTTCCACCGGAAGTCCTTCTGATCGGGGCAGCATGCGTCAGGGGCCCTATCGGGTGGCCGTGGTTCTGGGAAGAGGGAAGCTGGCGAAGATCGAGGTGGCCTTATCGAACTGGGAGGATACCAGGTGAGGCTCCTCGGTGAGCAACTGGCAAGGATGGTGCCTTGCGGCCTCGAGATCGGCGCGGCCAAGTTCGTTTCCCGCCGCTCCAGGTTTCAGATCAAGCCGCAGATGTTGCGGTGGGGATCGACGAGGTGCGGGGAGGGGAGAGGGCGCTGAAGGCTGAGACGGCAAAAAGCCAAAGCCGGCGAAGACGGCAGGGGAGCGCCGCAGCCGGGGGGAAGGGAACTCGCCTGCTTGGCGAGGGGGAGGACCAATTGGCGGCTGAACTGGTGCTGGTAGTGCCCGAGGCCGATGTGGACCGGGTGGAGTGGGCGAAGCAGCTCGACAGCCGCGGCCCGAAAAACTCTGCGAGAAGCTTTCGTACAAGCCGTTTAGGCAAAACCCCCAACGCTTTCATACGAGGAAGCGCTTCTCATTGCCAATGTCGTCGTGGAAACGGTAAAGGGTTTTCTCTCGGTGATCGCCGCGACTCCCCCAAACCGACGCGCGCCCGTGACCGCGGAATTCACCAAAATGCTCTCGCTGTATCTTGAAGCCAAGGTCCGTTAACGGGTGGCCGGCTTTCATGTTCGGGTAAGGTACAAATCCATTTATTTTTCGGCGGGCCAAAGACTCGCCATTGCGCGCGAGGGCTTGGACAATTAAAGCGGATGGACTAGGGTGAGCAACGATGACGAAGGACTTCGAGGCCTCTAACTCTTGAAGCGATTCTTATTGATCTTTAACGACCGAATCTTCGATTCCATGGTAGATCGCGGCATCCCCAGCTTGACCGCTGCGCCGGTGGGACCCGCCACACGTCCACCGGTATCTTTCAGTGCATTCTCGATCATGTCCTTTTCCTGCAGTATGAATCTCCGCCGGAGTCCAACTTGTTGTTTCGACTCTAGTGTCAGAGGCGGCGGTAACCAGTTTTCATCGATCGAGAATATCTCCGTTTCGCAAAGTATCATCGAACGCTCGATGACGTTCTGCAGTTCGCGAATGTTTCCCGGCCAAGCATATGACTGAAGCAATTCCAGCGTCTTCTTGTTTATACGTTTAATCTGCTTGTTAGCTTTTCGTGCATAGCGATCGATAAAGTATTCGACCAGCATAGGAATGTCCTCTCTTCGTTCTCGAAGAGAAGGTATCTCGATCGGAAAAACATTCAGCCGATAAAACAAATCACTACGAAAAGACCCAGAGATGATGGCGGCCTGCAAGTCACGATTGGTAGCTGCAATCACGCGGACGTCAGCGCGGATTCGACGAGCGCCGCCGACACGCTCAAACTCATGCTCCTGCAAAACACGAAGCAGAGCGATCTGAGTCTCCGCGGGAAGTTCTCCGACTTCGTCGAGGAAAAGTGTGCCTCCATTTGCTAGTTCAAACCGACCAAGGCGCTGCTGAGTGGCGCCCGTAAAGGCGCCTTTTTCATGGCCGAACAACTCAGAAGCGATAAGGTCACGGGGAATTGCCGCACAGTTCACACTAATGAACGCGCGCGACGCTCGATCTGATATTCGATGTATAGCGCGTGCAACTAGCTCTTTGCCTGTTCCAGTTTCGCCCGTGATGAGGACCGTAGAACCACTCGGCGCGACTTTGGAGATGCGCGAGAGTACAGCCTTCAAAGCTGGAGAGGTTCCAACAATCTCTTCAAACATCGAGGCCTTATCGATTTCTTCGCGTAGAGCGACGTTTTCACTCCGAAGCCTGTCCTCAGCCTGCTTGCGATCCTCAATGTCGGTACAGGCAATAAACCAACGCGTGAGCTGTCCCTTTTCGTCGTGCAGCGGATTGAAACGAATCAGAAACCAACGAAAACTTCCATCACCTTTGCGCAACCGCACCTCTAGTTCGTGAGCAGAGCCATTTGATGAAGCGCGATCCCAATGCGACGTGACCCGCTCCAAATCATCAGGATGGATTTCAGCGCCAAAGCTCCTTTGCCGCCAATCATCCAGACTCATGCCAAGGTAATCAAGCGCGCCGCGATTGGTATAAAGACGTTCGCTATTGGGTCCGTACACAGCAATCAGTTGCGGCGTGAGGTCCAGCATCTGCCGGAGCTCCCTTTCACTTCTGCGCAGTTCCTCCTCTGCTCGTTTACGTTCAGTGACGTCGATCACAGTGCCCACAAATTCAACGAGATGGCCGGACGTGCTCAGAACAGGATGACATACGACGTGAATGTCCCTGATGGCGCCACCCGGATGAACGATGCGGTAGTCCGCCTCCCACTCTGCCTTCTGGCGGATAGCCGTCTGGATTAGTTCCCTGAAACCGGCTTGGTCGTCGGGATGAATCCGCGGAAAGAAATCCTCGAATCGGGGCAAACCATCCCGTGGATCAAAACCTAGAACGCGGTACCATTCCTCCGAACAATACCTGGTACCCTGGTCTGGACTCCATGCCCAACTGCCCATGTGGGCAAGCCGCTGTGCTTCCGCCAAGTACGCTTCACTGCTCCGGCGGGCTTCCTGGGCCCGCTTTTGTTCACTCAAATCGAGTACGAATACGACACCCTCCTTCCCACCTTCAAACAGCGCGGATCCAATCATCACGGGCACGCGGCTGCCGTCTTTCCGGAAATACTCCTTCTCGCATGGCTGAATCATCCCGGTTGCTTTCACTTCTGCCACTGCGCGTTCGTCACGCTCGCGCCATTCGGGCGGCGTCAGATCGGTCCAGCGCAGGCGACCCGAAACCACATCTTCACGGCTGTATTGCACCATGCGCAGGAAGGCGTCGTTGGCTTCAATGATCGCACCTTCGAAGTTACCGATGAAGATCCCCAGAATGTTGGTTTCGACCAGACGCCGGATCTTGTCTTCGGCGGTTTTGCGCTCGGTGATGTCGGTCACCGCCCCGACAAACTCGCGATTGCCAGATGCATCCTGTAAAACGTGAGCTATGGCGTTGACGTGCTTGACTCGCCCATCAGGCAGTAGCAATCGATAGGCATGCTCGAATTCTGGCTCTCCCTCAAGGGAGCGATTAATGACCTCTTTGACGCCGATGCGGTCCTCGGGATGGATCCGCTGCACCAGTGAATCTATTGTTGGCTTGACAGAACGGTCGTACTCGAAGATACGATAGGTTTCGTCTGACCAGACAATCTCGCCAGTGTCAGGTTCCCATCCAAAGCTGCCTGTATGACTGAGTCTTTGGGCATCGATCAGGTAAGTTTCGCGGCGTCGGAGTTCTTGAGTTAGGAGCTCGTGCCCCGTAACGTCTATGGCAGTGCCAACGATTATTTTCAGCCTCCCGTTCTCCACAATAGGAACACCAACGCAACGTACGTAACGAACCTCGCCGCTGCGGCGCACAATCCGCTTGGTGACATCACATCCCGAGGCATCTGCAATCATCCGGTTGATTACCGAGCGCATGAACTCGCGATCCTGCGGATGGATGCTTGCCAGGTATTCCTCAAAGCTGGGCCCTTTTTTCGCCGGATCAAGACCATGAATGTGGAAAAGTTCATGCGACCAGTAAGGGAAACAACCCGCAGGGTCCAAAACCCAGCTCCCCATGTGGGCAAGACGCTGCCCCTCTGAAAGATAGAACTCGCTCCGTCGCAATTCTTCTTCCGCCCGCTTCCGCGCCTCAATGTCGAGACTCGATCCATACCACTTGACGATGTTGCCGTTCGCATCGCGAAGTGGCACTTTCCGGTGGAACATCCACCGGTATTCTCCATTCGCGCTGCGGACGCGAGTTTCGTATTCGAAGACTTCTCCGGTCGCGAGGCAGGCTCGCCACTTGGCCACCATCCCCTCAACGTCCTCAGGGTGAACGACAGCCGTCCAATTCCAGCCGGCCAATTCGTCCAGCGCAACTCCCAGATACTCCAGCCAGCGTTCATTGAAGTAGTCGACGTAACCATCGGCCCTGGCAGTGTGAATCAGCGCAGGAATCGAGTCGACAAGCTTTTGGATATCCATCAACTCGAATTCCCGCCGCGGAGACGACACGCCGCGCATCATACACCTCTCTCAGCCTCGCATCGATAATAACGTCGAATGAACCGAGCCTTCCCTGCAGTCCGGAGCCCTATCAAGATTCGATTCATTGCCAAGTACTTGGGTAATTGTTTTTTCCTGAAGCACCTGATCGACACGTGCCGATGGCCTTTGTACACGCCTTCGCCATTTGTCGAGAGTTCGCCGCGTGCACAACTCCTAACAGGTTATTCTTCAGGTGCTTACGATTGGAGCTGAAATTGCCTTCTACGTTGAGTGTTCTGAGGTCGGCGCGGAACACCATGCTGAGGATCACGAGGAAGATAAACGGTCAGGTGGTCTTTAAGGTCAGTGGTCAACTAACCGCGGAAAACGTGGCGGGGATGGAGGCGCTCATTGCGGCAGAAGGAAAAGGCAAACGAATTGTCTTGGATTGTACAGATTTGCAGTCCGTGGACGGCGAAGCCGTTAAGTTTCTGGAGAAGTGGGAAGCTGACTCGATCAAGCTGAAGAACTGCGGACTCTACATCCGAGAGTGGATCAGGAGAGAGCGGCAGGAAAGAAAATCTGATAGGAGTCGTTAACCTAGCTGATATCGATGGACCGAACGTCCAAATTAATAGCCATCATTGATGACGATGAGGCCATGCAAGATTCACTGCGCGACCTGATGGAAGCGGCTGGGCTGGTCGCACGGTGCTTTGGATCCGCGGAAGAATTCCTCGAATCCGATTTGCATACTCGAGCTGCGTGCCTAATTGTTGATATCCGTATGCCGAAGATGTCGGGCTTGCAGTTGCAGGCCAGGCTGAAGGAAGAGGAATGCAATATTCCGATAATCTTCATCACCGCTCATGGAGACGCCAGGACGAGAATTCGAGCGATGAGAGAGGGTGCAGTCGAGTTCCTTGCAAAACCGTTCGATCATCACTTGTTGCTCAAAAGGGTCCGTGCAGCACTTGATATGTGAGCGACCTCGGCTATCGCAGTCGCGTGGGGAACTTAAGTGTAGAGGTGTCTGTGGGAAATTATACAACAGTTACGTACCCTGCGGGGGATCAGGCCGAGCGTACGTTCGAGCGGATCATCGGCAATAGCGCTGCCCTCGAATCCGTTCTCGAGCAAGTGGAGCAAGTTGCTCCCACAGACTCGACTGTCCTCATCGAGGGGGAAACCGGCACGGGAAAAGAACTCATTGCTCACGCCATCCACAACGCCAGTCAGCGCTGCGGGCGCGCACTGATAAAACTCAATTGCGCTGCCATTCCGCTGGATCTTCTGGAAAGCGAATTGTTCGGTCATGAGAGGGGTGCTTTTACCGGAGCCATCGCGCAGAAGATCGGGCGCTTCGAAATGGCCGATAAAGGCACGCTGTTTTTGGACGAAGTAGGCGACATCCCGTCGGCGCTACAGCCGAAGTTGCTGCGAGTGCTGCAAGAACAGGAGTTCGAGCGACTAGGCAGCGGTCGTACCCACAAAGTGGACGTTCGGTTGGTGGCGGCAACCAATCGGAATCTGGTCAAGATGGTGGCTCGGGGGCGATTTCGCAGTGACCTGTATTATCGTCTGAACGTCTTCCCCATCTTGCTGCCCGCGCTCCGGGAACGCCGGGAAGACATCCCGGATCTTGTTACGCATTTCGTCAACACGTTTAGCCGGCGCATGGGGAAGCAAATCAACAGCATTCCTCCAGAAACCGTGACTGCCTTCCAGTGGTATTCGTGGCCTGGCAACATTCGCGAGTTGCAAAACCTAGTGGAACGCGCAGTTATCCTTTCGCGGGACGGGGTGCTTCCAAACCCGCTTCACAAAAAGCAATCAGAACTCACGATCCCCAGTCTGCATCTCATTCGAAACTTCCACTCATCGATGACATTGGAAGACTCGGATCGCACTTTGATTTTGGAAACGCTGGAGCAGGTCGGCTGGGTCATAGGTGGACCAAACGGTGCAGCGACCAAACTGGGATTGAAACGAACCACTCTGCTTGCCAGGATGAGAAGGCTCGGGATTTCGAGACCTATCTCCCAACGAGGGGGCAGATGTTCTCGGTGAGTCACGTGACGATGCTCAGGTTTGAGAGCCTCGCGGGTTCAGACTGGGCTTCTTGCTGATCGAGGGGGGCGCAATACTCCGAATCTGAAGAGAGCGCTCACGGAGCGTCTTCGCACCTCTTATGTAGCCCGGATACGGTGGCATCGTAATAATGTCCCATCGTAATAATATAAGGATGACAAACATAGGTACCGTATTTGGGGCAGCCTCAGGAACAAGGGTATTTGGTCCGACTTCAACCACCCAAGATGTTTTAGCTGGGATCGATCTGCAGGGCAAAAGGATTCTTGTCACTGGAGTTTCGGCCGGTCTGGGAGTTGAGACTGCGCGCTCCCTTGCCGCACATGGTGCGCAGGTCGTAGGCGCGGCAAAGGGACTTGAAAAAGGCCGAAGCGGCGACTGCATTGGTGCGCAAGGAAAGTGCGGGCAAAGGTCACGGCTTCGAAATAATTGAGCTTGACCTGGCTAATCTTAAAAGCGTGCGAGACTGCGCTAGTCACTTCTTGGAAAGGGGCGAACCTTTCGACGCTGTTATCGCCAATGCAGGTGTGATGGCCACTCCCTTTGGCCGTACGGCTGACGCCTTCGAGACGCAGTTCGGCACCAATCACTTGGGCCACTTTGTACTGGTCAACCGGATTGCTTCTCTTATCCGTGCAGGTGGGCGGCTGATCAGCTTCTCTTCCGCGGGTCATCGCTTCTCCAATGTGGACCTCGAGGTCCCAACTTTGAGCGAACACTCTACGAGCCTTTCATTGCGTATGGGAGGTCCAAAACAGCGAACATCCTTTTCGCAGTTGCCTTCGACAAACGGCACCGCGACCGCGGTGTGCGCGCGGCCGCTGTACATCCAGGAGGCATTCAGACTGAACTGGATCGGCACATGGATCCGAGCCATGT
>DATNLE010000254.1:0-38074 GCA_035603035.1 Candidatus Acidiferrales bacterium | reverse complement strand
CTTGGAGGAAAAACAATTGTCGCTCTGCTCGAGCGCGCCGTCGCGCAGAAAATCGAGGTTCGGATGTGGTACGTGGGCCTGCGTAGTCCCGAACTCAACGTGGAGCGTGTCCACGCCCGAGTTGCGAAAGGCGGGCACGATATTCCCGAGGCGAAGATACACGAGCGATACCGTCAGAGTCTGCTCAACTTGATTCGACTGCTGCCAAACCTGACCGAGCTTCTGGTCTACGACAATACTGAAGAAGGCGATCCGCAAATGGGTAAAGCGCCAGAACCGAAACTCCTGCTTCATCTGGAATACGGAAAAATCGTAGACTCCTGCGACCTGGCGCTAACTCCGCAATGGGCCAAACCGATCCTTGCCGTTGCTTTCAAGCTTCCGAAAATTGGTTAACGAAGGTACTCGACTCGCAACTCGGACCTTTACCGTATCGATAACTCAACCTGCTAACTGATTGACTCTTAACGGTACTGGCGCCAATTCTGGACGTAATCGGTAGTAATCGGGAACAATTATCGTCCCTCATTTGTCCCCAAGTTCTTGGTCCCGACCGAGTATCTCGGCAAGCTGGAGTTTTATCTGGAGGCGCTCGATCGGAACGTGAAGAAGCCCCAGGAAGATCCTGAAAGTCCGCACGATGATTTCCGGATCTTGACCTGCCTCCGTCGCCGGATCGAGGTACTTTTCGCCGCTACCCTCCCCGCTGCGAGATATTCGGGCTAACTCCGCTCGCTCCTTGGAATGAGTCCGGGTTCTGCTGTCCGGTGACTGCCGCGATGCGCACTGCGGCACTCACGCCAGAGTAACGGTCATTCCACTGCCCAACGCATCTTCAGGGCGACAATATCGTCAGCGCGTTTGCAACCACAGTAATTTCTGCCGGGAGTGTGCCGAGAAGCTCACCGTCGGCCTCAATGTAGATCTTGGGATGGTTGGTGGATGAGCCATGAACGTCCGCCACGTATTGGCAGACGACTTTGCCAGCGTGGACGAGATCGATGCCGGGGATACGCCACTGGCGGCCAAGCAGTGAGCGGGTCACATAAGAAAGATAAGCGACGCGGCTGGCGGTTCGACAGAGAATGAGGCGGATATCGTTGCGATCAAGCGATGCGCCCGGAGCGAGCTCCCGAAGCACTCCGCCGAAATGACGGATGCGGATAGCCAGAAGTTCTGTAAGCGTGGCATGCTGCTGATGATCCGAACCGGTTTCCCTGTACTCCACCTGAAAGCGCGTCATGCCATAGGTGAACCAGAGATGCCACGCCGTGGCGTAGTAGGCGGCCATACCCAGGCGATGCTTGGTTCCTGAATGCAGTTTATAGAAAAGGTGAGCATCGACTCCGACTCCTGCAGCGACCACGAAGTAACGAGTGCCCGGCTTCCCTGCGAGATCCTGGTAGTGAGCCCGGCCCAGCGCTACGCGGCGCGGCGTGGCCTGGATCATGGCTTTCGCGGCGCCCACTATATTTATGGGTAATCCGAGATCGTGGGCTAATGCATTAGCCGTCCCCATGGGAAGAACTGCCAGAGCCACTTCTGTATTCGCCAGCACCTGGATGATGTTGTGGATGGTGCCGTCGCCACCGCAGGCGAAAACGGCGTCATATCCCTCGACTACCGCTTGGCGTGTTTGCTCCTCCGCGTGGGAGGGAGAATGAGTGAGGATCAACTTAGCCTCGACGCCAGCATCGCGGAGCAGGACGAGCACGGAATCCAACTCCGACTGGCGCTTACGACTGCCGCCGGAATCGGGGTTATAGAGCAGGGCTGCTTTGTGCATGGCCGGATCAAGATCGAAGATGGATTGTACCTGAGGCATTTTTGTTCGCTTCTACATATCCTTTTTGCAAGCGGCCAAAGGTTGGAATAAGATGTGCCCACTTGGGGAAAGGGCGGAACTCCCTGTGTCTGCCGTTGATCGCCCTCCACCAAAAAAATCAAAATCAGGAGGATGACCAGATGAAAACTCTGGTGCAGTTTCTCTTTGGGGCTTTTCTTTTCCTGGGCATTGCCGCCGCTCAGGAGCACTCTACGCATAATCCGGGCCGCCCAGTCACGCTGGTCGCCGGTATCGGGGATGCGCACCATCCCGTTTCAACGCATAACCCGCAGGTTCAGCAATTCTTCGATCAGGGCCTGCGCTTTATTTATGACTTTAACCACGACGAGGCAGCCCGTTCGTTTCAACACGCCGCAGAACTTGATCCCAATCTGGCGATGGCTTACTGGGGCGTCGCCGAGGCAGTGGGACCAAACTACAACGATCCTGCCGATCCCGAGCGCTATAAGCGGGCACACGACGCGGTGCAAAAGGCTATGGATCTTTCGGCGAGCGCATCCCAAAGCGATCAGGCTTACATTCAAGCGATGGCCAAACGCTTCCCCGCAGACGAAAAGTCCGATCTCAAGAAAGCTGCAGAAGACTATCGCGACGCGATGCGGCAGGTTGTCAGCGAATTTCCCGACGATTTAGATGCCGCGACGCTCTTTGCTGAGGCCGGCATGAATCTGCATCCTTGGGGACTATGGCACATCGATGGAACGCCGGAAGCGGGAACGGAGGAAATCGTGTCCACGCTGGAGTCGGTAATGAAGCGCGATCCCAACCACCTGGGTGCGATCCATTATTACATTCACGCCGTGGAGGCTTCTGCCAACCCCGAGCGCGCACTGGCGGGCGCGAACAAACTGGCTGCGCTGGCGCCCGCGGCGGGACACATCGTACACATGCCCGCCCATGTTTACATTCGCACCGGCGACTATGAAGCGGCCGTAAAAACCAACGAGCAGGCGGCATCGGTGGATCGTGCCTACATCAAGGCCACGGGAGCGCAGGGTATATACCCAATGATGTATTACAGCCACAATCTGCACTTCATTGCGATGTGCGGCGCCATGAACGGCAATTATGCGGAGTCCAGGAAGAATGCGGATTTGCTGGCCGAGAATGTTGGCCCGCACGTGAAGGACATGCCTCCGCTCGAGGGCTTCATGACGATTCCGGTGGCGGTGGAGATTCGCTTCCATCATTGGAATGAAATCCTGAAAATGCCGCAGCCGGATGCCGCGATGAAGACTGCCACTGTGTTCTGGCACTTCGGTCGCGGACTGGCGCTGGCGGGTACAGGGAAAGTGACAGAAGCCGAGGCAGAATACAAAATTGTTTCTGACGCCGAGGCGGCTACACCTCCCGACGTTATTTTTCAGATGCCGATCAACAATAAGGCCAAGGACATCATGAAGATCGCGAAGGATGTTCTCGGGGCGAAGATTGCCATGGCGAAAAAAGACAACAGCGGCGCCATCGGGATGTTGAAAGAGGCGGTTGCTATCCAGGATACGCTCAAGTATGGAGAGCCTCCCGACTGGTTCTTTCCGGTTCGCGAATCGCTGGGTGGCGCGTTGCTGATGACCGGGGACGCGGCTGCCGCGGAGAAAGTGTTTCGTGACGATCTTGACCGGAATCTGCGGAATCCACGATCGCTGTGGGGATTGCATCAGGCTCTGCTACAGCAGAAGCGAGAGTATGATGCGGGCTTCGTTCAGAAACAGTTTGAGGGGTCGTGGAAGGCTGGGGCTCCGGCGTTGAAGCTGGATGACCTGGTGTGAGGGTATCGGTTCGCCTAGGGACAGCCGCCTCGGCTGTCCCCCGTTACCTAGCCCTTTCCCGCCTATAATCTTCTGCGATGCCTGCTACGACCAAAGACGCGGACAAGAAGATCGAATCGCTTCGCGAGAGAATTCGGCACCACGAATATTTGTATTACGTTCTGGATCAGCCTGAGATCAGCGACGCCGATTTCGACAAACTGATGCGGGAGTTGAAGGATCTGGAGGCCGAACATCCTGAACTGCTCACGGCGGATTCCCCCACCCAGCGGGTTGGCGGCAAGCCGCGCGAAGGGTTTGTCAAAGTAAGGCACTCTTCGCCGATGTTGTCGCTCGACAACACCTATAGCGAGGAAGAGCTGCGCGATTGGGAGCGGCGCGTGCACGAACTCAGTGGGCGAAAAGACGTGGACTATGTGTGCGAACTGAAGCTGGACGGAATGTCGCTGGCGCTGATCTATGAAGATGGGAAACTGGTGCGGGGCATCACGCGCGGCGATGGGACCATAGGGGAAGACGTGACGCTCAACGTGCGCACAGTTCGATCGGTGCCACTTTCGATTTCAAAAGAAAAACTGAAGAAAGCGGGCCTCCCGGCGGATTTTGAAATTCGCGGCGAACTGCTGATGCCGCTGGCAGCCTTCAAGAGGATGAACGACGAGCGGGAAAGTAAGGGCCTGTCTTTATTTGCGAACCCCCGCAATGCCACGGCGGGCACGGTGCGACAGTTGGAGTCCAGAGTCACCGCGGAACGGCGGCTGGATTATTTTTCCTACATGTTGCTGCGGGATGGGCGCACCTACTTTGATCGTCACTCGAAAACACTGGATGCGCTCGATGCTGCCGGTTTCAAGGTCAATCGAAATCGCAAACTGGTTCATAGCATGGAAGAGGTGTGGGCATTTATCCAGCAGTGGGCGGGAAAGCGCGAGTCGCTGGCGTACGAGATCGACGGCATTGTGGTGAAAGTCGATCGGACGGCGTTGCAGGATGAATTGGGATTTACGGGGAAGGCTCCGCGCTGGGCGATTGCCTATAAATATGCGGCCCGCGCTGGGATCACGAAGTTGGAAGATATCCGAGTGCAGGTGGGCCGCACCGGCAAGCTCACGCCAGTCGCGATGCTGGCGCCGGTTCTAATCGGCGGCACAACGGTGAGAAATGCCACGCTGCACAACATGGATGAGATCGAGCGCCTGGGCGTGAAGATTGGCGACTGGGTGCAGGTGGAGCGTGGCGGGGATGTAATTCCGAAAGTGGCGAAGGTCATTGATGATAAAGACCATCCGCGTCCGACCAACCTTAAAGAATTTGCAATGCCGGACCAGTGTCCGGTGTGTGGAACCAAGGTTGTGCAGACCGAAGGCGAGGTGGATTACCGCTGCGTCAATGCGAATTGTCCGGCCAAACTGCGGGAGACCATCCTGCATTTTGCTTCGCGTGGAGTAATGAACATCGACGGCATGGGAGACGCGCTGGTAAATCAGCTTACCGAGCGTGGGCTGGTGAAGAATGTTGCCGACATTTACAAGCTTACGAAGGCTGATCTACTCAGCCTCGAGCGCATGGGCGATAAATCCGCACAGAACATTCTGAACGAGATCGAGAATTCGAAGAAACTGCCCCTGGAGCGCGTAATCTACGGTCTCGGCATTCGAATGGTGGGTGAGCGAACGGCGCAGTTTCTGGCCGAGCATTTTGGAGCAATGGAGGCCCTGGAGCAGGCGGGTGTGGAAGAACTGCAAAATGTGAATGAAGTTGGTCCGCGCATCGCGGAGAGCATTGTGGAGTTTTTCGGCATCGCCGCCAACCGAAAACTGGTGGAGCGTTTGCGTCAGGCTGGGCTGACTTTGTCCGGTCAGAAGAAGCAGCGAGGGACAAAACTCGCGGGGAAGACATTTGTGCTGACTGGTACGCTGGTGCATTTCACGCGAGACGAAGCCAAAAAGATGATCGAAGATGCCGGCGGAAAAGTCACCGGCTCGGTCAGCAAGAAAACCGATTACGTGGTGGCAGGCGCGGATGCGGGGTCGAAGCTGGATAAGGCGAAGGATCTTGGCGTCGAGGTGATTGATGAAAAAGAAATGCAGCAACTGTTGAACTAACGACCCCGCTGGAGCCGCTTATTACCATTTAGTAAACCATGAATATCCCGCGCACAGAGCACGATATTCCCGGCGCCAAGAAATCGTCTGTCCCGCGAGCCGGCAACTTAGCTGTAACCCACTCCGACGACGCCATCGCTAGCTTATTGCCTATTTCATTTCCCCAGCGCCGCCGTCATCCTCTTCCACGTCTCGTCCAGAGTTTCCGGCAAAATCCGCGTCTCGCACACGACCGACACGAAGTTAGCGTCGGCAACCCAGCGGGGTAGGACGTGCATGTGGATGTGTCCGGCGATGCCAGCGCCGGCGGCTTTGCCTATATTCATACCGAGGTTGATGCCATCGGGTTGGTAGAGGTCGCGCAGGGTGGACTCTAAACGCTGCGACAGTGCCATCATTTCGCTGGCGGCTTCCGGTGGCAGCTTGCGCAGTTCGTCCAAGTGAGCGTAAGGCACGATCATCACGTGGCCAGGCGTGTAGGGATAAGCATTCAGAATGACGAAGCAATGGAGGCCACGATAGACGATCCGGGTTCTGGCGTCATCGCCGGCTGCAACTGCATCGCAGAAGACGCATCCCGTCGCTTTCTCGGCGGCGGAAACGTAGGCGTAGCGCCAAGGGGTCCAGAGGTAATCCATTACAAGGCAGGGTAGCAGATGGCAGGCTGAGGAGGGTACGCATCCCGGCTTTTGCCAGTCCGTTATTGGACTTCTGTCGTCATAACCTTCCACCAGCGTTGGTGGTGCTTACACTGTGACTCGTACTGCGGATCGCAGTGGGCATGAAAAGTATTCTCAGCAATGGCAAGGCCGAGACCAGTGCCCAGGAACATGTCAGAGGACCAGTGGTCGCGGGCCATGAAGCGGGTGAAGATCACGGTGAAAGCGGCGCCATAACTCAGGACGCGCGCCCAGGGCTTGGGATATTCGTCGGCCAGCACCGACGCCATTGCCCAGGTAAACATGGCGTGGCCGCCGGGAAACGAGGTGTTCATAGCGTGATGCTTGAAGAAGTCTCCGTGACCGTTGCCCTCGTCAGGACGCTGGCGGCCGGCAATAAGCTGCATGGGCGTATAGATCAGGAAAGTGTTGACCAGGGTTTCCAGTTCGAGTTCTCCGGTTTCTCTGGCGTGATGATGCTCGGTCTTGGCTCCGTAAAGCCATACTCCGGCCAATGATGTGGCTAATCCAGCGATCGCAACATCGGAGGTGACCTGGTAAAGGGTGAAATGCGAGTGCGGAATATTATTCTCAATGTGGCGATCAGCGGCGAGCAAGGCGCCGGTACCCACGAGCACGATTCCGTCCCACTTGAAGTTGTGCGGTTTGAACGGTGCCAGATAGAGCCGCTTCTGATCGCCTCCAATCCGTTTGACACTTCGCTTAACCAGACCTTCGTTCGGCTCAGTCGCCGAAGCAGCGTCGGGGGCAGCATCGGCCGCGGTAGTTTCCGCGTCCAACGTCTCCAGCCGGAAGGCGGCTACACGGAAGTTTGGCGCCATAACTCTCTCTTGGATGGGGGACGCCGGAAGCAGCTTCGGAATGCTCGACGCGTTCTGGCAGAGGGCGGAGACGGAAACCAGAGTGCTGACCAATCCCACTGCGATTAATCGGCTAAGAAGCAGCAATGACCATTTGTTCAAGCTAGCACCCTGCGCTTTTTTGACTACAAACGCCATCCTTTGATGCAAACCATGAAAAAGGGTAAGTCAAGTTTTAAGAAATTACAGGGATAGGAGGTTAAAAGTCTTCGAAGGGGGAAGGCGCTCAGGCAAGATTTGCGTTTGACACTGTTTGTGAGGCGTTGCTATAGTCGAAGAGTTCCCTTTGGACGCGGGTTTCTGTAAAAACGTCCGGCAGCTGGGATTGTCCAAGCTCACTCGCCAGGGTGAGCCCACCACAACCAAACGACTCACTCCAGCAGTCCGCCAAGCAGGCCCCGCATCTTCCCCGCACCGAGTGCGAGGCTTCAGCAGAAAGGCATGACCTTGTCCGACCACACCACCGCTCACAACCCCGAATCAAACAGCGCCGTTGCAACAGAAACAGAACCGACGGCATCCGAGCAAACCTTAACCGAACAGCGATCGAGTGAACTGCACTCGACCGATTCGAACCTACCTGCGGAGCATCAGAGGACGTCGAGCCATGCTCCGGCACCCGCCTTTGCGGAAGAGCCCCACGCAGCTGTTTCCGAGGATAAACACGCGGGCGAGGATTTTGCCTCAGCGCTTGAAAGCTTCACTACGGAGACCGAGGAGGCCGTGGGAGAAGACCGCGTGATCAAGGGCACGGTGCTCAAGCTGACGTCGACCCACGTTGTCGTAGACGTGGGCGCCAAGTTGGAAGGCATGTTGCCCCTGTCGGAAGTGCTCGATCACGAAGGTAAGCCGAAGGTGAAGCCGGGCGACGAAATTGATGTGATGCGCGAGAAGGGGCACACCGAGGAAGGCTACGTAAACCTCTCGCACCAGAAGGCAGCCCGCATTCACGCCTGGGACGAAGTGGAGAAGGCGCATAACGAGAAGCGTCCGATTCAGGCGACTGTGATTGAGCGTACCAAGGGTGGCCTGACCGTCGACATCTTGGGCGCGCGCGCTTTTCTGCCAGGATCGCAAGTGGACCTGCGGCCCATCCGGAACCTTGAGGGCATGAAGGGCCAGACCCTCGAAGTGACGGTCATCAAGCTCAATAAGAAGCGCGGCAACATCGTGGTTTCGCGCAAGGAATTGCTGGAAGGCGAGCAGACCGAGAAACGCAGCAAGACTTTGGAACATCTGGAAGAAGGCTCTGTATTGACCGGGGTGGTGAAAAACCTCACGGAGTACGGAGCTTTCGTGGATCTCGGAGGCTTGGACGGTCTATTGCACATTACCGACATGTCTTGGGGACGGCTGACGCATCCGCGCGATCTGGTGAATGTCGGCGATCAGATACAGGTCAAGGTGTTGAAATACGATAAGGATAAGCAGCGGGTATCGCTCGGATTCAAGCAGTTGACCCCCGATCCCTGGCTCGATGCGGAACATCGCTATCCAGTGGGCGCTCATGTATCCGGGCGCGTAATCAGCGTCACCGACTACGGCGCATTCGTTGAACTCGAACAGGGCATCGAAGGCCTGGTTCACGTCAGCGAAATGACCTGGTCGAAGCGCATGAAGCATCCGTCCAAGCTGGTGAATGTAGGCGACCAGGTCGAGTGCGTGGTTCTCAACGTGAATCCTACTGAGCGCCGAATCTCTTTGGGCATGCGGCAACTCGCGACCAATCCGTGGGACGCTCTGCACGATAAGTATCCCGTGGGTATGACGGTCGAGGGTCGGGTCAGAAACCTTACCGACTTTGGTGCGTTTATCGAGATCGAGGATGGAATCGACGGTCTGGTCCACGTGAGCAATTTGAGCTGGACCAAGCGGGTGAAACATCCCTCCGAAGTGCTGAAGAAGGGTGATCGGGTGAAGGCCGTGGTGTTGGCGATTGAACCCGACAAGCGGCGTTTGTCGCTGGGAGTGAAACAACTGCAGCCTGACGTGTGGGAGACTTTCTTTGAGACCCATCACGTCGGCGACGTCGTTCACGGGAAAGTGCTGCGGGTAGCGGCTTTTGGCGCGTTCGTGGAAATCGCAGAAGGCGTCGAAGGTCTGTGCCATAAGTCGGAGGCGGTGGATGGAAACGGCCAGCCCTTGCATCTTGAGCCTGGAGTGGAACACGATTTCAAGATCATAAAGATGAGCGCGGAAGATAAGAAAGTCGGTCTGAGTATCCGCGCGGTCGGCGAAGAGGCTTCGCGGTCCGAGGTGGAAGCTTACAAACAACCTGTCTCCAGCACTAGCTCGACGATCGGCGAGTTGATCTCATGGAAGCGAGCCAGTAACGAAAACAACTGACTGCTGAGGATTAAATCTGTGATTGGCCGCCGCCAGGCGGCTGTTTCGTATCCGTCCGGCAAACACACGGTTGACGGCGGGCGGAAAGCGGTTTAGAGATTGTCAGGCCTGTGTCCACGAGTGGATCCAAGCTGTGGCTTTTTCTGCTTTTTCTTCTCCACTTGGAGCTTTCCCCTGGCTGTTCTAGAATCGTTGGTTTGCCTCCCGACATCTGTTCTTCATTGTAAGGAGTATTTTCTTGCCTGAAACCATTTATGACGTCGCCATCATCGGCAGTGGACCTGCCGGCTACACCGCCGCTATTCGCGCCGGCCAATACGGACTGAAAACCGCTCTGCTCGAAAAGGACGGATTCCTGGGCGGAACTTGTCTGCACGTCGGCTGCATTCCCACCAAGGCGCTGCTGTTCAATGCGGAGCTCTGGGATCACCTGAAGGAAGCCAAGGAATTTGGCATTGAGGGCGTTGACGCGCGTAAGTTGAACTGGGCTGCCATCCAGGAAAGGAAATCGAAGATCGTCGCCAAACACGCCAAGGGCCTGGAATTCTTGATGAAAAAAAATAAAGTCGAGACGGTCAAGGGTTACGGCAAACTGACTGGACCGGCGCAGAACGGAATCTTCACAGTGGAAGTGGCGAATGAGGGCAAAACCCACCAACTCAAAGCCAAGAATGTCCTGCTGGCGACCGGCTCGGAAGCGCGCCTGCTACCGGGCCTGGAGGCCGATGACCGCGTCTTGACCAACATTGAAATACTCAGCCTGAAAGAGATGCCGAAGTCTCTGGTGATAGTCGGTGCCGGAGCGGTGGGAGTGGAATTCGCTTCCATCTATCGCTCATTTGGTTGCGAAGTGACTATGGTGGAGATGCTGCCGCGACTTGTTCCGGTGGAAGACGAGGAAGTCTCCAAAGAATTGGCGCGCGTCTACCGCAAACGCGGCATCAACTTCCACACCAGCGCCAAAGTCGAGAAGATCGATAAGACAAAATCTGGTATTGCCGTGACGATCACGGTCGACGGCAAGCAACAGAAGATTGAAGCGGAGAAAATCCTGATCGCCGTCGGCCGCAAGCCCCGCACCGAAAACGTTGGCCTGGAGAAAACGAAAATCAAGCCGGAACGAGGGTTCATCCAAGTCGATTCCTGGATGCATACGTCCGAGCCCGGTATTTACGCGGTTGGCGACATTGTCTTGGGCACGCCGCAACTGGCCCACGTCGGCGCCATGGAAGCGCTGGTCGCGGTCGCCAAGATTGCGGGCAAGCCCTCTAAGCCCATCAATCCCGAACACATTCCAGGCGCCACTTACTGCCATCCTGAAATCGGCAGCGTAGGCCTCACCGAAACCAGGGCCCGCGAAGCCGGTTATAACGTGAAGGTCGGCAAGTTTCCGTTCACCGCGAACTCTCGTGCATCGATCGTAGGTCAGCACGAAGGTTTCATAAAAATTGTTTCCGACGCTGACTACGGCGAAATTCTCGGTGTCCACATCATCGGGCCGCAGGCGACCGAATTGATCGCCGAAGCCGTTGCCGCCATGGAGCTTGAGGCTACCGTGGAAGATTTGATGTGGACCATCCACGCGCATCCCACGCTGGCCGAGGCTATGCTGGATGCATCAAATAGCGTGTACGGGATGGCGATTAATGCATAAGATCATCCCTACGAAGGTTTTCTGGGGTCTCTGCATTTCGGGGATGAAGCGGTTTGAATCTGATCACTGTCGTCCAACTCGGCACTGTTGACTACGCCACTGGCCTCCGCCTCCAGCAGCAACTGATCGAGCTGCGCAAAGCGGAAAAGATTGGCGACGTCCTGTTGTTGCTCGAACACTCGCCGGTCATCACTCTCGGGCGCAACGCCAAAGCCGCCAATGTGACTGCACCCCCCGAACTCCTCGCCCAGCGGGGCGTTGAACTTTTTGAATGCGACCGGGGTGGCGATGTCACCTTCCATGGTCCCGGACAGATCGTCGGCTACCCAATCTTTGACCTACGCGGTTTCGCCACACCAAATGGCGGACGCAAGACTCTAGGTGCCGTCGACTTCGTCCGACGCCTGGAGGAAGTCTTGATCCGAACCTGCGCCGACTTTGCCATCCCCACCAGGCGCATTCCGGGCTTAACCGGCGTCTGGACCGATGGCGGCACAGCCAATGCCGACGTGGGGACAGCCGCCCTTCGGCAAGCTCAGGGCAGGCTCTCGGCTGGCCAGCGAAGCCAAGCGAGCCCGCCAGAGACGGGAGCCAGCGGGCATGAGGCTAAACTCGCCGCCATCGGTGTGCACATCTCCCGCTTCGTGACCTCGCACGGCTTCGCCCTGAACGTAAACCCTGATCTAAGTTTCTTCAACCTGATCATTCCTTGCGGAATCACATCAAAACCCGTCACCTCGATGCAGAATGAACTCGGGCATTCACTCGACCTGACCATGGTCTCCCACTCCATCTCCCGTAACTTCGGAACAGTCTTTTCCAGTCAGATGCTTTGGGTTGAGACAATTGATGCGCTCCTGGGCCGCACCGTCGGAGTGCCGTTGCAAGCTCCCGCCGACCTCCGACGACTCCATCAAGAAGACGACTCTACCTGGGCCTGACGAGTTGAACCGTCCCTCGAGACCGCAACAGCCTACCTTTCCAGCCGCTGCCCGCCCACATGGTGGATGCACTCTTCGAGCACTTCGAGGGCAACGTCGGCTTCTTCCTCCGTCACCACGAGCGGCGGACACAGCCGGATCGTGCTCGGCCCGCATCCTAGGAACAGCACGCCATGTTCGAACGCTCTTTCAATAATCAGGTCGCGCTCCGCGGCACCATGCTCTTTCGTCGTCTTATCTTTCACAATGTCGACGCCGATCATTAATCCGCGGCCGCGCACATCGCCCACCAGCTTGAGCCGCGTTGGCCAGTCTGCCATGCGCTTCATCATATGCGCGCCGACTTCGGCGGAGTGCTCCAGCAGATTCTCTTTTTCAATCACGTCGAGCGTGGCCAGCGCGGCCGCCACGCACACGGGATTGCCACCAAACGTGGAGGCGTGCGAACCCGGCACCCAGTCCATGATTTCAGAGCGGGTCAGCGTGACGCCCAATGGCATGCCGGACGCGATTCCTTTTGCGATGCAGATCATGTCCGGTTCGACGCCGGTGTGCTCAACCGCCCACCACTTGCCGGTACGCCCCATCCCGCTCTGCACTTCATCGAGCACCAGCAAGATTCCGTGACGATCGCAGATGCGACGCAGTTCCTGCATGAAAATCGTGGGCGCTACCACGTAGCCGCCCTCGCCCTGCACCGGCTCGACAAAAATTGCCGCTACTTCTTCGGGCGCGAGGGTTGTCTTGAAAAGCTTTTCTTCGATAAAGCGCGCGCAGCCTAAAGCGAAAGCCTCTGCGTCCTGCGGACCTCCGGAGCACCCGCGATACACGTCGGGATAGCGGACGTGCGTCACCCCCGGCATGAGCGGCGCAAAGCGGCGCCGCTGCTGGGGTTTCGAGGCGGTCAGGGACAAGGCGCCCATGGTGCGGCCATGAAAAGCGCCGAAGAACGCGATGATGTTCTGCCGCTTAGTGTGATAGCGCGCCAGCTTGAGCGCGCACTCAATCGCGTCCGCGCCGGAGTTGCCGTAATAAATTTTGTGGGGACCGGGCATGGGCGCGATCTTCGACAGACGCTCCGCCAGTTCGACCATGTTCTCGTAATAAAAATCGGTGCCCGACATGTGGATCAACTCGCCAGCCTGCTTCTGCATGGCCGCAACCACATGGGGATGGCAATGGCCGGTTGAAGTCACGGCAATGCCGGCGGAGAAATCGTAGAACTCGTTGCCGTCCACGTCAGTGACCACAATGCCGCGGCCACTTTTGGCCACCAGAGGATAGGAACGCGTATAGGACGGCGAAATATATTTCTGGTCGTTCGCGAGCACGCGTTTCGCATTCGGTCCGGGCAAGGCGGTCTGGATTTTCGGTCCGGCAGTCGCAGTTATGGTTTTCGTGGTCATGGAATCCTCCGGGTGCAGCGGTCGATCGTTAGCCAGCAGGTTGTAAGCGAACGGAACCCGGGAATGCACGGCCCTGTTCAGGCGCTCGCAGGTCGAGGCGAATCAGACGGAGGATTGGTTAGTCGCTACCGAACAGACTGGGACGAAGACGGGAAGGCAAATTCGCGCGATAGCGCCGAGGGCACACCAGGCAGTGCAGCCAGCACTCGGGCAGATGCGAATTGGAAGCGTTGCGCAGCATCAGTAAACATGTCCTGTAAGCCATTATACTTGGCGCGGGCGCGCGGCGTAACCCCCAATTCAGCGGCGCACTTAGGATCAGGCCGCGGCGGCACCAAAGTAACGTACCCCTTCCCCCGCGCGTTATTTTTAGAAGACGAACGCTCGCCTTCCGCTGTAGGGGGCGCCAGCTCATCGCAAAGCGTAGCTCTAGAAATTAAACCTCAGAGCAAACTGAATCAGCCGTGGATTATTTACCGTATTATTGACCACTCCGAAACTGGAGGGAGTATTGATGTCCTGCTGTCCGGTGTCGGCGAAACCGTTCAGGAAGAACTGGGCGTGGTTAAGCAGATTAAAGAACTCAGCCCGGAATTGCAAACCCATGCCTTCGCGGAAAGGGAAATTCTTGATGACTGAGAAGTCCGTGTTTACAAAACGGGGGCCATAAACCGGAGCGCGCGGGGCTGTACCCAGTTCGCCGGCTGGGGCCTTGGCGAAAGCGCAAGGGTTGAACCAGTTCTGCAGCGTGTGGATCCGCGTCGGGCAGCCTGTATTGCCGCCTTCGTCGCCGGCTCGGTTCGGATCGCCCACTAAGTTCGGGCGCTGAAAAGAGTCTCCATTATAGGAGAAATCAACCCCCGCCTCGCCGCCGCTATCGACCACAAACAGCGGGAATCCGGATGTCGCTCGTTCGATCACATTCACTTGCCAATGCCCAAGGACAGCGTTGGTGGCGCCGCTCCAGCTGCTGCCATACTTCTTGCCTTTGCCGAAAGGCAGGTCATAGAGGACGCTGGCGGTAAAACTGTTATTGAGGTTCAGCTGAGATAAGCCCCAATCCAGCTTCGCAGTGCCCGGCAACGGGTAGTAGAGCGCGCCTGGGTTCGTGCCGAGACCATCGGTCAGGCCGGTATCGAAATTGCGGGAATAGGTATAGCCGATCAGAGCGTAGAGACCATGCCGCATGCTCTTGGTCTCGGCTTTGACCTGCAAGGAATCATAACGGGCGGCACCGATGCTGTTGTTGATGTCAACGCTTTGAAAGATTCCTCCGCCAGGCTGGTTCACTGTGTAAGGGAAGAATCCAAAGCCGCAGCCCAGTGTGTATCCGGCCACGGGATTTGCGCCGTTGGGGCAGGCGCTAGGATCATTGAGGTTCTCGTTGAACTGGCCGACTAGAATATGCGCACTGCGGGAACCTCCGTACCCCACCGTCAGCACCACATTTCCCGGCAACTGGCGCTCGACATTCAGATTGAATTGCTGAATCACGCCTTGCTTAAGGTTGCGGTTCTCAGACTGGATGGTTCCCGTGTAGAGCAGAGGATTCACCGGCGAGCTCAAGACCGCGCCGCCAGCCACGGGCGTGGAAGAAGGCGTACCAGCCGCGACAAGGAAGCCATTCGAGAGACCGCAGCCGGTGCTAGTCGGGGTGGCACAAAGCCCTCCCGTATCCACTTCCGCATAATATGGAGGATTCTGCCACAACCCCTGTCCACCCTGGTTCCACGCGGAATCGTGGACGATACCGTAGCCCCCCCGAATAGCCGTCTTCTCGCTGCCCATGGGCTTCCAGGCGAATCCGATCCGGGGTTCCAGAGCGGTTTTGTCAAATTGGATGCCCACAGCCCCATTCGTAGGGACGCAGACCGTGCAGCCGCTTATGCCCGGGCTGTTTGCTGGGACGAACCACTTAAGGCTTGCAACATCGAAATTCGCCTGCCGGTTGGCCTCCTCGGTTACCGGCGTCGCCAGGGCCCAGGCAAATCCGAGATTCACGGTCAAATTGGGGGTGACCCGCCAGTTATCCTGCACGAAGGGTCGAAACAGTTTCCAGCGGCGGCCTGTGGTTGCTCCCAGAAATGTTTGATCGTGGGCGGCAAAAACGCCCATGCTGCCCAGAAGTAAGTCGGCGATGTTGTCTCCGGTCGCAGAGCCGACATTTACAACGAAGCCGTCCTGGAAAGCGTTATTTCGAATATTCATTTGCTCGGCGCGAAACCCCAGTCCGGCCCGGATCTCGTGTTTGCCATGAACTACGTCGAGCGTATCGGAAAGCGAGTAGACGTTGGTCCCGCCCTGGTATGGCGCGAATCCGCGGTCGCCGATAGAAAAGTAAGCCGACATATCGAACGAAGTCAGACCGCAGCTTACGCATTCCTGGGACGCCTGGTTCAGGCTGGCGGGATAGCCGGTGATGCCATCGCACTGGCTGGCCAGGTCCGCCCCCGGGATGCCGAGCTTTGCCGCTTCGCACGTGCCCGTGCCAAACGAGAGAATGTGGTTGAAGATTCGGTTGTAGCCGACGGTGGCCTGGTTAATCAAGTTCGGAGAAAAGACGTGGGTTTCGGTGATTACAGCATTCCGCCCGTGGTTTTCAATGTGCTGGTTACTGCCAAAGGCGTTGGCTTCCGACCATGTCGGCGAGCCTCCGGGGACAAAGTTCGTTGCCTGGTCGTAGCTGAAGCGGGCGAACGCGGAATCCTTGCTGGAGAAATTGTGGTCCAGCCGAACGTCCCAAGTCCCCTCGTTGAGCTTCCTGACGGGCTGGTTCTCGTAGTTGAAACCACCTGCGGGGTTCGCATTGGGCGTTGGATAAAGCAGCGCTACTCTCGCGCCAATCGGATTGACCAAGGCGCCGGGAATCGTGGCGCAGGCCTGGCCCAGGCCGGGAGTCTGTGATCCGTCCGCCAGTACCGGCTCGGGTGTTTTAGTGCCGGGTACACATAGAAAGGACGTTCCGCCCGCGTAAGGATTCGTGGGTGTAACGCCGAGTGGATCGCTGCTGAAATCGTAGTCCCCGGCGGCGTCGAAGGGCGTCGTCATTCCAGTCGTAGGAACGAAGCCGGTGAAGGGTACGCCCTCACGCTGCATTTTGGCCTGATAATCGAGAAAGAAAAATGTTTTGTCCCGCTTGATGGGCCCGCCCAGCGAACCTCCAAACTGATTCAAATTGAATTGTTGCTTGGACGTAAAGAAAAAGCGAGTGGCATCAAGCTTGGTATTGCGGAAGAACTCAAACAGAGAACCGTGCCACTGGTTTGATCCAGATTTCGTGGTCACCAATACCGTGGGGCCGGCGCGCTCACCGTATTCGGCCGAGTAGTTGTAGGTCAGCACCTTGAATTCCTGAATGTCGTCGATCTCGGAAAAAATCGCAATTCCGCCCTCATCCAGCTGGTTGTTATCGTTGCCATCGAGCAGCCAGTCGGTTTCCTGTTCGCGCGAACCGCCCGAGGAAAGCGAAAACGAACCGCGAGTGGCGGCTTCGCTGCTGGCAGCGCTGGTGAAAAAACTGACTGGGCTGGTGGATGAAGTCGTGCCCGGCGTCAGGGTGGCCAGCTGAACAAAGTTGCGACCATTCAACGGGAGGTCCGCGACTTGCTCGGAGGTAATGACTTGGCCCAGCGTTGGATTTGCGGTCTCTACCGCCACTTCCGTGGTGCTAACCTCAACCGACGTGTTCACTGACGCCGGCGCGAGCGAGAAATCCAATTCGCGATGTTCATCGACTTGCAAGCGGACATCCTTCTGCTCCGTGGTCTGGAATCCCTGGGACGTCACTCGAATTGTGAACTGCGCTACCGGCAGTAAGGGAATCAGATAATGTCCGGAGTCGTCAGTTGTCGCCTCTCGGGAAAGACCGGTGTCCTGGGAACTCACCTTCACCGTTGCCCCCGAGACTACAGCACCGGCTTTGTCGCTGACGGTTCCTGAGAAACTGCCGGTGGCCTGACCATGCAGGAATGGGCCGCTTGCGAACACAAGCGAACAGAAAACCGCTACGAGCAGCGCTCTCTTGTTCAACATCAAAGCTCCTCTCGGCGGCCCTCACCGAACGACGAATAGAGTCTCCGTTCCGCAGATGAAAATTTTGGAGGACTTGGACCGTAGAGAGCACCTTATAAATGGCAACTCCTTACGAAGTCAAGACTTTTCGGTACCAGCAAGGGAGCACTCGGTGCCAAATTTCCGCACCGGCACACCAGAATTTCCGCAGCAGAGTCTGGTCGCGCTCAGCTCTCGCCCCGGCTAGTCCACTCCGCATCGAAGCGCTGCCGATCATAAAAGGATTTTTGTGTTCCTACCCCTGTCGTGGAAAGTGCGGCATACAAATTAGCGCGCCGCACCGCCTTTTGTTCCGGTACTGCTTCCGCGAGAAACACCGCGAAGCTCCCGATGAATGCGTCACCGGCGCCGGTGCTGTCGATGCTTCTCACCGGAAACGCAGACACGTGTTCGCTTAACTCACGGCCCGCCAGAAGAGATCCTTTGGATCCCAGGGTAATAATGACGCGGCGAATTCCATCTCGGGTCAGTTTTTCTGCGCATCCCCTCGCGTCGTCGAGACTTCGTACCGCAATCCCTGTGATGGTTTCGGCCTCACTCTCATTGGGAACGAAATAATCCAGGCCGGTCAGTTCGCGCATGTCTACCGGCTGGGCGGGAGCAGGATTCAGGATGCATCGGATCCCGTTTTTTCGCGCGAAGGCTACCGTGTAATAAACCGTCTCCAGAGGAATCTCAAACTGGAGCACGATGCAGTCTGCGGCCTTCAACATCTCGGCAGCCGCATCCACATCCGCTGGTTTCAGCGCGTCGTTCGCTCCCTTGACAACCAGAATGCGGTTTTGTCCGTCCGGATCGACGAAGATCGGGGCAACGCCGCTCGACAAGCCTTCCACCTGTTTGACGTGGCTGGTGTCGATACCCATCCTTTTGAAGTTGTCGATTGTGGCGGGACCAAAAAGATCGCTTCCCACGCGCGCGACCATGAATACATCCGCGCCGCACAAACGTGCAGCGACCGCCTGATTCGCGCCCTTGCCCCCGAATCCGAGATCGAATCTCTGACCGAAGATGGTCTCTCCCGGCTTGGGAAAGCGGTCTGCAAACGTTGTCAGATCGATGTTGGCACTGCCAACCACCGCAACTCTAGGACGAGCGGGCATAATTTATTTGAGAGTGCTAGCGAGCGCCGAGTTTATTTGGCGTGCTTGATTGTGTCAATCGCCATCGCGACCGGCAGATCACTCACCGTAAGGAACCCAAACATTTTTCACTTGAGTGGCATGTTGCAAGAACCATCGTCCTTCCCCTTGCTTCGCGTCAAACCAGTCAATGGCGCGGCCTTCGTTGGTGAATACCTGTTTCAAATTCCCAACCGAAAATGACTTCGCCGCCGCGGCGTTGGATTCGTCCGAAAAACACCAGACTGCATCCACGTCAGCGTGTTCGGCGATGGTTTTGAGAAGTTGTGAGGTATATCCCGTGACCAGGTTCACGGCGCCGTCAGGCAGGTCACTGGTGTCAAAGACCTGATACAGATCTCCCACAATGAGCGGATAGAGCTCCGAGGGGACGACGATGGCGGTATTGCCCGCCGCCAACACGGGCAGGACGAGAGACAACAAACCTAGAAGCGGGGCATCGTTAGGACAAATGATTCCGACCGTGCCGATCGGCTCATTCATGGCGATGGCGATGGTTCGCGATGGCGGATTGTGCACAGCGCCGTCGAACTTGTCAGCCCACGCCGCATAGGAGAAAATCCGCTCGATGCCGGCCGCGACTTCCTTGGCCGCCGGCGCCTCGCCGACGATTGCTGCCAAACGGCGGGAGATTTCTTCCTGACGCAGCGAGAGATTTTCCGCCATGTAATAGAGAACCTGTGCGCGGTTGTGGGCCGTAGTCTTAGCCCAGGTGGTTGCTTTGCGCGCCGCCTCTACCGCGTTCCGAATATCTTTTCGATTTCCGAGTGGCGCCTCCCCCAGCAACTCCCCGCGCTCGCCTCGCACTTCAAAGCTGTAGCCTGAATCGGGTCTCGCCTGCTTGCCGCCGATGTAGAGCTTCACCGTGCGGTCTATGGCCCCATCCGCCGGTTGTCCATCCCTTGAGGCCTCGGGTTGGCGCCCTGAAGCGGAAAGCTGAGGGGCAGTCTTGAACCATGATGGCTCAAGATATTCAAACAGCCCTTCTCGTCCGCCCTCGCGTCCGTAGCCACTCTCGCGGTAGCCGCCGAACCCGCAGGCCGCGTCGAACATATTGGTGCAATTCACCCAGACCACGCCGGCCTTGATCTGCGCCGCCACTGCGAGAGACACGTTGATACTCTCGCTCCAAACACAGGCCGCCAGGCCATAGACGGTGTTGTTGGCTAGTTCCACCGCCTCGGCTGGCGTTCGAAATGTCATCGCAGCGAGTACCGGTCCGAAAATTTCTTGCTGCGCAACCGCTGAACTGGGATGCACATTGCTCAGCAAAGTTGGGGGGAAGTAAAGCCCACGGGTCGGCATCTCGATCTGCGGTTGCCAACAGGTTGCGCCTTCGGCAACTCCCTGATCCACGAGACGACGAATGCGTTCCAGTTGCACCGGAGCGACGATGGCGCCAATATCGATAGCTTTGTCCAACGGCGAACCGACTCGGAGCGTGCCCATGCGGCTCCGAATTTTTTCCATGAGCGCCTCCGCGATGCTTTCCTGCATCAGCAGACGCGAACCCGCACAGCAAACTTGTCCTTGATTGAGCCAGATTCCATCGACCAATCCTTCCACCGCACTGTCGAGATCAGCGTCCTCAAAGACAACAAAAGGAGATTTGCCGCCAAGTTCGAGCGAGAGCCGTTTGTGACTCCGGGCAGTCGCACTGCGAATCGCGCGCCCCACTTCGGTGGATCCCGTGAATGCAATTTTGTCGACGCCGGGATGCTTTACCAGCGCCTCGCCGGTGGAGCCATCGCCGGTGACGATGTTGACCACCCCGCTGGGCAGGCCGATCTCCTGGCAAATCTCGGCAAACGCCAGCGCGGTTAGCGGAGTGAACTCCGCCGGCTTCAGCACCGCCGTGTTTCCGGTAGCAATGGCCGGCGCAATTTTCCACGCCAGCATGAGCAAGGGAAAATTCCACGGGATGATCTGTCCGACGACTCCGCAGGCTGAGTAGTTCGGGAACTCAGTATCCAGCAGCTGTGCCCAGCCGGCGTGATGATAAAAATGGCGGACTACGAGCGGGATATCGAGGTCGCGGCTCTCACGAATCGGCTTGCCGTTATCGATGGTTTCAAGCACCGCGAGCCGTCTCGAGTGTCTCTGAATGGCGCGGGCCATGGCGTACAAATAACGGGCACGGGTATGCGGCGTAAGAGACTGCCACTTGGGAAATGCTTGGCGCGCGGCCTCGACCGCGGCATCAATATCCGCGGCCGATCCCTGCGCCACCGTCGCGATTTTTTCTCCTGTAGACGGATCGGTCGAGTCGAAGAATCCGCCTTCGATGGGTGGGCGCCACGCGCCGCCAATGAAGTGACCGAACTGGCGTTGATGCCGGTCGAGCCACAGCAGTGCATCCTTCGGATCTTCGGGCGCCGGACCATATTCCAGGGTGAGGAATTTCTCAGCTATGCTCATTTGAAGTTTTTCGCTTTCTTCCTCGTCCGGCTTCTATGCAAGGGGATGCCGGTATTCTGCGGAGTACCGCCCCGTGGCGTAGTGTTCCAGCTGCCGCTCAATGTCATTCAACAGTCCGCTTGCCCCGAAACGAAAGAGTTCGGCTTTCATCCAAGGTGTTCCCAGTTCTTCTTTCATGAGGGCCAGCCATTGCGTCGATTGCTGAGCCGTACGGATCCCACCAGCCGGTTTGAAACCCACTGCCATCCCGGTTTCCTGCGCATACTCGCGAATCGCTCGTGTCATCACGAAGCCAACGGGAAGTGTGGCGTTCGTGGATTCCTTGCCGGTGGAAGTCTTGATGAAGTCCGCTCCTGCCATCATCGCGACGAAGCTGGCGCGCGCGACGTTGCGCAGCGTGAGCAGGTCGCCCGTGCCTAGGATCGCTTTCATGTGGCAGTGTCCCGCAGCCCGCTTGAATTGGGCAACTTCGTCGTATAGTTCTTGCCATTTCCCGCCGAACACATGCGCCCGCGTGATTACAATGTCGATTTCATCAGCTCCGGCCTCAACTGAGCGGCGAATTTCCGCCACACGTTCCTGCATTGGCGATAGTCCGGCCGGGAATCCCGTCGAGACCGCGGCCACTCGAACGCCGCTGCCCTCAAGCGCCCTGACCGCAGTTTCAACGAAGCGGTGGTAAACGCAGACCGCGGCCACCTTGATCCCGAGCTCCTCGATTTCGAGCTGCTTGGCCAATTCGGGTTGTATTGGCTGCCGCGCTTTGGCACAAAGCCGGCGCACGCGTTCGTCCGTGTCGTCGCCGGAAAGTGTCGTCAGGTCCATGCAGGAGATAGCGCGCAGAAGCCACGCGGCCTGCCATTCTTTTTTCACCGTTCGCCGGGCAACATGGGTTTGCGCGCGGCGCTCCACCGCGCTGGTGTTCACGCGCACCTGCTTGACCCAATCAAGATTCAGCGGAATGCCGCGATTTGACAGCAAGGGATGGCCAGAGAGCGTAGCGATGGGTGCCTGGGAATCCTGCACAACTTGGCCAGCGGTCCCCTCATTCGCGCGGTCTGAAACACCGAAATGCTTCGTGTGATCCTCTGACATCATCTTGCCTCGCACCCTAGATTGTACGGCAGAAGCTCAGCCGGCCGCAGTTTTCTGCTATAGTTTCGTTCCTCGGAGGTCCAATTCCCATGCCTCGAATTGTGCGCTGTGCCTTGATTCAAGCCAGCAATGCGCTCAGCACAGAGCGTCCGCTCGCCCAGATCCGAAAAGCGATGATCGACAAGCATCTGAAGTTGATCGAGCAGGCGGCGCGAAAGAAAACGCAGATCTTGTGCCTGCAGGAGCTCTTCTACGGTCCTTATTTTTGTGCGGAGCAAAATGTTCGCTGGTATGAACTAACCGAGCGAGTGCCGGATGGTCCCACCGTGCGCATGATGCAAAAGATCGCCGCCAAACATCGCATGGTGATTGTTGTTCCCGTTTACGAAGAGCAGATGCCTGGAGTGTATTTCAATACTGCCGCCGTGATCGATGCCGACGGCCGCTATCTGGGGAAATATCGCAAGCACCACATTCCTCACTGCCATCCCGGATTCTGGGAGAAGTTCTACTTCACCCCGGGAGATCTGGGATATCCAGTCTTCGAAACCAAATATGCGCGGGTCGGAGTTTATATTTGCTACGATCGTCATTTTCCCGAGGGCGCCCGCATTCTGGGATTGAATGGAGCCGAAATCGTATTCAATCCTTCTGCAACCGTAGCCGGTCTCTCGGAATATCTGTGGGAACTCGAACAACCCGCCCACGCGGTAGCCAATGGTTATTTTGTGGGCGCCATCAACCGCGTGGGCGTCGAAAAGCCATGGAGCATTGGGCAGTTCTACGGCAAGAGCTACTTCTGCAATCCGCGCGGCAAAATTATCGCCCAAGCCAGCCGGGATAAAGACGAAGTGGTGGTCGCCGAGCTTGACTTGGACATGATCGGGGAAGTTCGTAAAGTCTGGCAGTTCTTTCGTGATCGCCGCCCGGAAAGCTATGGACCGATCACCGCGCAGACCGGAGAAGCCGCGGCAGCGGACTGAAGCGGGCATTCCGCAGATTTATCGATTATTTGTGAAAACTGAAACTGATGACCACGCTAGAGCCTTCCCCTGCCAGATCCCGGATCGAATCCAGCCCTCTCTACAACCCTGACCTCGCGCCCGCTTCGGCTGACCGCCGGCACTGGGGAACGTATAACTTCGCAGCCCTGTGGATTTCGATGTCGGTGAATATCCTCACCTACATGCTGGCGGCCAGCTTGATTCAGGGTGGAATGAATTGGAAACAGGCGGTGATGACAATTTTTCTCGGCAACGTGATCGTGCTGGCGCCGATGCTGTTGAATTCCCATCCCGGCGCCAAGTACGGAGTGCCGTTCCCGGTATTGGCTCGGGCATCGTTTGGCGTGCTGGGAGCGAACCTGGCCGCGGTCCTGCGCGCCCTGGTCGCTTGCGGATGGTTTGGTATACAGACTTGGATCGGCGGTGAAGCGATCAGCACTTTGTTGGCGACTCTCGCGCCGTCATGGAAAAACTTCCCCTACGCCACCGCCGTCTGCTTTCTGCTTTTCTGGCTGATCAACCTCGCCGTTATTTTGATGGGGATCGAATACATTCGGATCCTGCAGGGGATCAGTGCACCGGTACTGTTAGCCGTGGGACTGCTGCTGCTAGGTTGGGCCTATCACGGTGCAGGAGGCTTCGGTCCGATGCTGGCCGCGCCATCACGATTTAACAGCACAAAAGATTTCCTGAAATTTCTGATTCCCGCTCTGAATGGCACCGTGGGCTTCTGGGCGACGGTCTCTTTGAATATTCCCGACTTCACCCGCTTCGCACGGAACCAGCGTGAACAGATCGTTGGCCAGGCGCTGGCATTGCCGACGACGATGACCCTCTATGCTTTTATCGGCATCGCCGTGACCTCGGCCACGGTCGTGATTTATGGAACGGCCATCTCTGATCCGGTCCAATTGCTCAGTCGCTTTCACTCTCCCGCGGCTGTCGTGATCGCGCTCATCGCGATCCTCCTGGCGACACTAAACGTCAACATCGGAGCCAACGTGGTATCGCCGGCAAATGACTTCTCCAATCTGTGGCCCCGGAAAATAAGCTTCCGCACCGGCGGCGTGATCACCTGCTTGATGGGTATCGCGCTGATGCCGTGGAAACTGCTCGCCGATTACAACACGTTCATCCTCGGCTGGCTCGGTGGCTACGCCGCTTTTCTGGGGCCAGTCGCCGGTATCATGATCTGCGATTATTTCCTGATTCGTAAATGTCTTCTGCAACTGGACGACTTATATCTTCGCGGAGGAATCTACGAGTATTTTAAAGGATTCAACTGGCGCGCCGTGGCCGCGCTTGTGCTGGGAGCGGGAACTGCACTGGTGGGCCTGGCCGTCCCGTCCGTGCGCGTTTTGTATGATTATTCGTGGTTCGTCGGCTTCGCCGTTTCCTTCCTGGCCTACTACGCCATGATGAAGTTTCAGCCACCCCCCGTGCTTCGGCCGATGCCAGTCTCGTAACCTCAGCCTTTCGTTTGCGCGGCTGCCCGGAATCCTGCCAAGACCTGGCGTTGATAAACGTCCAGCGATTCTTCCTCGTCGCCGCACATCAAATACAAGTTGAACTGAGTCACCCCCACCCTGGCCAGCTGGCGAAGCCTTGCATGATGCGCTGCAACCGGCCCAACCACACAAAAACGATCCACCACCTCGTCCGATACGAAGTTTGCGTTGTCACTGTCTACCACGCAGTGGTGCAAATAGTCGTAGCCGCCGCGGTCCTGCACGTACGAAGTGAGCGCCGGCGGCAGGTCTTCGGGCTTGTATTGCCGGATCAGATCCATCACATGGTTGGACACCAGAGCCGGAAACCAGCGCACGCGTTCGCGGGACGCGGCCAAATCATCGGAAACCCAAACCGGAGCCGCCGACATTACTTCGATCTGCTTCGGATCTCGGCCCGCAGCGCGCGCGCCTTCTTTCACGAAGCCCAGGCACCAGGAAATCAAATCAGGATCGGCAAACTGAAGAATGATCCCGTCGGCAACCCGGCCTGCCATGTGCAATACCTTGGGTCCATAGCCCGCGATCCAAACGCGCGGAGGAACTTTGGCCCAGGTGAGTCGCGTTGGCTGGCCTTCATATTCGATCTCGCGGCTCGCGGTGAGATCGCGAAAAATGTTCACCGCCGTCTCCAGCTGTGACCAGCTCACCGGCTTCTTACCCAGTACGCGTCTGGAGCTGTCTCCGCGCCCAATCCCCAATTCCATCCTTCCACCTGAGATTAGATTCAGTGTGGCGAACAAGCTGGAGGTTACCGTGAGATCGCGTACCGCCGGGTTCGTCACCAAGGTGCCTAGCCGCATGCGCTGCGTGTTCGCCGCCATCAGCGTAAGCAAAGGGTAGGGGTCCATCCACAAAACGTGGGAGTCGAAAAGCCATCCGTACTCGAAACCCGCAGCCTCGGCTTGACGCGTTAAGCCCACGATGCGCTCTACCGAGATGTCCGGCTTTAGCGTAATGCCAAACTGCATGGCAAGCCCCTTTCACACTCCGGAAATATCAGGAACTGAAGTCCGGCAGTTTAGCATAGAATTCCTGTTTCATCTCAGCGGCGCGCGGAGACATCAATGGGCTTTGACACAATCATCAGTAATGCATCCGTGGTGACTGCAACCGATACCTGCGTGGCAGATGTGGCAATCGCAGATGGCAAAATCGCAGCCCTCGGCAAAGACTTTCCCCGAGAAAACGCTACCAAGGTAGTGGACGCGTCCGGTAAGTATGTTTTCCCCGGCGGCATCGATGTTCACACTCATCTGGATATGCCTTTCGGCGGAACCACGAGCGCCGACGACTTTGAAACCGGAACCCGCGCCGCTGCTTTCGGCGGAACCACTACCCTGATCGACTTCGCCATTCAATACAAGGGCCAGCCGTTGCGCAAAGCTTTCGACACCTGGATGGAGAAGGCTTCGCAGAAGGCCGTCAGTGATTATGCCTTCCATTGCATCGTTACCGACATCAGCAATGGTCAACTGCAGGAGATGAATGCCCTGGTGGGCGAAGGCGTTACCAGCTTCAAACTCTTCATGGCCTACCCCGGTGTCTTCATGCTCGACGACGCCAGCATCTTCCGAGCCCTGCAAACCAGCGCGAAGAACGGCGGGCTCATCTGCATGCACGCCGAAAACGGAAGCGCGATCGACGTAATCGTCCAACAGGCGTTGGCAGAAGGCAAGACGGGTCCGAAATATCACGCTCTCACGCGCCCCACCACGGCAGAAGCAGAAGCTGTTTCCCGCGCGATTGCGCTGTCGGAAATGGCCGGCGCCCCCATCTATATCGTCCATTTGAGTTGCAGCGAGGCTCTGGAAAAAGTCAGGGAGGCGCGTGACCGCGGCCTCCCCGTTTACGCTGAAACTTGCCCGCAATACTTGTATCTGTCGATAGAAAACTTTGACGTGCCCGACTTTGAAGGCGCGAAATATGTGTTCACCCCGCCGTTGCGCGAAAAGTGGCACCAGGAAAGACTCTGGAGCGGCCTCAAACGCGATCACCTGCAGGTCGTCTCCACCGACCACTGTCCGTTCTGTTTTAAGGAGCAGAAAGAACTCGGACGCGGTGACTTTACAAAAATCCCCAACGGGGGCCCGGGCATTGAGCACCGCATGAGCCTGATTTATTCCGGTGGCGTTGCTCAGGGACGCTTCAGCGTCAATCGATTCGTAGAACTGGTTTCGACGACTCCGGCAAAACTCTTCGGTCTGTATCCGCGCAAAGGAACGATCGCAGTCGGCAGTGACGCCGATCTAGTAATCTTTGATCCTAAACGCCAGCACACAATCAGCGCGAAGACTCACCACATGCGAGTGGACTACTCGATGTTTGAAGGCATCCAGGTGACGGGCATGCCGGACATCGTTCTTTCTCGCGGCCGCGTCGTGATCGACGGAGACCGGTTTTTAGGTCGCGCCGGACAGGGACAGTTTCTTCGGCGCTCAACTTTCTCGCAGATCAACGGGTAACTCGCGAATGTTGGCGGTCGCGCTCGGGGTCAAGCCGCCCCGAAAGCGATTCTGATAATCGACCCATTTCGCCAACCACGCGTTCCTGAGTCGTGGCACTGGCGGGTGGGCCTGAGTTTTGTGCAGCGAGATCGGCGATCAGCGCAAGCTCGGCCACCCCATCGCTGGACTGCGAAATCCGTCCTAGCTTTGGATAAGAAAATCGGTCCGTGTTACCTATCGTTCAATCCGGCGCTGGACCGCTCCTGGAACGGGCAAACGGATCAGCGGTCGTCTTTTCTCCTAGCCGCACCCACCTGCTGCCCAGCCAAGAACGCCTGAGCAGAACGCGGTCGCCTCTATGCAATGGGCTCGGCAGCGGGAGGCAGCGGCGGAGGTTCGTATGGCGGTGGCGCTCCCGCTGGAATTTGAGGCGACAGCAGAGGTGCCGGATAAAGCGCGGCGCTCAGCGCAGGGTACCGTGCGGCAAAAAAATAAATCGAATATGCGGGGAAGAACACGATGACCGGCACAGAAATCAAAGCGATCAAATATACAAAAATTGCCAGCAGAATGCTCCCTACCACTACCGCGAGCGTTATCGTATAAACATTCCAGGTAAGTCCGGCCGACTTACCGGTTAGAACCGCAAGGATGCTCAGGCCCACGGTCGGTATCGCAATCAGCACGCCCAGGATAAGACTGGCAACGCCGACCACGATCCCCGCGCCGATAGCCATCAAAATCTTCATCCCGACGTAGCCGGCGTATCCTCCTTTCTCGAATTTGATCATCGGCCACAGCCGTCGCCATCCTTCGAGCGCGCCGATATTCTCCAGAGCCATCTGGGGGACGACAAAATCTTTGGTCAGCACGAAGATCACCGTCGTGGTGAGGAAGAAAATCAACAGCACAAAGAAGAGAACAATGCCGCCCAGCGCCAACGGGAGCACATGCTGCTTTGGTTCCCTCAGCCATCCCATTGCGAAAGCCAAAGCCGCAGAAACTCCGATTAGCACAAGGAAGCAGCCCAGCGTAACCACGAGAAAGAGCAGTTGCCACAAAAAATAGCGCCATCCCGCGCCCTGCCTGCGGCTCCAACCCTGCCGTATGCGACATTCTTTCGCCAAGACGCTATCGAACAGGACGAAGCGCATCACGCTGCTTACATACATCATGATGATCCCGAATGTGAATGCGGCAACCACCAGGGCTGCGATCAGTGCGGCCACGAGCGCGGGATCAATTCCTCCCCAAGTCCCCGGAAGAGAAAGCCGCGAGCTTCCCGGATGTTGTGGAAAGTTAAAGTTAAAGTTGGACCCGTTGAACCCGCCGCCGGAGCCGAGTTCGCCCGCCAGTAGTCCGACTACTGCGAGCTTGGTCCACTGACCAAACCGGAATGGTTTGAACAATTGCTGCTTGGTGTGCTCAATGGCAAGAGGGATCGTATCAACCGGGGAAATCGGCAAAGTGCACCTCGTGATGCGAACGGCTCAGGAGCAAGTTACTGCGAATTGCGCCCCGGATCAAATCAATTTCGAAAGAAGTCTGAAGATCAGAAAATGAGGACGCTCGAACCAAGCCCAAGTCTTGCCTGGTTTATTCGTAGCGCAGCGCCTCGACCGGGTCTAGTTTCGACGCCCGCAAGGCCGGAACCATCCCGCTGATGACTCCCACCACCAGCAGCACTGCACTCGAAAGCACTACCGTCATCATCGAAATCCGCAGGTGGATATCGCCCTGCCCGGAGTCATCTTCGAACAGCGGCCCCATCATGGGGAGCGTTCCCACGGCCCACGCGATGAGATACGACAGCAGCACGCCGATCGCGCCGCCCAGTAACATGATTAACAACGTTTCCGCCAAAAACTGCAGCTTGATGTGTCGCTTCCGTGCTCCCAAAGCGCGGCGCAGGCCGATCTCGCGAATCCGTTCATCCACCGAGACCAACATGATATTCATCACACCTACGCCGCCGATCCCAAGGGTCAACGTTCCAACAAAGGCAAGCAGCACTTGCAGCCCAATCGTAAGCGCATCAATCACCGGACGGAATTCATCCCGCCCGAACATCTGGAAAGCTTTTGGGTCGGTGGGCGAAAAATTCTGCCGGGTGGCCACCGCTGCCAACACCTGTGCCATCGCCTTCTTTTCAAACTGCGGTGCCAAGGGCTCAAACAACAACACAGCCGCGTAACGCGTGTTCCACAGCTCTCCAGCCGTGGCGTAGGGAATCCACGCCGATTCATCGTCGCTGCTGAAATAGTTGCTGAGCTGAATCTTGCGCGCCATCACTCCAACCACGGTGAATCGAACTCCACCCACTTCGACCGTCTCCCCTACCGCCGGCCGCCCGCTGAACAATTGTTCCTTGAGGCGGCCGCCCAGAAAGATGACGCGCCTCCTTTCCAACTCGTCCCCGGTATCGATCCAGCGCCCTTCGGACGGTATTTCATTGCGCATCTCGCCATATTCCGGACAGACTCCTCGGACCGCCGCCGTTCCCACCATGCGGTCCCCATAAGAAATTCCAGGACGGTTCACGGTTTCCCGGCACACGTGTCTCACCAGTGGCGCAGTAGCCTTCACCATATCCACGTCGACCTGCTCGACAACAACTTTTTTCCCGGCGCGTTGGCCGCCCGGCTGCTCGCTGGTCTGCTGCGGCCAGCAAATCACCACGCTCTTGCCGAAGGCGTCAAACCCATGCACGAGAATGCTGCGAAAACTGCTGCCGTAAGCGATCAGCAGCGTGACCGTTGCAATCCCCCAAACGATTCCCAGCATGGTGAGGAAGCTGCGCGTCAGGTTTCGTTTCAGCGCGATCCAGGCTTCTAGAATGATTTCAATCAGCATTCCGCTATCCACCGGCCTCGTAGCGCAACGCCTCAATGGGATCAACCGACGCCGCTTTTCGTGCCGGATACAGGGCTGCGCCCACCGCAATCGCTCCCAGCAGACCGGCGGCGATGAGACCCGAAGTCCAGTCTGGAATCAGACCCGCAAAAAAATCCGGCATGGGTAACAAGTTCACCAGCGCGCAAAATCCGAATGCCACCCCCAGGCCGATCCCTCCGCTCAGTAATGCGATAATCAGCGCTTCGACAAAAAACTGCCTCAGGATTGTTCCTGCCGGGGCGCCGATCGCCTTGCGCACGCCAATCTCTCGCGTCCGCTCGCGCACGGCTACCAGCATCACGTTCATCACCCCAATGCCGCCCAGCAGCAATGTCACGATTCCTACCGCGCCCAAGAAATATTTCATGCCGTCGGTCATCTGCCGGAATGCTTTGGCCTCCTGCACCGTATCCCATATGGGGCACGCTTCCTTATCGTTGCGATCGTAGCGGTGCATGCGCGCCAGTGCGACCCGCACTTGGTGTTTGCAAGCTTCATGCTGTTCCACGGATTTTGGTGTCACCAGCAATTGGTCGAACGTGGTGGGCGTCCCCGGAGGCTTGTCGGGAAAGTCGCGCCGCATTGCAGAGAACGGAATAAAAACCTTGTTTACGTCCCAGCCGTCATAACTTGAATCCTGTTTTTTTTTCGCCATGACGCCAATCACGACGAACGGGAAATCATTCAAATAAACATTTTCGCCAACCGGGTTGCGCCCCGGAAACAATTGCTTGGCTGCGTCCGATCCCAGGAACGCGACGCGCCTCGCCTCGCGCATGTCGTTCCAATCGTAGAAACGGCCCAGCCCCACGTTCAGACTGCGGATCTCACTAAACTGCGGATACGATCCGGTTACCGTGAGAGACGCGTTGTTGAAGTTGCTGTGCGTTAAAACGGTCTGCTGCTCCAGTTCCGGGATAGCATATTCGCAGTCCATCCCCTCGGCCTGCACCACCGGCACATCCTGATCGTCCCAGTGGATCAGTCGCCCGGCGTGGGTTCCGCCTACCTGCAGGCTGGTGCGGCCGTGGAAGACGATCATCACATCCTTGCCCAGCGTCCGGGACTGCTCCTCCTGCCCCCTGCGCAACCCTTCGCCGGCCGCCACCATCAGCACGATCGACACAATCCCCCAGGCGATGCCAAACATCGTGAGGAACGCGCGCAGCTTGTGTGCCCACAAGGTGCGCACGACATCGACAATGAGGTCCCGCAGGGTCATGGCGCTTCTTTGATTGGACGAGACACGGCAACGAACGTAAGCCTGCCGCGCCCGCCTGGACTCACTATCTGGGATACGAATCCTTGAAGGGTTTTGTTGCAGAAAACTTCGCGCTGTCCCCGGGCGTTGTGCGGGATAAGCAGTTCTGGGCAAAGCTGCATACGGCGCCCTACTGTATTTACCCCATGGAAGAGATGTTCTTCTCCATGGTCAACAGAGGAGTACCAAATAACTCGCACTTCTGTTCATCTGTGAAATGAAAGCCAAACCTTTCATACAAGCGGATAGCCGCACCAAGAAATGGAGTGGTGCTGAGAAACATTCTGGCGCATCCTGCTTTCAGGGCCCAGTCTTCTACGTGCTGCAGGAGCGCAGATCCTGTCCCAGAGCCGCGCGCCGCCGGCAAAACGGCCATGCCACGTAGGTAGGCTGAGGCGCCTGTTACCACGATCGCTACCGTGCCCAGTGCCACCCCTTCATGAAGCGCCAGCCAAACCGGTCCTTCCCGCATGCGCGCGAGAACCTGCTCGGCGCGCGGTGTCGTCGCAGCGAAGCCGCCATCGCTGTAAAGGGGTTTAAATTCAGCGAACGATTCATGCAGCACCCGGGCAACTACAGCCGCATCCTCCGGCCCGGCGCGGCGAATCTCAAGCTGCGCAACCAACGGCATCTCTCCGCGCTCTCCGGGCACCGGGTCCGAGCCCTCCGCAGTTCAAGCTTTGACTGCCGTCGCTCCCGCCACTTCCATCCACTCGTCAAACTGTCCTAGCGCCAGCTCGCACTGCGCCCGATGCCGCTGTTTGCGATCGCGAATCTTTTTCTCCAGAGCAGGCAGGAGATCAAAGGTAATGTTGGCGGGCTGGAAGTTCTTGGCCTCTGCATGGGCGACGTAATGCGTTAGAGATCCGAACGCCGAAGCCCGCGGCGGCGCCACCGGCTGAACTCCGTGCACCAAGTCCGCCGCGAATATTCCCGCCATCAGCCCGGTTGCAATCGACTCCACGTAGCCCTCAACGCCGCAAATCTGTCCGGCAAATAAAACCCACGGATGTGCTTTCATCTGCAGCGTTTCGCCGAGCAGCGCCGGGCTGTTGATGTATGTATTGCGATGAATCTGGCCATAGCGCAGAAACCGCGCGCCCTCCAGCCCCGGAATCATGCGCAGCACGCGCGCCTGTTCTCCGAATTTCAAATGATTCTGAAATCCTACAAGGTTGAAGGAATCCGCTCGCAGATTCTCCTGGCGCAGCTGCACCACCGCGTACGGCATTCGTCCCGTACGTGGATCCTTCAGCCCGACCGGCTTCATTGGACCAAAGCGCAGCGTATCCCGGCCGCGCCGCGCAATCTCTTCAATCGGCAAACAACTCTCAAAGTAATTCAATTTCTCCCAATCGCGTTCCTCCACAGACTGCGCCGCCAGCAACGCATCGTAAAACAAATCGTATTCGTCCCGCGTCATTGGACAGTTGATATAGTCAGCCGAGCCTTTGTCGTACCTGGCCGCCATATATACCCGCGACATGTCAATCGAATCTGCCTCCACAATCGGGCTAATCGAGTCGTAAAAATATAAGGAAGGAGCGGGTGGGGCGGGCTCCTGAGGGGGCGGACGATTCGCCGGCTGAGGTTTCGACGGCTCGTCAAATGCGCTTAACCGCACAATTTCTCCGGTCAGAGCGTCCGAGGTCAAAGGCCCGCTAGCGATGATGGTGACCCCGTGGTCCGATTCTTCGATCCGCGTCACTTCTTCCCGCCGCAGGGTAATTTTCGGTTCACGCGAAATCGCCTCCGTCACTCTTGCGGCAAATGTGACTCGATCCACCGCCAGCGCATGTCCCGCCGGAACCGCACACTGACGGGCAATATCGAGCAGGAGCGATCCCGCTCGCCGCATCTCTTCCTTCAGCAGCCAAGGCGCCGTATTCTCAGAATCTGATTTCAGCGAGTTCGAACATACGAGTTCCGCGAAATCCGCCGTCTGGTGCGCCGGCGTCGAACGCGCCGGCCGCATCTCAAACAATTCAACTTCCACGCCACGATTGGCACACTGCCACGCCGCTTCCGATCCAGCCAATCCTGCTCCGATAATCCTGACTCTGGGCATGGTTTACCGACTACTTCGAGTGGCCGGGCAATTTGCGGGGCTCATGAATTCTCTGATTTCGTTCGAGCATTTCTACGAACTGACGAATCTTCGCAGCCCGAGTTGCAGCTTTCTTCGCGGTCTGAATCCGAAACAGCACCGCGTATCGGTTCGCTCGGTCGAGCGACTGGAAAAACTCCCGGGCCCTTGGACTCGCATCCAGCGCCGCCTGCAGATCGGTTGGCACTTCGGCCGACCGGGGCGAATCATAGGCGGACTCCCAACTCCCGTTTTCCTTCGCTGCCTCTATGGCTTTCAAGCCCGCGGACTTCATCTGGTCCTGCGCGATTAAGGCAAGCGCCTTTTCCCGATTTATCTTCGACCAAATACTTCTCGCCGATCGGGGAAGGAACCGCTGCAGCCAGGCTTGCTCGCTTTCAGCCTTCTTCTGGCCATCGATCCAGCCGTAGCAAAGGGCGACTTCCAACGCTTCGCTGTATGAAACCGACTTCAGTCCTGAACCTTTCTTCGCCAGCCGCAACCATAAGCCATTGGATTTGAGATGATTCTTTTCCAGCCACTCCTGCCAGGCGCCCTGGCCGGGAAATAACCGCACGGCTTCGGCAGTTGTCTTTTTGGCGCTCTGCACCTTCACCACGTCATAGTACGCCAGTCACTTCGCTCTGGGATTCGTCACCTCCGCGATTCATCTATCATGAAGGAATCTTGAACCTGGAGGATTCGATGGCACGCATCACCCTTATCGCTCAGGAGTCCGCGTCTCCGGAAGTGCGCGAAATTTACGACACCACGCTCCGTGGCAAGCCCGGTAATGTGCAGAAAGCCCTCGCCCATCGCCCCGAGATGCTTAAGAGTTTTCTCCCCTTCTATGCCACGGTTGGAAGATCCCTGGACCGCAAGTTGTATGAAATGATCTATCTCCGAGTCTCCCTCATCAACCGATGCCGCTATTGCACCCAGCACCACCTCGCATCGTCGAAACGTGCCGGTCTGACGGCTGAAGATTGGACGGCGCTCAAGACCGGTAACTATTCGCGATACAGTGAAAAAGAGCGCGCGGCGCTAACTTACATCGAGAGACTAACCCGCGCTCCGCAAGAAATCGCGGAAACAGACTTCGATGAGCTGAAGAAGCATTTCTCCGATCCCGAGATCGTCGATGTCCACATGCTGGCCGGACTTGCCAATCTGACCAACCGCTTCACCGATCCACTGGGATTGGAACTGGAATTTCCGGAGGAGAAAATTTAAGTCGCAGTCCACCGCCTTCAGGACATCACACGGATAAGCCAAGTTCTGCTTCCGCACATCCGTCTCGACCCGGAAATCCGCAATCAAAGAATTTCCCGCGCATTTCCTACGCGTCGTGTCACTCGCTCGCGATCCAGATATTCCAGCAGAGGAATTGCATACTTGCGGCTCACTCCGGTCAGCTCCTTGAACTTGCCGACGTCGACGGTTGCCGATTTCGCCTTGTACGCCAGCAGTTGCCGCCGCAACTCCTCGAGTGCGCTACGATGAAACACCAGCTCGTCTGAAACCTTGACCAAGACCTTGTCCCGCAACAGGAGGGTCACAATTTTCTGCGCCCGCACCTTGTCGATCTTCAGTCCGGCGATTACCTCATGAAGCGCCGGAACTTTCAGCCCCGCCGAGGCGAATGCGTCCTCAATCTTTTTCTTCGATTCCGACTCCTCATCCTTCATCACCACGCCGTGACCAGGTAAGCGCACTACGTCACCCACAATTTCAATCTTTTTCTCCCGCACAAGCATTTCGAGGGTTACTTCGAACACTTCGGCTGAGGCTCTCGCCCGCTCGCGTAGTTCCTGTTTCTGGATCCCGCTGACGAGAGGGTTCTTTTTCTGAAAGTCTTCGACCGTAGCTGCGATGTCGAGCTTCAGCGCCTCCAGCGCGGGAAAATGCAGGAGCAGTTCTCCAGCCCGCGCCACGCGCCCCGCCTTGCCTGCCTCGGTGAGTTGAGCCTCAATAAAGTTCCTCGTCCAGCCGGTTTCCGCCGTCAGTTGCGATATCGAAATGCCGTTATGATTCCGTCTTGCAACCCGTGCCGCCAGAATTGCTGTCGCCTTGCCCTCCGCCGATGTTTCCAAGAACTCGCCGTGCTCCGGCATACGGGCAATCGGCGCCGCGTCCAAAACAACCCCACCGCCGATCGTCACGACCGGCGAAAACTGCCGGAGAATGAACCGGTCTCCCGGCAACAGCAGAGCCGGTTCGGTCAGCTTCAACCGCGCAAACGCCTTGTCACCGGGCGCGAGCTCCCTCTTCCCGTAGAGAACCACCTCCGCCACCGTCTCCATGGTGTAACAGTGAAGATGCACCCGTGCTCGATTTTTCAGCGGCCGCGTCGCCGAAGCCAGCAGTCGCAGCGAAACATCCGCCCACCGCGTTTTCTCCAAGGTGGCGGGAGGTACCAGCGTCATCCCTCGCGACAATTCCTCCGTGCTGGCGCCCACCAGATTTAGCGCGGTTCGTTGCCCGGCAGTGGCCGCGTCTGCAAAATCTCCATGCACCTGCACGCCGCGCACCCGCACGCGCCTCTCGGTCGGGAAAACTTCCAGCTCGTTGTCCCGGAGAATCGTCCCTGCTACCAGAGTTCCGGTAACTACCGTCCCGAACCCCTTCATGGTGAAGACCCGGTCAATCGGCAGGCGAGCGATGGCACGCCCATCCCGCGGCTGCACCTCGGCAGCGGCCATAACCATGGCGTGCTTGAGTTCCTCCAGCCCTGCACCTGTCAAAGAACTCACCGCGAGGATGGGGGATTGCGCCGAATCCAGGAATGTTCCGCGTAGAAACTCTTCCACCTCCAGTCGCACCACGTCCAGCGTCTCCCCATCCACCGCATCGGATTTCGTCAGGACCGTAATCCCGCGCCGCACGCCAAGCAGTTGCAGAATGTCGAAATGCTCCCGCGTTTGTGGTTTGATGGCCTCATCCGCCGCAATCACCAGCAGCACTAAATCGATCCCGCCCACGCCCGCCAGCATGTTGCGAACAAAGCGCTCGTGCCCGGGCACGTCGACAAATCCCAACCGCAGCATTTCGCCGTTGGGTGCGGGCAAGTTCATGTGCGCGAATCCGAGATCGATGGTGATTCCGCGACGTTTCTCTTCCTCGAGCCTGTCGGCGTCGATCCCGGTCAAGGCCTTTACTAAAGCGGTTTTACCGTGATCGATATGCCCAGCCGTGCCTACAATCATCGACTTCATCTGGCTGGCATCTTACCGGAAATCCGGGAAGTGACGATTCAAACAAATGGTGATTACGGCCCTACCCAGCCTCCCCGCTAAGTGCGACAATAGTGTTTCCACATGCCTGCCTCCATAACTTCTGCCTTTTCTGCGGAGACCCTGCGGCAGCACGGCCTCACCTCCGCCGAGTACGAAAAGATCAAGCAGCTTCTCGGGCAACGGGAGCCCACGCTCACCGAGCTGGGCATCTTCAGCGTGATGTGGAGCGAGCATTGTTCCTACAAATCGTCGCGCGTCCACTTGAAGCGTCTGCCTACCCGCAGCAAGCGCGTGCTGCAAGGACCGGGGGAAAATGCCGGGATCATCGACATCGGCGACGGCTGGGCATGCGCCTTTAAGATCGAATCGCATAATCACCCTTCGTTCATCGAGCCGTTTCAAGGTGCAACCACCGGCGTAGGCGGAATTCTGCGCGACATTTTCACCATGGGCGCCAGACCAGTCGCAATCATGGATTCGCTGCGCTTCGGACCGATCACCGGTGGTGTAGCAACGGCCGCCCTCGGCGGTTCGGCCGAGCCGAGCTCGGACCAAAAACAGATCCACAAAAATCACTCCGTCCTCGAAGGCGTGGTCAGCGGAGTCGCGTCCTATGGCAATTGCTTCGGCGTGCCTAACCTTGGCGGCGAAACCAAGTTCGAACCCTGCTACTCCGGCAATCCGCTGGTGAATGCGTTCGCCATGGGCCTGGTGCGTAAAGATGAAATTTTCTACGCGCGCGCCGCTGGCGAAGGCAATCCGGTGATCTACGTGGGCGCCAAGACCGGACGCGACGGCATCCACGGCGCGACCATGGCGAGTGAGGAATTCAGCGAGGCCTCGGAAGCCAAGCGCCCAAATGTGCAAGTGGGCGATCCGTTTCTTGAGAAACTGCTCCTTGAGGCTTGCCTCGAAGCTATGCAGACTGGAGCGATCGTCGGCATTCAGGATATGGGCGCCGCGGGACTAACCTGTTCGACCTGCGAGATGGGCGGGCGTGGCGGTGTAGGCATAGAAATTGAACTCGATCGCGTGCCGCAGCGCGAGACTGGCATGTCACCGTACGAGATCATGTTGAGCGAATCCCAGGAACGCATGTTGCTGGTCGCGCAAAAAGGCCGCGAACACGAGGTCTTTCGCGTTTTTGAAAAGTGGGGGCTGGACGCCGTCGAAGTCGGAAGGGTGACTACCGGTAATAAATTGCGTGTGCTGCATCACGGCGAGCTCGTCGCGGAAATTCCAAATCAGGCCCTGACCGACGATGCGCCGGTATATAAACGTCCGCTCGCGCGCTGGGAGCCACC
>DATNLE010000246.1:0-4142 GCA_035603035.1 Candidatus Acidiferrales bacterium | reverse complement strand
TGTGGCTCGCAGCATTGTCAGCAAGGATCTGGTTCCTGCAGTAGCTGGCCCCATGCCGCACGCCGCTCCCGCCGACCTTCCCCGCACCAGACGCGAGGGTGCGGTAGCCGCGTATTTCCCGGCGTGCATCAATCGCATCTTCGGGAGGGACAGCACCAAGCCGGCATCGCCGGCTCTTCCTGAAACGTTCGTGGCTCTTTCTGACCGCGCGGGCAAGCCTCTCTGGATTCCCGATGACGTGAGAGGTCTTTGCTGCTCGACGCCGTGGAACTCCAAGGGCTACAAGCGCGGGCAGACATGGATGTCCGAACAGATGAGCGATGCGCTGTGGCGCTGGAGTGGCGGAGGAAAATTGCCGGTGGTGGTGGACGCGGCTTCTTGCACGCTCGGTCTCAAAGACGACATATTAGAGCATCTCGACGATGAACGTAAGAATCGACTGAAACTTATCACTATCATCGATTCGATCGCCTGGTGCAAAGACCTTATGCCCTCACTGCGAATTCGCAAAACGATCCCAAAAATCCTGGTCCATCCCACTTGTTCGATGGCGCACCTCGGCCTGAGTGAGACCCTCCTCGAAATCGCCGGCGCGCTAGCTGACAGCGCTGAAATTCCTTTGGGAACCACTTGTTGCGGAACTGCTGGCGACCGTGGCCTGCTGCATCCCGAGTTGGTTCACTCCGCCACACGCGACACAATCGTACAAATTCAGAGCTCCAGGGACGACACCTGCTTCGTTTCTGCAAATCGGACTTGCGAGTTGGGTATGCGCCAAACTACAGGCAAAGTGTATGAGTCATTTGTTTACGCACTTGAGGAGTTGACACGACCTTAGAGGATGCCGCAGGTAAGTCTTCCGGGCGCGCTGACGCTCCCGGTAATCGGCCCTGCGACGCCTACCTCTCGTCGAATCGAACCGGTGAGATGGGCCTTCGGCGCGCGACCGGGCGGGCCCTCAGAATCATTTATCTTCCTGCTCGAGCGGAATCCGCTAGCGGAGCAGGTTCACTCGCGCGAGATCCATGATTTCATCACCGTGTCCACTGAGCACGGCCTTGAGCATGAAAATGCCAAAGCCCTTGACTTGCTCATAGCTGATCGTTGGAGGCATCGAAAGCTCCTGGCGCGACACCTGAACCTCGACTAATGCCGGTCCATCGTGTTTAAGAGCCTGCGCGATCGCCGGTTCTACCTGGTCCGGAGTTTCGGCTCTCAGACCAAGGAGGCCCGCTCCCTCCGCAATCTTTGTGAAGTCGGGATTCTTAAGATTAGTTGCAAAATCGAGAAAGCCTCCGGCCTTCATTTCCAGCTCCACAAAGGCGAGCGAGTCATTCTTGAAAACGACCAGCTTCACCGGCAAGTTGTGCTGCCGCAACGTAAGCAGTTCGCCCATGAGCATCGCCAAGCCACCATCGCCCGACATGGAGATGACCTGCCGGCCGGGATGGCTGACTTGTGCGCCGATGGCCTGCGGTAGTGCATTTGCCATGGAGCCGTGGTTGAGAGAACCAACCAGCCGGCGCTTTCCATTCATCCGGAGATAGCGCGCCGCCCAGATAACCGGCGTTCCAACGTCGAAGGTGAAGACCGCATCATCGGATGCGAGTTTATCAATCACGCTTGCGACATATTGTGGATGGATAGGTTTTGCGCCGGAATCGCCGCTTGCCAGCTTGTCCAGATCCTGGCGCGCCTTACGATAGTGCTCGAGCGATTCTTTCAAATGCTCTTCATATTGATTCTTCTGCAGCCTGGGCAGCAGCGCTTTCAGAGTGGCCTTGGTGTCTCCAACAAAACCATAATCAACTTTGCAGCGACGCCCTATCTGCTCGCCTCGAAGATCTATCTGCACGATGGTCGCGTTCTTGGGAAAGAACTGCTGATAGGGGAAGTCGGTGCCGATCAGCAGCAGCGTATCGCAGCTCATCATTGCGTGATAGCCGGATGAGAATCCGAGCAGGCCGGTCATGCCTACATCAAACGGGTTGTCATACTCAATGAACTCCTTGCCGCGGTAAGCGTGCACGATGGGAGCCTGCAGCTTGCCCGCGAGCTCAACCAGTTCGCCGTGAGCTCCGGCGCATCCGGCGCCTCCAAAGATGGTCGTCTTCTTTGAGCGATTGAGAACATCCGCAAGCACACTCAGTTCGTCATCGGACGGGCACACCGTCGGTTTCGGCGGGGCAAATAGCAGCCGCGGTTTTTGTTCAACCGCATCCCGCAAGGCCACATCCCCTGGAATCACAACTACTGCAACGCCACGCCGTGAAATCGCGGTCTGGATCGCAATCTCGAGCACGCGCGGCATCTGCTCTGGCTGCGAGATCAGCTCGGAATAATGGCTGCACCCGGCGAAGATCTGTACTGGATTAGTCTCCTGAAAATAGCCACTTCCGATTTCAGCGCTCGGAACTTGCGCCGCGATGGCCAGAACGGGGACGCGGCTGCGCTGGCAATCGTAAAGGCCATTGATCAAGTGCATGTTTCCCGGCCCGCAGCTTCCGGCGCACACCGCCAATTTGCCAGTGAGATGCGCTTCTGCACCGGCCGCGAAGGCGGCTGCCTCTTCATGGCGCACGCCAATCCATTGGATGTCCTCGCGGGTGCGAATCGAATCCGTGATGCCATTGAGCGAATCGCCCGGGACTCCATAAATTCGCTGAACCTCCGCTCCCACCAAGACGTCTACCAGCAAGTCAGCCACTCTCTTTGCCATTGTCATTCCTTTCCCGAACCTGGTTGAATTCCTGAACTCGCGTGCTTGCTGAAAAGTGGCGTGAAAACGCAGGAAGGTTTCACGCCGGCAGAGCTGAAACCCGCGGCGCCAAAAAAGAGGCAGAAAATTATGCCACTCGGAGCATTACCTTCTCAAATCCCTCAGGGTTTTTAGATCATCGACAACGTATGCCAGGGAAGCCCGCATACCTTTGCCAGTACGGACGGGCGCCAGGTCGGAAAGTTCTTCGCCTCTGCAGACCGGCAGCGTCAAAGAGCCTTCACCGATCCACGCTTGCTCGATCTTCACATCGCGCGGAACGTTCTCGACCAGCTCGTGAACTGCCGGCTGGTCCTGCTTATCAGCGGCAAGACGCGGACAGTGAAGGAGATTGACGACAGGTTTCTGCTTCAACAGCGCCATGTCGGTTACCGATTCTCGCAGCGTAACAACTGCCTCGGCAAGTCTTTGTCCGGCGGATGTAACGGATCCAGCGAACTTCGATCCCGCTGCGAGGGCAGGTCCCGCCTTTCCCGTCGCGGCGTAATACCTTGTCTGGAATACCTGGCCAAGTCGCTTGGGGTAACCCTGCGACCAACCCCGGGCAATTGCCGCGTCGTTGTCCACGAAAATATATGGACAGTAAGCGACTGGCTTGCCCTGGTACAAGGCATCTACGAGTATGAAAAACTCGCGGTACTGATAACGGGCCGGGTCGAGATGTTCTTCGTCGTTCCCGCTGAACTGCCAATCGTAGAAACAAGCATTGGCGTGACCATTTGCGGAGCGGTCGGGGTCGAGCCCAGGAGGCAACACAGCCGCCACGGCAGAGGGCTCCGACCAGAATTCAATGTTGAGAAAGTCGGATGAGTAGTACCAGGGCGGAGGCGGATTCAGGGTCGATTTGCCTTTTGGAGTAAGAGGATAATTGAAGCCTTTAAGCATTTCACATCTCCAGACTTAATGTTTTATTGGCGGACTCGAGCAAATCTTGCACATCGATGAATTTGCATTCACCTCGTGCGCTTACCGGCATTCGGAGTAGGCGAGAGGACCACGGTTAGAGTCTTCGCGGCCTGAGCCGGATGAACGACAATCCCACCGATATCTCCGGAACCGGAGGGACCGGTCATCAGAACGCTATATGGCCTCAGTTTGAAGTATGGGTGTTCGTATGCATCGTGGATGTTCGAGACGATCTGCTTCGGGTCAAGCAGGATCACGAGATTATGCGCAAGGAAGGCGATCGTGTTCACTTGCAATTCGAGGTCGGAGAGCAGTATGGAACCGGTTTCGGCCACACCCATGGGCGACCGCAGTACGCAAACATCGATTGTGCTCGCCTCCGACCAATGATTGAGGCTTGCCGGCTTGATGGTACCGGCATACTCCGGAATCGCCGAACAGATGACCCTCGCATCCG
>DATNLE010000214.1:0-14045 GCA_035603035.1 Candidatus Acidiferrales bacterium | reverse complement strand
CAGGGCCGACGTTTCTCCACGGAACGGCAGCGTTCCCGTGGCCATTTCGTAAAGCACCACGCCGAAGGAAAATAAATCGGTGCGCGAATCGAGTTCTTTCCCTTTGGCTTGTTCCGGCGACATATAGGCGACCGTGCCCAGCGTTGAACCGGGACTGGTCAAATGCTCTTCGAGGGCAACCGCCGTGGGCGCCGTCACGTCGGGCGTTTCCCCGGATGTGGCCGCGCTCGCCTTCACCTTAGCCAGGCCGAAATCGAGAATCTTGGCGTGCCCGCGCTTGGTGACGAAGATATTCGCGGGCTTAATGTCGCGGTGAACAATGCCGCCGGCGTGCGCCGCATCGAGGGCGTCGGCGACTTCAATGCCCAGCGACAGAATTGTTTCCAACTCCATCGCGCGATTGCCGATCAGGTGCTTGAGGGTGACGCCGTCGAGGAATTCCATGACGAGGAACGTGCGATTGCCTTCCTCGCCAATGTCGTAAATCGTACAGATGTTGGGATGATTCAGCGCCGACGCGGCTTTGGCTTCGCGCCGAAAGCGCTCGAGGGCCTGGCGGTCCTCGGCCAGATCTTCGGGAAGAAACTTGAGGGCGACGAAGCGGCCGAGACGCGTGTCCTCTGCTTTATAGACCACCCCCATCCCGCCGCCACCCAGCTTTTCGATGATCCGGTAATGTGAAATGGTCTGATCGAGCAAGGGACATCCCCGCCCCAAGGGGTCCAGCCACTCTAAGGCGCAGGCGGCTGGAAGTCAAAGAAAACGCTGTAATTTTGCTTTCGTGCAGGAACCTCATTCACCCTTTTCTGGGTGGCTGGAGCTTGTTGTCGTCACGACCGTGGAAGACCGTGCATGACGGTGGGAGCGCGTTCCTTCCAGGGCCGCGTAAGGGCGCTTTATCGACAGTTACTTGTTGGTTCCACTGGCGTGACCGCCGCCGAACTGTTGGCGATGTTCCCGCAGCGGGAGTTGGTGGTGGTGAACTTCGCCTTGCCGCCGGTGAGTTCGACCGTCCCAGCACCGTCTTCCCCGCAGCCAACGGCACTGCCCCGCTTTGGGGTTGTTTCGATTCAGACAACGGAGCGATACCCGGGGTGCAAAAGCAGCGTTTTCGCGAGCGCTTGACGATCACATCGGGCTGGAACCGGATGCGCCCTCGTGAGCAGCAGGTGTAGAAATTGGTATCCGCTGGCTGACTTATCACTACCGATTGCGTCCATCGCTCAACTTGCCCTTCGATTGTACGAGCGGGCAACGTCTACGGTCATACCCAACATTTGTGAAGACAACTGGTTTTAGCGGGATCCAATGGTAGTCTCAGGCCGAATCAGCAGGGCAACCCTCGGGAAAAGAAAACGACCGGCAGCGTCGTCGATCACGTTTACCTGGCATGTATAGAATCCCGGCTTGAGCTGGTTCAGTGGCAGGTCCAGCTGGAAGACGCCAGCCTTGCGGTCACGGGCGTTCATGTCGGTCAATTCGACCAGCGAGCTCTGGAATACTTGCGCTTTCCCGCGGAAGAATGCGACGTTCGTCAGCAGGTGAATACCGTTTTTCGCCGGTTCTCCTTCGCCAGGTTTTTCTGAACTCGCCCGAGCTGGATCGTAAACTTCGTAGTAGAGAAGCAGGTGCTGTCCGGCGGAGAAGACGTGAGTCACATTTGGAATGATTTTCTGGCCGTCGCGAATGAGCGGGTTGGGAGCCGCCCTCTTCTCCGCCGCCTGCAGTTGAGTCGCGAGGACTATCGAGCTCATCTTGATGGGTTGCGATTTGAGGTCGGGAATCTCCAGGTCGGTCTCGAATGATCCCATTCGCCCGGTTTCGTTTTCTCTCACGACAAACTTCAGGTGATACTTGCCCGGCGGAAGGCTTATTCCGTTGTCATATTGCACATTCTTTTTTCGAACTTCCGAGGAAGTATCGACCGCGAGTTTGACCGTATCGCGAATGCTCGTCAATGGATGGTGTTCGCCGTCGAGCACGACGCCGATGACATCCAGAGTTGCCTTATCGCGGTCGCTACTGCGCGTGAAGGGAATCTGCGAGCCCGGCACCACCAGCGAGATGGGGACAAAAAACTTGTTTGCCTCAACCCGGAAGTAGGCGGCACCAAGATATAAGGGCAGGTCCGTGACAGGCAGTTCAGCCGCAAGTTCTTGCTGGAGCTGCACCTCCTTGTCTTCCTTGGTAGAATGCCGATAGTCCGCGGGGGCGTAGTAGCCGCGCCGGAAGTCGATTTTCGCGCCGGGGACGTTGACCTTTACGGAGATCCGCCGGTAGCGCCCGTCCCTGGCGGGATTCGTGCTGTGATATCCCAGAAGATAGTACGTCGAAGTATCCTGCTGAACTCCTTTGTAGACCTGACTGAAATCGTTGGAATCGAGGAAGGCGCGTCCACCAGTATCGCTTGCCAGAGTGACCAGAGTTTCCTGGGTTGTAAAGTTGGAGTTCAGGGCATTAATCATGGACTGCCCGGAATAGGCGGAAGTGCCGCGCAAGCTGGCGTTCTGCGCCTCTCCCCCGGCCACGATCGCCTGCAGGCCGCGGAGATCCATGGTGTAGATCGCCATATTGGAGCGTACGGCTGAATTGGTAGCCGCCCTCAGTTCTGACTGATTTTCAATGCCCGTCCGGTCCATGCCGTTGGAAAAATAAATCAACGACTTCTTCTGCTGAACGTGGGAGAGTCTTTCTGCCACCGAACGCAATGCCTCCAGGCGCCGGTCCGTATTGAAGATGTTGTATTCCGTATCGTCCGCGGTAAATGTCTGGCCGGTGTCCGGAGTGCCTTCGGTCGTGCCTGTGGTGCCTTCTTCAAAACCCTGGCCGCCGCCCTCGCCGAAAGCCTGTAGCTGTTTCTTCAGTAGCTCATGATCGGAAGTGAAATCCTGATTAACCAGCAGGGAACTCCCCAGAGAAACAATCGACACCAGGTCGGCCGCGGCCATCTGCGTGTCGACATAATGCTCGGCCGAGGTAACGGCGCGATCGATTTCATCCGGCTCCATGGAAGAAAGATCGAAGAAAAGAATGATGAGACGGTGGTCCTTGAACTGATTCTGGGAGTTGGTCGAAGCCATGTTCGCGCTTGCTGCGCCGGTTGGTGCAGGTGGCGAATCGAGCGGCACTTTCGCCTGAGACACATCCTGGTTTGCCACCGCATCCATGTTCTCGATATCGAAAGAGATCACCTTCTGGGCCTTACCGTCCTCAAGAATCGTGAAGTCTTCCGGCTTAAGGTTCGCGATAATATTTCCGCGCTTGTCTTTGACGCTCACGTTCACCAACACCAATTCACTTTCCACGCGAAGGGTGTAGTCGCTCGTCTGCTGCGATGACAGAGGCACCTCGATCAGTGCCAGCCCCAGCATGAGCGCCAAGGTTTTGTCTAACCGTCGTTTCAGATTAGAAGTCATCAGTTCCTCTCCTCAGAAGCGGAATCGAGCGGTCATCGTAATTTGCCGCATGGCTCCGACGGCCGTCACCCGGCCGAAGGTTGGTGAATTCACGACCGTGTCGATCGAGGAGTAATTCGCGTGGTTGAAGATGTTGGTTGCCTGGGCGCGAAACTCGAGAACGCGAGATTCTTTAATAGGAACTACCTTGGTGAAAGCCATGGCGAAGGCAAGCGTTTTGGGCCCGATAATACTATTCCGGCGCGCATCGCCGTATTGTCCGATCGGCGGTGCAACAAATGCTGCCGTGTTGAACCATTGCGCGATCGATGGACTCGAGATGCTGACCGGCTGTCCGGGAACGATGTCGGGGCGTAGTGTGCCATTGGTTCCGCGATTGATCTCGGCAGAGTCTCCCAGGAAGCGTGGCGTGAAAGGTAAACCGGAGGCGATGGTCCAGTCACCACTCCACTGCCAGTCGCCCAGGACCGCACGCAGCGGACTATTTCCCGTAAGCCAGCGCTTGTCGTGTCCAAAAGGCAGTTCCAATAAGTAATCCGCAGTGAACTTGTGAGTCTGATTGAAGCTCGAAAGTCCGCGTTCTGCGGCGAGGTTAAGCGCATTTTGTGCCACGCTTGCCGACCCGCTGCTCGATGAGCTAGCGCCTCCGCCAGCCGCGGTCCCCCCGGCTCCCAGCCCTGCGCGTCCTGCACTCGAAGTAGCACCGGCCCCGATGGAGGATGCGTTGTCGAGCGACTTCGAAAACGTATAGATTCCTCCGATCGAAAATCCGTTTGCCAATCTCTTTCGCAGACGTACCGATCCCGCATTCGCCTCCAAGTCGGCCACCGAGTTTTCGTAGGTGAAAGCCTCGACATTCGGAATCAGAATCCCGGTTGCCGTCCGATTGGGAGCTTCCAAGACGTCGAGATCGGTTCCCTTCGTTCCGGTGTAGTCGAGGTTCATTAACAATGTCGGACGAATCTGCTGCTGGATATCCAGATTGCGAATCTGAACATATCCCAGGCGGTAGTTGGGATTCACCGCAAAATTGTTCGAGATGCCGCCGGCGGAGGCTGCCGGGAAGCCGTCCTGCAGCGTGAGATCTCCGGCGCCGGTTTGGATGTTAGTCGCGGTGGTGGAAAACGGAGGCTGAAAAGCTAACTGCTGCGCAATCCCCTGGTAGGCGCCGGTGTTGTAGTTGATTCCGTATCCGCCGCGCACGATCGTCTTCGAGAACGGCTTCCAGGCGAATCCGACCCGGGGCGCGAAATTGTTGCGATCCGGCCGCACCAGGGTCGGCGGGAACGCGCCGCTGTAGGGCCCAGTTTGCCCGGGCAGAACCATAGCGACCGCCGGCGTGCCCAGGGCAGGATTCAACACTGCAGGCGAGAGATCAAGGTTCGCGATCCGATTGTTCTCCTCCTCGAGCGGTGACACGTACTCATACCGCACGCCGAGGTTCAGGGTCAGATTGCTGCGCATCTTCCATTCGTCCTGCAGATAAAGATCCCAGTAGTTGCCATGAAAATGGTAGTTATCGTCCCCGTATTCCACCGAAGTCTGTTGGGGCAAACCAAAGGCCGTTTGACCTTGCAACTGCCCTTCATAAAGGAAGTCCGCAAAGTCATAGCCGGTGTTGATCCCCGTGAAGATGAACGAGCCGCGGGCATTGCCGCTCGCCTCGGTGTTGAGTTGAATGCGCCGAAAGTCGCCACCCCATCGCCAGCTGTGCTTGCCATGTGTCCAGACCACATTGTCGGAAAATGTGTAGGTCTGGTTGCGGAGTAGTTGCGGATTGACGTCCTGCAGGCTCGCGAAGTTGGTGAAGGATAAATTCGGCAAGCCCCAATCGAACGGATTCGTCGAGATTCCTGTGATTCCAAGGGAGCCGGCAAGGTCATTGTGAAAGGCATAGAGATTTTGTGTCTGCGTCCGGCTGCGGTTGAAATCGAATCGAACGCTGTTCGTGAGCTTTCCGATTGTCCGGACGTAGCCGATGGGCACATCGAAACTGCGCACGCTCGAACCACCGCCAACGCTTGGAAAGGGATTCGTAATGGCTGCCTTCGAACCATGATAGTGAAAGCCGAAGGTCAGGTTGTTGCGTGGAGCCCCGCGTCCGCCGCGCCTTCCGCCTGCAGGCGCAGCCCCGAAGCTGTGATTGACGCGCACATTCAGGTCATTGCTGCTGTTGCTCGCGGATGTGACGAAGTGAAAATTCTGAAAGCTTCCGGGAAGATTCGGCTCTGGGATGTACTGCAGTAAACCCTTTGCGATCGGGTTGATCTGCGGGAGCGTGTTGTTTGGGAAAGGCTTGGTGGTGGTGGGATCAATGATTTCTACGGGAGTGCCCTGGGCTGGCCCCGACGTGTAAAGTGTTTGAGAGAAATTTCCTTGGCGCTCCAGCAGAGTGGGGACAGTGGAAAACTGATCGAAGGGATTCTCCCCGTGCTTGCCGTTGTAATTGGCGAAGAAGAATGTCTTCGTACCGCCGTGATAGAGCTTGGGAATATTGAGCGGCCCGCCCACGGAACCGCCGAAACTGTTCTGCACATATGCAGGGTTCGAGGCTGGCTCGCCGGCGAGAGCATAAGGTGCTGCGTTGAGCGCCGAGTCGCCGATTCCATAGTAGATCGAGCCATGCGGATGATTGACGTCGAAGCGGCGGCCACCAAATGTCATAGCTCGACCGGGACCTCCGCCTCCGAATCCACCCCCGCCGGGGCCACCGAAACCGCCGGGGCCACCGAATCCAGCCCCCTGTTGGCGTACGTCATTGATACGTTGCTGCAGTTCGTCTCCGCTCATGCCGTTGAACGAATTCGAGGGGTTTCCAGAAACTGTGACCGACTCGGTAGCGCTGTTCGGATCGATCCCGGGAACAGGCATGCCGGAAGGGACGACATCGGTGACGGAGCTACCCGCCGCATCCTGGCCAGCCATGCTCTGCAGCACTGAAAGGTTCTGGAATCCGCGCTGAGCTGGAGCCTGCCCGGCTGCTTTTCTCGGCTGAGGAGTCACCTCGCGCGTGCGCGATAACAGGATCAACTCAAAGTCCGCGAGTACATTGCTGTGGGCAGCGTCGACCACGACCTGCTCAGTGCCCACAGCAAACGCGACCATCTGCACTCGCACGGTGTAGGAACCGTAAGAAGGGACTGTTGTGGAAAAGCTCCCGTCGACATCGGTCCAGGTTGAGATGATCTCGGGGAGCGATCCAGCCGAGATACCCACGGCTGCGCCCGGAATCGGCATGTTGCCGGATTTCACAATCCCATGAATCGTGCCAGCCTGTTGGCTGGCCTGAGGCTGGCTGGCGTGAGGCTCAGTCGGCTGCGTCTGGCAACGGGCTTGATTAAGTCCGGAAAACAGAGTCAGGCCGAAAAGCAGACGCAGCAAGACCAGCCCGTTCGTTGCAGTCATTGATGGTTTCCATGCTGGGCGCACCAGCCCCTCAGAAGGGATAATAGCCCGATGGACACGAAGCAGTCGTAGAATTTTGTCTATTCGTGTCAAATCGGAATTGCAGAATGCTTCAAGCCGAGACGATCGTGTCGTTCTCCGCCATCCCGTACGTTCCGTGCCCGGCAATCGAAAGGTAAAGATTCGTAAAAGCCGGAGCGTTTTCACAACCTCAGCCCCATAATCGGGTTCATGTAAGGGAACCGAACAGAATGTTCAGATGAGGAGACACTATGCTTAAACGCTGTTTGTTCGCAGTTATCCTGTCGGCCGTAGTGGCTGCAGCCTCGGTCTCAGTTTTCTCGCAAGACCCTCAAAGCAACGATCAGCAATCTGCACCTGCGGGCGGGCAGCCCGAGCACGGGCCAGGACGTTACCATCTTGATCCGGAGAAGCGCACAGAGATGCTGACGAAGCAACTCAAGCTCACCTCAGATCAGCAGCCGAAGGTGCTGGAAATCTTGAAGTCGGAGCAGTCGCAAATGGAAAGCCTGCGATCAGATTCCTCGCAGGACGATCGCCGATCCAAGATGATGGATCTCCGAAAAGCGTCGAACGACCAGATTCGCGGGCTTCTGGACTCCAAGCAGCAGAAGAAATGGGACGAAATGCAGAGCCGCCACCAACACCAAGGACACCATCAGGGTGGACAAGCGCCCGGCGCGGCACCAGATTCCTCCGAGCAAAAATGAGGCGTTAGCGTGATTCGCTCGGCAAGGCGTAGCCAAAAGGGGCGAGGAAATCGGGCAATTTGACTGTGCGGGCTCAGCTCTGTGGGGAAAAGCTTTTTTCTTGACATCCTTTTTCATTGGATCTGCGCTATGGAGGATAATGCGCCAATTGACCTGAGACAGCCTATTCCAGCGCAGAGTTGCCATCCCAAGGGCTGTTCTCCGCAAACTCAACAGAACTCTGATTAAGGGACGGATGTGAGTTTGCGCCAATTCTTACGGCGCTCCCTACCGCCCCTACCGCACGACTTATTCTCACCGAGTGCAACGCTTAGCTTAGAAGAGCGCTGGCTGCCCATTCCTTGCCTGCGCGACTACAGCCTGGACAAGTTTCTGCGTGACTTGATCGCGGGTGTGACGGTCGGACTGGTCGCACTGCCACTGGCCATGGCATTTGCCATCGCGTCCGGGCTAACGCCGCAGGCGGGAATCTATTGTGCGGCGGTGACCGGATTCCTTGATTTCTGCCCTGGGGATCGAAGTCGCAGATCGGCGGTCCGGCGGGAGCGTTTGTCGGAGTGATCGCGGGAATTGTCGCCGTGCACGGATGCTGAAACGCGGAGAACTCATCGGGCCCCGAGCCTCTGCGCAATTTGCGGATAGCGGGTGCAGAGTCGCTGAGATCTTGCGAGCACGCCATGCCGAGCACGGTGGGTAGACCTGCGGGTCCTGGGCGATCACCAGCCAGAGGGCGGGACTTCGGTAATCTTCGCGCAGTCGATGGGAAAAGGTATTCTGTCAATTCCCGATCTCACATCAAGATCCCAGTTATGAACTCCATCCCAGATATTCGCCCGTCAATTTCGTGGGTCGCAGCGATAGTTTCCGTCGTTGGCATCACCGCGGTCTGTATGCGGGTCTTTGACACCGACGAGGCACGGGCGAAATCTGCCGAGCGCAAGCGAGGAAAACAACGGCGTTCGCTGGCCAACAAGATTTCCGGATATGCCCAGGAGGTTCATCAACGCTACCCGACCGGGGATGTGGTCGTCAGCGTGCGAGACTTGGCAGAGCAACTCGGAAAACGCCCCGACGCAGTTGCCAAGGCGCTTAACCTCCTGCTAAGAGAACAGAAAGTCCAACAAGCTTCGCTCAGAGGCTATTGGAAATTGAACCTGTGAAGCGACCCACGAACATCCAGCCTTAAAAACTTGGTTGGGCTACGGAGAAGCGTAGTGGTCGTGAGGGTTCAACGATATTGAAGCTAACCCATGACCGCTGAGGTTGGCGCGAACCTAATCAAAAACAGGTCAGGTTTCCGCTGGGAGCAATACAGTAGGTTACATGGCGGAAGAAGCTCTTACGGATTGTGTGCCCGCCGCAAAAACGCGCCCCACGGGTCAGTAAGCTCGAGATCATGCAGCCCCCCAGACCCCATTTCCCGCCGTTATTGCGATGCTTGGGCGCGAACGCCTCTCCGATAACAGAGCCTCCTTGGCAACGCATCAACAATGTTTTGTGCCATTCGCGTGATTTGACCGACGAACAGCGGAAGCCCCTTCGACCCGCTAATTCCAAAGCCAAGAACACGATCCGACGGCTGGGGGCCTTGGAAAAGCCCGCCGCTCCTTCATGAACGGCATCCGGTGGGGTATTGAGGACCGGTGCGCCCTGGGCCGACTTCCCGACAGATACCCCTCGTTCCCGACCTGTCTAGGCGCTTTCAGCAGTGGATTCGCTCGGATGTTATGACAAAGATCATGACTGCTCTGGCCTCGAAGCTTAGTGCTAAAGGCGCCACCGATGTGCGGGAGGCGTTTATCGACGCGAGTTTCGCACTGGCTAAAAAAGGGAACATAACGTCGGAAAGACGAAACGCGGCGGGGGAACAGAGATCATGGCGGTTAGAGATCGTAACCGGCTGCCAGTTTCGGTTTAGGTCTAAAGCGCGACACCACATGAAGTAACGCTGGCCATGTCCACTCTGTTAGACGTGAAAAGGCAACAATGTACGGCAATATCGGGGCTGTCTGATCGGTTAGGGGCTGTCGCTGATTAATATTAATTGGCGAGAGGCGCAGAAGCCTACGTTCTGATATGTGCTGGCCGAATGCCTCGGAGGTGCTAGGCGGCGTCACCGCCACTTACCACAGGAAATACCGGGAAACCTTGTAGAAGCCGACGGTAGCAACGAGAACGACCACTGAAAGAACTGACCCGAGTCCGATTTGAATACTTGGGTCTTTTGGTCCTTTGCTGAACAAACTCATTTCCTTCTCCCCGAACAGAAAAGAAAGCGCCCCAGACTCATCGAGTCTTAGGACGCCCGTTGATCAGCCCTCCCCCGAAAGCTGCTCACAACCAGCCTACGGTGTGACTCGACCCGTGGGAATGGCCCCAACGGGCCACGGTGCGAATGCGCAGATGCCGCCCGGTTTGACCATCGCGACCCTTCGCCGTGCTGGTCGTCGTCCTTGCTGCCATCTCTCGTTCTCCTGCGCCGGTTTTTGAATGATGGCCGCAGCAATGGGCCGCGCGCGCCGGTCCACGGCCGGCCCGCTCCGAGATTCCGTGTTGGCCGTTCCCCTGCGGGTGTCAGCGCGCTCTTCGGCAAGATCACGAAGGACGGCATCGTCGAGGTGCTCAGAGAAGCGCGGCGCGATTCGAACCCGCATGGCTCAAGGCGAAGAAGGCCGACCTCGCCACCATCGCCGAGCGCGGGATCCCGAGGGCCGGCTGGCTGGCCGCCCCGCTACTCCCGGGCGGCCCGAGGGGTTTCGCCAGGTGGCCCGCCCTCACCGGGGGCGGTCATCCGTCCGGCGCGTCCGGCGGCGTCCGGCGCGGCATCATTGACCCTAATCCCCCCCACATGTTATAAATGCCCGTTTTGCACTCGTACGTTCGGAACAGAGTTGTAATGTCTCCGGTCGACCCGGGCGCAAACTCCGACGCGGCCAAGCTCCAACACTTGGTTGTAGGTTTGCGGTGGAAGCGTGTTCGGATTTCCAGCGATCGACTCGTGCTGCACGCCGTGCTCGGACGGGAATGCTTCGCTGGCAGGCGGTCTCGAAACACGTTCGTATATTCCAAAAAACCCGCTCATTGTGGAGGACTCATTATGCGCACCTGGCTCGCCAATGCTGCGTTCCAAGGACGCCGCGCGGTATCTGGTTTCCTGAAAACATCTCTCGCCCTGGCCTCGCTGCTCACCGTCGGCACGGCCTCGGCCCTGGCTCAACCTGCTAGCGAACCCGCCGGAGGCGAAGCCTCGCTGAAACTTCCTGACCTTTCTTCGGTCAGCTTTCTGAACGGCGCCATCGACGGGCACCGCCTGCTTCTGATCGGCATCCTCTTCTGCCTCTTCGGACTCGGTTTCGGCATGGTCATCTTCATGCGCCTCAAGAACCTGCCGGTCCATCGCGCTATGCGCGAAATCTCGGAGCTCATCTATGAGACCTGCAAAACTTACCTAGTCACCCAGGGCCGCTTCATCCTGTTGCTGTGGGCATTCATCGCCGTCATCATTCTTCTTTATTTCGGCATGCTGGAGCACATGGAAGCGATGCGCGTCGTCATCATTCTGGTCTTCAGCCTGGTGGGGATCGCCGGCAGCTATGGTGTCGCCTGGTTCGGCATTCGCGTTAACACCTTCGCGAATTCCCGCACCGCCTTCGCCTCCCTGCCCGGCAAGCCGTTCCCCGTCTATCAAATTCCTCTCGAAGCCGGCATGAGCATCGGCATGATGCTGATCAGCGTCGAGCTCCTCATCATGCTGATCATTCTTCTCTTCATCCCCGGCGACTATGCCGGCCCATGCTTCATCGGATTCGCCATCGGCGAATCCCTCGGCGCGGCGGCGCTCCGTATCGCTGGCGGCATCTTCACTAAAATCGCCGACATCGGCTCCGACCTGATGAAGATTGTCTTCAAGATTAAAGAAGACGACGCCCGCAACCCCGGCGTCATTGCCGATTGCACCGGCGACAATGCCGGCGATTCCGTGGGCCCCTCTGCCGACGGCTTCGAAACCTATGGCGTCACCGGCGTCGCTTTGATCACTTTCATCCTTCTCGGCGTAAAAAATCCCACCGTGCAGGTTCAATTGCTGGTGTGGATCTTTGTCATGCGCGTCATGATGCTCGTCGCCAGCGCCGTCTCTTACTTCCTGAACGCCGTCATCGCTAAAGGCCGCTATGGCAGTGCCGATAGCATGAATTTCGAAACGCCTCTTACGACTCTGGTCTGGCTCACCTCGCTCGTTTCCATCGGCCTGACCTTCCTGGTTTCCTATTTCATCATTCCCGATCTGGGCGGAGACGCCACCCAGTGGTGGAAACTCGCCGTGATCATTTCCTGTGGAACTCTGGCCGGCGCAGTCATCCCGGAGTTGGTCAAAGTATTCACCTCCACCGAATCACGTCACGTAAAAGAGGTGGTCACCTCCGCGGAAGAAGGTGGAGCTTCCCTCGGAATTCTCTCCGGCTTCGTCGCCGGGAATTTTTCCGGATACTACCTCGGTCTCTCCATGGTCCTGCTGATGTCGATTGCCTACTACTTCAGCACCATGGGCCTGGCCGCAGCCGCAACCATGCTGGCTCCGGCAGTCTTCGCTTTCGGATTGGTCGCCTTTGGTTTCCTCGGCATGGGTCCCGTCACCATCGCTGTCGATTCCTATGGTCCGGTTACCGACAATGCGCAATCGGTCTACGAACTGTCGCTGATCGAGCAGGTCCCAAACGTCGAAGCCGAAATCAGAAAAGACTTCAATCTCCCGGTAAACTTTGAACGCGCCAAATACCTGCTCGAGGCCAATGACGGCGCTGGCAACACCTTCAAAGCTACGGCGAAACCCGTACTTATTGGCACCGCCGTCGTCGGAGCCACCACCATGATTTTTTCAATCATCATGGCGCTCACCAGCGGCCTCACGGAAAATGTCGACAAGCTTTCATTGCTGCACGCTCCATTCTTTCTCGGGCTGATCACCGGAGGCGCCATGATTTATTGGTTCACCGGCGCATCCACGCAAGCCGTCACCACCGGTGCTTACCGCGCCGTCGAATACATCAAAGCCAACATCAAGTTGGAAGGGGTGGAAAAGGCCTCTGTCGCCGACAGCAAGGCGGTAGTCGCCATCTGCACCAAGTACGCGCAGAAAGGTATGCTGAATATTTTCATCGCCGTATTCTTCGGCACGCTGGCCTTCGCCTTCGTGGAACCATTCTTCTTCGTCGGCTACCTGATCTCGATCGCCGTCTTCGGCCTGTATCAGGCCATCTTCATGGCTAATGCCGGCGCCGCCTGGGATAACGCCAAGAAAATCGTCGAAGTTGAAATGAAACAGAAGGGAACTCCGCTGCACGACGCAACCGTCATCGGCGACACCGTGGGGGACCCCTTCAAAGATACTTCCTCCGTCGCCCTGAATCCGGTCATCAAATTCACCACGCTGTTTGGCCTGCTCGCAGTGGAGTTGGCCGTCACGCTTACCCGCGATCAAGGTTCGACGATCACAAACGCACTGGCAATTGCATTCTTCCTGGTCTCCTTCTTTTTCGTATACCGTTCCTTCTACGGCATGCGAATCAGAACCGGCAAGTAAGATTAATGTGGGGACAGCCGCCCTCGGCTGTCCGCCGGGCGCAGCCCCGGCTGGTGTCGTGGGACACATCATGGGCTGCACAAACAAACGCCATCCGGCCAGTGCGGATGGCGTTCGTGACTTCGGCCGTAGAAAACTCCCGCTACCGACGGTCCCAATACAAATCCCTTCGATCGCGATTCACATCCCTGTACTCGCGGCTCAGTTCTCTACGTTCATGCCGCGCGGCACCGTAGTTCCCGTAATACAAATCGCGGTGAAGCTCCCGTCGGTCATGGACGATCTTTGCTTCATCGCGCCGGATATCCCTCCGGTCGCGCCATCCATCGTCGGCAAACATGGTTCCCGCGCCCATTGCGATCAGCAACAAAACCCCCGCAATTGTCCGTTTCATGTCTTTCTCCTCCTCCGCATCCTGCGGATTCTACTGAATACAAACACGCCGCCCCGAGCAGAGTTGCGGGTCACGAAAGGTGTGTGAAGACAAGGTCATACGAGGAAAGTTGTGCGGGAACTACCGCCCTCGGCTGTCCGCCGGCGCAGCCCGGCAGTTGATCTCAAAGGCGGCAATCCAATCGGTTCTAGTTCGGCCCTTTCATCTTGTCCTTCACGCTGCGCGCCAGTTTCTCGATTTCTTCCGCCTTCTTAAGTACCTCGAGCGATAGAACGTTCTCATTGGACTTGTCCACATACCCTTTGAGTTCCGCGGCCAGCTTGAACAGTTTGTCGGTGTCGACCTTAAGTGCGGCCTGCCGCTCCAGGTTGGCTTTCTTGGCCATGTCGCGAGCGATACGGTCCCGATTCTCGTCATTCCCATCAATGGGCGCCACATTTCCGTCAATCCTCTGGGTCGGAGACCTGGGATTCTGAGTTTGCGCATGACCGAGAATCGTGAACAACAAAAACAGACAA
>DATNLE010000196.1:0-60734 GCA_035603035.1 Candidatus Acidiferrales bacterium | reverse complement strand
CGGCGGCGATTGCGCCAACACGGCTGGCACGAACGGAAATATTGCCACGGACCCGCAGTTCATCGCACCGTCGCACAGGAACTTTCAGCTAGAGTCCACATCGCCCGCAATCAACGTTGGTGACAACGCCGCTCCTGACCTCCCACTGAAGGACCTACGCGGTAAACCCCGATTTGTCGGTGGCACGATAGAAATGGGCGCCTACGAGTTCCAATGACAACGATTTGCGTGTCTGGACGGTAGTGGCTGGCAAGCTTGACCGCGGTAGGGACAGTCATGTGCTGACTGCGCCGGGTAGGGCCCGGGGAATTTCACCCCGAGCCTCCCACGGATCCGGACGTGAATCTCTCGATTCATCCGGCTCGTGCCACCCAGTGAAGGCTGCCGCCTTCCATCAAGGCAAGGAGTTCCTCCGGTTGCCCGTTGACTCCTGTCATTACCGAAAACCTCGTCCGCATACGATCACCGTCTGCCAGAATAGCTGATCGAGGGAACTTCGAAGCAGCGAGCAAGGTGTTCTAAATCGCAAAGCGGCGAGTGCAAAGAGGAGTTCGCAGCCGGGATGAGATCTGGCCTTGGCTCGCGAACTCTTTGGTTCGCCGCTACATAAACAGCCTCCGAGTATTTCAGCAGGCCTGCCCTCGCAGCTTCTTGAGCGGCGGCCGGACATTGCTGCTGCAGAGCGTCGAGTTGCTGAGTCGAACGACCAAATCGGCATCGCCCGCGCCGCATTCTTCCCGACGGTCATGTTGACTGCGTCTGCTGGGTTCGAGGGGGATTCGATCACCAACTGGTTTAGCTCGCCAAGTCGCTTCTGGGCTGTTGAACCTTTTATGTTGCAGACATTGTTCGATGCCGGGCGCCGGCGCGCGACCTCACAAGCCGCACTCGCCAATTATGATGCGACCATGGCAAGCTACCGCGAAACCACGTTGACGGCGCTCCAGCAGGTTGAGGACAACCTCGTCGCTCTTCGTGTCCTTGAACAGGAGGCTCAGCAACAGCAAAAGGCGACAGCTTCCGCGCAAGAGTCGTTGCAGATTTTTGCAAACCGCTACATGGGTGGCGCAGATCCTTATCTGCAGGTGATCACTGCACAGACCATAGATCTCCAGAATGAAAGGAATGACGTCGACATATTGAAACGTCGCATGGATGCCAGCGTGCTTCTAATCAAGGCCCTCGGAGAAGGATGGAGCACATCGCAATTGCCCAAGATAGCGGAACTCCACTGACTTCCGTCCAAGTCCAGGGTTCTCAACACGGCTGACTTCCTGGCTCAACAAGATGGACCGTGCATTCTTGTCGCTCATAGGTACGGAGGAGCGGTAATTACGGAAGCGGGCGCGGATCCATCGGTTGTCGCTTTGGTATATATCGCGGCCCACATGCCAGATGCCGGCGAGAAAGAGCAGACAACGGAAAGCGCTTTCCGAGCGACCTCGCCAAATCGGGCGCCATAAAGAAAACGCCCGATGGTTTCACATATATCGACCCGGCGCAATTTCATGAATTGTTCGCAGCTGACCTTCCCGGCGACCAGGCGGCATACATGGCGCGCTCGCAGGTGCTCAACTTTGCGGACAATTTCTCAGCGACGATCACCACGGCTGCCTGGAGAACCAAACCGAGCTGGATGGTAGTGGCGGGAAGCGATCGAACTATCAGCCCGGACCTGGAACGTTGGTACGCGAAGCGGGCTGATAGTCATACGGTCTAAGTTGCCGGTGCAAGCCACGCAGTTTACGTTTCGCATCCAAAGGAAGTTTCAGATGTCATTGAGAGTGCCGCACGTGCGGTGTCGAAATAGCTCGGACTCCGCAAGGAGTCCCCAGCCGGAGGGAGCAAGTGAAACTTCTTGAGATTCAGTCGTCACCAAGAGGCGAGTCTTCCGCTAATGGCCACCCTAGGCGAAATCTAGGACCTTGAGCCATTCCTTCCTTCCCGCGAAATTGTTCCAGAACAGTGCCGAAGTTCTGAAGCACTTCACGTCCTCTCAATGAAATGCTTCCGTCTTTTGGTCCGGCAACACGGTGAGTGGGCAGGACGGGTGGGTCAGGAGCCTCTTTTCTGCGGCGACAGATGTTGAGTGCAAAGCACTCTGTTGTGCATGACTACCAACCCTCCGCGCTAATCAATCTTGACCGCTTAACCACGATGCACGAGTACTGCCACTCGACCGAACCGCTCAGGGGTGAAGAGAGTCTTTGGGTTTTGCGGAACCCTCCGGTTCGATCCCATAGGATCTCCGGAAGTGTGATCGGACGCCAATCCCGCAGTAAGACTGCAGTATGGGTGGCCAACTCCTCAGTAGACGCGGCGGACTCTTACTTCGCTAGCACCGCGTGCTCGGACAATACGCTTCCCAGATACAACGTCAACACCTTTTTAAATTCAGCCACAACCAGGACCTTCCCTTTGGAATCTGCTTCCCCATAGAGCGTCATCATGCCTCTGACTATCTGCAGAGATACGTTTGCAGCAAGCAGAGACTGTTCCTTTGAAAGCGCTGGATTCTTTGCCTGAAAGGCATTTGCGATTGCGATTCGTGAAGCCTTTCGGGCAGCAGGGTCGCGGTGAAAGCGGATTGGCGTCTCCAGCAGGCTCAGATAAACCGGACGCTGCTGGACGAATTGGGTGATGCGCTCGATGAACCGATCGGCGAACTCCGCGTGGGGCAGTATCTCCGCCTGCTCCATCAATGGCTTCCAATGCGCCTCCAGCTCTTGGGCATATTGATTCATCAGCGTGTACGCAATGGATTGTTTATCCGGAAAGTAGTTGTACAGCGCGCCGATAGAAGACCCGCTTCGCTCCGCGATCGCCGTCACAGTCGCTGCTTCGTAGCCGACTTCGCCAAAGATCTCCGCGGCCGCGTCCAGAATACCCGCCAACCGGCGCGTCGAGCGTTCCTGCTGCGGTGAGACCCGAACGGAATTTGACAAAATCGAGGGCATCCTCGTATTCTAAATCCAGAAAAATCGAGGCTGTCCTCGATTTATAAATATTTTTCAATACGAGAGGAACCATGGCAGAACTCCAGCTCGACCCTAAAAAGACCGCACCTCGTCCTCATCAGGCCAGTATCGCCGGATGAAATTGCACTTCTAAGGCTCCCAATGCTGTGCGAGGCCATAAATCTGACGGACGGTATTTCAATCAGGAGATGAGGTTCATGTGCGATAAGAAAACCAGCTCGATTGTTCACGCTCAGCAGGCGTCTGTCGAACGAGTTGCCGAGCTTATGACAACAGCGGAGAAGGAGTTAGCAGCTTTTTACGAGGCAGTGTTCAGGCAATATGGCCTGAAGGAAGCGAGGAACGCCGCACAGGACTGGATCGATGAATTGGGGACGATGGATTGGCCCGCTGACTGGACCCTTCCGAACTGGCGTCATGTGACAATCGCCGCTGCCAATCGCCTTGCCCTCAGAATCATCGACCATTCTCTGGGCCAATGAGGGCAACCGACCTCCCGTCCGACTGGACCTGGATAATGGTCAATGCGGAAAGTTCGGGAGCGACTGAGGGTTGGTACTGAGAAGCGCCATGTTGTCAGGAGCAGTTCTCGGCTGATGACAAATCCAATCACCCAACGCTCCATCTGCACCTAGTGAAACCTAAAATCCCGGATTACGGGCTATCCGGAAGTCGGCCGTACATTGATAGGTCAACCTGAACTCCCCAGTAGCAACTCGGCTTGTTGGCACCAACGGACATCCAGTCTAGTTTGGTAGCGAACTCCTTAGTAGCCGCAGGCCGACTCTTACTTCGCTAGCACTGCGTCCTCGGACAAGACGCTTCCCAGATACAACGTCAATACTTTTTTGAATTCAGCCACAACCAGGGCTACGCGGCTTCACCTAACGTCACATCGCGAGCACCGACCAATACGCTGTGTCCAGCTTTGCCCACCTGCCGGGCGATTTCCAGGCCAATTCCCTTATTGGCACCGGTAATCAATACGATGCATGAGGTCGGAGATTTCATTGACCTTCCTCATTTCATCACTGGGTACTTTCGATCGCCGGTCTCCTCGAACGAGCGGTCAGATAGACATGCCGCCCGACGCCTCGATGCGTTGGGCATTGACCCAGCGATTGTCCTCGGAGAGTAGCGAAGCGATCATCGGGCCGATGTCGTCGGGCAAGCCGGCACGCCCCAGCGCAGTCATGTCAGCGACACGCTTGTTGATCTCGGGATTATCCCGCACCATCCCGCCGCTGAAATCGGTGGCTATGGCACCCGGTGCGACGACATTGACAGTTATCCTGCGCGGCCCCAGTTCCTTGGCCATATACTTCGTGAGCACTTCGATCGCCCCTTTTATCGAACCATAAGCGGCGCTCCCAGGGTAGATGATGCGGGTGAGACCTGACGAGAGATTGACAATCCGTCCGCCGTCGTTGATGAGCGGCAGCAGCCTTTGCGTCAGGAAGAAAACGCCCTTAAAGTGGACGTTGTAAAGAATATCCATCTCTTCTTCGGTCGTCTTCTCGAAGGAGTTGTGATGTGATGTGCCGGCGTTGTTGATCAGAAAGTGAAAGCGGTCGCGGCCCCATGTGTCGCGGAGCGTGCCCTTTAACTTCTCGGCGAAGCGTTCGAACGTTGCCACCGCGGCTGTGTCGAGCTGCAGGGCCACAGCCTTTCTTCCTTCGGCTTCAATTGCTGCGACGACCGCGTTTGCTTCATCGGCACGCGAATGGTATGTGATTACTGAGTCGACGCCCTTACAGGCCAAGCTTTCGGCGGTATTGCGACCCAACCCGCGGCTGCCGCCGGTTATCAGAGCAATTTTTTGCGTTTGCGTGTTCATATCCAAGCTCCTTGTTGAATTATGGTCACCAATCTTTGAAATAGCTCCAGACTCCGCACAACACTACGCCCTCATGCCGATCGAATCGACAATTCGACACCGTCATCCACAGGAATTTCGCACGACACGTAACCGTTCGGTGCATCCCGCACGTATGCGAGATATGGCGCGAGCTTCGTTGCCAAGCTGATCACATCATCCGAGAGGATCAGGCAACCCGGAATGAGTGCTGGCTCCAATTGCTTGAGCAGCGGGAGATAGAGCGGCTTCCATCCGTCGAGCAGTAACAGGTCGACTTCCTTCACTTCAGCGAGCGTCTGAAAAGCATCGCCCTGCCGGATTTCCACCAAGTCCGACAAACCGGCTTGGTCAATATGTACAGCCGCACGCGAGGCCTTGGCTGTGCTTTGTTCTGTTGTAATCAGGTGGCCGAAGTTGTTGTCGCGAATGGCTGAAGCTATGTGGAGGGCAGAGAGCCCGAATGACGTACCAAATTCCACGACGAGCGCAGGCCGATGACTGCGGACCAGCAGATAGATCAGCCTGCCAACTTCGGGGGCAACGGCCATGAAAGTTCGGTCGTTGATCAACTGAAGAGTCTGATCTTCCATAATGCCCCCTGCAGCAGCGAGGAGAGCTTGCTCTTCGGCCTGAACTTTGGAATCGTTCGCTTGAGCCTCGGCATAGAGGCGAAACAATACTTCCTGAACTTGAGAGTGGTTGAGAGCTGTTGTCATTGTGCATCTCCAGCGGTGAGGGATGACCGGGCGTTCCACAGGAAGAGAGTTCCGACAAATAGCGCACAGGTGAAGGCGGTGCTAAGCGGGAGGCCCAGATGAAGGCCATTACTCAACCCCGGCTCCTCGCGGAAAGCCAGCCAATCGCCTGCCGTCGTCCCTGCCGATCGCACAGCGATAATCGCGAGCCAGTAACTGGCGATGGTTTTCCAGTGCGACCGGATTCCCAATACGAGGATGACCGCGAACACTGCGCCGAGCACGAGTGTTCCGCCCCCGGTTCCCAGACGGAGATCTTCCGCCGCCCAGTCGCCGATGGCTGTTCCCAGCGCGCCAGCTGTGAATAAAGATGTCCAGTACCAAGCGTCCGTCGCGGGCCGTCCAGCTCGATCATTTCCAGACTGAAATAGCCGGGGTAGAACTGGCAAAATAACCAGGGCCTGTATCGCCGCCAAACCTAAGATGACCCGCGGGTAGGACCATTCAAATGTATGCGTGGCGAGATCGGCAATATTCGTTGCAGCAGTTCGCAGCACGATGACGACGGCCCAGTACCATGCCTCGGTGAAGTGCGCGAAGTGGCGTTCACCGACGACAAGAGCGGCGAAGATTACAGCCAAGGGAAAGAGACCGAGCCAATGCCCCCAATCCAGGTAGAGAGAGACGAAATCACCCAGGTTGCACCCAAAAACGCTTGCCAGGGAAATAGCGGTCCAGTACCGTGCGCCAACCGTGGGCACATTCGCGTACCGCATTGGTGGAAAAGTCCAATGCCAACGCGCTGATTGTTTACTCGAAACTTGTTCGTTCATGATTTGCTCACTCATAGCTTGGTCTTTCGTAAATTGATCTCGATTCGAGTTGGCTAATTGAGTGGCTCACCGTGTGCCAGCAGCCCATGCCATTCCGTCAACACTCTCTCCCACCTCAATCAGGCTCTTCACCGACCAATCAGAGAGGTTGATCGCAGCAACCTTTTTGGTGCGAATGCAGGACACATAGGCAGTTTTGTCGTCAGGCGAAATTACGATTTCATGTGGCACTTTCGGCACGGCGATCGTACGAACCACCTGCAGCGTCTTCAGATCAACCACGCTTAGCTGGGATGCATCGGGAACGCAGACCAGGAGCCATCGGCCGTCAAGAGTATTTGCCGTGCCGTACCCCGGGGCAGCAATCGGGATCCATGTCTTCACCTTGTTAGTCGCCGTATCGATCACGGCTAGCTGCGGTTTTGCCTGATCGGCGGTGAATACCCATTTGTCATCGGTGGAAATCGAGATCCTTTGCACTTTCGTGGAGACAGGTATGACCGATATCAACTTGCGTCCCGGAATATCTAGCACCGACACGGTGCCTGCCGAGACATTCGCTGTGTAGCCAAACCGTCCATCATGAGAAACGACGAGCATGTGAGATTGTTCCTGGCCAGTCGGGATCACTCCAACGACCTGCAATTTGTTGGGATCGATGATGGTCACCGTCTGATCTAGTTCCGTCGTGACATACAGCATCCCGTCTCTAGGGTTCATCACCGCGCAATGCGGACGCACGCCGTGCCCGAAATCAAGATGGCCGACGATTTTGCGAGACGCGATGTCGATTGCCACCATGTCTCTCCCATCCGTTCCCGCTTCTCCCACGCTGGAGTCGCCGTAAATGGGGACGTAAGCGGTTTTGCCGTCTAAGGACACCGCGACCTCGTGACCGGTCACGCCTCCCTCCGCGATCGTTGCGATCTGCTTGGCCGCCTGCGGATCGACTATGCCGATTGTGGCTTCACCCTGGTTGACGGCCAACAGCAATCCGGGCCCAGTCTCTGCATTGCCCTTTGCTCTCACAAAAGGAAAAATCAGAATTAGGAGGGTCATCACGCCCAGGATTGTCCGAACAATCCGACGGGATCGAGAGCCTAGTTTGTGCGGTAGAACTTTTGAATCATTTGTCATGTCGGTCTCATTTCTATTGGGGTTTCTCATTGCTCGTTGGCATATCCTTTTCTACATGTACAATACGAGCAAATGCTCACAACTAAAACTCGCGTTCGAGATGGCATAGGAAGGCCACGCAAAAACACGCTGAAAGCCCGCAAAGCGCCGGGGCAGGCGAGATCTCAGGAGACAGTAGATGTCATTCTTGAAGCGTCTGCTCGCATTTTGGAATCAGACGGACTTCGTGGATTGAACACCAACAAGATCGCAGCGAGAGCGGGCGTAAGCATCGGATCCCTCTATCAATATTTTCCGAACAAGGACTCCATCGTTTTCGCCCTGATCGGCAGTTTTGAGAAGGCGTTCCACGATACTGTGGTGAAGGCTGTGCAAGATGGCAAAGGAAAAGGACTAGAGTCGCGCCTTAGGTTAGTCGTTCGGGCACTTGTGAGCGCACATTACTATCGTCCCCGGCTAAATCGTGTGCTGGAAACTGAAGAGGAAAGACTCGGGAGCGATGCCGATGATTCTCTGTTTCACGCAAGTCTTCTACAACTGCTACGAGATCACAAAAAGGAGATCGCAATGCCTGCTTCGGGAGTAACGGAATGGGTTTTCATGGCTATACTCCGCGCTGTGGTGGACCTCGGCCTTGCGTCCGGCGCGAGTCCGCGATCCACCGAAAAGCGGGCTATGCGCGCTATATGCGGATACTTGCTTTATACGGGCTAAAGGTGGGTGACCGCGCGCTGTTTTCGCGGATCAGCGTGCAGGTAGTTCGGGGTAGGCAATTACTGGACAATTGATAATCAGTCCCGATGGATGCAGTCCGCCGACAAAGGCATTCTTCGGGGATCCCACGGCCAAGAAGCGGAAATGCGCCAAGCACGATGGCCGAAGAATCTTTAACCGGATTCCAGTTGCCATCGGCAGACTAGTGGTGAGACGCTCCTAGACCGGCGAACCTGTGGCCAGTCAGATTGTTGGCATGATGTCCGTCGTGGGAGACCGAGTCTCCCCTCTCGTCGATCAACATCGTTCCAAAGTGCGAAGTTACGATGCTCTGGCGCGACAAGGCAGAGGCCGCTCGTTCTCTCCGGCCGACACCCCGATCGCGAGAAGTCGTTTTCGACCATTCTCATTGATTTGCGAGCAGCCAATGTCTTTCGAAATTGCAGAGTTTTAGTTTCAAGTCGCGACTGTCCTTTAACTGTCCAATACCGGTTCCGTAGCGTTCCTTACAAGGATTTTAGGTAGCCACCCGCGTCTTGTAAGTTGTTGTAATTCCTATTCTCGTCGGGCTCATAACCCAAAGGTCGGCGGTTCAAATCCGCCCCCCGCAACCGTGAACGCCACTGCCGCGATGCAGTGGCTGTCGCCCTCCTCTGGAACTGGCACTGGCAGCATCAGGCTGCGACCATGCCCCACGTTCGACACAAATCGCGCCTCCTGTCGGACAACGGATCCGGCTACGTCGCCGGCGAACTGGCAGAGTGGATCGGGTATCAGGGCATGAGTTATGGGCGCGGCGCGCCCTTCCATCCCCGACCCAATGCAAGATCGAGCGCTGGCACCAGCACTGAAGAACCACGTGCTGTTGGAGAACTACTCCCTACCCGGCGATGTCGAACACCAGATCGAGGCGTTCATCGAGCACTACAACCACTGGCGCACGCTCCACTCGCCCGGCTCGAGTCTGAGTCGAACAAGTAGGAGCGACGGTTGAAACGCCACCGCAATCACTCTGGAAACGGTTTGAGCGATAACGAGAGATATTGATGCACGAAAGCAACGGCCATTCTGCCTTCTCCTACGCTGCTGGAAACGCGCTTGATTGAGTTGTAGCGAATGTCACCTACACAGAAGTATTAAAAAAAGGATCGGGTTCTAGATCGGATTAGAAGAACGCTGCTTCGCAGCGGCTGAAGGATGACACTTCACCTCGGCGCGCTGCATCCGTGAGCCGGCGGATGTTGAGCAACAGCTTCTCCGCTCCGGGGACATAGAGCTTTCCACCCGGCAGCATAAAATCGGCTTGAACGTCGACTTCCAAAAAACGAAGTCACGAGATAGCATTCATGTCTCCAAGGTTATGCACGCTTTTAACATTGTTCGACCGTAGATGACAACATTGAGGACTCAATGGCTCATGACGAGGCGGTGAAATCTGCGAATCCATCCAAGCTGGTGATCCGAAACATCGGTTTGCTGCTCAGTGGGGACTTGCAGTGTCCGATTCTCGACGCTGACACAGTCGTCGCCATCGGCGACCGAATTGCCGCAGTCGGCCGAGAGGCAGATATGGACGCGTGGTCGGCCACCGTCACCATTGATGCCAAAGGAACGGCCCTCGCTCCAGGGCTGATCGACAGCCACGTACATCCCGTCTGCGGAGATTGGACACCGCGGCAAAATCAATTGGGGTGGATCGACAGCTACCTTCACGGCGGTGTGACCACAATGATCTCAGCCGGGGAGGTGCACACGCCCGGACGTCCCAAAGATATTGTCGGCCTGAAGGCGATGGCGATATTCGCACAACGTGTGTTTCAATCCTTTCGCCCAGGAGGAGTCAAAATTCTTGCCGGAGCTCCAGTCATTGAGCACGGTATGGTGGAAAGTGATTTCAAAGAACTGGCTGCGGCTGGAGTTAAGTTTCTGGGCGAGGTTGGCTTGGGCAGCGTGAAAGACGGCAGGACCGCGCGACAAATGGTCCTCTGGGCGCGCCAGCATGGAATTCAGAGCACGATCCACACAGGCGGGCCTTCGATTCCTGGATCAAGCCTGATCGACAAAGACATGGTATTGGAAACCGATGCCGATGTGATTGGGCACGTGAACGGGGGACACACTGCGCTTCCCGACGACCAGATTATTGCGCTGTGCGAAAAATCCACTCGCGCGCTGGAGATTGTGCACAACGGCAACGAACGGGCCGGATTGCTTGTGCTGCGCACGGCCAAAGAACTACGTCAGTTGGACCGCGTGATTCTCGGTACCGACTCGCCCGCAGGGTCGGGCGTGCAGCCGCTCGGAATCTTTCGAATGATTGCGATGCTCGCGTCTTTAGGAGAAATCCCGGCGGAGGTGGCAATTTGCTTCGCTACCGGCAACACACGCAAGATGCGCAACCTCGATTGTGGACTGATTGCGCCGGGCCGCGAGGCCTCATTCGTCCTCATGGATAAAGCCCAGCACTCTGCTGGCAAGGACCTGCTTGACAGCTTACAAAAAGGAGATCTTCCCGGTATTGGGATGGTCATCACTGACGGGGTTGTGAGCACGCAACGCAGCCGGAACACCCCGCCGGCCACGCGCGTTCCTGAAATCGTCGTTTCTAAAATCGGGGCTTGATAAGGATTAGGACGGTGCGACTACCGCAGTCCGTCTTCTCCTTTAATTTGATCCTTGGTAAGTCCGCCTACACGGGCCAGAGGCCGTCCGGAGTCGGTCACCGCAATCGCGACCATAATCTCATTTGCGCGAGGCGCATCGTTGATTCGAACTTCCATTCCGTCAAAGTGACTGCGAACATACGCCGCATCTTTATGCCCAAGGGGAATCTCAATGGTCACGCCGAGTCCGCCACGTTTCTTGGATGACGGAATCAGTGCCGCGCCTTTGCCTAACACGCGCCGCACCGGTGTGCCCAACTTCGGATGGAGGATTGCCGCAGCATGCTCGATCTCGCCATTTTCTCCAACGGCTGCCGCCTTGCCGTAGCTCTCGGCCGAAGATCCTGGAATGCCCAACGCCGCGACTGCTCGTTCGGTGAGCAGTTCGCCAAGCTCCTCGCCAATCGCCATCAGCTCGGTCAAATCCTCCACGTACGTTCCGGCATAGGGATTTTCAATCACCGCGACTGCGGCTCCTTTTCGCGTTGGGGGATCGACTGCGCGACCCATCTCCGTGCGCGTCTCCTCTACAAACGTCACGATCTTACGGATTTTTACGCGCGAACCAGCACGGGAATCACCGCTCATCGCAGTCCATCTTCTCCTTTAATCTCCGAAGCTTTCAGGCCTCCGCTTCGCGCATGGATCCGTGGTCCTGTCGTCATTACGAGAGCGAGCAGAATTTCATCGGCCCGCGGAGCGTCGGTGATCCCGATCTCCATCGCATCAAAATGACTTCGCACGTAGGAAGCGTTGACGTGCGTAATGGGCACATCGAGCCGCGTGCCGGGGCCTCCAACCTTCTTGGTTGAAGCGACAATCGCCTTGGCGCCACCCAAAATCTCGCGCATGGCGTAACCTCCCGGAGCATGCCAGAGCGCGCCGTGTTCTATCTCTCCCGCGGAACCAACGATCGCGCCTTTCCCGTAACCTTCGACCAGCTTGGGATCGCCGCCCAACGCAACCACCATCCTGCGCGCCATTTCGAGTCCGAGAGGTTTCAAATCGTCCATGAACGCTTCGATCTTTTCCACGTACGCGCCCGCGTACGGATTGTGGATCACGGCCAGCGCCGCTACGCGGTTCAGCGGCTTCTGCGCGACCGGGCCGCCCTCGTGGAAAACTTCTTCCAACATGAGAACGTTCTTGCGAACTTGAACCTCAGGCATGAACGAGTCTCCTATGCTTTGCCGCGGACTCCGACAAGAACTCTGGGTGTGCGCCCACGATTCGCGTTTCTCCCTGTAGCCGTAGCGCGGCCGCCAAGAGCAGGTTCTCGGCCCGCAGATGAGCCGCGACGCTCGTTCCTGCATCCAACGCTTGCTGAATCTCTTCGATACTTAGTTGCGCGACTGATTGCGTGACCAGTCGCTCGCCCAGATCGCTATCCGGAGCGAGTTCGCAAGCACGCACACGTCCAATTTTCTCATTTCCCGGAAGATCCACTGCGTTCGCGATGATGGTCGCGGCCGCATCGGCATCGGCTGCACTACGCGCAAGCACGGTCACAGTATCAGCGATGCCCAGTGAGAAGCTCCGCCCTCGCCAGCCGCTCGTGGCTATTCCGCGAACTGGATCCATAGCTTGAATCCGCAGTGTTCCGAACAGCGAAGGCCGGTCCGGACGCTCAACCATCCCCACGCAGAATTCTTCACCCCTGGCCAGATACAATGCGATGTCTCCTCCGTCATTCACATAGGCTTTCGAAAGCCGCGCGTTCGCGGTCATCGATTCAAGAATCTCCTCTGCGACTGCCCCAGCGACTGCCGCCATTGGTGTGATAAACGTGTTTCGTCCATGCGGCGCGACGGCCTGCACCATACGCCGGGCAATCGGGCCGTGAACAATCAAATCGTGGCGCCATGCCTGACGGAGCGTGGTTAGTTCCTCGCATAACTCATCCAGCACACTCACGAAGGGGTCGGTAGCTGCGCGATAGGCGTTCTCTATTTCCGCAAATTCGCCAAACGCCTGGACAATCAAATCGATGGGCCCATCCTGCATGTGAAGCCGGCGTCCATCGGGCAGCATCCGAATCTGCGCTCGCGAATTCAAAGTTTGGATCCTTTGTTGCCGACTTCGAGCGGCCACGGATTTTCTGGGCGCGCCGCAATCCGGCTCCGGCTTTCTTCTGCTTGCTGAATGGAACTGAGGGGCCGCACGTGATTCATATATCCGCCCAGCGCAGAGTAATCGTCGATCTTCATGGTGAACTCAATCGGAGCTACGAGGGCCGGAGTGGGTACGTATCCGAACGCATTCTCGGGCATGCGGCTTACATCTACCATGATCGTGATCCCCCCTCCGGGCCAGACGTAAACCGGAGCGCCGCCGCAGGTTACGCGCGTGAGCGTTTCCCGTACCGAATGCGTGAGCTTCACCGGATTCTCTGTAACCCCCGCTCGTAGTGATCCGCCAGCCCCGCCCATGAACAGTGCGGTGCATAATGCTGGCTCGCAGTTTTCGCGAATCCGCGCCACGGACTCGCGCAAACTCATCGGCAATTCCTTCTCAATCGGACGCCGAGCATCATCGAGCTCGAAATAAGCATAGTGCTCGCCGGTGGTGCTCACCATGAGCAGGCGCAAACCCTTCCACGAAACTTTGGAGTCAAAGGGAGCGAGAATCGAGAGCGGATCCGTAATATTTGTTCCACCCCATGACGTCCCGGGCTCGGCAACTTTGAAATAGCGTCCAGGAGTGGAGCGCCGGCCTTTCATCTTGATCCCGGTTTCAGGAATGCCCAGCAGCTTGCCTGCCTGGTGCTCCGACAAGACGCCCGTAATATGGTCGTCCACCACGACGACTTCATCGACCTTGCCCTCCCATTGCTTGGCAAACATACCGATGGTGGCCGAACCGCAGCCGACGCGCATGCGCTCTTCTTGCACTCCATCCACAATCGGCGCCTGCGAAGCCTGCACTACAATCTTCGCTCCACCGTCGATCTCCAGTTCGGCGGCTTTGCCATTGCACAGATTGAGCAGAGTCTCGCAGGTCACCGTTCCTTCTTGCCGGCTGCCTCCGGTCAGATGACGCACGCCTCCGAGCGAGAGCATTTGTGATCCGTATTCACTCGTCGTCACGTGCCCCACAGCTTCGCCATGTGCTCGAACTGTGCTGCACTCCGGGCCCAGATGCCGGTCGGTATCGATCTTTAACTTGACTCCGCAATAGCTGAATATCCCTTCGGTCACGACCGTGACCATATCGACGCCTTCGGTTTCAGAAGAGATAATGAAAGGTGCAGGCTTGTAATCGGGATAGGTGGTGCCCGCTCCAATGGCAGTGACGAATGTGTCGGCTCCGCTAATCAGGGAACCATCCCACTCGCGATTTTTCCCGAGGAACGGCACGACCGAATCGCCCCGCGAGAGTGCCCGATCGAGAACAATATGCGGATCGATACGCACAAGTTGTCCGTCATGATTCGCATAGCGGTCGCACGATCCCGTTCTTCCCGGCTTGATGTAGCAAAGCACCGGACAAGCATCGCAGCGAATGGCATCGTCAGCCACGCGCGCCACCCTTCTCGCCTGTAGCCAGAATTGCTGCCCGCACCCGGTCTGGCGTAGCAGGAATTTTTCGTATGCGAATGCCCATCGCATCGTGCAGGGCGTTTAAGATTGCCGGGGCGGTCGGAATCACCGCCTGCTCGCCGATTCCTTTCGCTCCATATGGTCCGATGGGCGAAGGTTCTTCGATGAGGATCGATTCTACCGGCGGGATATCGCCGGCTGATGGAATCAAGTAGTCGTGAAGATTTTCGCTTTTGCCGGGGAAAAATTCTTCCATGAGTGCCATACCCAGACCCTGGGCAACGCCGCCCTCAATCTGCCCTTCAATCAGCGTAGGATTGATCGCGCGTCCAACATCGTGGGAGGCAGTAATCTTCAATACGCGAACTGTTCCAAGCTCGGTATCTACTTCGATCTCGGCCAGGTGAGCACCAAAGCCGAACACCGCGTACGGGGTTCCTTGTCCGTTTTCATCGAGCGCCTGTGTCGGCGGATCGAATGTCGCTTCAGCGGTGACAATGTATCCATATTCATCGAGCGGCAGGGCGAGAATCGGAAGCGTTACGCTCTTACCTTTCTCGGTCACGATCACGGCGTCTTTAAAATCGACGGTCGAACCCTCGCAAGCTTTCGCCAGCGCCAGAATCTTACTTCGCAACTGCAGGCCGGCCATTTGCGCAGCCCTGCCGGTCACGAAGGTCTGCCGGGAAGCCGACGTCTTGCCGCAGTCCGGCGTCACCGCCGTGTCTCCGGAGATCAGATCAAACAGCTCAATCGAAGCGCCGACTGCATCGGCGCATATTTGGGTCACAATCGTGTTTGAACCTTGGCCAATATCCACTGCGCCTTGATGTAACGCAATTCTGCCATCGCGCTTCAACCCCACTCTCACCGTCGACGGATTGGGCAGAGAAGTACTGCCGCAGCCATACCACATGCCCGCCGCTCCAACGCCACGCCGTAACCCCACATTGTGGGAATTGAAACTCGACGCCGCCATGCGAGCAACTTTCCACGCGGGCCTCAACGCCTCAAGGCACGCGCGGATTCCCACGCCTTCTCCCAAGATCTGTCCCGTCACCGTCGGAGTCCGTCCATCGAGAGCGTTCAAGATTCGAAACTCCAGCCGATCGATTCCCGCGCGGTCCGCCAACTCGTCATAGAGTTGCTCCTGGGCGATCGCCGCCTGCGGCACTCCAAATCCGCGGAATGCGCCCGCAGGTACCAGATGCGTATGCACGGCCCTGGTCAGCGCTCGGTAGTGAGGTACGTAGTAAGGACCGGAAGCATGCACCGGCACGCGTCCAGCGACTGTTGGACCCCAAGAAGAATATGCGCCAGTGTTGAAATCGGCAGCAAAATCAAGGGCGGTCAGTTTTCCATCGTGCCCGCAGCCGCCCCGAAGCCGCATCCGTGTCGGATGCCGCTTCGTCGTCGACATCATCGATTCCGTTCTGGAATACACCATGCGCACCGGTTGACCCAGTTTCCAGGCCGCGAGTGCGACAAAAGGTTGCACCGACAAGTCCAGCTTCGAGCCGAAGCCTCCTCCCACCGCGGTTGGAATAATCCTCACTTGCTCGGGTGCGATACCCAGAATCGCCGCCACGTCGCTGCGGTCCATATAGGGCGACTGAGTGCAAGCTTGAATCTCGATCTGATCGCCCACGCGGCGGGCGAATCCTGCCTCAGGCTCGATATAGGCGTGTTCGATGAATCCGGTCTCGAACTCACCCTCGGCGGTGAAATCAGATTGCCGTAGCGCCTCGTCCACATTGCCGCGCAACACCCGTCCCCGCACCAAGATGTTTTGCTCGCGTTCCCGATGAATGAGCGGCGTGCCGGGCGCCAGAGCGGCGTCGATGTCAAAAATCGGCGGCCGTTCTTCCCACGCCACAGGAAAATCTGTAGTATCAAAAGATTCCACGGCCGTCGTTTCGCCAACCACAGCTGCGATCGCTTCGCCACGGAAGAGCGTTTCCTCTTCAGCAAAAACAGGTTGGTCGGCAAATCGAGGAATCACGCCATAGCAGTTCTTGCCAGGAACATCTTTCGCCGTGAGCACCGCGCCCAGCCCAGGATGATTTCGAACAAACGCCGCCAGATCTCCAAATACAAAGCGGGCGTGGTGATGCGGAGACCGGATAACTCGCAGTGCCAGAGTCCCAGCAGGGATCTCATCGGCACCAAAAATCTCCGTGCCAGCCACCTTGGCTTTTCCATCCAAACGCGCCAACCGCTTGCCAACCGCACCGCCGGCAGCCGGAAGCTCGGCCGCCGGTACATCTTTGCCGGAGTCGACAATTGCAGCAATGATCTTCCGATAGCCAGTGCAACGGCAGAGCACGCCACCAATCGCGTCCATGACCTCGGCCTCATTTGGATTGGGATTACGATCGAGCAGAGCCGCCGCGGAAACCAGCATTCCCGGCGTACACGCGCCGCATTGCGCGGCTCCCAGCTCCAGAAATGACTGTTGCAATCGCGCGCCCGACTGCGAGCACTGCGCCAAGCCTTCGATGGTGGTGATCTCACAATTCTCCGTTTGTGCCGCCGCGATCAGGCATGAGCAGACCGGTTCACCATCCAGCAGAACGGTGCAGGCGCCGCAATCTCCAGCATCACATCCAACTTTGGTCCCCGTAAGCCCCAGGTCTTCGCGCAACACTCGCGAAAGTCTGCGCAGGGGCGAAGTGGAAACCACCATCTCACGTCCATTGATCGAGAGCGCAATGGAACTGACATCCGAAGCGACGCCCAATTCCGGTGTCGTCGCCATCAACGTTTCTCCGCGCAACGGTTGAGCGCGCGCTGCACCAGCGTCAACGACGCCTCACGCCGATAATCGGCAGTGGCTCGAACATCATCGATGGGAGAAAGTGCAGCCAGGTGTTCCAGTCTAACTCGCGCTTCTACTGTGGCATCAACGGGAGCGCCGATAAGATCGTGCTCAAGCTGAGGTAAACGCCGGGCGACAGCGGAACATGATCCGACCGCCACGCGTGCTGCTGCCACTCGTCCAGCTCCATCGGCGAGCACGACTGCGGCAACCATCGAAATCGAAATCACCAGATAGCGCCTAGCTCCAAGCTTCACAAACGACGAGGTGGCATCGTCAAGAGTTCGGGGCACGATCACCGCAGTCAGCAGTTCGTCCGGTCGCCGTAATGTCTTCCGGTTCCCTACGATGAATTCCGCCAATGGTATTCGGCGCAGCCCGCAACTCGACGCGAGTTCCACTTCCGCATCCATTGCCAGTAAAGGAGGCACTCCATCGGCGGCTGGCGAGGCATTGCACAAATTCCCTGCGATCGTGCCACGATTCTGGATTTGAATCGCACCGATTTCGCGGGCAGCATCCTTCAACCCGTCAAAGCAGCGCGGAAGCCGGGTTTGAATGATCTCGGTCCAAGTGGTGAGCGCGCCGATTCGCGTGTGATCCGGATTGTTGGTAATTCCGCGCAACGCGCGAAGAGCAGAGATGTCGACGACGGTCCCGCGGATGACTCGGTCGCCGAGAGCAGGAAAAAAATCCGTTCCTCCCGACAAAATTTGCGCCTGGTGCGTCGAAAGCGAGGAGAGCGCGTCATCCACAGTTTTCGGTCGGATATACAACCTCAGAGTCTCCGCCATGCGGATTTGCCCGCGAGGTGCGCGGTTTGTCCGCTATTTGTAATACGTACGAAGTCGATTGTACAGCTTGACACGCGTCGTTCCCCGTAAAAAGCCTCGACGAATACAAGCGTGAACTCCGTTTGCTCCGCCTAAGGAAGTGAGGAAGGCGGTGACACGACGCCTACACCGCACGAATGAATTGTGGAAAGTCGGCATAGCGCGGTAATTCCAGGTTCTGACGGGTGATTCGGCTATGTCGCTACAAAAAGTCTTGACTTTCCATGTTCAATTCTATTTATATGACCCGATCATTAAACAGGGTCGAAAAAAGTATCAGTGGCAAAGTTCCAACCGCGGGGCAGTTTAAACCACCAACCTGGACGGGAAGAGTAGTCGGCGAGGTGAAAACTGATGCTCAGAAGAAGGGCGCTATTGGCAGCGGTTCTCTGTTCTGTGTTTTTCCCTTTGTCCACTCCTTTATAGCCAGGCGAACGGCAGTTTTTCCGGGACGGTCACCGACAAGACGGGATCCGTCGTGACCGGAACAACGGTGACCGTCACGTCGCAGGCAACCGGTCTCAGACGCCAAGTGAAAATCGATGCGTCAGGACACTACCTCGTACCGCTGCTTCCGGTCTCGATGTATACCATCCGTGTGCAGTCGCAGGGCTTCCAAACTGCCGAGCAGAAGGATGTCCGTCTCCAGCTCGACGAACGGCGCGAAGTCGATTTCACACTGAACCCCGCCTCTGTCTCCTCGACAATCGAAGTCAATGCCACCGAGGTCGCGGTCGAAACTGCGAACCCAACGCTCGGCCAGGTGATCATCGCGGAAGAAGTAGCGGACCTCCCGCTGAACGGCCGCGACTTTGTGCAACTGGCAACCCTGACTCCGGGCACGACCGCGCAGACCAGCCCCAACAGCTTCTTCACTCAGGCAGCCAGCAGTGAAGTTGCGGCGCGTGGTACGTTCTCACTTTCGGTCGGCGGTTCGCGCGAACAGAGTACGAGCTGGTTGATCGACAACAACGACAACTCCGAGCTCACCTCTGGCGGCATTGCGATTCTGCCGACGATCGACTCGATCCAGGAATTTAAGGTTCTCACTTACAACTACTCGGCGGAATATGGTACCGGGCTGGTCCCACTGTGCTGGTAACGACGAAATCAGGCTCGAACCGGTTCCACGGGGCGCTTTACGAGTATTTTCGCAACACCGATCTGGATGCCAAGAGCTATTTTGCGGCGTTTAAGGAGCAGTTCAATCTCAATCAATTCGGCGGTTCACTGGGTGGACCCATTCAAAAGGACAAGACATTCTTCTTCGTCAACTACGAAGCCAAGCGCCAGCGTCATGGTATTCCCTACACCGGCCTGGTGCCGACAGCGGCGGAGATGAGTGGGAATTTCTCAAATGACCCATTTATTGTGAATAGTGCCAATCCGGGTTTCCTTTCGAATCCTTACGCAAATCTCAACGGGGTCACCGGAGAACCCGCCACGTTCCAATGCAACGCGGGGGTTCCAACTGCCGTGCTGGCGGACGGAAGCCAGGTCCCGGGTACACCTTGCAATATTATTCCGACAACAGGCGGTCCCGCCGGTTTCGGTGATGCCGATCCGATCGGCTTGGCGCTAATCAATCTCTATCCGGTTGGCAGTCCCTCAATCGTCGCTGGGGTCAACTATGCCAATGTTCCCGTACGGAAACTCAACGAAGGTAACGCGACAATTCGACTGGATCACAATTTCTCCAGCAACGATTCCGCCTTCGCCAGGTTCAGCTACGACCAGGCCACTTCTTTCGTGCCCGGCGGATCGCCCACATGGGCCGAGCAGAATCCGTTTGGCAGCAACCAGATCATCGCCAACCATGGGCGCAACGTCGTGGTTTCGGAGACTCACATCCTCTCTTCCAACAACATCAACCAGGCCTACGTGGGCTTCAACCGAATCTTCGATTTCATTAGTTCGTACGGCGAATTTGGAGGACAGCTCTGCGAAGCGGCAAAGCTGGGCATTGTAGGCGCGGATCTTAACGGCGCCTGTCCGAATGCGCCACCGGGCCTGACCCAGTACACGAAGGCATGCCTCAGTTGCGGCTTGAGCTCCACGCAGCTCAGTACCTACTGGTCTCTGGGTGATCGCGGGTTCGCTCCTTTTGTCGGTGGGACCAACGTTTACAGTTTCAGCGATACCTTCGACATGATTCGGGGCCGCCTCAACATTCGCACAGGGATTGGAATTCGTCTCAATCAAATGAATGTCATGACAAACGGATTTCAGGACGGGTATTTCCTGATCGGTGGGGGATTCACTGGGGACAGGACGGCAGACTTAATTGTAGGCCAGCCTTTTGGCGCGATCCACATCAAACATGCTATGGGGCTACCACCGGCCGGCGCTGGAAGATGTTTCGTCCTTTTGTCCAGGACGACTGGCGTGTCAGCAACGACCTGACCTTGAACCTAGGAGTGGCGTGGGCACTCGTAACTCCAGTTACCGAAGCACAGAACCGTCAGGCGAATTTCGATTGGACGACGCAGCAGTACCTGGTCGCCGGAAATGGGCCGTTCAGTGGTTGTACGAACTGCGTTCGCTCCAACGGAGACGTGGGGATTAATTTCGACAAAACCGCGTTGGAGCCGCGCATTGGATTGGCATGGAAGCCGCTGGGCATCCAAAACACCGTGGTTCGCACGGGCTACTCCATCTACCACGACTCAGGTTGGAGTCAGGGTGCGCAAGGGCTCTGGCAGAATCCGCCGTATTACGCCGAAGTTGACCAGTTTAATTATTTTCCTGGCGCCCCATGCCCGTTTGGTAATTTTGCGGCCGGCGCTATCGCTCTAAACTGCGGGCTGAAATATGGGTTGACTCAACCAAATCTAATGCCCTTCACTGCACCTCCGAACCCGGATGACTTTACGGGAACCTCTCTTTCTCAAGACTCAAACTTCAAACAGGGGATGGTGCAGCAGTTTAACTTGAATGTTGAGCGCCAGCTGCCCGGAAATGTCGTTCTTACCGCGGGATATGCGGGCACTCGGAGCACACATATTCTGTTCTACGGATTGAACCTGAATGTGAATGCTCCCGGTGCGTGCCTCGGAGGTCCCAATTCAACTCCAGGCTATACGCTCGGTTGCGGGCCTGGTGGAGCGTATTTCAATGCTCCTTACAGGAACAACCAATTTATCAACATCTCAAACATTACGGACGGAGCTCGGGCCCAATATGATGGGTTGCTTATCAAAGCGGAAACCAAGAGCGCCCATCACGGCCTATACGCCCTGCTTAGCTACACCTGGGCTCGCACTTACGATTCAGGTATGTCCGATGGAGACGGCACTACCCCAGGCGCACAATACTACCCGTTACCTGGTACCAAGAGGGCAGATTGGGGACTCTCGCAACTCAATCTAGATGATCAATTCACCGCCAGCGTCCTCTACGAATTGCCCTTCGGCAAAGGCAAACGCTACGGCGGCGACTGGAGTACTATTCCGGACGCGATTCTCGGGGGGTGGCAAGTCAATTTGATCGAAAAGGCGACCTCTGGGTTCCCCCTATTCTTGGTCGACAGCAATAACCAGTCTGGCGTCAATTTCGAATGGAATGGAACTCCGCAGAACCGCCCTGACGAAGTGGGTGACCCGTTCAAAGGTGGACCCGTGGCAGCAAACCCGACCTGCGCCGCGCCTTCCCAAGTTCACAACAACCTGAATTGGTTTAATCCTTGTGCTTTCGTACCAGCGCCAGTAGGGGAACTTGGAGACATTTCCCGTGCGCCACTTTCCGGCCCCCGCTTCGTGAATACAGATTTTTCTGCATTCAAGAATTTTCGCATCCACGAGGGATACACGATTCAGTTCCGGGGAGAATTCTTCAACCTTTTCAATCATGCTCAGTTCGGGCTAACTGGCAACGGAGTTTTTATGCAGGATATCAACAGTCCTTCCTCGTTCGGTGTTGTAAATGAGACTGTCAACAACCCCCGCGTGATTCAGTTTGCTTTGAGGCTTGATTTCTAGAGCATTATAAGATGCATAAATTTCAGGCTGAGGCGGCGGATTTGCCTCAGCTTTCTTTATGCGCCAGTTCGCGTAGGGACGGCCGCCCTCGGCGAGGCCGAGCGCAGCTCGGCAGTCGCAGCAACTCTGGAATCCGTTATAGTGATGAGCATTCATGAGATTACTTTCAGCTTCTTTTGGTGTATTCATTGCAAGCCTCTGCTTGACCAATGGCCAATTGTCCGCAGACGAATGGAAACCGCGGCACGACCTTGTGTCCCACACTGGTGTCATGAATTTGACGGAGCTGCCGCCCCCCAGCGAGGTCTTCTTCTTCGGACCGACTTCGTCGTCTGATCAGCCAGGCTGGCTGCAGGGACTGAAGGCATGGCGCAAAGATCGCCGCACTCTTTTGCGCTACGATGGCTCGCAGTACGACCGCCCCGATCTGCAATGGACCCAACACATTTTCAGCCAGGTGCAGCTGCTGATCTGGGATCGAAGTCTCTACGACCCGGACAAGGGCGAATACACCGTCGACCGTTTCCTTTCCGAGACTGAGAGCCATATCGGCCCGATCGATGCCGTTCTCATCTGGCATGTTTATCCCAACCTCGGTATCGACGATCGTAATCAATTTGATATGTTGCGCGATCTTCCTGGCGGCCTTCCTGGAGTGCGGGCCATGGTTGAGCAATTTCACGCTCACGGCGTGAAAGTATTTTTTCCGTTGCTGGCGTGGGATGCGGGAACTCGAAACGAAGGCGTAGCGCCGTCGGCGGCCATCGCGCAACTCCTCCAGCAGATTGATGCCGACGGAATCAACTTCGATACGCTGGAGAGTGTTCCGCCGGGGTTTCGCGAGGCCTCCGACACGATCGGTCATCCCCTCGCGCTCGAACCCCAATTTCAGCCACGCGACGCTTCGATTGCCTGGACCAATATCAGTTGGAATGACTGGGTGACCTGGGAAGGGAAACAGTATCCATTCATTCCGATGGTCAGCAAAGATAAATGGATGGAACCACGCCACACCGTCAATATCACCGACCGTTTCACTCGCGACAAGACCGACAGCCTGCAGCACGCCTTTTTCAACGGCCAGGGATATGCGACCCTCGAAAACCTCTGGGGCTTCTGGTATGAAAACACTCCTCAGGATGCCGAAGCCTTGCTGCGGTTCACCCGCATCGAGCGCGTCATGGCCGATTACTTGGTCAGTCCTGACTGGGAACCGCATACAGCAGTTTTGCAACCGGGCGTATTCGCCAGCCGCTTTCCCGGAGCCTCTGGGACATTCTGGACACTGGTTAATCGCAATGAGTACGACGTCTCCGGCCCTCAGATCGAGATTTCAAGCCAGCCTGGAATGCGTTACTACGATCTGTGGCACGGAACGGAGTTGACGCCCGCCGTAGTGAACGGCAAGGGCACACTGAGTTTCGATCTAGAACGTCTCGGGTACGGCGCTGTTCTGGCCACGCAGGAGGAACCCGTCGAGAGTGTTCGGAACTTGCTTTCTTACATGGCGGAGCGTTCGAAGCGCCCTCTTGCCAATTATTCCCGTCAATGGAACCCCGTGCCCGAGACTTTGGTCGAAATACCGATGACCCGCACGGCACAGTCCCCACCGGAAAATATGGTGCGCATTTCAGGTGGTGACTACGACTTTCAGGTGAGCGGCATTGAGATCGAGGGCGGCAATGATCCCGGTGTAGATGTGCAATACCCATGGGAGGATACGGCGCGCCGTTTCCATCGGCATCGAATGCAGATTCATAGTTTCTACATCGATCGCACGCCGGTAACGAATGCTGAGTTCGCCAAGTTTTTGAATTCAACGCACTATCGCCCGAAGGACGATCACAATTTCTTGCGCGACTGGAAAAATGGAACCTATCCCCAAGGTTGGGATAACAAACCGGTCACATGGGTTTCCATTGAGGATGCACGCGCCTATGCAACTTGGAGTCAGAAACGCCTGCCGCATGAATGGGAGTGGCAATACGCAGCTCAATCTACTGACGGGCGTCCCTACCCTTGGGGAAACGACTGGAACCCTCTGAATCTTACCCCGGTGGATTCGGGACCTGTGATGCGTTCTCTTGCTGATGTAACAGCTTTTCCGAAAGGCGCAAGTTCATTCGGCGTTCTCGATCTAGTCGGCAACGTTTCTCAGTGGACAGACGAATACCGCGACCCTCATACGCGAGCCGCGATTCTTCGTGGGGGTGCGGCTTATCAACCGAGTGGTTCCATTTGGTATTTCCCGCAAACATACCAGCTGGATGAACACCAAAAGTATCTCTTGATGTCCCCCGGGCACGATCGATCTGGAACTGTCGGCTTTCGCTGCGTTGTCGATGCGCCTTAGGATCGTGTGCGAACACCCAGAAACTGCTGCCGTCCGATCTGCCTTGTCGGAACGATATGCGCCAAACAACTGGTATATTACCGATCGCCAAGCTGGGTCTGATCGCTCTGGATAATTGTCTGTAGTCGCCAGAGGAATGCAAGGAGGGCCAAAATGCTGAGGATCCAAATGCCAAATGCCCCATTTACGACCCATCGGGGCGCCGCGCCCACGCGCCGCAGCAGGAACGGAAGAAAATTCCAGGTCGTGACGTGAACGTAATCCCAGGGATCCTGCGTCATCGCAATGGTGCTCAGACCCCAGGCGTTCATCTTGCCCAAGGCAAAGGCCATAATGTTTTTCAACCGCAGCGCGATCACAAACGTGGGATGTCCGAAGGTTTCCATCTGGTAGATCTCAAGCGGAAGCCAGAATGCTAGCGATGCCATTTGGATGACGAGGCTAGCAAAAATCAGAACGATGCCGCCCCGCCAGACGAGTTTGCCCATATCTTCTCGAAAGCGAAGCAGCAGCGGGACGGAAAGAATCGCCACCAATTCGACGGCAGTTGAAATGTAGCGGTCTCCCCAGGCGTGATCGCCCGCCCAGTAGGTGTAGCGAGCGTAGAAGCTCATATAACCAATCAACAGGAGAATCGAGGTTACCGCGTAAGCGCGTACCTCGGGACTGATGCGCTTCCATACCAGCCCAAGAACCACAAGTGTCAGCAACACCAAGGGGTCAAAGAGAAAAATGGATTTCTCCGGCTTGAACAGCGCGCCGAAAAATCCCACGTGAAATGGGGTGCTCCAGGGAAAATTGACAGGAAGTTTCGGATCGTTCAGCCGCTGCTCTTTCGCAAAAAATGGCAGATACGTTTGGGTCCATGATCCAAAACGATAAAAATTGTACGCGCGTTCGATCACTCCGAAGAAGCCGTAAACGGGCACGGCAACTTTGCAATATTCGACCAGACGACGCCACAGTTCCCTTCCCTTAACGCGCTCGAACCAGAGGACGGTCAGCATGAAGACGCCGGCCGCGAGCAAGTCGAGGCCGGTCGTCAGGCGAGTCAGAAGGTTCATTCCGAGCGCGGCGGACCCGGCATAAAGCGCGCGGACCCGGCCGGTCCGCAGCCATTCATATTGGTAGGAAAATCCGGTGAAGGTCAGAAGCATGATGTAGTTGTTCTCCATCATGTTCTGCGTGTAATGCAGGTGGGTCGTGCAAAACAGCAGGGCGAGCACGCCCGCAACCGCCTCCTTTACATTGAACCCCAGCTGGCGGACCAACCGAAAGGCAATCCACGCGGTCAGCACATTCACCAGAATGCTGGTGCAGTAGGTCACGATGATGCTACGCACCGCGGGATCGTCTTGGTAGTCAGAAAATATCCGCCAATGCGAGATCCACGTCGCGATGACGTCCGCCGGTAGCATGAGCAGCGATTGGCCGATGCCGTACCAGCTGTAGAGACGGCCACCGCGGCCGTGCAAGCCGAAATCCGGATAGTCGTCCGGATACAGCTGCGGCTGTGAAGTCCAAAGCGAGTGGGTGGTCTGCAGGCGATAAGTTGTGTCTATCGTACCCAGTTCGCCGGACTGCACAGCAAAGGCGAGCAAGCCCGCCACGAGGCACAAGAGGAGGAGAGGATCGTTCAGCCATCTCCCCAAGCGTGAGGTCATCGCTGGCATGGTAATACAACTGGAATTTCCTTTTGCACCACAAGGAGTGTAGTCTGCCGTGACTGGTGATAAATCTCGTGAGTGTTGAAAAACTCGATCCCTCAAAACTCGTCGAAAAAACTTTGCGCGAGGAAGCCCTACAAACGACTTTCTTGGTTTTCCCAGACATTTTCTATCCCCCAAATTTTCGCTTTTTTGCGGAAAATGGAGTTTTTCAAAAGCCGCTCTCTTTAACGAACACTCATTGACCTTTGGAAGGTGGCTTTCCCGGGGCAGCAGCTGGGGTTTGATCAGTCCCTTGAGGGACTGCCGCAAGAAGCTGATTGAGTATCCGAAGCACACTTCACGCATCGGAGAGGATCACTGGCTGGCGTAATAGCCTTCTCGGGACTGCACCACGAGATCCTTCTGCTTCGTCGTGAGCTGGATCTTGTGGTAGCCATCGTCTGGAGCACCTCCCCGCTCAGGCGTATATCCCAGGCTGTACTGGTTTCTTAGCTCTTCCTCGATCTCGGAGTAAATCTGATCGACGGGCTGTTTCTTAGAGACTTCGAAAAGGCGTCCACCAGTCTCTTTTGAGATGCGCGCCAGAATCTTCTTGCCGTCGGGCCGTGGAAATCTGCCAGCCCCGCCGTGCCGGCCCATCCCCCCGCCGCCCATGGGACGACCCATGCCAAAGCCACTTCGGTGCTGGCCATAGCCTTCGTCATCCTTATAGAGGATCGAATACACAGCGGTGTCTGCCCGTTGCGCGGTTGCTACGGAGGTCTCCAAGCTCTCCTTGCTGCCACGGTCGACCCCGTCGGAGAGTACGATCAGCGCCTTGCGACCTTGCTGCTTCTTCATCAACTCATCGGAGGCGAGGTAGACGGCGTCGTACAGGAGGGTCCCGCCACCCATGTGATGCCGGCCTGATCCGCGCCCTTCTCCGCTGCCCTGATCTGGAGAATCGCCGCTCGTGCGCGAAAACTGGGGCGTCGTCAGAGACCCCAAAGCAGATTCCAACTTCTCGTGAGAGGAGGTAAGGTCCTGCAGAAGATCGACCTCACGATCAAACTGGATGATGAATGCTTTGTCCTTGTCCACGCGCACCATTTGGTCTAGGAAACCGTGACTCGCGCTCCGCTCCTGGTCGAGAACCCGGCGCTGGCTCATGCTGGTGTCGACCAGGAGCCCGAGAGTGAGCGGCAGGTCAGATTCGCGAGTGAAATAGTGGATGGTCTGAGGGTGACCGTCCTCAGCGAGCGTGAAATCATCCTTCGTCAGGTTGTTGACGATTTTGCCGTGCTTATCCCGTACCGTGGCCAGGACGTTCACCACCTTGACTTGGACCGAAATGGTGGTTGCTGGTTGCGTCTGTAGGGGCGGCGAAGACACAGGTTGGTCGCTCTTCCCCGTAGGCGCGGCTTGCGCCCAGACGCCAGGGGCGCAGAAAGCAGTCAGGAATCCCAGAGCCAGAATGTCAAGCGTGCGGATTAGCGGCCACGTCTCCACAGCCACATCCCTTCTCGAATTGACAATGCAGCCGGCAATGACTTGTTTACGAAGCGCGACCTTCCCCAAGACGTGAGAATGCAGCGCAAAGGGATTGGTTGTTCGCCTCATGAGAGAAAATTTCCGCCTCGGACAAACACGTGTGAATCCCCGAGAATCGTGCCTTTGAGTCGTCGGCCCTGCTATGCAGGGCCGACCTGCGTCGACTGTTAATCTCAAACTCTACTCACGAGGGGGCTTACGATGGGTGGCCGTCGGGGTGGTCGCGCAAATACTGCTCGAATGGTTCTTTGCGTAGCACGAAGCAGAATCCTCTGCGGGTGTTTGCATCAACTCCCGAACAGCTCGCATCGAGGCCTTCCCCGACTTCGAACCCGGAAAACAGCATTCCACCGCGAATTGAAGGAAGGGGTTCCATAAACACTTGGCGGTAATGCTCGAAATCGGGATCCGCCCGAATTCACTGACCCATCCTCAAAATATGTGCCGGGAGACTTTCCGGTGTCAGTTCCACATAGTTCCGTGAACCCTGCCACAAATATCTGCCATCGCCTAGCAGATCGTGAGCTTGAAACGCACGATCCGCCTCTATTCCGAGGGCAGGGAGATCGAGAGCAACCCAACCCGTCTGCCGGTAGAATGAATCGAGATTGACAATCACCACGATCACGTTGCTCAGGTCGTCTGTCGTCTTGCTGTAGCAAATCAGCATCGGATTGTCAGTGGCATGAAAGCGCAGATTGTGATTGCTTTGCAGTGCCGCGTTCGCTTTGCGGATACGGTTGATACGGGCAATGATGTCCTTCAAACTCCACGCGGAACGCAGATCGCGATGCTTGAGTTCGTATTTCTCGGAATTCAAGTACTCTTCGCCGCCCGCCCGCACGGGCGTGTTTTCGCACAACTCAAACGCAGGCCCATAAACACCATAGCTGGCGCCCAAGGTAGCCGCCAGAATCAATCGGATCATAAACGCCGGACGACCACCGACCTGGAGAACCTCCGGAAGGATGTCGGGCGTGTTAGGCCAGAGATTGGGACGGAAGTATTCTCGTACCTCAGTTTGCGTAAGCTCGGTGAAATAGTCTGTTAATTCCTGTTTCGTGTTGCGCCAGGTGAAATAGGTGTAAGACTGAGAAAAACCGAGTTTGGCTAGCCGGTACATAACGTGTGGCCTGGTAAACGCCTCGGCTAAAAAGAGCACGTCGCCATGCTCCTTCTTAATCTCTCCGATCACCCACTCCCAGAAGGCAAATGCTTTCGTGTGAGGATTGTCGACACGAAAGATGCGAACTCCCTGATCGATCCAGAATTGAAAAACATTCTTTAACTCGTCCCATAATGCACGCCAGTCCTGGCTTTCGAAGTCCAGCGGGTAAATGTCCTGGTATTTCTTCGGCGGATTCTCCGCGTATTGGACGGTGCCATCCGGACGCTTCCGGAACCATTCCGGGTGCTGCTTCACGTAAGGGTGATCGGGAGCGCATTGAAACGCGATATCGAGAGCAACTTCGAGGCCCCGTTCCGTAGCCTGGGACATAAAGTGGCGAAAGTCCTCAACCGTACCCAGCTCGGAATGAACTGATGTATGGCCACCCTGCTCCGATCCGATTGCCCAGGGGCTACCAACATCGTTCGGCGTGGCCATGACCGAGTTGTTTTTTCCTTTTCGAAAAGCAAGGCCGATGGGATGGATCGGCGGTAGGTAGACTACGTCAAAACCCATGGAGGCAATGTAGGGAAGCCAAGCCTCGCAATCCCGGAAGGTCCCGTGCTGTCCAGCCTGGGGCGAGCATGATCGAGGAAAAACTTCATACCAGGCCGAAAAGCGCGCTTTTTCTCTGTCCACCACCACCGCCAAAGGTTTTTCGCACCGGGTAGCGGACTGGCGTTCGGGATAGCACCGGACCGCTCTGAGCAGCTCCTCTTCGAGTGCGAGGGAGGTTGCGGTTTCTAAGTCTTTTTCTTCGCATATCCTGCTCGCCCACTGTCGCAGCCGGCCGGCGTCCTCCCCTGTTGCGCGCGCCGCGGCAGCTAAAATCAACTCGGTTCCAATCAGCAAATCGACGTGAACGTCTTGTCCAGCGGAGATTCGTTTGGCAAGAGCGTCGCGCCAAGTTTGGAAACGATCGATCCATCCTTCAATGGTGTATTCGTAGCGTCCCTCTTTCGCGACTGAAAACGCACCTCGCCAGCGATCGTTGCCCAGTGGTGTCATGGGTGTCGATTGCCATGCTTTGTTGCCCCCCTGCGAATAAAGCACCTGACAGGTGACCTGGTCATGACCGTCGGCAAACACGTCGGCCTCCACAACTACTGCTTCGCCAACTACGCGTTTGATCGGGAATCGGCCGCAATCAATTTCAGGCAAAACCCTCTCAATAACTACACGACGTTGTCCATCGGCGGGCTGCAGTATTTCCTTCATTCTCAGTAGCCTTTCACTCCTATGGGGGAACTGTGTATCTTGTACAAACAAACCTGACCTGAGTTTGATGCAGCGTTTTATGCCGGGCCAGGTTTTTTCGCGAACTTTTGCGGCCAGCACACAGACTTCACATTGTCGCAGAATTTAGGCGAGAGCGTGGGACAGCATTACCGCGAACCGCGGCCTTCGATGGGGTTTTTGCGGGGAGAACAACTATGAAAGGAGCTCTGACAATATCATTCTTCCCGGTTTTTGCGCGGGCTGTCGAGTTGCACCGGAGCGGCTACAAGTCTGTCGGTCGCCACAAATGGGCTGTCTGGGTAGCGGATAAACTGTAGTCTGAACCTTCGCCGCATCATTCATTCCGTTTCGAAAATACAGTGCAGAACAGCTCACTTTCGGCAATAAGCTGGGGCTAGGACAATCGGGCGTCACGATTTCGAACTCGACTCCATTCTCCTAGCCTATAATTCTGAACGATTCTGAGCCGAAAAAGGAGATTTCTTTTGACCGTCGACACAAAGGAAAATCCCATCACCGATCCGAGCCATCAGCTCCCCGCTCACGGTTCGGAGCCTCACAGATACAGGCTATGGTGGATAATCCTGGGGATTGTGTTGTTGCTGGCGATAGGGGCCTATCTGTTATTCGGCCACCGCGAGAACGCCAAGAAGAAGGCTGCTCCGGGACCGCCGAAGACCACAATCACGACTGCAACCGCCAACAAGGGTGACATCGGCGTTTACCTGAATGCAATCGGCACAGTCACTCCCGTTTACACGGATTCGATTACCAGCCAGGTGACTGGAGTGGTTGTCGCGGTGCACTTCAAAGAGGGACAACTTGTAAAGAAAGGTAGTCCGCTCATTGACATCGATTCGCGTCCCTTTCGCGCGACTCTCTTGCAGGCGCAAGGCGCGCTGGAGCGCGATGAGAACGTACTTGGCCAGGCGCAGATGGACGTGGAACGCTACCGTGCCGCGTGGGCGCGCAACGCGATCCAAAAGCAACTGCTGGACGACCAGGAAAAAATTGTTTTGCAGGATCAGGGGACAGTAAAAAACGACCAGGGTACGGTTCAATTCGATCAGGTCCAGGTCGACTTCTGTCATATCACTGCGCCCATCTCTGGGCGCGTTGGTTTGCGGCTGGTGGATCCAGGCAATCTGGTTCAGTCCGCTGGAACCGTTACTCTCGCTGTCATCACGCAACTGGACCCGATCACCGTAGTTTTCACAATACCGGAAGACAGTCTCGGTCCGGTTGCAGCTCGACTGCAGAAAAAGGCTACCCTTGCCGTGGATGCCTATGACCGCGCCGCGCAGACCAAAATTGCAAGCGGCAAGCTTCTGACCCTCGATAATCAGATTGACACCACCACGGGCACGGTAAAAGCGCGAGCCCTCTTCGCCAATAAAAATGGCGGGCTCTTCCCCAACCAGTTTGTGAACACGCAACTGCTGGTCAATACGTTGCGGGGTGTCACGCTGGTTCCCGCATCCGCCATTCAACAAAACGGGCAGGCATCGTTCGTGTATGTGATTCAGAATAACGTCGCGCACCTGCGCCCCGTGAAGCCAGGAGTTTCCGAAGGCGGCCTAACCCAGGTGGATGGCATCAATCCGGGGGATGTCGTGGCCAACAGCAGCTTCGACAAGTTGCAGGACAACGCGGTGATCGTGGTTTCCAACAACTCTCCGAACAAGCCGGCAGCGGCCAGCACCTCCGGGAGCAGCCTCCCGTGAGTCCCTCCCGCCCGTTTATCTTGCGGCCGGTTGCGACCTCTTTGCTGATGGCCGCAATCCTTCTGGTGGGTATTGTGGGCTATACGCAACTTCCGGTCTCCGCTTTGCCGGAAGTGGATTATCCGACCATTCAGGTCCTCACGTTCTATCCAGGCGCCAGCCCAACCGTAATGGCGACCACGGTAACGGCGCCTTTGGAACGTCAATTCGGCGAACTGCAGGGCTTGAGCCAGATGACCTCTACGAGTTCCGGCGGCACATCTGTGATTGTGCTGCAATTCAATCTCAGTCTGAATATTGATATAGCTGAGGAAGAGGTGCAGTCAGCCATTAATGCCTCGCAGAGTCTGTTGCCATCCGTTCTGCCCGCCCCGCCGATCTACAGCAAAACCAACCCAGCCGACGCGCCAGTTCTAACCTTGGCCATCACTTCAAGCTCCATGCCGCTGTCCCAGGTCGAGGATCTTGTCGATACGCGCCTTGCGCCTAAAGTCTCGCAGCTCAGCGGGGTAGGACTAGTAACCATCAGCGGCGGACAAAAACCCGCGGTCCGCATTCAAGCTAATCCTACGGCTCTGTCTTCTTATGGCCTGAACCTGGAAGACCTGCGAACGGCGCTAACCCAGGCGAGCGTGAACGCTGCCAAAGGGAACTTCGATGGTCCGCGTCAGGATTACCAGATCGACGCTAACGATCAACTGGTCACATCAGACGACTATCGAAAGGTCGTGGTTGCATACCGTAATGGCGCGCCCGTGATGCTGACCGACGTAGCCCAGGTCATCAATGGCGTAGAGAACAATTATCAGGCAGCGTGGATGAATCAGACACCGGCGGTCATCCTGAACGTCCAGCGCCAGCCCGGGGCCAACACCATCAGCGTGGTCAAAAGCATCAAGCAGCTGCTGCCGCAACTTGAGGCCAACCTACCCACCGGCATCCAAGTGACCACGCTCACCGATCTTACGACGTCCATCGAAGCATCGGTTTCGGATGTCAAGTTCGAACTGCTGTTGACTGTCGGCCTCGTCGTGTTGGTCATCTTCCTTTTCTTGCGCAGTCTTTATGCCACCATTATCCCCAGCGTGGCTGTGCCGCTTTCGCTGATTGGCACTTTCGCGGCGATGTACACACTGGGATACAGCCTGGATAACTTATCGCTGATGGCGCTGACCATTTCCACCGGCTTCGTAGTGGATGACGCCATAGTGATGATCGAAAACATTTCACGCTACATCGAAATGGGCGATCCTCCCATGGAAGCGGCGCTCAAGGGCGCCGAGCAGATCGGCTTTACCATTCTCTCGCTGACCGTATCACTCATTGCTGTACTGATTCCGCTGTTATTTATGGGCGACGTGGTGGGACGCTTGTTTCGCGAGTTCGCCGTGACCCTGGCGGTGACAATCGTGGTTTCGGCAGTGGTTTCGCTCACGCTCACGCCCATGATGAGCGCGCGGATCCTGCGGCACCAGCCAAAGGAGCAGCAGGGGCGCGTGTATAGGGGCACAGAGCGTGTTTTCGAGGGAATGATCGCGTTCTATGGCCGGACATTGAAGTTCGTCCTGCGCTTCCAGACGATTACCTTGCTGGTCGCGCTGACGACGCTGATGCTTACGATTTTCCTCTACATCATTATTCCAAAGGGATTTTTCCCGGTGCAGGATACCGGAGTGATCCAGGGAATCACGCAGGCGCCCCCTGCGATTGGTTCCAAGGCCATGGCAGCGAAGCAGCAGGAGCTGGCAAACGTAATTCTGAATGACCCTGCGGTGGAAAGCCTTTCATCTTTTATTGGTGCTGACGGCACAAACACCACTACGAACAGCGGCCGGATGTCGATCAATCTCAAGCCGCTAAACCAGCGCAGCATGAACGCTTCCGACGTAATCCGTCGGCTCAAGTCAAGACTGGACCAGGTTCAGGGCATAGAACTGTTCATGCAACCGGTACAGAATATTTCTGTGGACGATCGGGTGAGCCGCACGCAATATCAGTACACGCTCGAAGACCCCGATGCCAATGAACTGAACGACTGGACCAACCGTTTTGTCAGCCGGCTAAAGCAGTTGCCGGAACTGGAGGACGTGGCCACCGATCAACAACCGGGCGGGCTCGCGGTGTCGCTGGTGATTGACCGGGTGACCGCGTCGCGATTCGGCATTGCGCCGACCACCATCGATAACACGCTGTATGACGCCTTCGGTCAAAGGCAGATCAGCACGATGTATACGCAGGTCAATCAGTATCACGTCGTTCTGGAAAGCGAGCCGCGTTTTCAACTGGACCCAAACAAGCTGGACCGGCTCTACATTCAATCCAATGCGTCTTCCGGCGCAACTGGAGCGGCGGCCTCTACTTCATTCGCGTCTTCCGGATCTTCTTCCGCCGGATCGAATGCGCTGACCGGTTCAGCCGTGAACATTCCTTCGGCCAATACGCTTGCTCCTCCTGCGAACGCGCTTTCGCCCAGCACTTCCTCGACCTCGAATAATGGAGCAAACTCCGCGGGTGCCACCAGTTCGGCCATGAGCAATGCTGTTCCGCTTAGCGCCTTTTCTCACTTCGAGAGGACGACCGAACCACTTTCCATCAGCCATCAGGGTCAATTTCCAGCCATTACGGTTTCGTTCAATCTCTCGCCCAATGCCGCGCTGGGCGAGGCCATTACGGTGGTCGACAAGGCGCAGAAGGATCTGCAGATGCCGCCCAGCCTGCAGGCGGGTTTCCAAGGCACCGCAGCATCGTTCACGAATTCGCTTTCCAATGAGCCGTTGCTCATTCTGGCCGCGCTGGTCACGGTATACATCGTGCTGGGCGTTTTGTATGAGAGTTTCATCCACCCGATCACAATTCTGTCGACGCTGCCGTCGGCGGGCGTTGGCGCTTTCCTGGCACTGATTATCTTTCGCCAGGATTTAAGCGTTGTGGCAATTATCGGCATTGTCCTGCTGATCGGAATTGTGAAGAAGAACGGCATTATGATGGTCGACTTCGCGTTGGAAGCCGAGCGCGAGCACGGAAAAAGTGCTTCCGATGCAATTTACGAGGCCTGCCTGCTGCGCTTCCGTCCCATCATGATGACGACGATGGCCGCCCTGCTCGGAGGACTGCCACTGGCTCTGGGGAGAGGTTTCGGTTCGGAGTTGCGCCGACCTCTGGGCATCGCCATGGTGGGCGGACTGCTTTTGAGCCAAGTCCTCACACTTTACACAACGCCCGTCATTTACATCTTCTTTGACAACTTGGCGGAGCGCTTCGCACACAAATCGAAGAAGTCGAAAGCCGGAGACGCGGAACAGGCGGAGCCGGCATGAATATCGCCGCACCTTTTATTTACCGGCCTGTGGCTACTACGCTGCTCACAGTGGCGATTGCCCTGGCCGGGGCGATTGCGTTTGAAGTGCTGCCGGTTGCACCTCTGCCCGAGGTAGACTTTCCCACGATATCAGTGGGCGCGAGCTTGCCCGGAGGCAGCGCTTACATCATGGCTTCTTCCGTCGCCACCCCACTAGAGCGGCAGTTCGGCCATATTGCAGGTGTGACGGAAATGACCTCCGCCAGCACCCTGGGAACCACGTCGATCACGATCCAGTTCGACCTGAGCCGCGATATTGACGGCGCGGCCCGCGATGTGGAGGCCGCCATCAATGCGGCGCGAACCTACTTGCCTGCCAACCTGCCGGGTAATCCGACCTATCGCAAGGTCAATCCGGCGGACGCGCCGATCATGATTCTCGGCCTCACCTCCGACAAATTTGGTCCGGCGAAGTTGTATGACGAAGCCTCTACCGTGTTAGAGCAAAAGTTGTCGCAGATACAAGGGGTGGGGCAGGTCGTGGTCGGCGGTGGCGCGCTGCCGTCGGTGCGCGTCGATGCGAATCCAACACAGTTGGCCAGCTATGGACTTACCATGGCCAATTTGCAGTCCGTGCTGAGCTTGCAGAATGCCGATTTGGCCAAGGGACAGATCACGGACGGAACGGTGACTGCGGACATCCTTGCCAATGACCAGATCTCTGCCGCCGCCGACTACAAGCCGCTCATCGTTGGTTATAACAACGGCGCGGCGGTCCGCTTGTCAGATGTCGCTCAGGTCACGGACTCGGTGCAGAACATTCGCGCGGCTGGCTATTTGAACGGAAAGCGCTCGGTCACCGTGATCATCTTCCGCCAGCCCGGCGCCAATATCATCGCAACGGTCGATCGCGTACGGGCGCAGCTTCCCTCTATTCAGGCGTCGATTCCGCTGGGCATCGATACCACCATTGTTCTGGATCGCACCACAACCATCCGCGCTTCGGTGAGCGACGTCGAGAGAACGCTGCTCATATCCATCGGCCTGGTCATCCTCGTGGTGTTTGTTTTCCTGCGAAATGGCCGCGCCACGCTCATTCCCGCCGTCGCCGTGCCGGTCTCGCTGGTCGGTACATTCGCCGTGATGTATTTGTTCGGATATACCCTGGACAATCTCTCGCTGATGGCCATGACCATTGCCACGGGATTCGTGGTCGACGATGCCATTGTGGTGATGGAGAATATCGCGCGCCATCTGGAAAACGGCATGGAACCCTTTGCCGCGGCGCTGAAGGGCGCAGAGGAAATCGGTTTCACCGTCTTCACCATCAGTATTTCGCTCATCGCCGTTTTTATTCCTCTGCTGATGATGGGGGGGATTGTTGGCCGTCTATTCCGCGAGTTTGCCGTCACTCTTTCTTCCGCCGTTTTCGTCTCCATGATCATCTCGCTGACTACGACGCCGATGATGTGCGCCTACCTTTTGAGAGGCGAGCGCACAGAAAAGCATGGGCGCATGTACGCGGCCAGCGAAAAATTCTTTGACTGGGTGCTCTCGTTGTATCGCGGCAGCCTGCGGTGGGTGCTCGCTCATCCGGCGCTGACTCTCCTCGTACTGTTCATCACCATAGCGCTCAATGTAGTGGTGATCATCAAGATACCCAAAGGTTTTTTCCCGGTGGAGGATACGGGAGCGATTACCGGCAGCGTACGGGGGCCGCAGGATTCGTCGTTCCCCGCGATGGATAACTCCATTCGGCAGATCGGTGAAGTAATCAAAAAAGATCCTGCCGTCGCCAACGTGATTGCGTTTACCGGCGGCGGTGGGGCCACCAATACCGGCAGCCTTTACATCGCGCTAAAGCCATTAGCTGATCGCAAGGTCAGTGCGGCTCAAATCATCGACCGCCTGCGCCCGCAGTTAAACCGTCTGCCGGTGGCTTCTGCGTTTCTGCAGGCGGTGCAAGATCTGCGCATCGGCGGCCGCTCCAGCAACGCGATGTATCAATACACCATTCAATCCGACACTGTGCAGGATCTTTCCAAGTGGGGACCGCTCATCCTGAACCAGATGAAGGGCCTGCCCGGTTTGCAGGACGTCAGCTCAGACCAACAGAACGGCGGACTGGATGAACTGTTGAACTACGATCGCGTGACGGCGGCAAAGCTGGGACTCAACGTACAACAGCTGGACTCAGCGCTATACAGCGCATTCGGGCAATCGGAAGTATCTATTATCTACACCCAGTTGAATCAGTATTACGTAGTGCTGGAAGTGGCTCCGCAATATTGGCAGACCCCGGAAGGGTTAAAAGACCTTTACCTGCAGTCGAGCGGCGGCAATATTCCGCTGCTGACGGTTGCCAAGGGGCAGGCCAATACGACGCCTCTGGCCGTAAACCATACGGGCTTATTCCCTTCGGTCACGCTTTCTTTTAACCTTGCCGCGAACAAGTCGTTGAGCGACGGCACCGCGGCCATCGACCAGATGCAAAAGCGCATCGGGGCGCCCTCCACGCTGCAAGGTTTTTTCGCAGGAACGCTATTGGCTTACCAGCAGTCTCTGGGCACTGAACCCATCCTGATTGTGACGGCGCTACTGGCGGTGTACATCGTGCTGGGGATTCTGTACGAAAGCCTGGTCCATCCCCTGACGATTATCTCCACATTGCCCTCGGCCAGTGTCGGCGCGATGCTGGCATTGATACTTTTCAAAGAGGATCTGAACATCATCTCGATTATCGGCATCGTATTACTGATCGGCATCGTGAAAAAAAACGCCATCATGATGATCGACTTCGCTCTTCAGGCGGAGCGCGAGGAAGGCAAGAGTCCGCTCGAATCGATTTTCGAAGCGTGCATGCTGCGCTTCCGTCCAATCCTGATGACGACGCTGGCGGCGTTATTAGGCGCTCTGCCGCTGGCCTTGGGAACCGGCACAGGCTATGAGCTTCGTCGACCGCTGGGGATCACGATTGTGGGGGGGTTGATCTTGAGTCAGTTACTCACGCTTTATACCACGCCGGTTGTCTATCTTGCGTTCGATCGGCTGCGACTGCGGATGCAGGGGAAGCGTCGCGACCCGGTTACTGGGCGATGGGAGCCCGCGGGGGCGGGAGACTGAGATGTACAGGTATGGGGTGGAAAATCTATGGTTATCTTCCGGCGACAATTAGCGAAGAGTGCGAAATGGTTTTGCGCCGCTGCCCTACTGGTTATGTCGGGCTGCGTGGTGGGGCCGAAATACCACGCACCCTCGCCGCCGGCGCCGGCTGCGGCGTATAAGGAATCGCCCACCCAGTTCAAAGAAACTGAAGGCTGGACGGTGGCACAACCGTCCGATGCCAAGTTGCGCGGCAAGTGGTGGGAGATCTTCAACGATCCCGAGCTGAACGCCCTCGAAGAACAACTCGACATCAACAATCAGAACATCAAACAATTCTTCGAGAACTTTATGGAAGCCCGCGCCGTGGTGCGTGAGGCCCGCGCGCAATACTTCCCCACGCTGGCGACTGCGCCTTCGTTCAGCCGCTCGCGAACCTCGGGGAACCTGAACACGACCCCCGTCAATACCTCCAGCAAGAGCACCGCTCCCAGCCCACAACTGCAAAGTACGATCTACTCGCTGCCGCTTGAAGCGTCCTGGGAACCCGACCTTTGGGGCAAGGTCCGCAACACCGTGCATCAAGCGCAATATGCCGCGCAGGTCAGCGCGGCGGACCTTGAAAACGAGCGCCTGACCGAGCAGGCCAGCCTGGCGGAAATTTTTTTCGAGATTCGCGGCCAGGACAACTTGCAGAGAATCTTTGACGAGACAGTGGAGGCGGATCAGAAAGCGTATGACCTGACTCGTTCACTCTACGAAGCCGGCATCGACGACCAGATCTCGGTGGTCGAAGCCGAAACCACGCTGCGGAGTGCGCAGGCGGGCGCAACCAACGTGGGAATCGCGCGGGCGCAGTTTGAGCACGCGATCGCCGTGCTCGTGGGCAAGGCGGCTTCTAATTTTTCCATTCCTGTGAAGCCGATGATTGTCGCTCCGCCGCCGATACCGATTGGCGTCCCCTCGGAACTCCTCGAGCGCCGGCCGGATGTCGCCGCTGCCGAACGCACAATGGCCGAAGCCAACGCGTCGATCGGCATCGCCCATGCGGCCTATTATCCGAACCTGACTTTGAGCGCGGAAGGTGGTTTTGAAAGTTCAACCTTCGCTAAGTGGCTCTCCTGGCCCAGCCGCTTCTGGTCCGTCGGCGGATCGGCCTCGGAAACTATCTTCGACGCCGGCCTGCGCCGCGCCACGGTGCAACAATTTGTCGCCGCTTACAATGCAGATCTTGCCAGTTACCGACAGACAGTGCTGACCGCATTTCAGCAAGTAGAAGACTCTCTCGCCGAAGTGCGCATCCTGTCTAAAGAGATCCAGCAGGAACAGCAGGCCGTGGATTCGGCGCGGCTCCAACTGAAACTCGAACAGGGCCGGTACGATACCGGAATCGACCCTTACATCGATGTCGTTCTTGCTCAGACCACGGTGCTGGCGGATGAGCAGACTCTGAATAATCTCCAAGTGCAAGAGATGACCTTTGCCGTGGCGTTAGTGGATAACCTTGGCGGTGGTTGGGATCGTTCGCAGTTGCCGACTCCACATGAGGTGACTGCCAGTCCACCCAAATCAGAGACCACCATAGAACAATAAGAAGGAAGAATGATACACAGTGCGAGTCGCCGGATCCGACCGGGGATGTGCGATGCATCCTTACCTATTGAGAGCATTTAGGAGGCGAAGCCGTGAACGACAAAGTGGAAAATAGCACAGCAAAGTTCGACTGGGTAACTGCGCGTTCCTCGTGCTCTCTGCCGAAGGTATTTCAGGAACTCAGATTACAAACTGAAGGAGATGTTAAGACTCGCAACGGGCTGCGCCCCAACAATTCCCCGTATGAATTTTCGGTGAAGGATAACGTCAACGAATTCACCGTCCTTCTGGAAGCGAAAGTAGAAGGAAAAGATGTGCACCGGTCCGTCATATTCAGCCTTACCGAGCATGCGATTCTAATACAGGATGAGAGAGGAACTCAGATGTTTGAGGTGACCCTGACCCTTAACGAGCAGGGCGAGTGCAAGCTGACCGCCGGCGGGAAAGAGCGCGACTTTTGGCAGGTGCGGCGGATGGCTCTGGAAGAGCTGCTGTTTCGGGGATTTTAGGCCGAAGTCTCTCTGCCCAGGGGCGGCCCCCCCCAGCCGCCCATGCAAAGAAATTTCACTATCCAGATCGTCCCCCTCAAGCCAGCGCATGTACCAGCCATCTCTTCCACGGCGGCGCCGGATAATCGGTGTGATCGGCCGGTTGCGGTTCGGCACTGGATTCGCGGATCAGAACTGTGGTAAGCGAATGCGTTAGAACCACGGTGGCGGGACGAGGCGAACACGAAGGAGAACATCGTTATCCTGCCGGTCGCCTGACACGACTCGGCGCCTTCTTATACCAGGATCTGTTGGCATTCCGCGCGAAGACCAACAAATACGTTTATGTGCTTGCCAGCCACTCGCACTTTCTCATCGAGGATGTCTACAACGACGCTTGTCATCAAAGACCGGAAACCTATTGCCAGGCTGGATAATCGGAACTGCGGAAGCAATCGGCTACCCTCTTCCAGCAAATCTCGCCGGAGCATAGCAAGCGAGAACGGACGTTTACGGATATCTGCTTGCAACCGTACAATCGAGCGGCGAAATTCATTTTGCCTTCCAGGAAGTGCAGCCTGCGAATATTCCTCGACTGGTTAGGGAACGGTATGGAAAGCAGGTGCAAGCGTGTTTCGAGGGGAACAAAGTCAACCTATGCTCCGTCAGGTCCTAGTTGTACGGCAAGCGTTCCGCATGGCAATTGACGAGCCGAGGTTTAACTTTGATACGCCTACCCCCAGACTCTCTACGTAAAGTTCCCTCCTCGCCCTCACGTTTCGCCTTTTCATTGCAGGATCGCCGGTACGTCCCGATTTCAATGCCAAAAGGCTGTTTAAAAGTACCAGCGGGTGTAGAATTGCTGCCATTTCGGAAAGCGGGAACCAATCCCCAGTTTTCAAGGTATCAGGACACTACGACTACAAACCATTGAAGGGGGTCCTATGAAACGAAAGATTACCTTTTGCATTTGCTCGATTTCGGTTTGGATGTTCCTCCTGTCGCCAGTGCTGGCTAATGCTCAAAGGCCGCAAGCGACGGTAGGTGGCAACCTACTGCCCGATGGCTTTTACATAACTCCCACCGCCGCGCCGGGCTCGATCTTTCTGCGCCTTCGAACCGGTTTGCGCCCAGATGGCTCTGCTGATGCTGACGGAGCGGTCAATACTGCGCTTAGTCCCGATGGCACGGCTTTGCTCATCCTAACGACCGGCTACAACACAGGCTTCAACACTCAAGCATCAGATGGCAGCCCGATCCTGTGGCCTGCGCTGGATCCCCTGAGCGGCAAGCCCACGTCGACAACAACGCCCAATGCCGAGTGGGTTTTCGTTTTTGATGTGCGCGGACCGCATCCCGTTCAGAAACAGCTGATCAACATCCCCAACACGTATCACGGCTTACAGTGGGATCCTTCGGGCATACGCTTCTACGTGGCCGGGGGCATTGATGACCGTATCGAGATCTATAAGAACGCGAACAGCGGAGCCAGTGCCGACGGAAACTATGTGCCGGATGCGCCGTTCGTGTTGTTGAATCATAATCAACCCGCCGACGTTCCCGTACAGGAGTTCCCCACTGGGGGGCTCTTCAGCACAACCCCCATTAACACGAATCCTTTTGCCGAAGATATGTTTATGCCGTTCAGCGCGCTTGCTGCTGGACTGGCCATCAGTCCGGATGGAAAGACGTTGTATATCGCCAACTACCAGAACGATTCCCTATCGATCGTGGATACCGCAAGCCGCCTGGTGTCCAGCGAGATTCACTTTTTTGTGCCGGGACAAAGTGCGGCGATTGGCGAAATGCCGTATTGGCCAGTGGTGCTTTCGAATGCGCAGGGCGGAACAGTCAAGATGTATCTAAGCAGCCAGCGCGACGGGCAAGTACTCTCCATTGATCCGACGGGATCGTACAAGATAATCCGTGTCGGTGGCGAACCGAACCGAATGATTCTATCCGCGGATCAGCTTCGACTCTACGTTTCGAACGGTGATCTTGACGAGATTGAGGTGATCGACACCACCAAGGACGTGGTGAAGAGCCGAATCTCAGTGGCTCGCCCTGGATACAAGTATAAGGGCTCCAATCCAAACTCGCTTGCGCTCAGCCCCGACGGTAGACGCCTCTATGTGACCTTAGGCGGTGAGAACGCAGTGGCTGTCATTGGCGTGGCTTCCCAGCACCTGCTCGGCCGCATCCCCACCGGCTGGTATCCAAGCTCGGTGACTGTCAGCGCTGACGGCACGCGTCTTTTCGTAGTAAACATGAAATCCAATGCGGGTCCCAACCTGGAATACCGTTCCGACTGTCCCGGCACGGGTATACCGCCGCAGTATTCGCATCTTCTTTGCCCTCCGCCGAATCCGACCTCTCGCAACGAGTACATTCTGGCTTTGTTAAAGGCTGGATTTCTCACGATTCCGATTCCAGACGCAGACACTCTCACCTATTTGTCGAACCTAGTCGATGCTAACAACGGCTTCGATAATCCTCAGCACGATCCCATGATGGCGTTCCTCCACGAGCACATTAAACACGTGATCTACATTCAGAAGGAGAACCGCACATACGATCAGGTGTTGGGTGATCTGAAGGAAGGCAATGGCGATCCCAAGCGGGTACAGTTTCCACAACCTATTTCACCGAACGAGCACCTGCTCGCGCAAAGGTTTGCACTGCTCGATAATTATTACGATGCCGGCGATGTGAGCGGCGACGGATGGAATTGGGATACTCAAGGGCACACGAATGACGCCACGGTCAAGAATGTGCTCGTCGGGTACGGCAACGCGAATTTTAACATTCCCTTCGACTGGAATGGCAATCCTCGAAACATCGGAATCGCCTTGCCTGACCAGACGAGCGGAACCCCTAGCCCGAGCACGGTTCGTATCACTACGCTATTTGATCCGAGCGGTAATTCCTCCATCGAACCTGGATCGAAGGACATCACCGCCTCCGAAGGCGCGGATGATCTGGATCCTGACGCGTTGGGTGGCTATATCTGGGACAGTGTACTTCGCGCTGGCAAGACGGTTCGCCACTACGGACTGTACGCCGACGAGAATTATTACGTGGTTCCGTCAGCTGCGGGAACTCCCTTCTACATTCCAATCGTCCGCGACGCGTTCGCGCAGAAGGCGGTGCAGGCGGTACCGGTGCGGAAGTCTCTTCTGGGCCACACCGATGTGTACTATCGCGGATGGGACCTTAATACTCCCGATCAGTATCGGTTTGAAGAGTGGAATCGGGAGTTCAACGAATATGTGAAGAACGGTAATCTGCCTAACTTCGAGATGGTCGATTTTATGGAAGACCACTTCGGCAACTTCTCGTCGAACGCCGGGGGCCTGGAGAATCCACTGGCGCAAATGGCGAGCAACGACTACGCGGTAGGCCGTCTGGTCGAGGCGGTCAGCAACTCGCCATATTGGAAGGATACGGCGATTTTCGTGGTGGAAGATGACGCGCAGAATGGCCCAGACCACGTGGATGCCCATCGCTCAACCGTCTTCGTGGCCTCCCCTTATACGAACAGTGGCGCGGTCGTTCACACCATGTACAACTCCACCAATGTACTTCGAACCATTGAAGACATTCTCGGAGTAAATCACTTGGGTCTCAACGATGCGAACGCCTTCCCCATGTCCGACGTGTTTATCAAAGAACCGAATCTTCAGCCTTATGTCGCACCCATACCGGGTATCCTGTGCGAACCACCGGTTGATCCGACACTGGTGCCTGAATGCAAGAATCCTGGAAATCGGCTGATCACCGCCGGAGTGAAACCCTTGCACGATGGTGCGTGGTGGGCGCAAGCAACCAAGGGATTTAATTTCAATCACCCCGACATGATCAATTCCGATCTGTTTAATCGTATTTTGTGGCGGGGCATCATGGGAGATGATAAACCTTATCCTAAGGCTGGCGTTAAGCTGGCTGGAAAAGAGGCGGCAGATACGGATCGCGATTGATCGATGCATCACCCTCTTTCCATTAGTCCCGAGTTGGGGTGGTGGCATTCCGGCCACCACGCCCAACATCCTTAATGGTGGAACGGTCACTGGTCCACCGTTGGCGCTCACGCACCACAGTCCGCTGGGCGGGGGCGGAAAGAGCATGGGTATCTTTGCCAATAAATAAAGGACCATCAATTCCTTATCCCCGGCGGCAAATCGCAAGTTGCCTGGGTGATAGCCAGGGTGTGCGCTTCATTGAAGGCCCCGTGAAGTGAAGAACCGCGGTGCCCGCTGGTGCCAAAGGCAACCATCTGGTTGCGGTCGCTCACGTCAGGTCTGCGTTCGAATTACTCTCTCCAACCGAGCGACATCAATCAGCAATTCTTTCGGTGCAGGTTTTGCCGGCCAGCGGCGAGAGCACCGGGCCTCCGGTCACAGAATGGTTTTTCTACGGTACGGGGCAAGTTCCGCCTTCCAGATTTCAGTCGCGTATTCGTGAATGGTGCGGTCACTTGAGAACTTTCCTGAACTGGCCACGTTCAAAATGGCTTTTTGGGGCCCATTCATTGGGATTTGAGTAAAGGTCGCCCAGCCGGTCCTGGGCCTGGGCGTAAGAGGTGAGGTCCGCCAAATGCATGTACTGATCGCCGTGAGTCAGCAACGTCTAACGTATCGGTTCGAACGCCCCGGGCTCATTGCGGCTGAAGTAATCGGAGAAAATCAGATCGAGAGCTGCTTTCGTTTCGGGCTCGTGCTCGTAGTGCCACTGCGGGTTGTACCAGGCTTGGCTTCCCTGCACCTGTTCAACTGTTGAGCCGAACAGGAAGAGGTTCTCATTCCCCGCTTCCTCGGCCATCTCGATGGTCGCGCCATCAAGAGTCGCAACTGTAAGTGCTCCGTTCATCATGAACTTCATATTGCTGGTTCCGCTGGCCTCGTAGCCAGCCGTCGAAATCTGGTTCGACACATCGCTTGCGGGGATCAGGCGCTCTGCCAGAGAAACATTGTATTCGGGGAGAAAGACAACTTTCATGCGACCTCGAACAATCGGCTCGCCGTCAATCGTCCCTGCCAGATTGTTGATGACCTTGATGATGAGTTTAGCCAGCCGATATGCAGGCGCAGCTTTACCGGCAAAAAGGAATGTGCGCGGGACCATCTCTAGGTTCGGATTTTCTCGAAGCCGGTTGTAACAGACGATGATTCGCAGGGCATTTAACAGTTGCCGCTTGTACCCGTGGATACGCTTGGACCTGAGAGTCGAAGATAGTGTGGGATCCACGACTTGTCCGGTCGTTGCTTTGAGCCAGTTTGCAAATTCTACTTTAGCTGCGCGTTTTGCGGCATGGAACGTTTCCTGAAGAATAGAATCGCCGGACAGCGCTTTGAGGCGGCTCAGTTGGCCCAAGTCAGTGATCCACTTGTCGCCGATAGCTCCTGTGATTGCACGTGACAATTCGGGATTCGCTTCGAGAAGCCACCTTCGTGGAGTAACTCCGTTTGTCTTGTTGCTGAAGCGATCGGGAAACATTTCAGCAAGATCCTTCACCGTAGTGTCTTGCCACCGTACCCTACAACCGGACGATCGAAAGGAATTCCGAACAGGCTGGATGGCCGATTGGGAATCACCTCGAACCTTCCATCCCGCAGCTTGACGCTGCAGCTCAACTTAATTTCCACTTTCTCGTGCTGGCGAGCGATCTCCCATGGGTCACCGTCGCGCAACCAATTGTCGGCACTCTCCTGCTGCGATCCATTCACAAATGATTGCCGAAACATTCCGTACTCGTGGCGCAAACCGTAGCCCGTCGCCGCAAGCTGCATGGTGGCCATCGAATCCAGAAAGCACGCCGCGAGCCTTCCCAGGCCGCCATTACCAAGGCCGGCATCCGGTTTCTGCTCGATCAGCTCAAGCCAGTCGATTCCCTTTTCTTTGACGGCATGCTGGACTATCGTGTCAAACATAGGTTCGTTACATTATTAGCCAGCGAACGCCCAAGCAGAAGCTCCATTGACAGATAGTAAATCCGTTTCGCATTTTGTCGCTCATAGGTGGTCTTCGTTTGCACCCAGCGCTGCGCCAAAACGTCGCGCACAGAGTGCGCGAATGCTTCGAAGCCTTCGCGTGCGCTCGCTACTTGGGTCGATCGCGCGATCAAAAAATCAGGTGCCTTTCATAAATGGCGGCTTCGGTCCCGGCAAATCGAATCAGGTTGCCGCCGTATTGCTGGAGAAACTCGGAAAGATTTTCTGGCTTCGTGGCCATCGGGACCACTTTAGCGGAATTTGGTGGCGGAACGGTTTTTATGCTCATTCCTAAACCTCGCGTTTCGGGCGATATTCCTTCGCTGCGCTAATTGCAATTCATCATCTGATTCATTTTGGCGCGCTACGGTTCCAACGTGGTGGTCATCGTTCCAGAGCCGGATGACTGGCCGGGACAGGTTATGTTCATAACTGAGTGCACTGAGGCTGGCCGGGCTTAACAGAAAATACCTGCCCCCAGCTCCCGGGCCGAGGCCCAGCCAGCGCGCAGTGAACACCCGAATAAAGTGTCCGCTGGAAAAGACCAGTACATCACCCGCAACATGACGGATGCGTTCAACCACACGGTCCGCCCGTTGGCCGATTTCTGCGGGCGACTCACCCTCCGGGGCGCCGTCGCGGAACAGGTCCCAGTTCGGGCATTTCTGGAGGATTTGCGCCGAGGTCAGTCCTTCATAGTTGCCATAATCCCATTCGACCAGGTCAGGATCGGTTTCTGCTCCAGCTCCAAACCCGGCCAGTTCGCAGGTACGTGATGCGCGCTGCAATGGGCTGGTGAATACCTTTGCGAAGGTCATTCCCTTAAGTCGTTCTCCAAGCCGCATGGCATTGCGCTCGCCATCGGGTGTCAAGGGAAGATCGGTAAGTCCGGTATGCTGGCCGGAGTGAGTCCAAGCTGTGTTGCCGTGCCGCGCGATGTAGACTACTGGGAGGTTTTCACTCATGCTGATTCTCTCGTTTTCACCCTCAATCGGTCGTTCGAATTTTGTCTGATGTGTGAGTAGATGTTTAAAGGCCGAATAAGAACCCGCAATATTTCGGCCAAAATCGACGGTCACGCGCAATCTCTGAACCGTATGGCTTCCACGCACTTACGCCCCACGGATCTCAGCTCGCCACAGCATTCCCGGCGGCACTGCCAGCCAGAATCCGTCACTTGCCAAACGCTTGCCAGACGCTGGGACCTAGGCGTAGCTCTCATATGAATCTTTCTTGTAGTTGTGAATCTAACGAACCTCTCGACGTTGATCGCGCACTTGCTGCGGGTGCAGTGGTCCTTTCCGGCCTCTGAACTATTAAGGGGATTTCACCAGCACTTATTGCCCGGGGTCAGGAGCAAAGTGGAGACAATGTCAGCAGTGGAAGAAATCGACCGCCGCTTCGGAATACCGGGAGTGGCTAGAATTTGCGAAGGTAACGGCGGTCTGCTGCGAATCCAGATCACTGGTTCGCGCGCCGAGGGCGAGATGTATCTACACGGCGCACAAGTGACCTCCTGGAAACCGGCTGGGAACGACGAGGTTCTCTTTCTGAGCACAGAATCCCGTTGGCAGGAAGCCCAGGCAATCCGCGGAGGAATCCCGATTTGCTTTCCCTGGTTTCGCGCCAAGGCAGACGATCCGAAAGCGCCCGCCCATGGGTTTGTGCGCACAAGAAGTTGGCAGCTCGAGTCCATTGTCGAAGACAAATCTGGCGTCTGCGTGAGCATGTCCATCGAGAGCGACGAGCAAACACGGCGCTGGTGGCCGGCTGACTTTCGCCTTCTGCATCGCGTGGTTTTTGGTCCCAAGCTCACCCTGGAGCTCATCTGCACGAATATCGGCAAAACCGGTTTACGGTTCGAAGAGGCCCTGCACACCTACAACCGAGTGGCCGATGTTGCGAAGGTGCGGTTGGAGGGTCTGGATGCGGTGCATTTCCTCGACAATACCGACTCGAACGCAGCAAAGGTGCAGCACGGTGACGTGACGATTGCCTCGGCAACTGACAATGCGTTTCTAGGCACTGAGAACGATGTTGATTTGATCGATCCGGAGTTGCGCCGTCATATTCGATTGGAGAAGGCCGATTCGCTCACTACTGTTGTGTGGAATCCCTGGCGCGAAGGCGCTGCGCGGTTGGGAGACTTAGGCGATGGCGAATGGACTCAATTCCTCTGTGTCGAGGCGAGCAATATCCTGGCCGCGTCCGTCACTCTGGCGCCCGGAGAGGAACACAAAATGACGGCGGTTCTGAGCGTAGTGAAATCGTAGCGAGCCGACTCTGCCGGTCGCGAGAGTACAGCACTATGAACCTTAAGACGGGGCGACTCTCTGATCGGCCGATGCGTTGACAAACGCCGGCCTGTGTCACTTGCCAATTTCTTGGCACTCTCCCTCCCATAGCCCAGCACCAAATGGGTTGATGCGCTGGACGGCTAAACCATTCTCCGGACAAAGCTTAGCGAGTGGTGTTAGGCGCTCTCGAATGGAAGCTGGCATGCGATAAAGGATACTCGAGTATTCTTGAAGCACGCCTCTCTCAGTTTGAACGACGGCCTGGAGATCAATATGGAGGGGAGCGAAAACGTGCGCTCGTGCGCTTGCGGGGGCGTCTTGGTGTCGATTTGTCGCCAGATCTCCGCGGGGGCTCCTCGTCATCTTCCAAGGGGGCAAGCGCTTTATTGCGTCAGCGCCAGCTTCGCTCCAGGCACAGGTTTAGGTTGAATCCTCTCTGAGCCGGGTTGGATCACAGTATTTAGCCCACGGCTCCGAAGGCGGGCATTCTGAGTTTGCTCCCAAGGACGGGCGTCAAATCCGTCTGCTGCATTATCTTCTTCCTCGTTTCGTACACGCGGGAGGGGAGCGTGTCTGCTCTGGAATTGGCGTTCCAACATTTACGAATTTCTACTCGATGAGGAAAACATCCTGGACCGGCCGGACATTGCTCAATTGATTGAATCTGCAAAGATCACACCAAGCGTGGAAGCAGCTTTCGATCCGCTGCATGCAGGCGAATTGTGCCTGGCGACGGTTGATTTGCTCCTCTCGATACTGGCCAGCGAGAGCGGCAATCTTGCACTAAAGGTTGTGGCGACGGGCGGTGCGTATTTGGCTGGCGGCATTGCCCTTCACCGCGTGAAACTGCTGCCCAAACTGCAGTTCCTGCAGACTTTCACCAGAAAGGGGCGCTTCAAAGATTTAATGGAGCGGATGCCTATTCACATCATCACCCCACGTGCGGCTCTTCTCGGAGCGGCCACATTCGGACTGCAGAGGCTGCGTAACCTCAACAAACGCGAAGAAGTAAAAGCTTCCCTCGCGGCTGTTTAGTTCGCGTGACGAGATAGTAGAAAAAATGAAAAGGAGATCAGAATGGCAGCGAGCCCTCAACCGCAAGTGAAGAAACGAGCGAGCAAACAATCCGCGTGGAAAGCTCTGACAGCGCACTACAAGGCGGTTTCAAAGCTCCACTTGCGGCAGTTATTCGCAGACGACCCCAAGCGCGGGCAGCGCATGGCAGTCGACGCGGTAGGTCTATACCTCGACTACTCTAAGAATCGTGTCACTGATGAGACCCTCAAGCTCCTTCTCCAACTTGCCGCGGAGTCCGGCTTGCGAGCACGGATCGACGCCATGTTCAGCGGGGAGAAGATCAACATCACCGAAAAGCGAGCAGTGCTGCACGTGGCTCTGCGTGCTCCGAAAGATCAATCGATTCTTGTTGATGGAAAAAATGTGGTACCAGAGGTCCACGCTGTACTGGATCGGATGACTGACTTTTCCAATCGTGTGCGCAGCGGCGAATGGAAAGGTCATACCGGAAAACGCATTCGGAATGTGATAAACATTGGAATCGGCGGCTCCGACCTTGGTCCGGTCATGGCGTACGAGGCGCTCAAGCACTACTCGGAACGCTCGATGACGTTTCGCTTTGTCTCCAATGTGGATGGAACGGACTTCGCCGAGGCGGTGCAGGATCGCGATCCGACGGAGACGTTATTCATCGTCTCGTCAAAAACATTCACCACACTCGAGACCATGACTAATGCTCAGACCGCTCGCGCTTGGTCGCTGGCAGGGCTAGGAGGCGATGAAAAGTCGGTGGCAAAGCATTTTGTCGCGGTTTCGACCAATGATCCGGAAGTCTCGAAGTTCGGTATTGACACTGCGAACATGTTCGGATTCTGGGATTGGGTTGGCGGTCGCTATTCGATGGACTCGGCGATCGGCCTTTCGACCATGATTGCCGTCGGTCCCGAAAACTTCCGCGCAATGCTGAGCGGCTTCCACGAAATGGATGGGCACTTCCGCACGGCTCCATTTGAGGCCAATCTGCCGGTTCTCATGGGGCTGCTGGCAGTGTGGAACAACGACTTCCTTGGTGCAGAGACCGTGGCTGTACTGCCGTACGAACAGTACCTCAAGCGCTTTCCTGCGTATCTCCAGCAGTTGACGATGGAGAGCAATGGCAAGCATGTCACGCTCGATGGGAAAGCAGTCGACAAAGAGACAGGTCCGATCTACTGGGGTGAACCTGGGACCAACGGTCAACATTCTTTCTATCAGCTGATACATCAAGGCACGCGCCTCATCCCCTGCGACTTCATCGGTTTTGCGAAGACCTTAAATCCGCTGGGCCGGCATCATGACATGCTGCTCGCCAATGTTTTTGCTCAAGCGGAAGCGCTGGCATTTGGCAAAACGCCTGAGCAAGTGAAAGCGGAGGGTACTCCGGACTGGCTTGTGCCGCATCGCGTCTTTGAAGGCAATCGACCCTCCAATACGATCCTCGCTCAGCGGCTCACCCCCGAAACACTAGGCAAGCTTATAGCGCTTTATGAGCACTCGGTCTTCACTCAAGGCGTGGTCTGGAATATTGATTCGTTCGACCAATGGGGTGTGGAGCTAGGCAAAGTCCTGGCGCAGCGCATCATTCCAGAACTCGAGAACCCGGCTGAGCCCGTGCTGAATCACGACAGCTCAACCAACACATTGATTCGTCGCTACCGCGAACTCAAGGAGTCCCAATGACAACCATCGGCTTTAACGAACCTCTATATATCCCGCCCTTCAACCACCGGGGATCGTTCCAGACCAAAATGTTTGGTTGGTCCGGCCAGCTAAACTCAGCTCAAACGGCAGAGATCGCCGCCGCCAAGAAAGTCATTTACGATAGCTCCAAAACCGCCGAGAAGCGCGCCTGCCGATGGAAACGCACTTGATGATTTCCGATCTGGATTGTTTCCTCGACGAGTTTGCCGAGGCCGGCTCGGATTCATTTCTCGTTCATTGGGGAGGTAACAACAATTTGCGCCGCACGGTGCAGCGTATTAAGGCCCTTGGAAAACGCGCTGGACTGGCGATTAACCCCGCTACTCCGGCGTGGTTCTGGAAGAACTACTCCCAGACTTCGATCAGGTGCTGGTCATGACTGTGAATCCGGGCCTCGGACATCAGCATTTTCTTGGATCAAGGTTGCCCAAAATCCGGCGGGTCGCGCAAATGATCGAGCGGATCAAGCCCGACTGTGAGTTAGAAGTCGAGGGGGGAATGGATGAGGCGACTGCTCCAATAGCAGTCGCAGCAGGAGCCAATGTTCTGGTCGCAGGTACGTCAGTGTTTGGTGCTGACAAAGACGTGGCGACCGCAATGGAATCGTTGGGTGACGCGGAGAAGCAGGTAACGCAGTGAATCAAACGCAATTTCTTGAAGAGGAGAATTTATGGAACTCGGAATGATAGGGCTGGGCCGGATGGGTGCCAACATGGTGCGTCGCCTAGTCAAGAAAGGACACAGATGCGTTGTGTTCGACAGGTCACCACAAACGGTGGCCGGTTTAGTCAAAGACCACGCGATCGGAGCAGATTCGCTGATCGATCTGGTGAAGAAACTGGAGAAACCCCGTGCAGTGTGGCTGATGGTTCCGGCGGCGGGGGTTGATCAGACCATCGCCGATCTGTTGCCGCACCTCGAAGCAGGTGACATCCTCATCGACGGCGGAAACTCCTATTACGTGGATGACATTCAGCGTGCAAAAAATCTCGCTTCCAAACAGATTCACTACGTGGACGTGGGCACCAGCGGCGGCGTGTGGGGTCTCGAACGTGGCTACTGCATGATGATTGGCGGCGAGGAAGAGGTCGTCCGGCACCTCGATCCCATCTTTTCGGCGCTCGCTCCTGGAATCGGTGACATATCACGCACGCCCGGACGCGAGAAACTCGATGGCACCGCCGAGCAAGGCTACCTGCACTGCGGCCCAAATGGCGGCGGCCACTTCGTCAAGATGGTGCACAACGGAATCGAATACGGGATCATGGCGGCCTACGCAGAAGGGTTGTCGGTGCTGCGCTCAGCGGATGTCGGCAATCAACAGCACGGCGTTGATGCGGAAACCACTCCGCTACGCGACCCGGAACACTACCAGTACGACTTCAATCTGCGGGACGTCGCCGAAGTGTGGCGACGCGGCAGCGTGATCGCATCATGGCTGCTGGACCTAACTGCAACCGCCTTGATTCAGGATCCCGGGCTTTCGAAGTTTGCGGGCCGCGTGTCCGATTCCGGCGAGGGCCGCTGGACGATCAAAGCCGCGATCGACGAAGCGGTGCCGACCCCCGTGCTGACCGCTTCGCTCTACGAGCGTTTCAGCTCACGCGGCGAAGCAAACTATGCCGACAAGCTGCTGTCCGCGATGCGGTTCGAATTCGGCGGTCATTTGGAAAAGCCGAAAGAAAAATCTGAGGCTGCTTAAAGGAGAGATATTCATGACCAATTTCCACTCAGACGCGCTTGTTTTCTTCGGCGCCACCGGCGATCTCGCTTACAAGAAGATTTTCCCCTGCCTGCAAGCAATGGTGAAGCGAGGACATCTCAATGTACCCGTCGTCGGCGTAGCCAAAGCTGGATGGAATCTCGATCAACTTCGCGCTCGCGCGAAGGACAGCTTGGAGAAACATGGCGGGATGGATTCCGCCGCTTTCGAAAAGTTGAGCGGCTTGCTGTGCTATGTCGACGGTGACTACCAGGATCCGGCAACCTTCACCGCGCTTCGCCAGCAGCTCAAAGACACGAAACGCCCGGCACACTATCTGGCAATCCCGCCGGTTCTGTTTGAAACCGTGGTCCAACATCTCGCCGAATCCAACTGCGGACATGGCGCCAGGGTGATTGTGGAGAAGCCTTTCGGGCACGATCTGGCGTCCGCGCAGGAACTGAATAAGGTTCTGCTCGGCGTCTTCGATGAAGCCGACATCTTTCGCATCGACCATTACCTCGGAAAGCGCGCTGTGAACAATGTGCTGGCGTTCCGCTTCGCCAACACTTTTGTGGAATCTTTTTGGAACCGCAACCAGATCGAGAGCGTCGAGATCACGATGGCGGAAGACTTCGGGGTAGAGGGCCGCGGAGGGTTTTACGATCAGACTGGAACCATCCGCGACGTTGTCCAGAACCACCTATTCCAGGTGGTGTCAAATCTGGCGATGGAACCGCCCGTCCGCTCCGACAGCGAGTCAATCCGCGACGAAAAGGTCAAAGTGTTGCGAGCGATTCCACCGATCGAGGAGAAGAACCTGGTGCGCGGCCAGTTCCGCGGCTACCACGATGAAAACGGGGTTGCGAAGGATTCGCAGACCGAGACCTTTGCCGTAGTGAAGCTGGAAATCAATTCCTGGCGGTGGAAAGGTGTGCCGTTCTACATTCGCGCTGGCAAGTGTTTGCCGACAACTTGCACCGAGATCGTCGCTAAGTTTCGCAAGCCGCCGACCCTGATTCCCGACAGCCAGTTGGTCGAAAATCATCTTCGCCTCCGATTGAGTCCAGAAATCACCATCGCGATGGGGATGATGAACCTCGCTGCTAACGCTGAAGGACTGGCGCTTGAGGCCGGCGAGATGTTAGCCAGCCATTCTCCACGTGCCGATGAGATGGACGCGTACGAACGCGTGCTCGGAGCGGCAATGTCCGGAGACAGTACCTTGTTCGCGCGCGAAGACTACGTCGAAGAAGCGTGGCGGATCGTGGAACCGGTACTGAAAAGGAGCACGCCGGTTCATCAGTATGCGCCTGGGACCTGGGGGCCGAACGAAGTTGATCGAGTGGCGCCAACCGGGGGCTGGAGCAATCCAGCCGAGAAGAAAGTACTTGCACTTGCAAGCGAGGCCGCGTGATGAAGATTAGAGTCTATCCCGATGCCGACGCGGTCGCTCTCGAAGCCGCAAAACTAATCGCCAAAGCGGCCCGAGAGGCAGTCGCGGCTCGGGGCAAATTCGTGATGGCGGTGAGTGGTGGAAAAACACCTTGGATCATGCTTCGCGATCTCGCAAAGCAAGAAGTGCCGTGGAACGGCGTGCACATCGTGGAGGTGGACGAGCGAATTGCGCCCGAGGGCGACCCAGATCGGAATCTTACCCACTTGCGTGAGAGCCTGTTGGAGCATGCCCCTTTACGCCCTGACCAGATCCATGCCATGCCGGTAGAAGCTACCAATTTCGAGACGGCTTGCATGCGATATGCACTGACTCTGAACGAAATCGCAGGCTCACCGCCTGTGCTCGATCTCGTTCACTTGGGACTCGGACCTGACGGCCACACCGCTTCGCTGGTGCCGGGAGACCCGGTCCTCGATGTGAAAGAGACAGACGTTGCGCTCACGGGAATCTACCAGAACCGGCGGCGCATGACGCTAACGTACCCGATTATCAATCGCTCCCGACGCGTGCTTTGGCTGGTAACCGGAAGCGAAAAAACGCGAATGCTTGCCCGCTTGCAAGCTGGGGATGTTTCCATTCCAGCCGGCCGCGTCCTCAGGGATCATGCGGTGGTTTTGGTAGATCTCGCCGCCGCGGGCCAAGTTGGTAAGGAATCGAAGACCGAAGTGGCTTGAGAGAACGCGGTCATCTGGAGTGACGCCGGGTTATTCTTTGACCTGATGAAGGAGAGAACATGCGCATCGGAATCGCCGCCGATCACGGCGGGTTTGGATTGAAACAGGACCTTCGCAGCCGCCTGACTGCCGCCGGTCATAACATTGTTGACTTCGGTGCAAACCGCCTCGAGCCGGGCGACGACTACCCGGATTTCGTTATTCCGTTGGCGCGGGCCGTGGCTTCAGGCACGGTAGAGCGCGGGGTTGCTGTTTGCGGAAGCGGGGTGGGTGCTTCGGTCTGCGCCAACAAAGTTCCGGGAGTCCGCGCTGCTCTAATCAATGATCACTTCTCGGCTCGGCAAGGGGTCGAGGACGATCACATGAACATTATTTGCCTCGGTGGCCGGGTCATGGGGACCATGGTGGCCTGGGACCTTGTCGAAACTTTTCTGGCAGCTGACTTCAGCCAGGCTGAACGCCACCTGAGACGTCTGGGCAAAGTTGCCCGACTTGAAAAAAAAGCTGCCAGTGAAGTTGGAGCCGGGATTTCGGCGATTCCGGCGTAGCAGTCGAAAGACCGAATTTGAGACATGAATCTTCAGTTTCTCTCATGCTGTTCATTTGTTCCTGCTGCTTCCGTAGATAATTGGGGCAAGTGAAATGTGCCCGTGGGGATGATTCGCCCAAAACAGGGTTGGGCTGCGATTGCCCCCAGCAGGATAGAAATATACGAAGCATGCGCTTCAAAATGCCGAGGTATCGCAACATCCGCTCATTAGCTCCGGCGCAGGAGTAGTTTTCGTGAGAGGAGGTCATCGTGAAAACGCGAACGCATGCAAGTCGCGATGGGACTCGTGGGCCTCTTTTATGTCGGCCTGATTTCTCCGTTATACACCGATCTCGCGAATTCCAAGTGGCTTCTGGAGATGAAAGACGAATGCGAGCCGATGTTTCTTCGTTGGTTTATCGCGCTCGGCCCCTTTCTGCTGCTGGCTGCCAGAAAGCCGTCAGTGCATCGCTCCCTGATTGCCTTCGCCGCGGTGCCAGAGCTTGTTCCATGCTTCGGTAATGACCGTCCAAACTGTACAAGCGCTGGAAGCACGGCGTTCATCGGGATTACCGATGTGTCGTTTTCTGCGTCAGCAGTTCGTTACCCAGCAACTGCCGAAACATCCTTATTACACTCAAGGCAGCAGCTTTTGGTCGTTCCCTGATGAATGGTCGGCATAACCTTCCTTTGTTCATGGGCGGGCCACGGTGCCGCATCGGAGTGGTAGCCTGATCTAATGGCAAAGGACGCAGCCGGCACAGTGCTCTCGGTCGAGGGACGTGACGTCCAGATAACGCATCCCGATAAGCTCTATTTCTCATCGCAAGCACAAATCTCAAAACTCGATCTTGTGCGTTACTATCTATCCGTGGCGCCGGGCGCGCTCGCCGGAATCCGCGATCGTCCGATTGTTCTAAAGCGTTTCGTCAATGGCGCCGAGGCGGAGGCGTTTTATCAAAAGCGCGCACCCACCCAGCGGCCCCCTTGGTTGCGAACGGTCACGCTGTCATTCCCTTCGGGCCGGACTGCGGAAGAGATTGTTGTAGATGACGCGCCTGGGCTTGCTTGGATCGTTAATCTCGGCTGCATTGAACTACACCCGCACCCGGTCCGCTCCGGCAATCTTGATCACCCAGACGAGTTGCGGATCGATCTCGATCCGGTTCAGGGCGTTAGTTGGGCGGATGTTCGCCGTGTCGCTCTCGAAGTGCAAGGGCTGCTCGAAGAGTTGGGGCTTCGCGGCTGGCCCAAAACTAGCGGTTCACGAGGCATGCACGTCAATGTACGTATCGAACCGCGCTGGACGTTCGCCGAGGTGCGCCGCGCCGCCGTCGCGTTTTCGCGCGCAGTGGAGCGGCGGGTGCCCGCTCTGGCCAGTTCGAAATGGTGGAAAGAAGAGCGTCATGGCGTCTTCCTCGATTACAACCAGAATGCGAAGGACCGGACCACTTGCTCTGGGTATTCGGTACGAGCGCTCCCCGACGCCCGTGTCTCGGCGCCGCTTCTCTGGCACGAAGTTCCTGACTGTGACCCAGCTGACTTTACGATGTTCACGATACCGGAGCGCTTCGCGAAAATCGGTGATCCGCAAGCCGGCATGGATGCAGAGCCTGGCTCGCTTGCGAAACTACTGGAACTCGCGGACAACGACGAAGCCAACGGCCTCGGCGACGCACCGTGGCCGCCCCACTTTCGCAAGACGGAAGCCGAAGCGCCACGAGTCGCGCCGTCGCGCGCTAAGTCAGGGGTAAAGAAGCCGCGAGTCAAGATGCCGCTCATCGTGGTTGCAAACTCTCCTGATAAAACAGCCGCGCTGGCGGGCCTGGAAAGATGGAAGAGCAAACATGCCCAGATAGCCGGTTTCCTTGCCGCGGACGACGTGCTGGTCGACTCGATGCGAGGCAGATCTTCGACCTGGACACGCGTCCGAGTCAATCTACGCCACGTGGCCGAATCACTGCGGCCGCCACAGGAGACTCCCGACCCTGATGACGATCCGACGCGTGAAGGGCGGCAGTGGCGCAAGAGAAAGGCCGCGAAAGAGGATTGACACGTGGCTGGCGTAGGCCTAGCGACCGGAGGGGAAAATCGCTGTCAACTCTTGCGGCGGAACGATTTCGAGTTGCGCGTAGGTGCAGTCGCTGGGCTTCTTGTCCGTTCGCCATCTGCGAAACTGTGCTGTATGACGGAAGCGGCTCCCTTGCATATGGTCGTAGGCGACTTCCACCACCAGTTCGGGTCGCAGTGGTTCCCACGATAAGTCCTTGCCTTGACTCCACCGGCTCTGTCCACCCGGCATGCGATTGACAGCTTCATCGGTCGCGTTTCCATGGTCCGCCCAAGCCTTCCACGGGTGCGCATCGAGCGCGTCTTTGCGATAAGGCTTGAGGAATTCTGCCAATTCTCCGCGCTTCTCAGTGCTGAAGCTGGCACAGACCCCAACGTGTTGCAAAGCACCTGAATCGTCAAAGAGTCCTAGCAATAATGAGCCGACGAGCGTGCGATCACCCTTCTTGTGCCAACGAAATCCTCCCACTACACAATCGCAGTCGCGCTCGTGCTTCACCTTGAGCATTACGCGTTTGTTTGGCTCGTAGGTCCCTAAAGTGGGCTTGGCAATGACTCCGTCAAGACCTGCGCCCTCAAAGCGGCGAAACCAATCAGAGGCAACGCTGCGGTCGGCGGTTGCCGGTGTCAGATGGATGGGTGGCGGTGCCGATGCAATCAGCGATTCCAGTTCGCGACGCCGGGTTTGGAATGGCTCCCCCCGGAGATCCCGGTCTCCCTGGCAGAGCAGGTCGAAGAACACGAATGACGATGGAATTTGTTGAGACAAAAGCTTCACGCGCGATGCGGCTGGATGCAGGCGCAGTTGAAGCGCGTCGAAGTCGAGTTCGTTGTCCTTAACGATGACAATCTCTCCGTCGAGGACGCAGCGGGGAGGTAATGCCGAGCGTAATGGCTCGAGCAGCTCCGGGAAATAGCGGTCTAGGGGCTTCTCGTCGCGGCTCTGGATCAGGATCTCATCCCCATCGCGAAAAACGAGTGCGCGAAACCCATCCCACTTCGGTTCGAAAACCCAATCCCCATCAGCTGGCAATTCACCGACTCGCTTGGCAAGCATGGGCAATAGCGGCGGGTTTACGGGAAGTTGCACGCCTCATGGTACACCGCGCTCTTATACTTTTCGAATTGTCGGCTACTCGAAAGTCATCCAGGAACGGGCCTGGTCAGCGTGTTTGGGGGAGGGGGGTAAGCGGGTGAAATCGGCCCGGAGTTGAGGGGATTTGGATTGGGTCAGTGACGACGATCGAGGGGGCCTTTCCGATGGAAAGGACGAGTGCACCCCGGCCATCAGCAACCGCGCAGCCGACAGTTACCCCGGGCGAGTGCGCATGGCGCGACTCGAGTTCCGATTGGCAGAAACGCTGGGGGGCACGCCGAAGCAGGGATGGAGTCCGAGGAAGGGATGGCGTTTGAGTCTTCCTCGGCGGAGCCCGTATCGCGCAGAATTACGACTTACCGCCTCACCCATCTGAAGGCGGGCTCTCACCTTTTTCGATCACCTGCCCTCTGTGGACGTGGCTCGCATACGGAAAGATACTTCTTTAGGTCGCAAGGTTATCGCTGAAGATACAAGAGCGACAACCACTGTAACCGTCATGTCGTCGTCTCAGGAATCGACGAACTCCCCCTAAAGTTGGAAGTGTGTTCGCCCGATGTACGACCGCCCTCCGCGTCTGGCGAGCGTACGATTTAAATTTGCTAAATCGGACTCCCCCCACTGCAACTAACACGATTTTGTCTGCAAAACAGTAGCATAGCCGGCTCGCGTCCGCGCAGCAGCTTTAGTGGTCTCTCTTTCTCATTCTTCCTTAATTATGTCCCAGTCCTGCAGATCGTCACTGGACGGTATCTGTGGAATTGCCAACCACCGACAACGCAGATCGTCACTTAGCCCATCCGCAAAGGGCAAAACATCCCTCCAGAGTCGCACTTCCACTTCAGCATTTCGAGCCGCGACCGCGGGTCGTCAATATGGGATACGGGATGTAGACGGACGCATGCCGGAGCCACTCACGCTGCTCTCCAGCTAACTGTCACTCCTGGGCACAGCACGTGTTCACAGATAGCTGAGCCACTTTGGGTCGGCTGTGCGTTTTGCTGCATACCAACGGCATGGGAAGTACAGCAGAATAACGCAGACGGCATATACGAAATAGAGCAATCCGAGACTCCAACGGTATCCCGGCGGAGCATGTCCGGCAGCCAGAGGATGATTGGCAAACAGCCATGGATCTACATGCCCTTCGCGCACCTTGCAAACAACGCACGCTGCCGCGTGGATTAACGGAATATGCAGCAGATAGTAAAACATCGGCACACGTCCGAATGTCTCCACAATACGTGCTACACGCCCTCGCCAGCTTTCCGCAAACGACAGCAAAAGGAACATCGGACCAAGCGTCATCAGCAGGAAGTCGAGTGAGGCAGGATACTTCGTCGTGTTTAAGAACGAAATGACGGTGGGGATCTTGTGCCAGGCACGCGGATCACCATACTTGTCGACGGTCCGGAGGACGGCAAACAGCACAACACACAAGGCTCCCAAATAGAGAGAAACCCGCCGTCTCCGCTCGATCGGCAATTGGATTACAGTTCCGAAAGCGTAACCTGCCATCATCACTCCCACCCACGGGACGATGACGTAAAGGATCATTAGAGGCGGACCCGCCGCTCCCAGCTTGACCTCACCTCCGAAATAGACAATTTTTAGTAGCCAGTTCGGGCCGTCTGCTCCAAACATGGCCTCCAAGGGGATTCTGAACACGTCCGATAGGTTGTGGAGAAGCATAATCGCTAATCCAAAGCAGCCGGTGATAAAGGGAGGCAGATAGACGCATGCCGACAACACGATCATGCTCCAACCGATCATCCAGATCACCCCAGCAAGGAGGTAGTGGGCGAAGTCGAAGTTAAAGGTCCAGCACAGACGAAGAAACGTGAGTTCGAGGAAGATCAACCACAGGCCGCGGATCAAGAGAAACTTGGCTAAATCCGAGCGACGTTCGCGTCTGCGGCCGTAAAGGTATGCGGAAGTGCCAGCGAGAAATAC
>DATNLE010000192.1:0-1719 GCA_035603035.1 Candidatus Acidiferrales bacterium | reverse complement strand
GAGAGACCCACCAATATTCTCTCTCCTAGAAAAGTACACGTTCCACAGATTGCGGGAACACTCACGATAGGCGTTCATCAGTTCCGTGATGTCTCTCATAAGAGCACCGATTCTAGGCGGATGAACGAGACGCCGCAATCCACAACTATTGAAATCAGATGGGATGAGAATGCCGGTCTCCAGGCGGGATGCGATAAGCTCCCAGTGATAACGCGCTCGAGGCGCAATACAAAAGGAGACCGGCTATGACGAAGAGTATCACTGTGGCAACGCAGCAGGCCAGTAACTTTGCGGAGAAGAAATACACCGTGGGATTGGATCTTGGGGATCGTTGGAGTTGGTATTGCGTGTTGGATGAACATGGGGAGGTGGTGTTCGAACACAAACTGAGCACAACGCCGAAGGCGCTCAGAGAGGTGTTCGGGGCGATGCCGCACAGCCGGGTGGCGCTGGAGACGGGGACACATTCGCCGTGGATCAGCCGGTTAATGAAGGAGTTGGGACATGAAGTGATCGTTGCGCAGGCGAGCAAGGTGCGTTTGATCGGAGAAAGCCGGAAGAAAGACGATCGTCTGGATGCGCGCACCCTGGCGCGGCTGGCGCGCGTCGACCCCGAACTGCTGGGACCGATTCGACATCGCAGTGCCCGGGCGCAAGCGGATTTGATCATGATCCGGGCGAGAGCCGGCCTGGTGCGGGCGCGGACGGCGCTGGTCAATGCCGCGCGGGGTTTGACGAAGTCCTATGGGGAACGGTTGCGGGGTTGCAGCCCGCGAAATATGGACGCGGAGAGGAGCAAGGGATTGAGTGCGGAGCTGCAGATGGCATTGGAGCCGCTGCTGCGAGCGATCGAGTCGCTCAGCCAACAGATACTGGACTATAACAAGCGCATTGAGCAGATGGCGAGGGACCGCTATCCAGAAGTGGCGAGGTTGCAGCAAGTGAAGGGAGTAGGAACGTTGATCGCTCTAGCCTACGTGCTGACGCTGGAAGATCCGCAGCGTTTTACGAAGGGTCGGGAAGCGGGCTGCTACGTGGGGTTACAACCGGGGCGGCGGAATTCGGGCAGCAGTACGCCGCAGCTGCACATCAGCAAGGAAGGAGATCCTTACTTACGAACGTTGCTGGTGCAAGGAGCGCAACACATTTTAGGCCCGTTTGGACAAGACAGTGACCTGCGACGGTGGGGACTGAAACTGGCGGAGCGAGGAGGAAAAAATGGAAAGAAACGAGCGGTGATCGCGGTGGCACGGAAGCTAGCGGTGCTGCTGCATCGGCTATGGGTCAGTGGAGAGGCTTACGAACCGTTGCGCAACCAACGAGCGATCGAGTTACGGACAGCGGCCTAGTCTGAATTGGAGGACAAGAACGCACCCGACCACCAGCCCAGAGTTCAACCGCCGAGTTCCGGCGACTGCGTCTATCGCCTGGCCCCGTTCCATCGTGAGATGGACGAGAGGTCGACTATCAGGTTGCAGCGCCGGCTGAAAACGAGAACACCCAACTTGCACCGAGCGAAGGAAAAAGCTCAATCCGAGTGCGGATGGAAGGGTGGCGACAGTAGTAGGGCGAACCAGGTGCTGGAGGTCACAGAGTGCAAACCGAGATACAAATTACGAACTGGAGGTTGAGTAGGCTCACCTTCCTTCCTAGCCGGACGATAGCAGAGCCGTCCTCGCCGTCAAGGGTTCGCTGCGCCGCGCCTAACCCCCGGCGCGC
>DATNLE010000182.1:0-3564 GCA_035603035.1 Candidatus Acidiferrales bacterium | reverse complement strand
GATTACTCAGGAGTTTGCCATGAACGCTTTCCATGAACATCACCAAGATAACATCCGATTCGGCTACCGGTGCTTCGACCGTCTCCTGCTAAACGGGCTGATTCAACCGTTTCAGCAACCGGAACGAGTGATCGGCTTCTTCAATACCTATCGCCAGCAGTATCCGGTGAGCCGCGACGTTTTGCGCGAAACTGCCAGCCAATTCCAGAACTGGGCCGTCAACCGGTCGCAAAAGTGGGGCGCACCGATTCTCGAAGCCCCGGAAGACCGACGCGACAAGTTTTTGGATCCCTATTTTCGGAAAGCGAAACCCAACCAGGTGGTCGCCGTTGTGAAGGGCAGCGAGCCCGCCCGCATTATGATCGCCATCGGGAACAAGAAGGATAACCGCTGGCATCTGCAGATGGCGCAGCGCTGGGTAGTGCAGTACAACTTCTACATCAACGACGAGCATTGGGGACGCATGTTCGTGCGTATGTGCCCCTACCTGCCGTTCTCGGCCCGCGTCTGCCTCAATCAACATCATTGGCTGGCAGTGCGCATGCGCCAAGAGGGCATCGATTTTCAGCAATGCACCAATGCATTCCTGCGGTGCTCCCATCCGGCTCGCTTACAGGAACTGGCCGATTCGCTGACGGTGCGCGACTTATTGACCTGCGGACAGAAGTGGCTGGCCACACTTACCCCTTTTTTCACCGAAAGGGAACGCCGGCAGGCGGGTTGCCAGCATCGGTTGTTTTTCACCCAGGTCGAACTTTGCGACAACCTCATCTTCCGCCGCCGCGCCGCGCTGGATCGGATGGGAGAACGACTGCTGGACGCCAATCGGACCATCGGTCAGCCCAACAAGATTACCGTGATCTTCGGCCGGAAGATCACCAGACGATACCAGGGAAAGCTGCAGACCGTTATCGAGGACATGCATCTGCCCAACCCCGTCATCCGCAGCCATTACGGCCACGGCTTCGTCAAGCAGTATGTGCGCGACCACGTTCTGCTCCGCACCGAGCCGGCTTCCAACAATGTCAACGATTATGGCTGCAAAAAGGCCGTTGAGCATCTCCCGCAACTGCGGCAAAAGATGTCTTCGGTCATCGACAACTATCACAACATCCAGCAGGACATCCTGGAGACGTTCGTTGATCGCGGCCAACTGCACCATCTGGCGGAACCCACGATTCTGCCGAATGGAAAACGTATCCCCGGGCTGAAGCTGGACCATCCTCGGCAACTGGCGCTGATGCACGCCCTGGTCCGCTTCAGCCACATCGCGGCACAGAGCACTTTCAGGACATCGGAGATCTACGCCGACACCCTCGCGGCGCTGGAGGTTTCTCCCCAAGATTACAGCCTGGCTTCCCTGCGGTACGATCTTTCGAAGCTTCGTGTCAAGGGACTGGTGGAAAGAGTCCCGCATTCCCGCCGCTATCGTCTGCTGCGCAATGGCTACTCCGTCTGCCTGGTATTCCTGAAACTGTTCGAGCGGATCTACGCGCCCCTGACTGCCGGTCTACTATCTCCCGTCTCCGGAGACAGGAAACTGCAACAGCAGAAGCGCTCTCAACTCGACCGCCTCTATCAGCGCGTCATTGACGATCTCGACAAGCTCATGGATGCCGTCGGTCTCAAAGTCGCCTGAGACCAAGGCCTAACGAGAACAAAATCCTCGTCACGCTACGCATAACGGTCTACGCTTTTTCGCAGACTGTGCTGCGAAAAAGTGGCCCCGGCGGGGCAGCAGATGTGGGGGAGTTGAGGAGGATTGGAAGTCAGAGATTTGCATCGGCTGAACAGCTTGTGGTTAGCTGCGAAATATGGCTGACTCGTTGAGCGATCGCTATGCGGAACTGTTGACCGGTAGCTACGATTGCGTGGACCGGATCGTGTTGAACGCCTATTTCCGGATGGGGCATGATCCCGGAGGGTTCCGTTCGTGGTGGCGTGCCTTGACCGGGTCAGATGAAGGGCTGGACAATACCCATCTGATGCGTCTGGCGGGCCGCTTCAGCCGCCGCATTCGAGGTTATGCCAAAGCCAACGGCATCCCTGTGGTCGATTGTTCAGTTGGGGAGCGGAAGCACAATCTTGCGGAAGAATATCTGGCAAAGACGAAGGTCACCCGAGGGCTGTTTCTCATTCTGGTGGGCCGCGCACAGGCGCCGGTGTGGGATGTCAGCGCCAATCATCACATCGAGCGGAAGAAGCCGATGCCTTACGTCAATCATTACTCGTTCCATATTCTCGATCCCGAGTGGGGCCACATCACTATCAAGATCAGCGGGCATCCTCCCTTCCCCGCCCAGGTGATGCTGAACGGGCATGAGTACGTGGCTTGCCAGGCGCGCAAAGCCGGCATCAGTTTTACAAAGGAAGGAAATTGTTTTACTCATATCTCTGACGCGGCAGGCCTGGCAAAGATCGCAGACACCTTGTCCGGGCAACGGACTATAGGGCGGCTGAGCCAGGCCTGCGAGCGTTGGATTTATATCACCTGCCTGTGTTTCGCGCTCGACCTGAAGGAGCAGAGGCAGAGCGGGTTTCATTAGCAGTACTCGAACTATCAGGTGGAGTACAGCCGCAACCTGATTTTCGAAATCGGCGGGCACATGGACCAGGTCTTTCAGGCGTTGATTGACCGCAGCCGCGTGCTGCTAGACCTGAAAACAGTCAAGACGATTTTGGGCTACCAGCGCCGCCCGAGATACCGCAAGCGGAAAAAGAAGTCAGTCGAATGGAAAGTAGCGGTCGAGAAACCTACGTATGATCTGACGATCTTCAAGCTGCACTGTGGCAAGTTGACTCTGAAGATTTATACCAAAGGCGAGCGCGTGCTTCGCATCGAGATCGTGGTTCACAATACGAAGGAACTCCGGTGTGGACGTTCGCTGGAGAAGTTTCCTGAGATCGTGGTACAAGCGAAGAGTATTCTGGGGCGATTCATGGATGCCCTGAGTTGCATCGATCAGTGCTTCATCGCCGATAGAATGCTGGAGCAACTCCCGGCTCCATCGCAAGTCGGCAAAACGAAGGTTGGGGGTATCGATCTCAATAAGGCGCGCATGCGCTGGGTCGTCGAAGCCGCGATCGCCTTGTCGCCATCACCCGGCGGGTTCACTGCTTCTGAGTTAGCCAGTCAGGTCCGGGCGCTCAGCCAGCAGACTGAAGTGGAGTACGGTCCCCGCCGCGCCGCCTATGACTTGAAGAAACTCCGTGGCAAGAAGGTCGTCCGGCGGATCGGGCAGACGCATAGGTATGAATCAATGCCCAAGGGACTGAAAGCGATGGCCGCGCTGGTGGTGCTTAGAAACAAAGCGATTAAGCCATTGCTGGCCGCCACGCAGGAAGTACGGCCTTCACGCGGCGCGCTGAACCCCCGACCGCTCGATACGCACTACGACACCATCCGCATGGCCATGCGCGGCGTCTTTCAGGAGTTGGGGTTGGCCGCCTGATCATCGACAATTATTTTTTCGGGCTTCGCCCCTAAGTGCCTAAGTGCCTAAGCAACGCCAGTTCATTTTGGGGATCGGCGCCCGCGGGGATGGTTTTCCCTTGCGGGCGCTT
>DATNLE010000172.1:0-13897 GCA_035603035.1 Candidatus Acidiferrales bacterium | reverse complement strand
CCTATGAAAACGCGCAGATACTCAGGCTGCTCAGTACTATTCGGGCCCCAGATAGCAGCCAACAGGGTTCGATGCGTCACCACTTTGCCTGGACGCCGCGCCAGATAAACCAGTAGATCGAACTCTTTGGGCGTGAGATGAACCTCTTCTCCCCGAACCTTCACCGAGCGTGCATCCAAATCTATCGAAAAGTCGCCAACGCTGATCCGGCTAACTTGTTCTTCCACAGCGGGAGTCCGCCGCAACTGCGCCCGAATCCGCGCCAGCAATTCGTTCATGCTGAAAGGTTTGGTGACGTAATCATCTGCACCAGCATCCAAAGCTTCCACCTTCGAACGATCTTGTCCGCGCACCGAAAGTACGATGATGGGTACCTGGGACATTTGCCGCAGCTGCCGGCACAGGCCCACCCCATCCATATTTGGCATGGCCAGGTCGGTAACCACCACGTGGGGCGTCCAATTCTTCATCAACTCCAGGGCCATCTCGCCATCATTGGCGACACGCACGTCGTATCCCTGCGCCGATAATGTGGTTCGCAGCACGCGCGTGATCTGCGGCTCGTCATCCACCACCAGGATGCGGCGATGATCGTTGGTCATTTCGCTCACCGCATTTCCTGAGTCACGATGTGTACATCCACGGCCGGGGTATCACGCAGAAACTTGTGAATTGCGGAAAGATAGAAATATCTCTTCCACCCCTTCGTAGCTGACCGTCCGAAGACGACTTGCGTAACATGATTCTCACGCACGAATTCCGCCACCTTTTCCGCGACCACCTTGCCTTCGGCCTTCACCACCTTCGCACCGACACTCTCGGCAAAGCGAACGTTATCTGCCAGAGTTCGCTGGGTCTCGTCGCTCTCATCCGAACCCGTGTCAACGTAAAACACGAACAGATCGCCATCGAGCGCCTGGGCCATGCGCGCACCGCGAGCAATCAAATACTGCGCCGCCGGATTCGAGCTGATACATACAGCGATGCGTTCGCGCACCTGCAGCGGTTGACCATCTTCGGTCTTCAGTTCTGAAAGTGTGCGGTCGACCGCCTGCGTTACCTGCCGCAATGCCAATTCTCGCAATGCAACCAGGTTTGCATTGCGAAAAAAATTGGCCAGCGCCCTCTCCACCCGCTCCAGTGGATAAATGTCGCCACGCCGCATTCGTGTCTGCAGGGCTTGCGGCGTCAGGTCCGCCATCACAATCTCGCCCGCTCGCCGTATCACCCAATCCGGCACCGTCTCGCGCACCTGCACGCCGGTAAGACCGCGGATCGTCGGTGCGAGGCTCTCAATGTGCTGCACGTTCAGGGTTGAGACAACATCAATCCCCGCATCCAGCAACTCAAACACATCTTCATAACGCTTCGCATGCTTGCTGCCTTCAATGTTGGTATGCGCCAGTTCGTCCACCAGCACCACGTGCGGCTTGCGGGCCAGAATGGCGTCCACATCCATCTCCTCGAAAATGGTCGATTTGTATTCCAGTTGCTTGCGCGGAACCGTCTCCAGTAACGAAGAAAGTTCCACGATCGGTTTGCGACCGTGCGTTTCCACAACTCCGATCACAACTTCTTCGCCGCGGCTGGCCCGCCGCACGCCCTCGCTGAGCATGGCATAGGTTTTTCCGACGCCGGGAGCATAGCCCAGAAACAGTTTGAAAACCGCCGGCCTCTGAGCCGGATCACATTCCTTCAGCCACTCTTCTGGACTCTTAGGCATCGCCGCTATTGTCCACGCCGGGAAAGAAATTGTCGAATTTGATTGTCATGGCGAACATCCAAGCACTCTTCACCCCGGAGTCACACAGAAAAGCCTGGGTTGTCTTTTCCCTCTTTCGCTTGCCTTCCCGGTGTCTCTGTGACTCTGTGGTGAAAAGCTTTTCTTGCGGTTACAATCGTGCCCGTGAAAGACCACTGGCCGCAGCACACATTCCGCTACGTCGCTTGCCTTGTAGCCCCCGAACTCGTGGCCCAGATTTACCGGCGGTTCGTTCACGTAAATCCAACGACCGTAGCCCTGACGTTCCTGCTGATGGTGCTGTGGGTAGCGGCGTACTGGGGATTCCGCTTTTCGGTTTTTCTCGCCATACTCGCCACGCTCGCCTTCAATTATTATTTTCTTCCTCCCGTCGGAACTTTCACCGTCGCCGACCCCCAAAACTGGGTTGCGCTCTTCGCCTTTCTCATCACCGCAGGAATCGCCAGTCAACTCGCCGACCGGGCCCGCCGCCAAACCGCCGACGCCATTCAACGCCGCCGCGATGTGGAACGCCTTTACGCCTTCAGCCAGCGACTTCTTGCCACCGATAACGTAGCCGAATTACTGAACGCGATTCCCGCCTATGTCTGTGATGGATTCAGCGCAAAATCCGCCGCAATGTATTTGCTCAGTTCCCAGCAGGTCTATCGCACCGACCCCAAAGCGACATCGTTTCTGCTGCAGGATCTGCAAATGGTCAGTTCGCGTGGCGAGCCGGTGATCGATTCGCAGCGTGGAATCTCTCTCACGCCGTTGCATCTGGGTACGCGCACCACGGGAGCTGTCGGCATCGCCGGACCGGTACTCTCGCGCTCCACTCTTGAGGCTTTGGGCAGCATGATCGGCATCGCTATTGAGCGCGCCGGGGCCATGGAAAAACTTTCTCAAACCGAAGCCGCGCATCAAAGCGAAACCCTGCGCGCGGTCTTACTCGATTCCGTAACTCACGAACTCCGTACTCCCCTAACCGGCATCAAGGCCGCGGTCACGGGCCTGCTTTCCGATTACAACCTGGACGAGGCGCAGCGCAAGGAGTTGCTGACTGTCATCAATGAGGAAACCGATCGCCTCGACCGCCTGGTTGGCGAAGCCACGGAAATGGCCCAACTCGACGCTCACAAGGTGGAGCTCCACATCGCTCCCGTGGATATGGCCGACGTGATCGAATCGGCTGTGGAAGAATCAAGAACAGTTCTCGGAGACCATCCTGTGGAAGTACACGTCCCCGCAGAAATGCCCAAGGTGCGTGTGGATTCCGACCGGATCGCCGAAGTCCTCAAACAGTTAATCGAGAACGCGGCAAAATATTCTCCCCCTGCGGCGCCCATCACCGTGACCGCCGAACATCGCGGGGACCGCCTGATCACCAGCGTCACCGATCACGGAAGCGGCATCGATGACTTCGAGCAGTCGCTCGTCTTCGATAAGTTCTACCGTGGACGCGACCAGCGCTACCGCGTGCAAGGCACGGGCATGGGACTCGCCATCGCCAAAGCCATCGTCGAAGCCCACAACGGCGTGGTCAGCGTCACCAGCCAACTCGGCCGCGGCTCAGTCTTCTCGTTCGAATTACCAACCACCTGAGCCGGGATGTCATCCGAAAAGGCTGTCATCCCGAACGCAGTGAGGGATCCTGGTTTTGCCCGCGACTAGGCTTTTGCCCGCGTGCCTTGGGGGGCGCAGTGCACCAGCACTGCGAAAGAATCCCCACGAAATGAGGGTTATAGCCCCAGGGGTACTCAGTTCTTCAGCTTCGGTCGCTCGCAAGTGTCCACAATCTTTGTCGGATCAATCGCGTCCTTATCCACCTGCTCTTCCAGAATCTTCCCATCTTTTCCAATCAAGAAGTTCACCCTGCGCGCCGCTTTATATTTATCTACGTAGATTCCGTATTGCCGCGTTACGTCCCCACCCCAATCACTCAGCAAGGGAAATGTAACTCCAATTTGATCGGCGAAGGCTTTGTCGGCGAAGGCACTATCCATGCTCACACCCAGGACCTGGGTGTCGGTAGCTTCCAGTCGTTTCAAATCCTGCTGGAGAGCTTTCATCTGCGCTGTTCAACCACCGGTGAAGGCAAAAATGAAAAAGGCCACCACCACATTCTTTTTCCCGCGGTACTGGCTCAGGGAAACATCCTTCAAGTTATTCCCGTCAAAATATTTTAGCGTGAAATCCGGCGCGGTTTCCCCCACCTTGGGCATGTCTAGCGCCGGCGTCTGACCGGACGGCTGCTTGGTCTGCGCGGCAATCGATCCCACGCTACCCATCGCCAGCAACCCCGCGAGCAGGCCCGATAGTACGTGCTTCTTTCTGTGCATTACGATCCTCCTAGCCAAATAATAGCCCACGGGCTGGCGGAGACATTGTAATTTCGACTGAGGCAGCACTTACACATGACGCTAATCAGTACCTGCCGTCGCCGCCTTTCCCATTTGCCGAATCAAACCCTAAACCAGTAAATTCAGTCTCAGACCAAATACAGCAATGAGCCTTGCCACGCTGAACGACGTCTTCTTCGCCGCCGCCGAGCGCAATCTCGACCGCGCCATGCTGCACCGCCAACAGGGAAAGTGGCTGCCCATCTCTTCCTCAGATTTCGGTCGCAATGTCGCCCGAACCGCCCACGCCCTGCAGGAATGGGGAATCCACAAAGGGGACCGCGTCGCCATTCTCAGTGAGAATCGCCCCGAGTGGTCCATCGCGGATTTCGGCATTCTGCTGCTCGGCGCCGTCACCGTCCCGGTCTACGCTACGCTGACTCCGGAACAAACCGGGTACACACTGCGTGATTCCGGCAGCACCGTGGTTTTCCTTTCCACCGAACAGCAACTGCGCAAGGTCCAGGCAATCCTCTCCGAAACTCAGGTACAGAAAATCGTGGTCATGGATCATGTCGAGATCCCCGGCGATCTGGCCGCAAGCTGCGTGCTCATGGATCAGTTCATGACCCAAGGGCCGCTCACACTCGATCCCAAAACCGAGTCGTCAGCCCGATCCATTCAGCCTGACGATCTCGCCACCATTATCTACACGTCCGGGACCACGGGAACCTCCAAGGGCGCGATGCTGACTCACGGCAACATGGCGTCCAACATCACCTGTTCGCTGCTCGGTTTCGAGATGCGCCCCGGCCAGATCAGCGTTTCGTTTCTTCCCCTCTCGCACGTCACGGCGCGCCACGTAGATCTCGCCATGTTGTACCACGGCGTCACTCTCGCCTACTGCCCGTTAATCGAACAGCTTCCGGAAACTCTGCTGGAAGTTCGTCCCACGGTCTGCGTTTCCGTTCCCAGGGTTTATGAAAAAATCTATGCCAAGACGGAGATGACCACGCGCGGCTTTCCCAAGCGGCCTATCTACCGCTGGGCCCTGTCAGTCGGCCGCACCCACAAGCCCGAAATTCTTGCAGGAAAAATTCCCACCTCTCCCGGCTGGAAGCTCGCCAACAAACTCGTCTTCTCGAAAATCCGCGCCGGTATGGGCGGCAGAGTCGAAACTTTCATTTCTGGAGGCGCCCCCCTGGGCCGCGAACTTGCCGAATGGTTCGCCACCGTCGGCATTCGGATTCACGAAGGCTACGGCCTCACCGAAACTTCCCCGGTGATCGCCGTCAACACCCCCATCCATCACCGCATTGGAACGGTGGGCAGGATTTTGCCGAACCTCGAAGCCCGTATCGCCGAGGATGGCGAAATTCTGGTGCGCGGCCCTTCCATCTTCAAAGGATATTGGAACCGTCCGGAGGAAACTCAGAACGCTTTTCTCGACGGCTGGTTCAAAACCGGAGACATCGGCCATATCGACGCCGATGGATATCTCTCCGTCACTGACAGAAAAAAAGAACTCATCAAAACCTCAGGGGGAAAGTTCATCGCTCCGCAACCCCTCGAGAACTCCCTGAAGCTCAGCCCGCTGGTTGGAACCGCGGCCATCGTTGGCGACAAACGAAAATTTGCTTGCGTGATCATCTCTCCGAACTTCGCATTGCTCGAACCTTGGGCCCGCGACAACCACATCGCTTTTGCCTCGCGCGCAGAACTCGTAGCCCATCCCAAAGTCCAAGCTCTCTACGAAGGCGTCGTGGAGGAGACCAATAAGAATCTCGCCCGCTTCGAAAAGCTGAAACGTGTTCTCCTCGTACCCGACGAATTCACCGCCGACAACGGCGCTCTTACCCCCACCATGAAACTCCGCCGCCGCGTAGTCGAAGACCGCTACCGCCGCCAGATCGACGACCTCTACGCCCATGCGGACGCAACCATCGCTCCATAGTTTCGGTGCAAATAGAATCTATGTGGAGACAGTCGCCCGGCTGCCTGCCTGAGCGAAGTCGAAGGGTCGGTCGCGCACAGTTCGACATTTGCGTCCCTCGATTTACAATAGAAAATCATGACCGATCCCCTCCGCATTGCTGGCCGCTCGTTCCGCTCCCGTCTGATCGTCGGAACGGGAAAATACAAATCCTTCCCGGAAACAGCGCGCGCGCTCGAGGCCAGCGGAGCCGACATGGTGACCGTCGCCGTCCGCCGTGTCAACCTCGACCGCGGCAAGGAATCGCTGCTCGACTACATCGATCCCAAGAAATATTTTCTGCTCCCAAACACTGCCGGCTGCTACACCGCCGACGAAGCCATTCGCGCGGCTCGCCTTGGCCGCGAAGTCGGACTTTCCGAGTGGGTCAAACTCGAAGTGATCGGCGATCAGGCCACTCTTTACCCTGACGTGCAAGCTACTCTCGAAGCCACGCGCGTTCTCGTCAGTGAAGGCTTCACCGTTCTGCCCTATACTTCTGACGATATTGTCTTCGCCAAGCGGCTGATCGACGCTGGTGCAGCCGCCGTCATGCCCCTCGGCGCCCCTATCGGCAGCGGCATGGGCATTCAGAATCAGGCTCACATTCGCATCCTGCGCGAAATGATCACCGCCGTACCCCTGATCGTAGACGCCGGAGTAGGCACCGCGTCCGATGCCGCCATCGCAATGGAACTCGGCGCAGATGCCGTCCTCATGAACACCGGCATCGCCAATGCGCAAGATCCCGTTCTGATGGCCGAAGCCATGCACCACGGCGTCCTCGCCGGGCGCCAGGCCTATCTCGCGGGCCGCATGCCGAAGAAGTTATACGCCACGGCGAGTTCGCCTCTCGAAGGTGTGGTCCGTTAGGTATTGGTAGCGGCAGCGTCTCGCCGCTCGAACTACGGTAGCCGAGCTGGAGGTAGCATTTCTTAACTATGAACTCTTCCTCTCAACCCGCTACGCCGACAAACACTTCCATCGCTCCCATGCTTCAGTTCGGAACGGAGCAAGAGCGGTCGAGTTTTATCCACCTAGCGGCGTAAAACTCGACGCTTCAGAGCGGAGATATAAGCCGTATATAGTTGTCCTCTTGGTAGGTCTTGGTACGCTACCGGCTAGACAACTTCCCGGCAGATTTGCTATTCGTGATTTAACTGAACCTGAAGCCTAAGCACATAAAGGGCTGCTGTGATGGGGGTTAGTCCCCGTCTAAAAAGCAGGCGCGTGGGGTCGGTGGGACCCTTCAGGCGCTGACCTAAGGGTAGTAATCCTAATCGTAGCCTGAGAATCTTCGCCCTTTTGGGGCGGAGAGGTTCAAAAGACGGCACTCGCTGAGTTGTTCCGCCTGGATAGCCACGCCGGCGCAGTGGTCGCTCGGCTGTCGGTCGAGACCGCCGAGTTCTGGGTCGCTGACGAGTCTTCCGAGCAGTTGAACTTCAGTCCTGAGACTCTGGGTGGTAGCTCGGGGCGGATGGTCTCGGTGCGGATGGTGATGATCGTCGAAGATCCAGACGCTGCCTTAGCAAGGGCTGTCGCGGCGGGAGCCAATAGTTGTACCGGTTGATAACCAGTATGGTTGGCGCCTAGCGCGGATCGCAGATCCGTTGGGACGTCATTGGGAAATTGGGAGGCCTGTGGCACGAAAAGGGGCGGCCGTGGCCGCCCCTTCCTCACGAGGTAAAACCCTCAGAGCATCTTCGCGGTATCCACGTGAATGGAATCCCCCATCACATGTCCGGTCACGGCAATGTGGTGTCCCACATGGTCTTTCAGCGCATCGGGATTGTCCACCATCAGGACCTTCTGATCCTTGTCGGTGACAATCACCATCTTCGCGCCCTTATCCAGGCACTTCTTGGTGCACGCCTCCGCCTTGTCGTTGGCACCTTTGGCGCCGCACTTGTCATCGCTCACCCACCCGTTCACGGTGGCGCTCTTCCCCATATCGTCAAACGCCATCGCTGTCAGCGCGGAAACGAAACAGATCGCAAGACACAGCACTAAAACTTTTCTCATGGCCGGTTATTCTCCTTTTTTGTCGCGGCCCCAAGCCGCTGGGTATGGCAGGGGATTCAAATCGCGCGCCCGGCAGCACCTCAAAGGCTGCACCGACTCGTCGATCGCCAGAACTATACCATATGGGACCTTTCCAATTGTCATACCCTTAAGCGAAGAATTCTCTACTTTTTCTTATTTTTTTGCGGAGTGATTTGCCAGCGGCGGAACCGGATTCGCGGGTGCGGGCGGGACGTAGACATACTCTCCTGGACGCGCATAGTGCAACTGCTCCCTGGCTTCTTTCTCAATCGCTTTTTCGTCTGTCTTCAATCCCTGAATCTGTTGTGTGTAGAGATCGTTTTCCTTCTGCTCAAGGACGATCCTTTTCTGCAGTGATTCATATTCTGCCCGCTTCTGTTTGTACACAACCATTCCATTCGCACCCAGCAGGACATGCACAAACAGAAGGCCCGCGAGCAACGCCACCGTAATCGTGGCAGATTTTCGCCGCCAGGCGTAGACCGCGGTCCAGAGTGGCTGCACGCTCCCCAACCACAATGCAGCCATGGCCTCGGCCTGCGGCGCTCTCTCCGCCATCGCGCGCAATCCATCCTGCGGATTGGGAAACCGTCGCATTTTTGCCAGATTTCTCATTCGAAAATCCATTGCTTGGCCGCCGTGCTCAACTTCTCCAGACACTGCTCGCTGCGTGCCTCGGAATATACCCGCACCACTGGATCGGTCCCGCGAAAGCCGATAGCATAGCCACGAGCCATCATCGAAACCAGCTCAGCCCGTCCTTGCGACAAATTCGCTGACCTTTGTATCCGCAGAACTCCCGCGGTTCGGACCTTAACTCCTCAGTGAACTTCTCCTTCACATCCGGCGTCAAGCGAAAGTTTTCACGCTGAGGATTACGGGAACCAACTTGGTTATTACATAGCACCTTTAATTGCTCGCCCAGCGGCTTCCCCCTCTTCGCCACCATCTCGCAGCACAGAAGCCCCGGCCAGCACTCCGTCTTTCTCCCCCACGTAATGGCGAATCGATAGCCCCGCGCTTTCCTCTCCGCCAATCGCAATCTTGTCCGGCATAATCAGTTCACCAATGTATTTGAAAACCACCGGCGCCTCGTAAAGCTTCACCCCGCGCCCCTTCGCGATCGCGTTGATCAGGTCGGTAGTCGCCACCGACTTCGCCATGCCATTCTTCCATCCCCGGCGCTCGATCAGATAATCGAATAGCTTGGCAATCACGTAGTTCGGCCGCAGGAAAGTTCCGTCCCCATCCACAATTCCAAACCGATCCGCATCACCGTCAGTCGCAATACGAATCTGCTCCCGTCGCGCGCATTTTATCGCGCAGATGGTCCAGCAAGTGATCGTCCGGCTCCGGCGCATGTCCGCCAAACAGTACATCCCGATAATCGTGCACGGTCCAAACCTTGACTCCGGCCTCTGCCAAGAACTCATCAGAGTATCCCCGCGCCGCCCCCCACGTCGGATCGAAACACACTCTCAGGATCGCCTTTCGGATTACACCCAGATCCACAATTTCTCTCACCGCTTCAAGTAACCATGGTTCACATCGAGCGACTCGCTCGCCGGCCCATTGCCGCTACTTTCTGCCCCGGATAATGAGCCGACCGGTCTTCGGCTTCAATCTCTGCCTCAATTCTTGAGATAACCGCGGGGAGCGCCGGACATCCATCCGGAGTAGAAAACTTTATCCGTTGCACTGCGGCGGATTGTGCGAGGCCGTAAAATTAATAACCCCGTCGGCCTTGGTCGGCACGACAGCATAAGCAAATGCCGGAGTGGGCGCGGCTTCCGCGACGATGACAGGCGTAATTCCGTGACGTTCGAGAATTTCCGCGGCCATCGAACAAAAAAGTTTCACCTAGAAACCGGGGATCGCGTCCTACCATTACTCGCGCTCGGTGTGGCTTCTGGCTTGCCACATAGCGCGCAATCCCGCCTAGCACGCGCCGCACGTTGGCAAAGGTAAACTCCTCCCCTATCGCCGCCCTCCAACCCCATGTGCCAAACTTGCTCTGCGTCTTCATCTTATCTTTCTACTCCCTAGCGTGAGGTGCTAACCTCTCCACGTCGGTTGGCTGACGGCTGACCGCGGAAGGCGATTTTAGATGACCGACAAACGAATCGTCCTCACTACCGCGAGCTCGGAAGAAGAGGCCGAGAAGATCGCGCGCCATCTGGTCGAAAACGGAATGGCCGCATGCGTTAACATCATCCCTCACGTCGCATCCATCTATCGTTGGCTGGGCAAGGTCGAAGAGGCTCGCGAGTGGGTTTTGATAGTTAAAACAACGGCTGCGGCATTCGAAAAACTCCGCCTAGCCATAGCCGAACTCCATTCCTACGAACTGCCTGAATGTATCTGTCTAACAATCGACGACGGATCTCCCAGATACCTGAGGTGGATCGCCGAAGCCGTCTCCGCTGAAAAGTCGGGCGAGTGACTCTACCTTAGAGTCTGCTGGGAAAGTATTTTTGGTTATGGGTAGTCACAAGATTCGATCACCACGTAGCCATGGCGTTCCTTGATTTTGGGGTGGCGCGGCGCTTCAGCGCTGCGATCTGTACTGCGGTGTGACTGGGGGCTTTAGCCCTGAGGGGGCGGACTATCTATTTCGCAGCCAGCCCCGCCTCCAGATCATCCAGAATATCCTGCACGTCCTCAATCCCCACTGAAATCCGCACCAAGCCATCCGTAATCCCGATCGCCTTGCGCCCCTTCACACCCAGCGCCGCATGCGTCATCGTCGCCGGATGTGAGATCAGCGTCTCCACTCCTCCCAGCGATTCTCCCAGGGAGCACACCCGCAGTTTCTTCAGCATCCTGTTGGCATTCTTCAACGATCCCGTCTCAAACGCGATCATCGACCCGAACCCGCTCATCTGCCGCTTTGCCAACTCATGTTGTGGATGATCCTCCAGCCCGGGATAAAAAACTTTTTTCACCTTCTTATGCTCCGCCAGAAAATCCGCAACAACACGTCCGTTGCGGTCATGGACCTCCATCCGCGCGGCCAACGTCTTCACCCCGCGAAGCACCATCCAGCACTCAAACGGAGAAAGTATCGCCCCAGCTGCCTTCTGCAAAAAGGCCAGCTTCTCCGCTTGATCCGGCCGGCTGCACACCACCACTCCGCCCAACCCATCGCTGTGGCCATTCAGAAATTTTGTAGTCGAGTGCACTACCATGTCCGCGCCCAGCGCCAGCGGTTGCTGAAAGTAGGGAGACATAAACGTGTTGTCCACTACCAGCTCAACCTTTTTGCGAGCGCAAATCCTGCTGATCTCAGCCAGATCGCTCAACGCCATCAGCGGATTGGTCGGCGTCTCCACATAGACCATGCGCGTATTTTTGCGGATGGAGCGTTCCACATTTTCTGCCTCGGATGTATCCAGGTAGGAAAATTCGAGTCCGAACCCGGTCAGCACCTGGTTAAACAACCGCGGCGTCCCCCCATACAAATCATTCCCGCACAGCACATGGTCGCCCGACTTCAACATGCTCGTGATCGCGTTGATCGCGGCCATTCCGCTGGCAAAAACGCGCGCCGCAACTCCCCCTTCAAGCGAAGCCAAATTCTCCTCAAGCCGATCGCGCGTAGGGTTCGACACCCGCGAGTACTCATACCCCTTATGCTCACCAATCCCCTGCTGCACGTAAGTAGAGCTCAGATAAATGGGCACGTTGACCGCGCCGGTCAAAGGATCTGGCTCCTGCCCATCGTGAATCGCGCGAGTTGCAAATCCGGCTTGTCTATTTTTTTTCATTCCCACCTTGGGGCTGTCAGCCCGAGCGGAGCGAAGGACCTCTTGCGGCCGGTACAGCAACGGCTACGAGCAGGGTATCTGTGCCACGCGTTTGACCTAAATTCCACCCTCAAAAATTTTCTTCGACAAATACCTCTCGGCTGAATCCGGGATTATTGTCGCCACCCGTTTCCCCGGGCCCAATCTCTTTGCCACCTGCAGAGCCGCGAACACCGCCGCTCCACCACTCGATCCTGCCAGCGCGCCTTCCTGTGCTGCCAGTCGCTTCACCATCTCGAATGCATCGTCGTCCGTCACCGCGATCACTTCATCGCATACGGCGAGATCAAACGTCTCTGGGACGAAGTTGTTCCCGATCCCTTCCACTTTGTGCGGGCCGGGCGCTCCTCCGCCGAGAACCGAGCCTTGCGTTGTGACTGCCACCGCCCGCACCCCCGGCACATGCTCCTTCATATATCGCGCTACCCCGGTGAATGTTCCGCAGGTGCCGCATCCCAGAACCACTGCATCCACACTCCCGCCCATCTGTTCAAACATTTCGACCGCGGTAGTCTCGTAGTGATAGTCGGGATTCGCCGGATTCTCAAACTGTCCCGCCATAAACGCATTCTTATCGCTCGCCACAAGCTCTTTGGCGCGCCGAATCGCCCCCTGCATCCCTTCCTCATCCGGAGTGCGATCCACCACCGCTCCCAGCGCTTGCATGATGATCACTTTTTCCTGCGAGAAATTTTCCGGCACAAACAACTTTACTTTGTACCCGCGATTAACTCCGATCAACGCCAAGCCGATCCCGGTGTTGCCCGCGGTCGCTTCCACAATCGTCCCTCCCGGCGCAAGCTTACCTTCCTGCTCCGCTCGCCGAATAATTCCGATGGCCGCGCGATCCTTAACGCTTCCGCCCGGATTCAAATATTCAAGTTTGGCGAAGATGTCAGCCGACCCGGCCGCAACCAGCCGCCTCAGCCGCAGCATAGGAGTTCCACCGACCAAATCAGTAATGTCGTCGGCAACCCCGAGATGGGATACTTCAAACTTTTTCCAGTGCACGCTACAGGGTATCAAAGTCAAAGGAATTCGGTTTGCTCAGTAATCGCGGGATTTTCGACCCCCATCCGCCCAGACCCGCATAATCATTGCTCCCACGCTCATCTAGCAAGAATCCCTGAATCGTTGGAAAATTCGCTATTCTTTCCCGAAATTGCGTTTGGGTAGGTCTGGTGTACAGAACTGTGTACAAAGGACTGTCCCTACTTTTGAGCCGGGACGCTGGGTCAACGAGTATGATCGCCTATTGATGTCAACTATCTCTTCCGGGCCTTACTGCTTCGGATGCCGGACTAGCACTACGTCATCGAATCGTCCAGCAAATGTCGTGATCGTCTGGTCAGGAATAGTGCTGATTTGAGCCTCGATATCGCTCATCCATGTCTCATTACATTTCTTGCAGACGAACCTTCGCGGTGGTGAGGTCCATGCGCACGGAACCCCACTGTCTGCGTTTTCCCTCGAAACGATGCTCTTGAAGAAGAGCCGGGTCGCATTCAGGGCCGAACAAATCAGTCATCCAATCGCCCCTGACGTGTTCTGCCGAGAGCTTTACGGACTGCGCCGAGCAAAATGCACACGGCCTCACGGGGTGCAGATTAACAGGTTCCATGCGGCCCAGTTACCGTCCGGTGGGTTAGCATAGTGTCAGGGGCTGGTGACTTTACAAATCAAAAGCGCGGATGCTGTGTCCGGCATTCCGATCATGCAGGTTCGCGATTTTTTCCGGCGCATCGTGGCATGGCATGGAGACTCATTCGACGTGCCATGTCTACGGGATCAGCTTTCCCTGGACGAGAACCCTGCAATGGCTCTGGCGTCAGAGCTTGTAGCTCAAGGGTATTTGGTGTCCCCCCTCTATGCCAAAACTCCTCAAGACGGTGACTCCTGCGACTTGTGCAATACTTCTCCGGCGTTCAAGGGATAGCCGCACCGAACTTCATTACATTTCAGGCTAGAGGCTACCGAACTCAGAGATCTCGGA
>DATNLE010000171.1:0-1990 GCA_035603035.1 Candidatus Acidiferrales bacterium | reverse complement strand
GAAAGCCCCGGCGAGGTCCCCAGCGATGCCGGGGCTGGTGCCCCAAACCATGAAGAGGAGACCGAGGCCATTCCCAAAGCGGCGCCCCCGAGAATGTACAGCAGGTTATACAGCTTCTGCTTCCAAGGCTTGCCACTTGCGACAGCGATGACTGACAGCACAACGAACGCCAAAAAAAAGAGCCCGCTCGCAGGATTCTCGTAGGTCATAGAAATCCCCTTCAATCGCAATTGATTTCAAAATGAAATCCTACCCCTCTTTCACTCATAACGGCTGGGATTGTTGGTTCAACGACACTGTGGGGACGTGGGGCGCGATTCTAGGCCGCGCGGGCGCGTCAGCCGGTTATCATGGACACGCCTCTCGGTGGAAAGAAGGAACGACCGCGCCGATTGTGCTGCTGGAGAAACACCACTGATGCGAAGATGAGTGTAATGGGGATGTTACAACAATCATCTTGGGCGAGCACTGCCAGCATATACTCGCATCATGGACAGAACATTTATCGACCGCCGGGCATCAGAGTCTGAGAATCGTCGGGCGAGGGATGTAGCACAGGCCGTGTTGGTTGGGCGAACCACGGTCTTGGAAGCAGTCAGAGAACTATTTTCTCTGGCACACACGGACGCAATTGCCGAGGTGGAGGATCGGAGATTCATTATTGGGATTGAAAGCGAAACTGACCATCTACCGGTGGGAGAGGTCCGCAAACTATGGGCTCCGTCCGCCTTGAAAGAAAAAGACGTGGAGATTTCGCGTGCCGAGGAACGGTACAAGACTGACTTCTTGGAGACCTGCCGGAGGATTGCGAACCCGAATTGCTCGGTCGATGAAGACACTGACGCCTACGCTGAAACATCACTTCCACGGCAGCGCGCACGCTCGTCTTCATATGTTCCGTTCGAGTCGCGGTGGTTGATCTTATGCCCCATTCAACCAACCGCCGGTAAAGCCTGCTCGCTTCAAACCGCGCACCAGATTGGGCACTTTGCGGGTGGCGTTCCAGATGATCCCCGTTTTGTAATTCGTGATCATGCCTAGAATCGGCCCCTGATTGTCGCTAAGATAATCATTGTCAACCCAGCCTAAGCGCCCATCAACGCTGCCTGACCTAAGGCTGACATGGGTATCACGGAAGCTAGGGTTGAACGAATCGAAAAAACCGTACGTGCCGTAAAGCCGCCCACCTTGGAAATTGCGTAAGGCCCAGGCCGCAGGGATGCAAATCTCGGGTGCAAAGGGAATCGAGGCTACCGCGGCGGTGGGGGCAAGGGTGCCATGGTCTTCCTCGTCGGGCATGCCCTTCGGCCCATAGGCCGCATAGCCATAAAACTGCGTCGGCTTGCCTTTGAAATTTATGACTAGATCACCTGGTCCATCGCAGGCGCTGAGGCCCCAGATGTCCTTGGAATAACCATCCCAACCCATGGGGTTGGCAATGGCATAGTTGCGCTGCGCATAGGTGGCGCGGCGGGAATTCTCGAAATAGTCAAACCCGGCCGCGCGCGTGGTCGCATCATAGATGCCGCGATAGTCAACCCACACGGCCCCATATTGATGCGCAAAGTGCGGCGCAAAGGAGAGGTAGCGGTTCGCACCTTCTCCGCGCCAATATTTTGGGAAGGGCGCAGTCCATGCCTCGAAGGCGCCCTCCTTCGCCGGGTGAGACCGTGAGCCGAGCGCGAGGAAATAGAGCGCCATGCCCTCGTTATAGCCCTCCCAATTTCGCTCAATAAAGCCGCTCTCCGGGTGCCAGCCCATCGAGATGGCTTTGCCGCCTGTGCTATTGGCCTGCATCCAATCCCATTCGGTGCGATCCAGCAGACGCTGCGCGAGTGCACGGATCTCGTTTTCCTTCTCATCCTCCTGGTCGAACCAGCCTTGCGCAAATGCCATGCCCATTTGCAGCCAGCAGGTATCAATTGTTGAAAGTTCCCAATTTGGCAACCGTAGTCCGGTCTCCATATCGATAAGGTGGTAATAGAAGCCA
>DATNLE010000168.1:0-7937 GCA_035603035.1 Candidatus Acidiferrales bacterium | reverse complement strand
CGATTGACCGACTTTCAAAGTGTCTACCGGAAAACGCCGCAGATAGGTAAAGCTGGAATAGCCCGTGCCAAAGTCATCGATGGCCACCCGCACGCCCATCGCTTTCAGATCGAGCAGTGTAATTACAGCAGACTCCGCGTCCTGCATCAGCACGGTCTCGGTTAGTTCCAGCTCTAGACTTTGCGGCTCCATCCCGGTAGCGATCAACGCGGCCCGAACTCCTGATAGAAAATCCTTGGACTGGAATTCGACCGCGGATACGTTCACCGAAATCGGTACAACCCCGAGCCCCAAATCGTTCCACTCTCGGGCTTGTCTGCATGCTTCTAATAATACCCATTGTCCGATACGTAGTATGGAACCGCACTCTTCGGCGATCGGCACGAAGGTCGCCGGAAGCAGCATTCCCCGCGCGGGATGTTGCCAGCGGATCAGCGCTTCCATCCCCGCGACCTGACCTGTCTGTAGATTGATCTTGGGTTGGTAGTACAGCAAAAACTCGTTACGCCCGAGTGCCGAGCGCAAATCCGCTTCCAACAACCGTCTCTTTGCCAGTCGCGTGGTCATGTCTTTTCGGAACGACTGATAGCTATTGCGACCATGTTGCTTGGCTTCGTACATGGCAACGTCAGCCTGACTTACCAAACTTTCCGCATCCTGCCCATCGGCGGGATAGGTGCTACCCCCAATGCTGACGTTAATGTCCAGACTTTTGTTATCGATAATATGCGGTGACGCTATCGCTCTTAAAATTTTTCGCGCAGTGATCGCTGCGTCTTCGGCGTGCTCCACTTGAGAAAGTAGAATCAGAAATTCGTCTCCGCCCAGACGGCTTACCGTGTCCGTCCGCCGGATACAAGCCGTCAATCGGCCAGCGACCGACCGGAGCAGCTTGTCCCCGACGGCGTGGCCCAGTGTGTCGTTGATTCGCTTGAATTGATCTACATCAACAAACAGCACCGCTAGTTGCTTGTTCTGACGTTCTGCCAGTGAAATCGCTTGCGACAAGCGGTCGTCGAACAGCGTTCGGTTCGGCAATTGTGTCAGGACGTCATGTTGGGCCACACGCGACATTTCGATCGAAGCGGCCCGGGCCGTGCTCACGTCGCGGAAAGAAATTACCGCCCCAATTGCATCCCCATCCTGGTCATGGAGAATCGCTACTCGGTTTTCAATTCCAAATTCCAAGCCGTCTCGTCGAATCAGCGTGCAATTTGTACATTTGGTCGTAGCCATCGCGCTTTTATCTCCTTGCGTGACAATTACTACGACATTGGGAAGGACTACGCCGCTAACACCATCGACGAGTTTGAGCACGTCCGCAACTGGACGTCCCAGTGCCTCCTCTCGAAACCATCCGCTCATCCTTTCTGCGAATCTATTTAGATAGGTGACGTTGCCACATAAGTCCGTGCGCACGACCCCCTCCCCAATCGAGTCGAGCGTAATGGTCGCGAGTGCATTTTCTCGGCTGACTGCCTCGGCCGCCCAGCGGTCCATTACCGTGCGCACCGTCCGCCTTAAACGGTAGCCATCGGCTTGCTCCTTGAGCAGGTAATCTTGGGCGCCACGCTGTACCGCTTGCCTAGCCTCTCCTTCTGTATCAGCATCACTCAAGATCAAAATTGGCACACCAGGCGCGGCCTGAAAAAGCTTATCGAACGTCTCGACACCTTTGCTATCCGGCAGGTTCAGATCAAGCACTGCCGCCCCCACCCCTCCGTCGCACAGTCGCTCAATCCCACGAGAAAGTTCGGTGACCCACTCCACCTCGAACCGCTCTTCCGTTACGGAACCTAGTTCGCCCAAAACTCGTGCTGCCGCATCAGCGTCAGACGCGACCAGCAGGACACAGTCGTGGCCCTTCCTATTCTTATTCGGTGCCGTAAGTTGGCTCCTTTGGCTTGTGATCTGGCCGAGGCCCGCGACAGCGTGCTGTGCGATCTAGGCTATCTTCGCTACTTTTGCCAACTTCGTTGTCGCGACTAGCTTGGCGGCATCCGAAGCCATGAAGCGCAGCATCTGCTGCTTCAGTTGCGCGTCCACCTCGTCCGCGATCGTCACAACCGCGGGAAGTACCGTATCGAACTCCAAATGGCTCTGGCTTTTGTGCAATGTCGTAAAAATGCTCACCTGGAGCAACCGAGATTCCTCCACCGCCATGGCCACCGTGTAGCCCTGTTGGGCGCGTAAATCTCCGTGGTGAGCCGCCGCCTGAGAAATCGGAGCCTTGGTTTCGTCCTCCAAACGTAACCGCACAATGACATCACGTAAAAGCTGAGGAAGATGGCCCGTACGGTCTTCAAAACTCAAAGGGATAGCAGTCAACTCCGGCTCCTTATCGACTCGCATGAGCCATTCCCGAATTACGACATCGAGGTCGCGCTCGAGAATATCTGCGACACTCTCAATAATGACGGCGCCGGCACTCCCGCCGGCCACGTGCGCAGGGTTTGTAGACTTAGCCATGAGATCTCCTTGTATTCACAATCTGGTTCACCCGCAGTGCTTAATTTAACAATTGCGAGAGGACATCTCTGTTCAAGAGTGATCACTCCCACCAGAGCAATGGGATGCACTCCGGAAAAAGAGGATATAAGGATCACATCGAATCAATGCGGAAATTTGAACGCCTGATGGAGGCAGAGGCCAACCACTCTCGCAACGCGCCTGCTGAACTTGAAGCACTATTATAGTTTTGCTTTTGCCGAGTGAAAAATCTAGACAGCTTGCACAGGTGTAACCAAAGGCGAGCCACAGGCAAGCCAAAGAGTTTTCGCGAGTTGGCGCACAAAATGAAAGAGGGCTAAGTCTTCCGCGTATTCACAACCCATGAAGGGAGAATTATGACGGTCGTAAAAGCATCCAAGAAACTCATCCAATTCGATCCCAAGACCTTCCTTTCGACCATCAACGGCGGCAGGAAGATCGTGGCTTTTCTCAAAAAGCAGACGATATTTGCTCAGGGTGACCCGTCCGATACGGTTTTTTATATTCAGAAAAGAAAGGTAAAACTTGCCGTTGTGTCGAAGATTGGAAAGGAAGCCACTAGAACCTCGTTTTCCGAAAAGAGGAAGTCTACTCTCTCACCGACGCACCATTCGTCCGCGGCCATTCCACGACGGCGGCACCGTGTCGGATGGCGGGGTTTGTCTCAGTGGAAGACGCCCAACATATAGGCCACGAGGAGGATCAACAATATGGTTCCCAGTCCTATGCCCGCACCGCCACCATAACCCCAGCGGCTATGGCCGTAGTACCCTCCGCCACTCCCTAAGACCAACACCAAAATGATAATCAGTATCAACATGTGGATATTCCTTTCCTCTGAACGTTAAACCGGAAATAGCAGCGCTGAGGAAGTCATTACTTTCTACCCGATAGGCGGAGCACGGATGAGCGCAACTGCACTGCGCTCGGTTACTTCTCAAACACCTTTTCAATCTGGCCCACTTTTTTTTGAACTTTGCCCGCGAGCTTTTCGTTTTGGCCTTCGGCTGTCAGATTGGGGTTATTGGTGACCTGGCCCGCCTTTTCTTTGACGGTGCCCTTCGCCTCATGAATATTGCCTTCTATTTCGTCCTTCGTGCTCTGGTTCATTTGGTTTCTCCTTGTCGCTTTTGACGTAATGTAGATTTCAGCAGCGAACTGCTGTTAAGACACCTCAATATTGGTCGATCGATGAGGACAGCCGATCCGAGGCCGCTGTTTTTACTAAACTCCAGTCCACCCTGCGGATCACTAATCTCACGAATTACCTCAAATCAATTCAGAAGAAATAGTCTCGCGAGCCCCGTCCGGGCCGCACTTTAGTCTCCGCGCGGTCAAAATGCCCTGTGATGACGGAGAACTTCGCATACTTGTCTCGACGTGAAACGACCTCCCACGAGTCCCGGATACACCCGGAGTGAGCCCCCTGCGGCCCGCGAGTTTCTCGAAGTGGCTTGGGCACCAGCCCCTCCAATCCCGCTCAACTCCCAGTCGAAAAGGCGGCGAGCCTCACAGATGTCTTGCAGAACCTGCAGCTGCGGTTGCCAACTGCTGATCTGCCTCCGAGCGCTGGTTCTTCGTTTTAGCCGGCGCGAAGTCGAGGACCACGCGTGACGGCACATCGCCGTGCTCAAGTCGGACGAAGATCTGGTTGATTGAAGATAGGGGTTGTAGCTCGATATCGGCTTTGACCTTGCCTCCGACAGCGAAGGCGAGGGCCTCGGCCATATCCTGGCGCGTGCCGACGAACGAACCGCGAATGGTTATGCAGTTCGCAACCAAATCGAAGAGCGGCACTGGGAATTCGCCTGGCGGCAGCCCGACCAACACGCAAGTGCCAAGCTTCCGGGTCATGCCAACGCCTTGCTTGAATGCGATCAGCGAAGGCGCCGTAATCAGAACACCATGAGCTCCGCCGCCGGTCGCTTTCTTGACGGCGGCTGCCGGATCTCCAGTCTTGGCATTGATCCCGAAATCGGCACCAAGGCGCGTGGCGTGGGCCAGCTTGCCATCGTCGATGTCGATTGCGCAGACGAGTAGTCCCATGGCCTTCGCATATTGGATGGCCAGGTGACCCAGTCCGCCAGCGCCAGAGATAGCGATCCATTCGCCGGGCCGTGCCTCGGTCTGCTTAATCCCTTTGTAGGTCGTGATCCCAGCGCACACCAATGGCGCGGCTTCCACCGCCGTAAGACCCGCGGGCACATGGGCAACGTAATTTGGGTCGGCGATGATGTATTCGGCAAAGCCGCCGTTCTTGGTGTACCCGCCGAACTGAGCCTGAGCGCATACTGTCTCCCAGCCTCTTAGGCAGCACTCGCAGTGACCGCACGCCGAGTAGAGCCACGGCACCCCGACTCGGTCGCCCTCCTTTACAATTGTCACGCCCGATCCAACGGCAGCAACCACACCAATGGCCTCATGGCCAGGGATGAACGGGAGCGTGGGCTTCACCGGCCAGTCGCCGTGGGCCGCATGGAGATCGGTGTGGCATACGCCACAGGCCTCGGTTTTGACCAGGATTTGGCCTGCTCCGGGAGAGGGAACGTCCCATTCCAGAAGGGATAAAGGTTTTCTGAATTGCTCAACCACAGCTGCGTGCATCTTGAGCGCCATGTTTAACTCCGCTTTATTCTTTGCCCGAGTAGGAAATTCGAGCTTATCAACGGCCCCTGTCGTTTTTCTGAGCAACAGTGATCAGTCTCGGGTCCCAGTCGCCTGTATTTCCGAAAAGAGGGTGTATGGATCACAATGAGTCAACGCGAAACTTCGAACAGCTGATGCTGAAAGCGGCCGACCACGCGCAGGACACGGCAAACGAACTTGAGACTCCGGTTCTGCACTTGCCTGAGAAATCCCGACAGCTCGCCCAGTTGCAGGCGAAGGCAAGTCACAAACATGCCAAGGAATTTCGCGAGTTAGCGCAGAGAGTTAATGAGAGTTAGGGTCTCGCCATTTGCCCATATCCACATACGCAGCGCGTCGTCATTCTTGTCAGATTCCAGACTGCCGCTTCTACTTCATTCCTAGATCCGTCAGGATCTTGGGATTGTTCTCTCCCGATGCGATGATTTGGTGGCACGCGGAGCAGTCATTGGTAATGGTCTGGCCGTCGGCACTGGTATGACTGCCGTCATGGCAGCGGAAGCAGCCTGGCGAATCCACGTGGCCAAGGTTATTCGGGCGCGTTCCCCAGCTGACTCGCATGTCGGGGAAGATATTGCGGAGATAGATCGCCGCCACCTCTTCGCCCGATTGCTGCACCGATGCGTGCTGCGCCCGATCAATCTCCGGGTAATTCGTTCGATAGAAATCCGTGAGTGCGTCAGTAATGCGCTGATGCGCTGCATCGCGGGTGGGATAATCCACCTTGAGAAGTTCGACAGCCTTTTTCTTGATGTAAGGAAGCACTGGGCTAATACGCCCGAGAGACATTTGCTTGTCCACAGCGGTTTCGGGCATCTCGGAGGCATGCGCGGGTCGGTTGTGGCAATCCAGACAATCCATCACGCGATGTTCTCCCTGGTCCAGCTGCTTTTGAGTTGGCTTGGCATCACTGGAAATGAATTCGGTGGTCTTTCCTTTATCGTCGGTGTAATACACGGCCGGGATCGTCTGCCGCTGCAAGTCAGTTGAAACGTAGCGGATGCGGGCCGCGTCGGCGAGATGGTGCCCGTGGATTCCGCTCGCTCCCTGCCCATTGCTTCCTCCCACGTTCAGCATTACAACGTCTGTTTGCGGCGTGTTTTTCTCGTCGTCCGTATAGCTGGTGCGAACCAGCAATTTATCGCCCGCAAAACGGCCGGGCCAGTGACATTGTTCGCAGGTTTGGCTGGCTGGACGGAGGTCCTTTACGGGGGAAGGAATGGGGCGCGGAAAGGTGTGGAACGTTACCATGACAACCTGCCGCAGGCCTGTAACTTTTGCTCGCACAAACCATGGCAACCCAGGGCCAATGTGGCAGTCCACACAAGCTACGTGCGCGTGCGGGGAAATGTGGTAGGCGGTATTCTCGGGAAGCATAACGTGACAGGTCGTTCCGCAGAAATTCGACGAATCCAGGTACTCCACTCCGCGGTACGATGCGGTTCCAATGATGAGAAGATTGATCCCGGTGGCCACGACTACCCACTCCAAAGTGCGCCGCACCACGGACAGCCGGAAGTCAATGGCAGGGAAAACCGCCGGCAGTTGCCCACTTCCGCGCAGGCTTCGACGTCTGAGCCAGATGCCGAGTGGAATCAGCAGGAGGCCCAGTACGAAAACGGCGGGGAGGGTGAGAAAGACCAGGATGCCGATGTAGGGATGCGGCGGCCCCGGCAGGAAGATCTCATAGAACCAGAAGGCGATCGTGGTAAGCGCCGTGCTGGTAGTGATCACGGCTCCCGTGAGCGTGATAGGATTCTGGCCCAGAAAATAGATCGGCTGCGCCGAGTCTCGGATTCGTTCTCGCAGATTCATTGGAAACAGCCACCCTCCTTCCTTGTAGCGTCTATACGGTTCTGCGATGACACTCTCGGCTTCGTAGTGGATCTTTTTCGGCCGCCCTGAACCACGACTACTTCTTGAACGTCCGGATATAGGCCACCAGTCCCTTAATATCCTCCGGCTTCAGAGATGCCCCATACTTGGGCATTTTGTTTTTGCCGTTCGTAATGATAGCGGCGAGCTCCGCGTCTGACATTCCCTGCACGTCGGCCGTTGTGAAATCGTGGGCGCCCATTTTCTTTCCCGTCGCCGAACCGGTTCCGTCCGCGCCATGGCACGCAGCACATTTCGACTTGTAAAGCGCATCCGACGCGTTCTGCGCGTGCGCCGACAACGAAAGAACAAACACGGTGGCGATAGCTGTCACTGTGGCGAAGACTTGCATCTTGATTGTTTTCATATTCAAACTCCAGTCGATTGGGTTCTCAATTTAGGTCCAACAACTCTGAATCGTGCTTCACGTTGGGTCGCTGTGGCCGCCCCTGCACCTCTTAGAAAAGCAGAATATTCAGAATGCGTAACGCAAGGACTCGGTCAGTGAGTTGGCGTGAAAATAGCGTGGCGCTGTCGGGCCGACAAACGAACCTTCACCGTACTGGTAATAATTCCAGCCCATGTTGAAGGCCAGCTTGTGGCCAATATCCACACTCAGGTTCGCCACCGGTTGCTGGTACTTGTATTGCACTGTGCCGAGAGGCTGCAGAATGTTGAACTGCGGCACGCTGCCGTCAACGTTACTGATGCTGTAGCCGACATTGGCCAGCACTCGCTTCGCAGGTTTGAACCTGACCGTGGCCATTCCGAAATTTGTGTGGTTGGTGTAATAAGAGTTGGCCATCAGGTTATTCGCCGGATCGTTGCCTGCACAATTATTGTTAGCGGCATTGGCCACGAACGGAAGGATCACCCCGGCTGGCGGCGTGTCGTTGAAACAGATGATGGCATTCTGAATCACGCTG
>DATNLE010000163.1:0-51704 GCA_035603035.1 Candidatus Acidiferrales bacterium | reverse complement strand
TCTATGAGCGAAGCTTTCGGCACCGCCGGCAAGGGCTCGCCCGCCAGTCGTTTTTGCACCAGCCCGGCGAGGAAGTCCGCGAAGGGCACGATATCTTCACCGACACTCGCTTTTTCGAGAGCGTTCACGTAGGCGTTGCGGTCGGTTACCGGAATGACCGCCCACGGGTATCCGCCCGACGCCATCATGGTGTTCATCAGGAAGCTCCCGACGCGGCCGTTGCCGTCCATATAAGGATGGATATACACGAAGATGAAGTGCCCGAGCACCACTCGGACAGCCGGATGCGATTCTTCGCGCAGAAGGTCGAAGAAGGACGGCATGGCGTCCCTCACCGCGACAATCTGCTTTTCCAGCCATCTCTCGTCAAATTTGGGGTCGTCCCTAAGGCTCACAACCTGAGCCGCGACGAACTTCGTTTGGACACTCGCGCTACGCAATTCCGCCTCCGACGATTGTCTGGGCATTGTAGCGAATTGCCGAAAGTTGCCGAATAGGCTAAGCTGCACGTGCCCCACGTTTCCCAGATGGGAAACGCTGAACGCTGATGCTTGGAGGGCTCCTGCGGCCCCACATAGACCGTCCCCGCCGGACGAGAACGTCCTCCAGGGCCCCTGCCATCGAGCGACTCAGAGTGCTGGAAACCAGAATCAACTCCATGGCGCAGGCCTCCTAATGCATTCGCACTGATGAATATCAGACGCAACGAACATCGCCCCAACTTCCAGGCGGCTCCGCTTCATTTCCCCACTGCGCCTCCTCCTGGTAGACGCCGCTTGACCGCGGCTCGGATGGGCGTTTTGGACTGCGCCGGTTTCGCGCCAAACCAAACCCAACTTCGTTTGGCACTCGCCGCGCTTTCACTCACGCCTTCTTCCAGCTGCGTTCTGTCCCATCGCCAGTATGGGTTTGTTTTTTCTTGTTGGCGCTCAAGTGAAAGAACAAACAATGCCGACAGGATCTTTGCTCTCAGACGTTCAGGTCAATATGTAAGCGGTTGTGAAATATGGAGTTGCCAAGGATGGGCGGCTAGCTCAGCTGGTTAGAGCGCCTGCCTTACAAGCAGGCCCAAATTTCATCTAAGTCGTTGCTTCGGTTGCGGTTACTGAGTTCCAGCCATCCTTGGCCTGCTCCAAAGTTGATCCAAAACTACACCTACGACCGGAAAGATTGGAGTGATTAGGTGGAGTTTGCGGGGGTGGATTTGAACCACCGACCTTTGGGTTATGAGCAACAGGGCAATGCTAACCGATTGTAATTCCATTGGACTTAGCACCTCGCCATTCCGGAAAACACCCATTCCAACGCCGGGTTTTGGTGCCAAATTGGTGCCAAGTTGCACAGGCTTGCCGGGAGCTTGCCTCAGCTCTCTCCCTCCAAAAAAACCAGAAAATTCGCAAAATTCGAAGAAATAAAAGCCAGCGCCCTCTCATCGCGATTTCAAAGCATACGACGGTTAATGAGCCCCTTCGGTAATACGAAGCGTCAATTCAATGCGGTGAGACGCGCTATCGAGCTTTGTCTCGGGCTCCATGCTGCAACTGGTGTATCCGCGTGCAACATACATCTGGCGGAGTCTCTCCAGTCCCGCTCCGATTTCTGTCCTGTTGAACAAATCTCCATCGCGAAGATGAAATTGGTCACGGATGGTTGCCGCCGCGATGTTCAGCGCGTGATCTGAGGCAGTGCTTTGGATAGAGATGCTCCCGAGCCGGAACTGTTCTCCCTCGGTAACGGACGCGATAATAAGGATGGCCTGTTTCCCGTCTGTAATTCCAAGAGGCTTCGACGATGGGTCATGAACCACAACTTTAAAATATCCTCGTTCCTGGAAGTCCCCCCTGATGCGCTCCGCGGCTTCATCGGATAGCTCTTGGCCATTGTCATATTCCCGACCATTCGACGCCTTGAGGATTCTGTTTCTTACTCCATCCCGATCATGAATATCACCCTCGAGTTTGAGGTCGCTGAATATGAATTTCGTAACGGGATGTGCGCCAGATGCAGATTCAGATTCGTGCTGTATCGTGCTGTGATCTGCAGAAGAGTTCGCCTGCGCGCGATCGAGCGTGCCCGCGGCAATTGCGGCGCACGAGATTGCGCAAGCGACTCAAACACATGCCATCCGGGTACGCGAAATATGCGGCACCGAGCTGCCCTCGAGTATCTGCCGGATGCGTCGCGCTAGGGAGCTTCCGGGCATGGCCATGCCTGCACTACTCAGCCTAACTCCCGACTGTCTGACGGAGCGGGCCATACTGATAAGGTATTCGGAATATTCACGGCGGTCGTACCCGCGCGCCAGCACAACATTGTCGCAGGCTTCTTCTGCTAAGGCGGAGAGATGACGTTCCAACCACCATGCGACAGGGTGAAACCAGAATACTGCGCGATTCAACAGAGCCAGCCATTGGACAAGGGGATGGCGGCGCCGAGCGTGCTCAGACTCATGTGTCAAGACAGCGTCGAGTTGCGCCTGAGGCCATTGCTGCCAGTGCTGCGGAAAAATCACACTCGGATGGAAGAATCCCACGGTCACGGGCGCGGCACATAGCGAGCTAGTGCGCACACCATCATGAAGCACGGCCTCGCGAACCAACCTGCGTGCCCGGAGAGTACCGATCGCCAGCCGAAACAGCAGCAAGCACAGCCCCAACAGGTAGGCGCCTAGCAAGACTACAAGCCCGGGCGAAACCGGGGTTGACCGCAGGCCGTCAGTTGAGAAGGTTTCAATCAAAATGTTCGAGTTGCGCGCATTGTTTTGAGCCAAGGGCGGCAGCACGCGTAGTGGCGCCTTCGGTCCCCAAGCCGTCCAGACCGGCAGGAACAGCATCAACGCCACCACGCCAGCCCAAACGCTATGCTTCGCCGTTGCTGTTTTTACTCGCATGGCGTACAGCACGATTGCCGTGGCTCCAACCAGCAAGGCTGCTCTAACGAAACATTCTAAGAATAGGCGTTCCATTATTTTCCTCCGGGTCTCCGGTTGCGCACGAATTTCTCCAACTGGTCGAGATCTTCCTTGTTCAAGACCTTTGCTTCTACCATTCCGCTGACCAATTCCTCGACTGATCCCCGACAGAAGCGGTCGATAATTTGTCGAACAGCCCGGGCCGCGAGGCTGCGCGCAGGCTCTACCGCGCGATAGACGTAAGCCCGTCCATCAGACTCATGTTTGAGATAGCCCTTGTGTTCAAGGCGGCGCATTAGAGTGCGAGTGGTCGTTTCTTTTAGGTTGCGTTTGCGGGAGACGATTTGATGAACCGTCTCGACGGTGCACGTCCCGCCGTCCCATACCGCCTGCATCACTTCGTTTTCGAGGTCTGTGAGGGGAGGCCGAACACGGGCTTGCGATGTTGTACGTGATGTCATGGTACAGTATGTACCATTAAACAAATGATCGTGTCAACGGGCCGTCTCGACTCACCATCTTGTCTTTGTGGAGTCAAACGTTGCAGCAACGACTTGTGTCAGCTCGTTGACCGATGTAATCGTCACGTAGTCTGTCATTGTTCTGCACTCCTTATCCCGGATTTTCATACACGCTGTTGGTATCGGACTGCAGTGCCGCTTTGCTGGCCTGTCAATACGTCGCAAAATAGCTCGCCGACTTCTCCGGATTATAGCCGCGCCGGTCGTAGAGCTTGGTAGTGCTGGGCTCTGCGTGGCCGGCGGCGCGCTGCACGTCGTCGAGCGTGGCGCCGTTCTCCAGCGCCGTCGTGATAAAGGTGGCGCGCATCGAATGCGCCGAATAACCGCGTGTAAGCCCTATGGCCCTTGCGTGCTTGCGCAGGATGCGGTCAATGGCATCCGGTCCATGTGCCTGCGGGACTCCTGCCCTTTGCGATTGTGACTTAACGGGCGGAACATCGGGCCGTCCAGATCATCCCCGTGAGCGGCGGCCTCAAGATAAGCGCGGATGCGTTGCGCGACATTCGGGTGGATGGCAAGGGCGTCGCGCCTGCCACCTTTGCGCAGGATGCGCAGCGAGTCGAAACCACGGTTCTGATGCAGGTCCTCCACCGAAAGCGTGGCGATTTCTGCGCGGCGGAGTCCCACCTGCAGGCCCACCGAGAGAATCGCACGATCACGCAGTCCCTCAATCGTGTCTTCAGCTGGCGTCTTGAGCAGTTTCGCGGCGTCGGCTTTCGAGAAAGCAAGTGTCGAGCCTTCCCTCCGGTTAATCGCGGGACGCTCTACCTCGGCGACGGGATTGGTCTTGACGTGATGATGACGGACGAGGTGTTTGAAGAGGCTCGACAGCGCCGCCAGCCTGCGCCGAATGGTCGAGGGCTCAGCCTCATCGATCTCGCGCATCATCCGTTCCCAGGCAATCACGGCGCGGTGGTCCACTTTGCACAACTCGTCGTAGGACGTGATATGGAGCGTGCGCATGAAGTGCTGCACGTCGAGCTTGTAAGCGCGGCGGGTGCGTTTGCTTTTCTGTTTGGCGAGCCAGATTTCTTCTTCGGGGATGTCTGCGAGCCGGGCGAGCGGTGAGGGAAGCGCGCTTTGCGAGGCAGAAGCGGGAAGCACGGCGGGGGGCGGACGATCGTTGGAATGCTCTGTCATTGCGCAACCCGCGACAGTACGTAATAGCGAGTGGCGGTTTGGTAATCGAGGCTGGACAGGGCGGCGGCATCATCGGCGGGACTTAGAAGGTTGATGGGATCGACCCATACGCGGAAAAAGATTCCTTCATGGTTATTCTCAATCTTTTGGATGGCTTCCGCTACGTCTGTGAGGCTGGCATGACTGCCAAGATCTTCGAATGGCGTTCCTCGTGCACCGCGCATGACAAGATTCCACATGGACGAATACCGCTTGAAAAGAGTTAAGGCTTATTAACTTCCGGGAGCCCCCGACCGTGTTTATGCACTACGTGATAAACCGGATTATCACGTACCGAGGGGGGAGCCAAGAGGCATCCCGAATCGCGGCGGAGATATTGCTGGAGTGATGCGCGGAAGCAACTCGTGGTCATTGCGGAGGGCTTAGCGTATATTTCTCTTTTTTCGGTAGTGTCCCCAATGCGCCTTTACGTCGCCGTTACCGACAAAGACTGGTTTGGTCTCCACGCCTCGAAGCCTGAAGTCGAGGAAGTGAACTTTTGGCGTCCATCGCCAGATGCCACGTTCAAGGCGCTGCAACCCGGCGAACTATTACTTTTCAAGCTGCACTCACCCGATAACTTCATCGCCGGCGGCGGCTTCTTCACGCGGTTCCTCCAGCTTCCGGTGAATCTGGTGTGGGACACATTCGGAGAAGCTAACGGCGTGCGATCACAATCCGAAATGCGGGAGCGAATCGCATACTACAGACGCAGCCCCATTGCAGCCAACGAAAATCCTACGATCGGCTGCATCATGCTGGCTGAACCGTTCTTCTGGAATCGGGAAGACTGGATTCCGTCTCCGGCAGATTTCAAGCTGAACACCGTCACTGGCAAAGGCTACGATTCAGAAGCTGGAACGGGAAAGGCGCTTTGGGACGCCGTATCGGCACGACTAATGCGAAGCCGCGCGTCGGTTCTGGAGCCCGGAACGGCCACAGTCGCAGCGATTGAGACACACGGATTCGGAAAACCACAAGTCATCCTTCCCCGGCTCGGCCAGGGCCTGTTTCGCATTCTTGTCACCGATGCTTACTCACGGAAGTGCGCCATCACCGGAGAGCGTACGCTGCCGGTGCTGGAGGCGGCGCACATCAAGCCGTACTCGCTGGTGAAACGCCATGAACTCCCCAACGGTTTGCTGATGAGAAGCGACCTCCACAGGCTCTTCGACGAAGGCTATCTGACCGTGGACCCGAAAGATCGCTGCGTTCTTGTTAGTAAAAGGATCAGAGAAGAATTCGAGAACGGGAAGGACTACTACAAGCTCCAGGGGCAGGTGCTCCGGGAGCCAAACGAGGCATGGGCAAAGCCTTCATTGGAGAATCTGGAGTATCACGCTCACAGCGTGTTTCGGTAAGCGGGAAGACGACCCAAACCCAACATTCTTGTTACCAAGGGCAAGGTAAAACACTAAATTTTCAGAGAAGTGCAGAAAGGCGAAATCCTGTCATGCTTTGCGAAAGCGAGCAATGGCGCGGTAATTGGCCATAGGAGGCCTCCAGATGGACTGGTTCTGGAACTGGGGCGGCGAATGCTTTGGATATCGAGTAGACGACAAGCTGTTTGCCTATCACGGTGTCCAGGTCGGCCGTTTTGATGGTGAAGAGGTATATGGGGCAGACGGACGTTACCTCGGGGAGATTATTTCCGACAATCGCCTCATCACACACCGTGGAAAGAAAGGCTATCGGCAGTCAGGATTCGGTCCCGTACGCAGAGGCTCTTACGCGCGGTATGCAAACTATGCTGGTTATGCGATGTATGCAGGATACGAAAATTTTCCATCACCGGATGAATTTAAGTGATTTATTCCCTGCGGGCGTCTGTCCCCAGAACGGCCCGAGAGTCCGTTAAGCTGTTGATAATACTGAGACTGGCTTCTTAGACAAAGGCCGTCTTCAGGTGTATAGGTTGCGCCTCTTCCGCTTTTTTCCTGCCCGGATCGCTTTCAAAGAGTAGGAGCGGTTCAAGAAAGGGTACAACGCTATGGACACACCAGTCGGCGAGGGATCGCCGCCCAAGTCAACAGACCTGGACGGATGGCGGCGAGCTGTCGCGGATGGCTCACTGCGACTTTGTTTGTTTCCTGGCACCCTTAAATTGTGGGTTGCCGCAAATGTAGGTCTCGCCACCTTCATTCGCGAAGTCAATTTCGGCCTGGTTCAATGGTGTACCGAACAGGTCGTTAGCTACCAATTTGACGCCGGTTCCTCCAACATCCATCAGACGCGACCAATCAAGCCGAAGCGCGTTGCCGCATGTAATCCAGTTGTCCGAACGCAAAGGCAGAAATTCAGCGAGAGCAAGTTTCTGTCCGCGATAGAGCACGTCGCACTGGTATTCGGCGATAACCAGAGCAAGCCTCGCAATCTCCGCCGGAAAGTCGCGCAGTTCAATGCCGCGAAAATTCGTAAGCGGAATATCGGAGTGAAGGTCGGCTTCGCCGCGCCGCTTGTTGATCTCGACTTCAATCACACGCATTTCCTTGTACGCGATAACAAGGAAATTACCGGAACCGCAAGCAGGATCGAACACCCGGATCTTCGCCATCCGCTTGCGAAGGTTGAGCAAGGCACGGGGATTGTCGCCCGCCTCGGCGAGCTTCGCGCGCAGGTCGTCAAGGAAAAGCGGGTTGAGCACTTTCAGAATGTTCGGAACGCTGGTGTAGTGCATCCCAAGCTCGCCGCGCTCTTCGTCCTCGGCGACGGCCTGAATCATCGACCCAAAAATGTCAGGATTGATCTTGGTCCAGTCGAGATTGCCGATGTGTAGCAAATAGGAGCGTGCGATTCTGCTAAAGCGCGGCACGTCCATGTTGCCGGAGAACAGCCCGCCATTGACGTAAGGGAACGAGTTGGCCCACCGGGGCACGCCTTCGCGGTCACGATCTCCGATCTCCGTATTCATGGAGCGAAACAGCGTCTCAATCACTTCATGCGTGTTGGTAGAATCCTTGGCGCTCATCTGCGTGATGGAGTCGGTGAACAGCCCTTTGCCGATAAAAATGTCGGTGTCTTCCGCGAAAAAGCAGAAGATGAGCCGCGCCATGAAGTGATTCATGTCATGGCGACGGGCGGACGTGCCCCACTCGGGATTGTCCTTCAGAAGTTCGACGTAAAGCCGATTGAGACGGCTGGTGGCGCGGATGTCGAATGAATTCTCGCTGATCTGGCGAACGGTCGTAATGCCCGCTAGCGGGAGGAAGAAACCGAAATGGTCTGGAAAATCCTGATAGGCACAGGCCACAGGCGGATCGTCGGAAACGAGGTTCTCCGCCTCCAGCGTCTGACCGTCCGTAGCCAGAATGAACTTAACCTTGGCCCGGGTAGAGCTCGGACTTTCCCGAAGCGCCGTCAGGGCCTTCGCAACCTCGCCCTCCGCACAGACTTTGATATGGATATTGTTGGTCTGCAGGACGCCGCCAAGGTCGGACTTGTTCGATGCGCCCGCACGTAACCGCTTGATCGTCGTTTCCTTGTTGCCGAAGGCTTCAAGGAAGGCATACGGGAAGTTCACCGCGTCGAAGGGTTGTTCAGCGAGGTCGGTTATTGCTTGCTCTATTTCGACCGCGTTCAACTATCCACTCCCTCTGGCGCATTCTGGTCCTTGGAAAACCAATTCGGAAACGGGTTCATATCCCCGAGCTTCCGTGAGCAATGGTTGTTGGTTGCCGAGATTCTCACCCCTAACCGTAGCAGCTCCGTTGCTCTTTGGTTTGTTCTCATCTTTAGCCCTAGCAGCACCTCGGTAAGATTCACGATAACCCGTACCAGATAGACCGCCCTGCCCCGTGACGCACCAGAAATCCTTTCTTTACTAGGTTGGCGAAGGTCGCCTTCGCAGTATTCGGGCTGGCTGCATGCTCGCGCACCATGTCACGGGTGGTGACCCTGCCGTGGGCCTGCACGTAGTCCATAATGTGCACCGCCAATTCAGACAGGACAGAGAGTGCGGCTTTCTCCCTTTCCACCTTCGCGGCGAGGCGGCGCTTCTGTTGCTGCAGCCCGCGCAGGAAAAACAAGAGCCACGGTTGCCAGTTAGGCTTCTCGCTGTGCAGGGTGCCTTGTGTCTGGCGTAGCGCCAGGTAATAGGACTCCTTGCTGTTCTCTATCACGCTCTCCAGAGAGCTGTAGGGCACATAGGCGTAACCCGCCTGGAGCAGGAGCAGCGTCGTAAGAATGCGGCTTAAGCGGCCGTTGCCATCCTGAAAAGGGTGGATCTCCAGAAAGACAACAATAAAGACCGCAATGATGAGCAGCGGATGCGGCCTGCGAAGCTCGCGAGCGTCCTTCAGCCATGCGATGAGCTCTGTCATGCGCCGGGGTGTGTCGAACGGCGTAGCGGTCTCGAAGACGACGCCGATCATCTTGCCATCGGCATTAAACGCACCCACATCGTTGCGGAGTGTTTTGTATTCGCCACGGTGACGCTCATCCTTGGAGCTGTGGCGCAGAAGGTCCCGGTGCAACTGTTTAATATGATTCTCCGTGATGGGTATGTCGGCCCAGGCATTAAAGACCGTTTCCATGACCTCGGCGTATCCCGCAACTTCCTGCTCGTCCCGTGTGGCGAATTTCTTGATTTCAAGGTGGGCGAGCACCTGCTCAACCTCTCGGTCGGACAGCTTGCTTCCCTCGATGCGCGTCGAGGAACCGATACTCTCAATGGTGGCGACCCGCCGAAGGGCGTTTAGCCGGTCTGGAGCGATGGTCCCCAGCGCCCGCCAGGCACCTTTAAATTCATCGATTTCCGAGAGAATCTCCAGGAGATCGGCGGTGATCTGGATTGTTTCTATTGCGAGCATACCCAATTTTATGCCGGATTATACCGGATTTGTCTACCGGAAAAGATACCGGATTATACCGGATTTTGGGGAATGACCTGATTTACCCCTGCCCCGCTTGTGGCCCCGCTGTGTTTGGCGAGAAAGCGCCGGCAGGGACGAACGCAGGGCTTGTTCTTCTTTAACCTTCGCAGCAAGGTTGTTTTTCTGCTTGACCATCGTCCGGAGGAAAAACACGAGCCAGTATTCCCAGTTCTGCTTGCCTTTGCGGATGGTCTGCTGGGTACGCCGCAATGCGAGGTAGTAGTTGTCCTTGTTAGCCTCGACCACGCTCTCCATCGAGCTGTAGGGAACGTACCGTACCCGGCACGAGTAGTAGTGTCGTCAAGACGCGCGAGAGCCTGCCGTTGCCATCTTTCAACGGATGGATGGCAAGCAACACCACAATGAAAATCCCAGGAAATCAAAATCTAGCGGCCGCAATCGCCTGTTGGACTTTCGCAAGGTTTATTTTCCGTGAGCGGGGACTCGCGCACTCACTCTGGGTAGCCACGGCCGCGGGGTTGCGAATGGCTGGGGTGCACTCGTCCTTTCCATCGGAAGGACCGCTCGATTGTCGTCACTGAGCCAATCCAACTCCGATCCGATTTCACGCGTTTACGCGCCCTCCCACCAAACACGCTGACGAGCTCTTGCTACTTCCGACGTTCCAACAAACATGCCCAGACAAAACCAAATTCTCTGGGTCACAGGTTCAGCGGTACAGCCTTCGGCTGGTCTTCCTTCTTCACATTCGTTTCACGGCGAAGTCTGCCGGTCCGTCGGCTCCTCCTGTCAATCCCGCTTGTGCAGCTCCGCGCGGCTCATAAACCAAAACCGCGCCGTGCTCGCTTCCGCGCCCTTAGGCTCCGCTCCGCTCCGGAGATTGACAGCGCCTCCCTGCGCTCATTCCCTCGCCAATTATGAAACGAATGTTTTTTATTGGCCTGCAAAGGCCCAATTGACTTAGAGGGGAACCAGCAACCATGGCGGCGCAGTTGCAGCCGGTCGCGCAATCTGGCATTTTAATCCAGACGCAACCGAAGCGACGACGAAAGGGGCGAAAGTCCATGAATCGTCGCAAAGGTCAGAACGGGGCCGTCGTCATCCAGTCCGGCTGGTATCGGGTCCGCTGGCGGATGGATATCGAAGGTCAAGAAGAACGGATCCACATGTCTGAGAAGGTTGCTCCGGTGGTGATCGACAAAGACGGTAACCCAAAGCCCGCATCACAAGCTGTCCAACGCCTGGCGCGGGAAATAGTCGAACGATCGGGCGCAAACTCAGTAGAGCATTTTAACCGGGTAGTTTTTGGTGAAGTGAGCTTTCGGGATCAGACCAAAGAGTATCTGCGTTGGGCAGGTAGTCGGGATCGGAAGCGAATTAAGGACTTGGTCAGCGTCGAAGGGGCGCTGAACAAGTGGATTCTTCCCATCATCGGCGACCTGCCCTTGACGAAGGTGAACAACATCACCGTTAAGCCCCTGGTGGACAAGATGAAAAAAGCGAACCTGGCAGCCGAAACGGTGAATAAATATGTCAAGTACGTCAAGCAGGTAGTTGCCTCGCTGAAAGACGGCGCAACAGGAGAACCCATTCATCATCGCAAGTGGGACAGTGCGGTGCTGGACCTGCCTGTCGTCAATCAGAAGGAACAGCGCCGTCCGTCGCTCAAGGCGAAAACCATCAACCAACTTGTTCAAGAAAGCGAGGGCGATGAACAGGCACTATATATTTTGCTTGCTTCATCCGGAATGCGAATTTCGGAGGCGCTTGCGATCGAAAGGAGAAATTTTACCAACGACGGGTGTACGATTCAGGTGCGGCAGCAAGTTCATCGTGAGAAACCCCTCATCGTCTCCTATCTAAAGACCGATGCGGCATACCGCGACATCGATTTGCACCCGGAAGTTGCAGAGTACCTGAGAGTGTTCATATGCGGCAAGGATGGCTTGCTGTTCAAGACCCGGAACGGCACGCCCCACCTGCACAACAACATTGAAGAACGTTGGCTTACAGAACGCCTCAAAGCCATGCAGCTTGACGAACCGGGGATGGGCTGGCATGCCTTTCGCCGTTTCCGGAACACGTGGCTGCGGGGGAGGAGATGCCAGGAGGACATCAAGAATTTCTGGATGGGCCACAAACCTCGGACCATGTCCGAGCTGTATTCGCACCTGTTCGAGGAAGAGGAGCTTCGACTTGCGGAAGGCGCGCAAGTGGGCGTTGGATTCGATATTCCTGCTTATATTGGTCCAAACTGTTCCAAAGGATCTGTGCCATCAGACGTTCAGGTCAACATGTAAGTGGTTGTGAAATAATGGAGTTGCCAAGGATGGGCGGTTAGCTCAGTTGGTTAGAGCGCCTGCCTTACAAGCAGGAGGTCGCAGGTTCGAATCCTGCACTGCCCACCATGACCCCTTCATTCACATGGTAGTTATAGCGGGTCGTTCTCCAAGTCCCGTGTTCCAGATTTTCCATGCACCAGCGGCGGGCCCTTTTGGTCTGTCGCCGCTCTTTGCTCTTCCGGCTTTCCATCACTGGCCGGTCATCGACATCTGCATCTTCTGGTGAGTAAGCGCGTTAAAGGTTTTGAAGAAAATGGACTTTTTCAACAACCACGTCTGATAACGACAGTAAGTCGATTATGCACGTTACAGCGAGAATTTTGTTCTCGTTGTAACGTCAAGTTGCTGCATCCGTTGGGATTCAACGGGATATCAAGGGCGAAGCCCTTGGCTTGTCAGTACCTCACCGATGATTTCCAGTTCAGCCTCAGTGCGCGTATAGTTCCAGCCCGGAGACTATTTGCACCATTTACGAAATCGACGACCGCGAGAGCAGTAATTCTAGTCAGTACGACCTATCCGGTCACGACCTGGGACACCAGCGGCAGAAATAGCCATCAAAGCGAAAGTTGCGAGCAACTAGAAGTTTCGGGGAGACACGATTTTTCATGGAGAACGATGTGGTAAATAAGCAGATTCGAAACGTAGCGATCGTCGGTACGGGCTTGATCGGCGCGAGCTGGGCGGCGCAGTATCTGGCAAGCGGTCTTGACGTCGTCGCGACGGATCCCGCGCCTAACGCGGAGGCCAACTTACGCAACGGCGTCGACGAGGCATGGAAAGTACTCACGGTCATTGGCCTTGCTTCGGGTGCAAGCCGCGACCGGCTGACCTTCACTGCCGATATGAAGGAGGCGGTGTCGAAGGCCGACTTTGTTCAGGAGAACGTCCCGGAACGACCCATGTTGAAAGCCAAGGTCTTCGCCCAGATGGACGAAGTCACTCCTCCGGGCTCGATCCTCGCTTCGAGCGCATCCGGCATCACCATGGATATCATTCAGTCGGGCTGTAAGCATCCCGAGCGCTGCGTGATAGGCCATCCCTTTAATCCTCCCCACGTCATTCCCCTGGTTGAAGTAGTAGGCGGGGCGAAGACGTCCGAGGCGGTGATCGAACGAGCCATGACGTTCTACGCGTCTATCGGCAAGAAGCCCATCCGGCTGCGCAAGGCTCTCCCGGGCCACGTTGGGAACCGCCTTCAGGCGGCGCTCTACCGAGAAGTCCTCTATCTCATCCAGCAAGGCGTCGTCAGTGTGGAGGATGCAGACATCGCCGTGTGCTATGGGCCGGGGCTTCGGTGGGGTGTGATGGGCCCGAGCCTCCAATGGCATTTGGGTGGCGGGCCCGGCGGAATCCACCACTTTGTGGAGCATTTCATGACCGGCTTCGTGGGCCAAATGAGGAAACTCGAAATGCCCGACGTCACGCCGGCACTGATGCAGACGGTTATCGATGGCGTGCTGAAGGAAGCAAACGGCCAATCGGTCGAGCAGCTTGCTCAGGCGGAGAACAAGGTGGTGTTGGAGCTTCTCGCGCTACGCGCAAAGGAAGGCAGAATACTTCCATAAAACATCGCGCGAAACGCCGGAGAACATCGCACGCAGTTGACGATAAATCGCGTGTCTGTTTAAAAACTCCTCCCGATAAATTCGCAGAAATAAGATTGCATCAGGTAATTTCCATGTTCCCGCAAAAGACGGAAAGCAATAGAGATGTCGCAAACCGGAAAAATGGGTTAGAACAACCCTTCAAAGGTTAGAGCGCTGGAACGAGTTGCTCGTACCAGGAACGAACCGTTGCCCGGACTCGGGACACACGATCGAGGGCGGCATTTACTTTGCCCGGTTGATTTTCTGTTTTTGGGGCGTCACTCTGTCAGTTCCTGGACTTGCGATCTTCGTCCACGGTTCGGACAGGCTACCAATATTCGCCTAGTGTGCGGACACCCTGCCGCGCTCCCTCGCGAAGGCGGCGACTCTTATGGAAATTTCTTCACACAACGCCTGCGCTTTCGTCGGTCCCTCTGATCGCTTCGACTTTCGCCGGTTCTGGTTTCTTCCTGTCGAGAGTAGGATCGACTGCTTGCTCTAGATGGTTCATAAGAGTTCGAAGGTTGTCCTCGCCGGTATCCAGGATCTTGCGCAATTCTGCGCTCGCCCTGATAGCTTGTTCATAGGAATCCCGAGCTCTTGTAAGAAGCGGAAGCTGTTCAATGAAAGCAGTAGCGTTTTTAGTGAACTCGTTCACCGCTTCGGTGTAGGTTGCCATGGATGGCGGCGACAATGGCTGACCGGCGAGAACCTTCTTCGGTCCGGTCACCAGTTTCGGTTTCTCAGCTCGGCTTTCGCGGTAGGCGTCAACCAGTGTTTCGCTGGCCGAATCCAAGGTCATCTCCAGGGGCTCGGGCGTCTGCTTCGAGGCGAACTGTGGTTGCTGCGAACCTAATATGTCATCTGGCTTTTTCCACATGAGCTCCACTCCTTTGCGTTTTTCAATTCTGTCGGAAGCGGCGACAGTGCAATATTGTACTTGCTGTGCAACGAGAGTCAAAGCCAGACTGTACCACTCGCCTGACCGAGCGCGATTTTCAAAAGGGGCTACGGCATAGGAAGACGAGTTAGTCGATTATGCACGTTACAACGAGAATTTTGTTCTCGTTGTAACGTCAAGTTGCTGCATCCGTTGGGATTCAATGGGATATCAAGGGCCAAGCCCTTGGCTAGTTAGTTCAGCGGGCTTTTGAACCATCTCCACCATCGCAGCATAATATGGCTAATAAATTCGGCTGCGGATTCTGGCGAATTCGAGATTTTCGCTCTGTACCATCGTGTTCCGTAGCGGGCTCGTTTGTGCCAAAGATTGTTTGCACGAGAATGGCGGCGGCTGTTTTCCTCAAACCTGAGTTTGTCTCCTTCAATCAAGATTCGGCAATGTTTTTTGCACTCTGCTTTTAACCCCAGTCACGGCCAAGCGAGACCGAGCGGCGATTGTGACAGAAATAGAACAGCCCCGTTTTGCCACTTCAGTTTGTATACAACCACGTATCCACTACGAAGCGGGAGGGAACTGCTACAGATTGCCATTTAAGAACTGGAAGGCCGCGGGACCAGCATATCGTTATCGGTTGTAAGCTATTGATTCTACATCAGATCATGCCTTAAAAACAGGAAGATCTCAGGTTCGAGTCCTGCACTGCCCACCATTTATTTGTTCTGTGAAATATCTAGCTTAAGGCTGTACCGGCCGCACGGTCGTAATCTCAAATCTCAGAGTTATGGTGGTGAACTCATGGCCGAGAACCACCACTCCTGGTGGAAATGGGCCACCGCGGCCCCGACTTGCAGGTTCTGCAAGAAGCTACTTGGCTCTTAACATCCGAAAAACACTGCGATTAAATAAATTGCACTGGCGGCTCTGCGTTTGGCACACGAACTGCAAGATTCCCGCTCAAAGCCTGCTGCGCCCACGGCTAACTCTTTGATGAAATGATACGGAACTTCGAATTTCTGCGCGACAAGTCTAAATCCTGTATGTGCGCCGCGCCCCCGAGAACGATGGAGGCAAACACCCAATTTGATTCCAGGTGAGCGGTTTCATTCACTTCGTGTTAGGACGTGCCATTTCTTATGAACGTTGCAGGATGCCTCGAATTTTTCTTAAAGACTCTTACGGAGGGCCGCCAATGACTGACGACCGTACCTCAACCTACCAGAAAATAAGATACCCACACTGGCAGCTCGAATTTGAAGCCGCACTTCTTGAACGAGACCCGCAGAAGTTGCGGGAGCACGTGGATGCCGCAGAAGCAGCCATGTTTCAGCGGTCACAAGCATTGGTGGAGAGCGCAAATGGGCACGCGGAGCAGCAAGCCATCTCTGACGCAATCCGGACTTTGCGGACCATCCAGAGGGAAAAGCTCGGCTATCCAGAGTGGAACAAGAATAACAGCTAGGCTTCTATACACAACAGTTTGCAAAACGCCGTTGCTCCAGCAGCCTCCAGGCTTCGGCAAAACGAACTGAGAGCATTTTCATGCTCTATTCCGCTACCCGGCTGTGGCAAGAAAATGCTAGACTCCCGCACAGAGAAACAGAGGAACTTTTTTCTCCATGAGACTCAACGAGAGATTGGCACCGCAGAGTTACGAGCAAAGATTGCGAGAGACCCGCCGGGAACGAAAAGCCGAGAGTAAACCAGTAGAACGGTTGTCAGCGGCGCTCGCGATTGAAAGCTAGTTTCGCAATAGCCCAGGCAATTGCTTCCCGTGCCGCTTGATTTTTTGCCCTTCCGTGCTGAAGTAAAAATAACAGCCTGCCAGGAATGGATATCGGATTGCGAAGCCGGAACAGTCCAGAAAGGCTAAAAGAAAAGAGAGGCCCTGCCAAGCAGGGCCTCTTCAAGAACTGCCATTGTTAAATCGTGAGAAGTTACTTCCCTAAATGGCCGCGCGGGCTTCCGATGCCAGTGCATTGATCGTATCCTGTACCGGCAGCGTGACCGTTTGATCCGGCTGTGACGTCGTAGAAATTTCCGGTGTACGCGGTTTTCGCATAAAGTTGAGAATAGAGTAGATCGTTCTCGTGGGTAGCGTAGTAGCCGCCTCCCGGAGGAGTCTGCCCTAGCCGGTTGTTGGAGGCGTTGACGATACCGGCCAGCGCCGGTGACGACACACTGGTTCCACCTACTATGTACCAAGCGCCACCCTCATCGGTGTCGTAGACCCATACGCCGCTCGCAGGATCGGCGTTGAATGAAATGTCAGGGGTTGATCGGGCGGGAAAATTATAAGGCGACCCGCCGAACATTTGATATTGATAGTCGGACCAAGGTCCCATCCCGTTTGCGATGGTTGGCGGGTTTTGCCAGGCTTCCACGGTACTGAGGCCGCCGCCCGAGTCAGACCAGCAACTCTCGCTTAGGAAATTTCCGCTCGCATCGCGATTGACGGTGGTACCGCCTGCGGAGACTACCCACGGTGAAGCGCTGGGAAAAAGAACCTCCGCGCCGCTGTCGCCGGCGGATGCGAAGTAGGAGATTTGCGAGTAGTAGTAGCGGAAGAAGTAATTGTCGTCCTGTTGTTCGGTTAGAGTTCCGCCGCCGCACGAGGGATGTCCAACGCAGCTTTCTTGGTATCCCCAGCTGTTCGAGATATCGCCGCCGCCATTCTTACTCACTTCAAGGCCGGCGACCTCTTCGGCAAAGAGCAACTGAGGGAGGGATTGGTCGCAGGCCTCCACCAAAATAATCTTCGCGGCGGGCGCCATCGCATGGGCCCACTCGATGTCCAAAGACTCCTCAACGTCCCAGCCGAAGTTAGCGTTTGCCGGTGGCGGCGTGCCGCTGCAATCAGCAGTCAGCCCGTTAAGAGTGCCGAAGCTCGAGTTGGCATAGACCACCGTGAAGTTTGCTTTTGGCAAGCCGAAGTGCGAGTCGAAGAACGCCAAGTCGGACGCCGCAGTCGGGTCGTCATAGGCGTCAACCAAAGCGATTGCGCCCCAACCGCCGGTGGCGTGGTTGGAGCCGCCGGTTGCCGGGTTGCATCCAGCGTAGTTTGTCCCGACCTTGTAAACGCAGCCCATCGATGCCGGCGTCTCAGCAAAGGTGTAATCCGGGATCGCGGAGGAAACTTCGTGACCGCTGGGAACGAAAATCTTGAAGTTAGTATGAACTCCCTTGCCGGGGCTCGAGATGCTGCTGGGTGGAGTGATCACCTTGCCCCGGGGAGCAAAAATCTCGGACGGAGCGGGCGCTGGTTTCTGTTGGGCGGTCGGTTGCTCTGGACTGATGTTGTCCTGAGCGGCTGCGAGTCCGGAGGACCCGAAAGCGAATGACAAAAGCACTGCAGATGCAAACAACCTCGTTTTGATCATAACCTCACATCTCCTGGCTTTGAAATTGAGGTTTGATTGAAAAGGGGGTGGTCAACTTCACCTCGTCCTGATAGTGATGATTTGGTCGCAATCGTTTCACGCAATCGGTTCGGTGGGGGGATCGGGCCCGACACCCGGAGTCGTTCCTGTGCAGGTACTCGGTGATCGTCCGCCTCTAACGGGTACATTGCTTGCAAGGAGATGATTTTTCTTGCGACCATCACGAGGCCGCAGGTTCGAGTCCTGCACGGTCCGCCAAGTTTTTTGCCTTCGGGAAGTTTCAAGGCCGAGGATTCCGGCCGACTCAAACTTCTTGTGCGTCGCAATCCACTTGCTGAGCTGTCACTCAAAAACATTTCTGGCGGATGGCACTCACGCAGATCGTGTGGCTTTCGACATTTTTTGCCGTGACAACGCCGATTAGCCGGATGACTATTCGCTTTTTATGGCGTGCCAGGGAGTCTTTAAGGATGCTGTCTGGGCGGATTGGGATTTGGGAATTCGACAGAGGGATCCATCGATTCTCGGAGAATGGCGACCGAAACTATCGGCCGAGATAGAAGTCCACAAGTTTGCTCAGTTTGAATTTTTGAGTCAATGGCAGAAGCTCCGCGATAAATGCCAGAGTCACGGGATAAGCATCAGGGGAGATATCCCGATCTACGTCGCTCACGACGGTGCCGATGTTTGGGCCCATCCGGAGCTGCTTCGTCTGGATGAGCAACCAGGCCGCTGTTACCGGTGGGACCTGTCGGCTGCCTCCGGTCATCGCCAGTGGATCGATCGTTTTCGAGCATCTCTCAAACTATTTGATCTGGTGCGACTTGATTCACTTCTGTGGCGTTGAGGCCTTCTGGAAAGTGCCAGCGAGCGCATGAACGGCGCAGGCGGGGAACTGGGTGAAGGGAACAGGAGCGGGGTTCTTCCCCACGCTTAAGACCGAATTGAAAGAGTTGCCATTCGTTGCTGAGAACTTAGGAGTGATTACTCCCGAGGTGGAAGGGCTGCGTAAGGAATTTGGTTTCCCGGAAGGAGCCTGCTTCAATGTGCGTTCGGGATCATCCCCAGGGCTCGAGTTTTCGGTCGCTTGACGAAGGATGCTACTCAACGTTTCCGGGACCTTACCGTGCTCTATGACCGCTGAGCAGAGTGAATTAACGCCATAAACGAATCGTTTTGCAACAGTCGCTCGACGCGATCCATTCTCAGTTGCGCTTGACTAGAGCGGCGAGAGTTCGTCTTCGTTTTCCTCTTTCTTCGGACGAACAAACTTTTTCTCGAGGAACCCTTGGGCCAAGTTTCTGCCCCCGATGCCGAAAGCAATTGCCAGTCCGAGCATCAGGGCTCCAAAAGCAATGCCGAATGCGACCAGCATCGTTTGTTCCGCCAAACCGAGTTCTTCAAAGACAATCGACAAGACGAAGACAATGATGACGCTGCGGACTGCAAGGCTGAGAACGCGAGGGGAAGGCACATTCGCATTCACCGCAGCCAGCAGCGCGGCGCGAGAAAAGAAGCTGGCTGCCAGCAATCCGAAAAACATAATGAACATGGCCACGAACAGCCGCGGCAGGAAATAAAAGAATTTTGCGACTTGTTCCTGCAGGCCAAGGATTCCGAGAACCCCGACCCCAAGCAGAATGAATCCAAGCCATACTAGCCAGAAAACGAATCGGCTCAACACCTCCGAAGCTGAAGGCAAAGCCGCTTTGTTGAGCAACTGTGAAGCGCCGGCGTTTTCCGAAAGCTTGTCGAAACGGATAAGACGCAGAATGCTGCGCAGAACAGTTTTCACGACATAAGCAATCACCCATCCCAGAAATGCGAGAATCAGCATTACGATGAGACGGGGAAGGTAGTGGGCGAAGCCTCTGGCCAGTTCTTGCAGCGCCTGACTCAGTTCACTGATAATCATTTCCCGCATGGTTGCCTCACTCTCTCGATTTCCACATCTGTAGCAGATAGGGTTTCCAGCGCTCGAATTCAAGGCATAAGCCTTCGATATTGTTTTCGAGGTCTTCTGCGGAGCCGTTGCGGTTCTCCACCAGAAAGGTGAACACTCTCCCGCGAAAAAGCGGAGCCAGAGCTTGGATAATGTGGTCGCGGCTGATCACAGATTTCTGGTACGAAACGGCAAATTCGTAAACCGTCTTAACCCACAATTCCGCTGGGTAGTTAAAGTCCGCCTCTTCCAGGCCTGCAATGCGCTGCAGTTCCGCGAGGGTGGACGGAGACAGAATTGAATGGAACACAGTTTCCAATTCGGCCACTCCGGTCGAGAACATCTCGCGCAGCCGCTTTCGATTTACCCGCATGGGATCGAGAAGCGCCTCATGCTCAGGGCCGCTAGTAGGGACGGGTTGCGAAGCGGTTACACCACTCCAGGCCGCGAAAGTCGACTCAAGTGCGGAAAACATGGGGCCGACTGTTTCTCTGAGTGCTGGGACGAGGTCGGCCGAGCGCAGCTCGACGTGATCTTTTTGTCCCAGGAACGACTGGCCAATACGCTGTCGTCCTATGATCGCAGCCAGGGTGAAGCGGAGCTCGATGCCATGCCCGCCCGCTCCATCGTCCCAGACGTCCTGCAAAAGAAATTCACCACCCAGTCGGCCGGAGAATCCGAACTCGTGGGTGTAAGGCTCACGGATTCTGAGTCCGTAGAGGGCTCGAATCATGGGATAGAGCAAATTCGTGACCAGCAATCCTTCAAACTTATGCCGGCGATAAGTGGGGGTAACCAGATCGAAGCTGTCGTAACGAATAGGGCGCAGGAGTTTTGAGATCCATTCCCCTTCAAAATGGGAAGACTCGGGAGACATCACGACACAGGCCTTAGCGCGGAGCAGTTCGGCAGCAGCCAGGATGGTCCGGAATGCGACCATACCGGATGGACTGCTGCCGTAGCGAGTGCTGATGGAATGCAGGGTGCGGAGCGCGTGCAGATTGGAAACAGGACGAAGATCGTCGATGGAAATGCCGGTAACCAATTCCGGAGTTCCGTCGCGCGATCCGCCATCGGGATTGATGATGACGGCTCGCTCTCGGGGAAACCATTGCAGGATACCGCTTCGAATGGATTGGACGACCGCGCCGATCGTGGCGGCGTTATTGTGAGTCGGCAAGCCCACCAGGATGTCTACCTCGCCCACGTTGATCAGTTGGCGAACAAAATCATCCGTTAGAAAGGTATCTTCTGCCAATTAAATCTCCGTGCAAACCGAGGACACAAGTGCGAGGTGATATGTGAGATCGTTTCCACGATCTGCATTTGGTTAAATTCGCCGCAGCCGGAACCAGAAAAACTGATAGGGGCCCAGGGTTAACAGGTAGGGCTGCTCGCCCACACGCGGAAATACATTCTTGCCCGACATTTCGATCAGGATGTTCCCCTTATATTTTTTCAGGTCGAGTTCGACGGCTTGCGCCGCGCCTGAAAGATTATTCACTGCCAGCACAGCTTCATTGCCCAGCCGCCGGACGTAGGCAAGTATTCTATGATTGGCTGGGTGTAGAAACTCAATCGATCCTCTGCCGAACACCGCTGTGGAGGCGCGCACCATTATGATGCGTTGCATCCAGTGCAGCAGTGAGTGCTCGCTTCCGAGTTGAGATAAAACATTCACCGCCGGATAGCCATAGACAGGATTCTGAATCAGAGGAGCGTACAGGCGGTCTGGCTCCGCGGTGGAAAATCCCGCGTTCCAGCCTCCGCTCCACTGCATGGGAGTTCTGACTCCGTTGCGGTCGCCCAGATTGATGTTGTCACCCATTCCGATTTCATCGCCGTAATAAATAATTGGGGTACCAGGCAACGACATCAGCATTCCATTCATTAACTCGATGCGCCTGCGGTCATTGTCGAGCAAGGGTGCGAGCCGCCGCCGGATACCCAGATTCAGCCGCATCGTTTTGTTTTCCGCGTACGTGTCATACATATAGTCGCGTTCCATGTCGGTGACCATTTCAAGGGTCAGCTCATCATGATTGCGCAGGAACAGCGACCATTGGCAAATGGGAGGGATTTCCGGCGTCTGCTGCATTATCTCAGTAATGGGTTTGCGATCTTCCAGCTTCACCCCCATAAACATTCGGGGCATTAACGGAAAATGAAACGCCATGTGGAATTCATCACCGTCGGCAAAATAGGGGCGCAGATCCGCGGGCCACTGGTTGGCCTCCGCCAGAAGCATTCTGCCGGGAAATTGTTCATCCAGCCGGCGTCGGAAATCCTTTATCACTGCGTGGGTCTCGGGCAAGTTCTCACAATTCGTGCCCTCGCGTTCCAGCAGGTAAGGCACTGCGTCGAGTCGAAACCCGTCCACGCCCATCTCCAGCCAGAAACTCATCACCTTCCACATCTGTTCGCGAACGTCCGGATTGTCATAGTTGAGATCGGGCTGGTGACTGAAGAAGCGGTGCCAATAGTAGGCTTTCGAAATTGGATCCCAGGCCCAATTGGATTTTTCGGTATCGAGAAAGATAATGCGCGTGCCCTTGTAGCGCTCATCCGTATTGCTCCATACGTACCAGTCGCGGCGGGGATTGTCGGTTGAACTGCGTGATTCTTGAAACCAGGGATGCTGATCGGAGGTGTGATTCAGCACCATCTCGATGATGATGCGGATTCCCCGGTTGTGGGCGGTGTCGAGGACCTTCCGAAAATCCTCCAGGGTGCCGTAGCTGGAATGTACGGTGTTGTAATCGGCAATGTCGTAACCATCGTCGCGCAGGGGCGAGGGAAAAAACGGCATCAGCCAGATTGCATTGACGCCCAGATCCTGCAGGTATCCGAGTTTCTGTTCGAGTCCTTGAAAATCACCGATTCCATCTCCATTACTGTCGTAAAAAGTGCGGACGTGCACTTGGTAGATGACGGCGTCCTTATACCAGAGCACATCCTGACTTAGCGGCAACCGGCTTCCTCCTGAAAGGTGTCAATACTTCTCCCACCGAGTAAAAGGCAAGTTTATATGAAGTGAAAAGGGCTGTCCGGCTGCCGCGGCGCCGAGACTGTTGAAAACTCGATTGATCGAGTGGATTGCGGAGTCGGTGACTCCGGTAACTTCCCTCATCTTTCCGGTGTCTATTGCAGAAGCGGTCCTCATCTATGTGCCTTTTATGCTGTGCAAGGATGCGAAGAGGGAGCGTTCTTCCGCTGAGTGCACAAAAGCTGTAGCGGCCGATGACTGTCACGGAGACGCCATGGGAGCTTGCAACGCCCGCACCAGGCCACTGATACTGTGGTTGTTTCTCATTCCGGCTTTGCTAACGGTCGCCGCCACGGTGGCGGTTCAAGAGTTCGAGGCGGCGGCCGGCGAACCCTCCGCCAGCGCGACTTATTCGCACCGCGTGCTGAATCTGACTCTTCCCTACCAGGCGGCCCACACCGGCTCCGGACGCCTGACTGTGCAAGTTTTGGATCCGGAGGATCGGGCGCTGGGAACCGCGGAGCGAAGCGTTGCAGTGGCAGAGGGCAGGGGCGCCTGGCAGGAGCGAATCAAGATCGACACGCCGCTGCCGGTGGACGACTTGGTCTGGCATCGAGTGCATTATCGCTTCGAGTACGATGACGACAAGAGCGCAAAGATCGAAGGCATCGAATCGATTTCGCAAATTCTGCACACGCCGGTCATTCACATTCTGGGGCAGCAATCCTATCTGACAGGCGGACCCGCAGCCGTGCGGGTAATCGTAACTGACTCGAAGAATGAAGTTATCGCCGGGCCTGGTTCAGTACAGATTGAATTGCTGGGGCCGGGCGAGAAATCCCAGATTCTTTTTCAGGGGCGTACGAACTCCCGAGGGACCATGGCAGCGCAGTTTCGCTTTCCAGCGGGACTGGTGGGCGCCTATCAACTACGCTACCGCGTGGAGACTCCGATAGGCTCGACGGAATTCGCTCAAGCCGTTCGTCTGGAAGATAAGATTTCAATTCTCCTGACCACTGAAAAACCCATCTACCAGCCCAGTCAGACCATCCACGTGCGCGCGTTGGCTCTCGATCGCGCCAATCATGAGGCAGCCGCCAATCGCAAACTGACCTTCGAGGTCGAAGATTCTCGGGGAAACAAGGTTTTCAAGAAAATCACCGGGACCGACAAGTTCGGAATTGCGTCGACAGAATTTACCCTCGCCGACGAAGTAAACCTGGGAATCTATCACCTGCGCGCGTTATTAGGCGAGAGTGAAGCGCCTACCAATACCGCGGAGATCGCTCTGAACGTAGAACGTTATGTATTGCCGAAGTTCAAAATAGCAGTTGATTTCGCAGGCAAAGACCATCGCACCAAGCGCGGCTACCGTCCCGGGGACCACGTCACGGGAACGGTTCATGCTAACTACTTCTTCGGGAAGGCTGTGGACGCGGCGCAAGTCACGGTCAAGGCTTCCGGCATGGACGTTGCGGTGTTCGACGTGGCATCGGTTGAAGGCAAGACCGATCGCGACGGAGCATATCACTTTGATTTGAAGCTGCCTACCTACTTTGCCGGACTCCCCCTCAGCCAGGGTGCGGCGCGCGTCCTGATCGAAGCCACGGTGAAGGATTCTGCTGACCACTCGGAAACTCGCGGTGAACCGATTACGGTCAGCGAATCGCCGCTGCTCATCACGGCGATTCCTGAGGGCGGCACACTGGTTCCCCATCTCGAGAATCAGGTTTTCATCCTGACCTCCTATCCTGACGGGACGCCGGCAAGCGCCGCGCTCAAGGTGCATGCGGAAGGCATATCGGATCAGAGCGCGAACTCAGATGAGGGCGGAGTAGCCATTGTTCGGATCAAGCCTCGCGCCGGAATCGAGTCTCTCGAACTTGAAGCAACCGACAGGGAAGGGAACCATACGTCGAGCAAGGTTCAATTGCAGGCGCGAGAAGGCGAGGATCAAATTCTTTTGCGGACGGAGCGGGCCGTCTATCGCGCCGGGGAGAGCATCGTGCTCAGCGTATTCTCTAGCAAACAACGCGGCACGGCTTATATTGATATCGTTAAAGAAGGGCAGACCGTTCTAACGCGCGATCTCGACATCGTAGATGGACACGCTGAACTTTCTCTTGCGGCGACGCCCGAACTCGCGGGAACGGTGGACTTCAACGCTTATCTCTTCGGCCGCGACGCCCGGCCCGTAGGCGATCATCGGCTGGTCTTCGTGCAGCCGGCGGATGAACTCAAGATTGAAGCAGCGACGGATTCCACGGTTTACAAGCCGGGCGGAGAAGCCCGCATCCGTTTTCGCGTTACTAACGCCCGCGGTGAAGGTGTGCATGCGGCTCTCGGCGTGCAAGTAGTGGATGAGGCGGTCTTTGCGCTCGCAGAAAAGCAGCCTGGTTTTGCCAAAGTGTTCTTTTATCTGGAACAGGAAGTGATGAAGCCGCGCTACGAGATCCATTCCATCGGTATGCCGGAGGTTGTCGAGCCAGTCGAGCATTCAAAGCTCGAACAACGGGACCGCGCGGCGCGAGCACTGTTCTCCGCCACTGAAATGGTGGACACGAACAAGCTGGAGACGGAATTCGGCCGGGCCGTGCCCATGACGAAATACCCGGAGTACGCTGGCCGCTACCAGGCCCGCTTCGTGGCGCAGATCAATCGATTGGCCGGGCAACTGAGCGATGCGTACAAGCAGAATTCGCAAGGGGGCGATCTGACTAAAGTTTTTGAGAAGCTGAAAAGCGCCGATGGGCACGACGTTCGCGACGCATGGGGATCCGACCTTCGCATTGAACCGGTTGGCTGGTATCAGAATAAAACGCACTACATCGTGCGCAGTGCGGGTGCGGATCGGCAATTCAATAGCGGCGATGATCTGGTCGCTTATCTCCAGGTCGGGAATAAGAGCATCATCGGAGGTACCAGGCCAGGATCGTCCTACAGTTCCATCCATCTCAATATCGAGCACGACCGAGGACCATTCAACGGGCTGGCTCAGATCGCCGGAACCGTTACCGACCCGAGCGGTGCGGTAATAACAGCCGCCAGTGTAAAAGTGAGCGCAGCCTCCTCGGGAAAAACGCGTACGGCGAAAACCAATGCTGCCGGCCAATTCGACCTGTCGGGCTTGCCTGCGGGGGATTACACAGTTGAGGTGTCTTGCGCTGGATTTAGAACGGTTGCCCGGAAAGTTACGATTCACGCGCGCGACCGCGCCGTGCTCTCGGCGAATCTTACAGTAGCATCCAGCTCGCAGACGGTGGAAGTGTCAGGCGCAAGTGTAACCGTCCAAACTGAGATGGCTGGAATTGCCGGCGGCGTAGTTGCTGGTGTTGGCGGCGGCGTCCTTCGTGTCCACAACGGACCCCTCAACGGCCGTAACGCCGTGGACATGGCGGCGCCGGTGCCGCCTCAGGCCGCTCCCCAAAACAGTGCAACACTCGCCAAAGAACAGAAAGAAGATTCCCCATCTCCAGCCGCCCATGTGCGCTCCTTCTTTCCTGAAGCTCTCTACATCAATCCGGAAATCATCACCGATAGGGACGGCGTCGCCAGCATTACCATTCCGATTGCAGACTCCATCACCACCTGGCGGATGGCGACGCTCGCTTCCACCATGCACGGCGCACTGGGCAGCGCCACTTCGAGCTTGAAAGTCTTTCAGGATTTCTTCGTCGATCTCGACTTGCCAGTCACGCTCACTCAGGGCGATAGAGTCTCCATCCCCGTAGCCGTATACAACTATTCGGGCGGGCGCGGAGACGTCAGCTTGAGGCTGCAACCGGAGGACTGGTTTTCGCTGGTAGAGGATGTTGGGGAAAAATCAGTCGCCGTCGATTCCGCGCACGTCGGCGGATCGCAGTTTACTCTCGAAGCCAAACGCATCGGAAAATTCAAGCTGACACTTTCCGCCCGAATGAAAGCCGGGGACCGTGCGGACATCGTGGTGCGTGAAATCGAAGTGATTCCTAACGGCCGCGAACAAAATCTGGTTTTCAACGGACGATTGGAAAATACTGTGCGGCAGGAATTGCGCTTCCCGCTGACTTCTATACCCGACGCCACTAAGATCTTTGTCAGGCTCTATCCCGGCCCGCTGAGCCAGGTCATCGAAGGCATGGACAGCATTCTTCAGATGCCAGGCGGCTGCTTTGAGCAGACTTCGTCGAGTACTTATCCCAACGTTCTTGCGCTCGATTACATGAAGCGCACGAAAAAGCTGACTCCCGAAGTTCACGCCAAGGCCGAGGGATACATCGCCAACGGGTATCAGCGGCTGCTCACTTTTGAGGTCCCGGGTGGCGGCTTCTCGTGGTTCGGCAGCGCGCCGGCCAATAAGATTCTGACGTCTTATGGGCTCATGGAATTCAGCGATATGTCGAAAGTCTCGGACGTGGATCCGAAACTCATCTCGCGAACCCAGGAATGGCTTGCCGCACAGCAACAAGCCGATGGCAGTTGGAAGCCCGATGCTTCATTCATCAACGAAGGCGCGACCGACCGTTACAACCACGACGTGCTGCGCATCACGGCCTACATTGCGTGGTCGCTGGAGAATACCGGCTACCAGGGAAAGGCTGTGGAGAAGGCCAAACAATTTATTGAAGGCCACATGAGCGGCAAGATGGATGTCTACACGCTTGCGGTGGCCGCCAACTTTGCCGCGGACTATGGTACCGCTGATCACGGGAAGGACCGCGAGTTTACTCGCCAGGCCATGCAACTCCTGCTCGATGCGCACACGGAAAAAGCTGAGCAGGCATGGTGGAGCGCGGACGAAACCGGCGTGTATGCAACTGGCACAAGCGCCAGCGTGGAGACCACTGGACTCGCGGCACAGGCGCTGCTCAAGTGGGGAGAAGCGTCCGGAACAGCGCGCAAGGCGATGAACTACATCGCTGCAAAGAAGGACGCGTCCGGCGCCTGGGGCACAACCCAAGCCACAATCATGGCGCTGCGGGCACTGCTTCTCGCCAGCGAAAAAGGATCGGCGGACGTTCGTGGAACGCTCGAGATTTTGCTCAATGGCAAACCCGTTCAGAAACTCACCCTCACTCCGGATAACAACGATCTGCTGCACCAGTTCGTGCTTAAGGATATCGATTCTAAAATTGGCGAAGCGGAAAGCGAAGAATCCAAGGGCCACGAAGCAAAGACCGAAGAATCAAAGATCATCGAAAAGCCAGGTCGTGCAACTTCCGTTGAAATCCGGTTCGACGGTAAGGGGGGACTGGCCTATCAAATTGTTGGAAACTACTTCATTCCGTGGGACGAGAAGGTCGCGAACGAGGTGCTCTCCATCGAGGTGGCTTATGATCGCGCGCATCTTTCACAGGACGATATTGCCACGGCCACGGCGAACGTCAAGAATAATCTGCCCAAGGCTGCCAATATGGTGATGGTGGACCTCGGCATTCCTCCGGGATTCGATCTGCTCAGCGAAGATTTGCAGGCGTATGTCGAAAAGAGTGCGTCACAAAAAAGTGGCCGCCTGGAGAAGTTCAGTCAGACGGCGACACAAGCCATCCTCTACTTCAACTCCATTGCTCCCGGCGAGGCGGTCAGGTTGCGCTTTCGGCTGCGTGCCAAATATCCCATCCGCGCCCGCACCTTCAAGTCACGAGTCTACGAATATTATGATCCCGATGTGAGTTCAATCGCGCGGCCGGTGCAGCTTGAAGTTCGCGCACGGTAGCGAAATCTAATCAGGCTCGCGCCCCGGGGACCGTCCTTGAAACGCCAGCAAAGTTATTTCAAGTTAACCGATTCTTTCAACGGCAGGTTTTGCGACGAGCCGCCGGCCAGAAATGTATAGTCGCCGGGAACGAGTTGCCAGGCATCGCGGTCAACGTTAAAGATGGAGAGGTATTCCGGGTCGACCTCTATCGCTACCTCTTTACTTTCTCCCGCATCCAGTTTGACTTTGCTCCAGCCCACCAGCCGTTTTGGCGGTTCACCGGCACTTTCCGGGAGCGCGGCGTAAACCTCGGCTATCTCTGCCCCAGCTCGATTGCCGGTATTGGTTACCTTGAAACTCAGGCGCACAGTCTTTCCCGGCGACACTTTAAAATCTGAATAGTTGTAAGTGGTGTAGGACAGGCCGTAGCCGAAGGGGAACAAAACTTCTTTGTGCTCCGCGTCATACCACTTGTATCCGACCTTCAAGCCTTCGTCATATGTTATCTGGAATGCGGGCAGACCCGCAGCGATTTTCTTCCAAGCGTCGGGCTCGTCATTTGTCGTTGAAGCGCGAGGAGGTTTAACGATGCTGGGATGCGGGAGATCCGCCTCAGTCTTGGGAAAAGTGATCGGTAATTTCGCGCTCGGGTTCACCTCGCCGAAAATCACACGCGCCAGCGCCTCCGCGCCCCGACTGCCTCCGTACCAGGCTTCAAGGATAGTGCTCACGTGATCGGCCCATGGCATGGTCACCGGGCTTCCGGTCTCGAGCACCACAACCGTGTGCGGATTTGCGGCTGCGACTCGAGCGATCAAATCGTCCTGGCGTTCGGGAAGCGACAGACTGTCAAGATCCATTCCTTCGCTCTCCCACTGGTGAGCGAACACGATAGCGATGTCCGCCTTCCTGGCCAAGGCCGCCGCGGAGGCTGGGTCGGTACCGGGGTCGTATTGAACCTTCGCGTGAGGAGCGCTGGCCCGAATCGCTTTGAGGGGAGAAGTCGGAAACCATATGTGAGCCTGCCACGTGGTATTACCCTTCCCCGGAGGCATGATGGCGTTTCCGCCCGGGGGATCGACCTGGGCGGATCCACCACCCGAGATCATCCCAATGTCGGCGTGCGCCCCGATTACGGCAATACTGCCAGCGTTGGAGGCATCGAGTGGGAGTAGCGAGTGTTCGTTTCGGAGCAGCACAATACTCTGTTCCTCAATTTTCTGCGCGACCTCGAAACCACTTTGCACGTCCACCACGCTCTTCACTGGAGGATCATCGATTACGCCGGCGGCAAACATCGATCGCAGGATGCGATGAACATGGTCGTCAATTTCGGACACAGGAACCTGGCCTGCTTCCACCGCTTTCTTCATGGCGTCGGCGTAAAAAATCTCGGCAGGTTCTTCGTGATCCAATCCGGCTGCGGACGCCTTGGCTGTGCTGTGTGTGCCCTGCCAGTCCGACAAAACGAAACCCTTGAAGTTCCAATCTTTCTTCAATACGTCAGTCAGAAGATACTTGTTTTCGCAGGCATAATCGCCGTTCACACGGTTGTAGGCACACATCACGGCGGCAGCATTTGACTCGCGCAGTCCAATCTCGAAGGCCAGCAGGTCGCTCTCTCGCATCGACCGCTTATCGATGTTGACATTGACTGCGTTGCGTCCGCTCTCCTGATCGTTCATTGCGTAGTGCTTGATGTCGCCGATCACGTGCTGCGCTTGCTCTCCCTTCATCACCCGGCCGACCATCTTTCCCGCTAAGAAGGGATCTTCGCCCATGTATTCGAAAGTGCGTCCGTTGCGAGGCTCGCGGGTGAGGTTGACGCCCCCGCCCAGAGTCATGTTGTATCCCTGAGCCCGTAATTCGCGGGCGATCAGCGCGCCATATTCATAGGCGGCATCCAGATCCCAACTTGCGGCGCCGGCGAGATTGTCGGGCAAGGCCGTGGAATAGCGGCCATTCTCTCCACTCATTCTCACCCCATAGGCAGCGTCGGAGATCTGGATTGCCGGGATGCCCAAACGAGGAATCGGCACAACGTATCCTGCACCGCCATTGGATTGCACAGACAGCGGACTCATTGGGCCGAGGCCCTTCATGCCCGTCCCATGCAAAAGGGATATCTTTTCATCGAGCGTCATTTCCTTCACCACCAGAGCGGCTCGCTCGTCGGGAGAAAGGGCGGTATTCATCCACGCTGGCTTGTGTCCCCCTGCCTGGGCCCAGACTGGCGACAGCGCAATAGCGAAAATCACGATGCTGAGTTGCAGGTTTGTGAGGAACGTGCGTCGAGGCAGGGTCATCATTCTCCTTTGGGTATTCCGGTTTTATTCAGCTCGATCGAGGCAACCTGGCGGGCGCTCGTCCCGCCAAAGAAAAGTAACACAAAAACGTTAATGTAGGGGTGTAGGCAGGCAATCAGGAGGACGGTGGAGGTTGTTCAGGGCCAGCGTCATATTTCAGAATGCCGGTGCGGGGGCAGAGTAGTCTGAGATGCGTTTCCCGAACGGGTCGCGGCTTCTTACTGCTGTTGAGCGTCAATCAATTGCGTTTGCTCGGTCTCTTCAAGGAATTGGGACCACTCTTCGTCCGCCGCAAACTCTTCGTCGGGCGGAAGCACGGCTTGGGAAGGCGTCACTCGAACGCGAACCTGGAGCTGGGTGCCGGCTTTTCCCTTCATCATGCCCATCGTTGGCGGAACGTCGGCGTAATCGCGGCCGATTGCGGTGCGAATGTGTTTCTCTCCGGCGAGGCGATCAATTGTGGGATCGAAACCGATCCAGCCGATGCCGGGCAGCAGGGCTTCCACCCACGCATGGGTCGCGCCATCCGCCGCAAGGTGCGCGTTCTCGCTGCTATGGCAAAGATATCCACTCACGTAACGACAGGGAATTCCGGCGTTGCGAACCAGTGCGATCATGATATGAGCAAAGTCCTGACATACGCCTTGCCGTGACCGCAGCGCCTCCTCGATCGGAGAATTTACCGCGGTGCTTTTCTTTACATAACTAAAACTCTGATGCACGCCGGAGACAATATCCCGGAGGAATGCCAGAGGGCTTCGTCCTTTCCTTTCATTCACTCCAATCTCCATTGCCAACTCTTCAAGATCCGGGGATGAGCGCGCAAAATGGCTTGGCATCAGCATGTCCCAGTAATCGTTTTTCTCGACGAGCTGTTCCAAGTCCTTCCATGATTCATACCCCATGACGTCTGGAACCGGGGGCTGAGCGTCGATATTTACCAGAGCGTCAGAAATGATGGTGAGTTGGTCGTGACGGGAAGGCAAGTCGAAGTGGTGCACAAGATTGCCGTAGGAATCGGTATAACCAAAAATCCTGGCGCGGGGATTTACCGATAGCTGAAAGACAAAACAGCGCTGGTTGCCCTCGCTTCTGGGGTGCATGCGAACCTCCATCATGCTCTGCCAGACGAGATGGCTGTAGCGATAGCGCGTGAAATGGCGAATGGCGTAGAACATTAAGTTAGGAAAGCAACCTCGATCGGATAATCGATATAAACCTCGTGAACAGCGGCATGCAGTTCCCGGCATTGCTCGATAATTCCCGCCAGATATTTGTGCAATCCGGCAATGATTTCTCCAACCTGTACATAGGCAACTTTGGATCGTAAACGCCCCATCAATCGTTCGATCTTTTCGGTCCTGCGGCTCATGGAGAGATCGCTGATTGAAGTTAAAGCCTCGTGCATCCGGTCAAGAGAATAGCGGACCGAATAAGGAAACTCGGGCTTAAGCAGGAGGAAATTGGCTATCCGCTCGGGCTTGAGTTCGGCGGTGCATGCCTTGCAATAAGCTTCAAACGCGGCACAACTGCTTAACAGGCCAACCCAATCCAAATCATCAGCATGCTTGTCGACGACAAAGTAAGCGTCAAGCAGGACACAAAGATTGCAGGCTCTCTCTATATATTTGCCGAGCTGGATAAAATGCCAGGCCTCGTCGTGGTTCATCGTGGAGGCGGCAATTCCGTTAAACCGGTACGAACCTTCTCGAACCAAGCTGACCACTCGCATGGCACCGGCATCGTCGTCGGGCTTCAGCTCAAAGCCAGTCACGTCGTGGAAAAGACGATTCAAGTGCTCCCACATCTCCGAACTAATCTCCTCGCGAACTTGGCGGGCATTTTCGCGGGCTCCGCCGATACACTTCACGATCGAAAAAGCGCCTTCGGGATCGGCCACCAACAGAAATAGAGCGCGCTGCGGATCAACGTCGCTGGACGCTGCGCCAGGAGCCAGCGAGGCAACGGCGCGGAACCAACGCTCTTCGGTCGAAAACTTCGCTGGATTCAGGATCAGTCCGTAAGTTGCCTTCAGTACCCGCGAGGCATTATCCGCCCTCTCAAAATAGCGGCTCATCCAGTAGAGACTGTCAGCCACGCGGGAAAGCATTTCGTCACCCATCCTTTGAAGTCTTAGTTCTGCAGGACCCACGTGTCTTTCGAGCCCCCGCCCTGCGACGAATTCACTACCAGCGAGCCTTTCCGCAATGCCACTCGCGTCAGGCCCCCAGGAACAATAGTGATTTGCTCGCCATAGAGAACGTAGGGACGAAGATCTACGTGACGGGGTTCGATCATTCCGTCGACGAAACAGGGCGCGGTAGAAAGGTTGATGGTCGGTTGCGCGATGTAGTTTCGCGGCTGTGCGTAAATCTTTTGCCGAAATTCCGAGCGCTCTTGTTCGGTGCTGTGCGGGCCAATCAGCATGCCGTAGCCACCCGACTCGCCCACCGCCTTCACTACGTACTGGTCCAGCCTCTGGCAGACGTGGTCACGTTGTCCCGGATCAGACATCAGCAGAGTTTCAACGCCTTCCAGAATCGGATCTTGATCGAGATAGTAGCGAATGATCTTGGGCACATAGGCATAGATGGCTTTGTCGTCGGCCACTCCGGTTCCAAGCGCGTTTGCGAAGGCCACATTGCCGGCGCGATAAGCGTTGAACAGTCCCACGGCACCGAGCGCCGAACCGGTTTCAAAGACCAGGGGATCGAGATAATCGTCGTCGATTCGCCGATAGATCACATCCACGCGCTGCAAGCCGAACGTGGTTCGCATGTAGACCACATTATCGTGCACCACTAAGTCGCGTCCCTCGACGAGTTCGATGCCCATCTGCCGTGCCAGGTAGGTGTGTTCAAAGTAAGCGGAGTTGTAAGCGCCGGGTGTCAATAAGACAACGGTAGGCTCGGAACGGCCTTCGGGCGCGAGAGACCGCAGGGTGGAGAGAAGTGCCTGGCTGTATTGCTCAATCGGCCGCACACGACATTTTTGAAACAGTCTGGGGAATATCTGCTTCATCACGCGGCGGCTGGTCAGCATGTAAGAGACCCCGCTGGGGACGCGAAGGTTGTCCTCCAGAACTATAAAGTTTCCTTCCGGATTTCGAATCAGATCGGTTCCGACAACGGTGATGTACACGTCGCGGGGAACTTTGATGCCGCGCATTTCGCGGCGATAGTGTTTGCAGGTGTAAATAATGCTGCCGGGTACAACGCCATCTTCGATGATTTTGCCGTCGTGGTAGACGTCGTTGAGGAAGAGATTCAGCGCGGTGATCCGTTGAGTCAGCCCGCGCTCGATCTTTTCCCATTCCGCCGCGGTGATAATCCGGGGCAGCAGATCGTGAGGAAAAATCCGCTCCGTGCCTTTGTCGCTTCCATAAACCGTGAATGTAATTCCCTGGTTGAAGAACGACTGGTCAGCTTCATGTTTACTGCGCCGTAACTCGTCGGGGCCGAGGTTCAAAAGCAAATTGTGAAGCGGACGATATTGTCTTCGGGGATGCTCCTGGGAACTGAACATCTCATCGTAAGCGCCGTTGAGTTCGTACCGTTGGAGGGCCTCGGCACCGCCGCGATCGGACGTATCCGTTTCAATAATCATGTTTGCCGGCCCTGATTCCCCGCCAGAATAGCGCATCAGACGGCGAATCCATGATCGCGAAAAGCGATTCGCGTTATTGAAGAAACAGCGCGGATCGTCGCACGGTCCTATCCCCCGGAGCGCGCGACTTCTCTGACGCTCTCCGCCGGGTTTTCGTTGCCTGAAGGCTGGAATTCAATATCGGGCAACTGTTCCACTGCGCGCCGAAGAGACTGCTCCCAGCTCGAATGGATCAGGTTCAGGTCCCTGTCTCCAGCCGAAACGCGGCGGTATCGGGTAATTTTCAGACTATCTTTCTTATATAACAGCAGATCGAAGGGAGGTCCGACGGTTACGTTGGATCGCATTGTGGCGTCCAGCGAGAGTAGGGCATATTTCGCTGCCACCTCGAGCGAGGTAGTGGCCTGGATGCCGCGGTCGAGAATTGGCCGGCCGTATTTGCACTCGCCCAGTTGCAAGTACAAGGAATCCTCCGTGGCCGCCAGGGGATTTCCCTGGGGATAAATCAAATACAGGTTTGGCTCTTGTCCCCGAACCTGGCCGCCTAACAGCAAGTGAACATTGAAGCTGAAAGAATCGCGCTCGAGAGAGGCGCGGTCGATGTCGGAGATTCTGCGCACGCAGTCGCCCACGATGCGGGCGGCATCGTAGAGCGAATTGGCTTGAGCCAGACCTCGGCCGGAATCGAAATCATCTCCCAGCAAAGTAATAACGGACTGGCTGATGGAGAGGCTGCCGCTGGTCAAAATTACGAAAACCCGCTCGCCGGGCTGAACGAAGCGATACATTTTTCGACAAACGTTAACCTGATCAAAACCGGCGTTGGTCCTGGAATCGGAGGCCAGTACCAGACCTTCCCGCGTCGCAATCCCCAAGCAATATGTCACTTTGCCCTCTGCTGTGAACCTACCGCATAATACACTGATTGCTCCTGCCGAATTTGTAATCCACGCCAGCAAGAAAATATGTAGGAGATGAACCAGATTCCGTGTTAGTTTCGGCATCTCATTCGCGCCCCGTCTTAGGAAACCTGAAATTCATGATGATTCGGCTTGGCTATGACATTCAATTCGAGACGGTTGGGGTGGTACCGATCGTGACTCTGCTCAACGTGCACCCGTCGCGAAGGAACGATTTACGAGAGCCCGACGAACTCCATACCGATCCACTGGTGAAAGTCGAGAACTACGAGGACGGTTTTGGCAATCACGGTTGCCGCCTGTTGGCTCCTCACGGGAAGATTCGATTCCAGAATTCGACGCTGATCGAAGATTCCGGAAAGCCCGACCTGGAGTGTCCCGACGCGGCGGAGGTTCCCATCGATCAGCTGCCCCTGAATGTTCTGCCATTCCTCATGAACAGCAGATATTGCGAAGTGGATCTGCTGTCCAACACGGCTGCGGAGCTTTTCTGGAACGCGCCTAGAGGGTGGAACCGGGTTCAGGCGGTGTGCAATTGGGTGCACAGCAAGGTCACTTTCGGATACGAGTTTTCCAGTCCGATTCGCACAGCGCTGGGAGTGTATACCGAGCGCGTCGGGGTTTGCAGAGATTTTCAGCACCTTGCGATTACCTTCTGCCGGGCGCTAAATATTCCCGCTCGTTATGCAACCGGATATTTGGGCGACATAGGGGTGATCGTGGCTCCCAGTCCAATGGATTTCAGCGCCTGGTTTGAAGTTTATCTCGGCGATCGCTGGTGGACATTCGACGCCAGACACAACGTGCGCCGTATCGGACGCGTGTTGATGGCAACCGGACGCGATGCTACCGATTGCGCGATTACAACCTCATTCGGAAGAGCGAAGCTGATTAATTTCCAGGTCACCACCGACGAAGTGCCTTAGTTACGAAGCGCATTCGTGAGTGAAGAGAATGGTGAAAGCGCCTGGCATTATTGCGCCGCCCTCGGGTTAGCGATCCATTAGAAACTGAGGCTCAGCGACATCTGGATCTGCCGCGGGCTTCCGATGGTCTTATTCGTGATGCCTAAGCCGCTCGCGGTTGGGCAGACGTACAGCGATCCTGTGAAGTTCGGGTTGCACGGAGTCGTGGTGGCTGGCGTACCTACGACGGGAAAGCCATTGAAGTTAATGTTCTGGCTGATGTCGTCGATTGGAATGTCGAAGCTCGCGGTGTTGGTCAGGTTGAAAACGTCGAAGCTGAACTTCAGGGAGGAACGCTCGGTGATCTGGGTGAGCTTCACGAGCGAGATGTCCGCGCGCCGCTGCCAGGATTGCCGGAAAATATTGCGCTGGCCATGGTCGATAAAGTTCGTCTCGTAAGGATCATTGGAAGGCACCGCGCCGTTCAGAGCGCCCCCACTTAACAGAGGCAGACTGAAGCAACTGGGGTTAAGTGCAGACCCCGCGCCCGCGCCCGAAGCCCCAGTCAGTGCCTGACTGGGCGAGCAACCGGAAAGTGGAACGATTGGGTTCGTAATGCCATCGTTCACGCCGTAGAAGATGCTGCCGACCGCGCCGGAATAATCGACGACGCTGTAGGGTTGACCACTCTGGATGACTGTCAGACCGGAAATCGCCCATCCGTCTGCAACCCTACCCTTAAACGAAGATGCCGAGAAAAATTTCGGCAGTTCGTATCGATAGGTGAAATTCATCACGTGTTTGCGGTCGAAGTCGGAGAGGCCATAACCTGAGCGCAGGTTCAGAGGGTTGTTGCCGTTGTAGAACAGGCCCAACCCGCTTTGCTCGTCGGTGGCGTGAGAGTAGGTGTAGGAGAAGCCGACTTGCAGGCCGTGACTCATACGCTTTTCCACGTGAGCTTGAAGCGCATTGTATGCGGAGATGCCGGCCGCGGTGTAGGACTCCGACTCGGCGGAATAACCGATGTAGGGAACCCGGAGATCGACATTTCCGCCTTCAAAAGTTTCCTGGTAGGGTTGTCCGTTTGGCAAGTTGATGGGCAAGCAACTTCCAAAAGCGCTTGGATTACAGGTGGCCGGGCCGACCACGGAGTAGCCATAGGTATAGTCCTGCTCAAACGGCGTGCCGGCCCGGAGGGGACTGGTCGGCGAGGCAATCTGCGCCTGGTTGAAAGGCAAGGGGACGATTTCATGGCGGCCGAGATTTCCAACGTAGCCGATTTCGATGGCCAGGTCATTGCGCGGCTGCCACTGAATGTCGAGGGTCTGGTTGAGGGTGTAGGGAAGCTTGTTGGCGCGATTGTAATCGGCGAACGAGAATAACTGCGCGCCATCGGAGATTGCCGTCGCGTTGGGTAGAACCAGATCCGCGGGATTGCCGGTCGGGGGTGGGCCGAGCGTCGTGCCCCAAGGATTTTCAAATCCCCCCGGGCAATTCGTATAGGCAACGGCACAAACCTGCGAATTCACCCACGGCGGAGTCTGATTCACACCGAACGGACCGCCTGCAATCACGCCGGAGGCGAAACCCGGCGAGAGATAGGTGAAGAGCTCGCCGCGATCGTAGTACATGCCCCAGCCTGCCCGAACCACGACTTTGTCGTGGAACATCTTGGGGCTCCAGGCCAGGCCGATGCGCGGCGCCAAGCCCCACTGGCGTCCCGTGAGCGTCGAATCGCTCACCCCCTTCGAGGGGAAATTGGGGCTGTTCCCCGCAACGATGAAGCCGTTGGAAGCAATTGTGTCGGTGGTCGCGTCATAGCTGTAGCGGGACGGATCGAAATTGAAAATGCGTCCATTCTTTTCCGTCAGGCCTCCGTGATAGTCGAAGCGGAGACCGGCGCTGATGCTCAGGTTGGAACGCAGTTGAAACTTGTCCTGAAGATACCCGCCCGATTCGTGCGACCGGTAATAGCGGTTGGCATCGCCCTGCAGGAAATTGGTGGTAATGAATCCATCGGCCGTATAGCCGATGGGCGTGCCAGTGAGGAAATCGGCGAAATTCAGGAAGCCGATCATGCCCGTATTTGTTCGGTCATCGCGCGCGTTGAGTTGGGTATAGGAAAAACTTCCGCCGAAGGTCAGGGTGTGTTTGCCGACGTTCCAAATCGCGTTGGCGGAGGGCATCCAGCGATTCTGGAATATGCCGGTGAATGCCCCCTGTGAAGCGGCTGTCGAGCCGATGTTCAGGCCGCCATTGAAAACGAAGTTTGTATTGGCGGGGGAATCATTTCCTAGATCGTCCACGATCGTGATTCCCGGGAACACGGTGGAACCAAACGCATTGATGCCCGCAGCTTGCGGGGTGAAGGGCTGGGCAATCGTACTGTAGACCTTCTCGCGAATGAACCCGAAGACCTCGGTGACACTGAAGTTCGGCTTGATCGATTGCGTGTTGGTAATGCTCGCAACCTGACTGCCAGCGTCCAGGTGCTGAGGGAAACCCTCGACGGAGGAATAGCCGAATGGCGCGGTGGTGGGGTCGTGCTGGTAGTAGTACTTCAACGACAGAGTATCTTTCGGAGTCGCCAGGTAATCGAGATTCGCTACCGCTTGGTCGGAAATGAAGTAAGCCGGCTGGGTGAGGAAAACATTCTCTGGGAAGTTCACCGTCGGTGTGAAGTTAGGATTCGCCGATGGGAACAGAAACTGACCGTTCGGCAGCTTATCGTTCAACAAGCCGAGCGCGACGGGGTCCACTTGGCTGGCGACCAAACAAGATGGCGGAACCGTTTGGGCGCACCCCGGCAGAAAATTCTGGTTCGCGACGTTTATGAGTGTCGCTGCGCTGCGGTCATCGGTCAGCCCGAAAGGCGCGGCCGTCCGTGAAGTTCCAATTTCCAAATCGGAAACGTGAATGTGCTGATAGCTGGCAAACCCGAATAGCTTGTCCTTGATGAGGGGGCCGCCAATAGCTCCGCCGGCCGTGTAACGGTGCAACTGAGGTACTTTCTCGTTGCTCGGAATGTTCTGGTCCTGATTGTAGAAATATGGGGCGGCATTCAACCAATCGGTTCCGCGGTGAACGTAAGCGGTGCCGTGAATGGCGTTAGTGCCGGAGGCGGTGCTCATGTCGATATGGGCGCCGCTGGTGGAACCCTGCTGCGCATCGTACATGGAAGTGTTTACCCGGAACTCTTGAACCGTTTCCGGGGCGGGCGTCGGCAAAGCCTCTCCAATTGACAGATATGGCGATGCCGTACTTTGAATGATTTCCGCCGTAGTACTGGAGGCGCCGGCGACGCCGGTATTATTCACCACCCGCGCCGAAGCCACCTGGCTGGTGCTTTTGCCATTGAACAGATTGCTGGCATCGACCCCATTCAGAAGAAACGTGTTGCTGGTGTCGCGCTGGCCGTTGGCCCAGATGGGCTGATTCCCCAATCCGGCGTTTGCGCCGCTACCGTTTGGCAGTTCCGCGTTTACCCCCGGCGAGAGAATTGCAAGCCCGGTGAAACTCCCCGTCGGCAGCGGGACGGAATCGATCTGATCTTTCTCCAGAATGTAGCCATTGGTGGTGTCAACCGCGTTCATCAGCGGATCCGCCTGCACTTCGACGACGGTTCCTACCTGACCGACCGGCAGCGTGGCGTTGAAGGTGGCGGTGCGATCCGCCTGGAGGGTGATCGAGGGCACCTTCTGCGTCTGAAAGCCTTGGTGAGTGAAAGTGATTGTGTAGGTGCCGATGGGGAGGTTCACGAAGTCGTAGATGCCGTTCGCGTTGGTCTTTTGGCTGCGCGTGAGTGTTGTCTGATCGCCGACGATCGTGACCGTCGTTTCCGGCAAAACGCCGCCGCTTTTGTCACTGACGGTCCCGGTGATTCCTCCGAGGGTTTGCTGAGCGTTCGCGAACGGCTCAAAAGCGAACATCCACAGGGAACCTGTGGCGATGAGAACCACGAGTCCAATTCTGTTTATCATGAATGACCTCGCGCAGGTCGGTAAGCGAGCAAGTGCGAGACCGCTCGTTAGCGACCGAAAATTGCTGTGTTGATCAAATGACGTTCCCCGCAGAACCGGCTGTTCTGCACGCCCGTAAAATATCGGGATGACTTTACACGACTGTCGTCGGGAACGAAAGCCTTCCTGCAGTGAAAATTTCTTTGGCGCAGATTTGATATTTTTGTGAGGTGAATCCGGAATCGAAGGTCGTGAGCCTCGCCTTCAGCTTTCTGCTAATGCAGCTTTGCCGCGGCCGCGAATCCAGAACCACAATAGGCCTGCCGCCAAATATGCAAGATAGACGTATGGCAACTTGCCGTAGGGCCCTTCCGGCACCGGATAGAAATTCCCCACGAGCGCGAGCAGCATAGCGACGCCGGCGAGCCATGGAACGATCTGCGCTCCACGACGAAGAGCATTGTGGTTGCGCAGGTAGCGCGGCAACGCGATGCACACCAATGCGTAAGCTACGATAAAACCGTACGTGGCCAGAGATCCGAGCCACCCGTAGACATCCAGACCGCTGGCGCCGCGGGCTGCCAGCACTGCGACGGGAAGCAGCGCAGCAATACCAGTGATGACTACCGCCCGGCCCGGAGTTCGATTTCGGGCATGCGTGGTGCGCAGAGATTTGTGTGCCAGCCCGTCGTGCGCCATAAGGAGTAGGACCCGGGCTGCCGCCGTGATGCATGCTAGCGTTCCAGCAAACAGGCTCACGAGCGCGCCGATATCAATCAGCAGTCCCAACACCGGGACGCCGCCGACTCGGGCGAGCAAATACATGGGAGCCTGGCTGGCGCCTAAATCCTGGCCTGCGAGGTGAAAACCTAATACTTCGGCATAAGCGCAGATCGTAAAGAAAGCACCGGCGAGAACGGCACTTTGGATCACTGCGCGGGGAATCGTCTGCAAGGGATTCGCCGCCTCCGATCCCAGAGTAGTCGCGCTCTCAAAGCCGACAAAGCTGAACAATGCCAGCACCAGCCCGAGACGAAGTCCGCTGCCGGTCATGCCACGGAGATGCAACTGTTCGGCGTCCAGGTGCCAGCCGCGGCGCACCAGCAAAAGCCCGACTACAATCACGATCACGGTCACCGACCCGGCTTCGATCCATAACATAAGTCGCGCGGAGATCTTCACGTCGCGATAAGCAATCCATATGGAAAGCCCGGTCACCAGTGTGGCCAGCAACACTGCTGAATAGACATGGCCGGTGGCGTCGCGCAGCAGCAAGTTGGCGTAATGGTAGAAGCCGCCGATGACGCTTGATCCGGTGGCGACGTATGCCAGCAACAGACTCCACGCGACCGTCGCACCCAGCCAGGGAGGTAGAGTCATCGAAGCGTAAGTGTAGAGAGAGCCCGGCGACGCGGAAAGGCGGGCGTAGCGGCTGATGCACAGGGCGACAAGCAACACCGCCACTGTCGCCAATAAATATGCGAGCCAGGTGCCATTTCCGGCCAGCGCGCAAACCAGCGGTATGGTCGCTGCGGGCGTAGTGGTGGGGGCCATGGTGGAGACCGACTGTGCCAGGGTTTCCATGGGCGAGAGAATTCCAGGACGCAAGCCAAAGTCCGCGCTCGGGGAAACTTGTTGGGGCGTTCGGTCCATGCTGTTCCGGTTCATTCTGTGATGATCCGCCGGTGATGATCCGCAATAAAAGATCCGCAACAAAATCAGACTGGCGTCGGATTGTACAACACCATTCCGATTAAACCGCTGGTGAGAGAACTTCGCGGAGACGTCGCTCGAGGAATCGGCGCTCGCTTTCATTGGTGGCCAAAGCGAGTGCGCGCTTGTAGCTTTTGGCGGCTTCATCCGGGGAACCGATTCGGCGCAACAGGTCGGCGCGGGTAGCATGCAGGAGGTGATAGTCTTCGAGATCACCGGCCGCGGCGAGGGCATCGACGATAGCGAGGGCGGGCCGAGGTTCGTCCGCCATCGCCACCGCGACCGCACGGTTTAAGCTCACGACGGGAGACGGCTGCAAGCGCGCGAGAAGATCGTAGAGCCGCACAATCTGGCGCCAATTCGTTTCCTCAGGTCGCGCCGCACGACAATGCTCAGCGGCGATGGCGGCTTGCAACGCATAAGGACCAGCGCTGCCGCGCAAGGCTTCGTCGACGAGCGGCAGTGCCTCGGCGATCTGTGCATGATTCCATCGGCTGCGATCTTGCTTTTCCAGAACAACCAGATCCCCGGCCGCATCGAGGCGGGCATCGCGCCGCGCGTCGTGCAGCAGCATGAGAGCGAGCAGAGCGGTTGTTTCCCGAGGAGGCTGCGGTCCCATCAACGACCTTACTAGGCGGTTCAAACGAATCGCTTCCGAGCACAGATCCGCCCTTAGCAGCGGCTCTCCGCGAGTTGGCGCATAACCTTCATTGAAGACAAGATAGATGGCGGTCAAGACCGCGTCGATCCGCGCAGGCATGTCACCGGTTTCGGGCACGATATACGGGATCCCGGCATCGCGAATCTTGCGTTTGGCGCGCACCAGACGCTGCGCCATGGTGGTCGAGGGTACGAGAAACGCCCGCGCAATCTCGTCCGTATCGAGACCACAGAGGGTGCGGAGGGTGAGTGCTACCTGTGCATCCAAAGCCAGCGCGGGGTGGCAACAGGTAAAGATAAGCCGAAGGCGGTCGTCGGGAATTTCGTTGGTGTCGTAGTTCGGCTCAACGGAGGTGCGGACGAAGCCACTGGCAACGTAAGTTTCGAGTTTTTGATCGAGGCTTTCCCGGCGCCGGATACGGTCGATCGCTTTGTGCCGTGCCGTCTGGATAATCCAGGCGCGTGGAAGCTCCGGGATGCCGGTAACCCGCCATTGATCTACGGCTGCGGTAAACGCTTCCTGGGCAGACTCTTCGGCCAGGTCGAAGTCACCGACCAGGCCGATCAGGACGGAAACGATCCGGCCCCAATCGGAGCGGTACAAGGTCTCGACCGCCTGGGCAGCATCGAAAGACATACTTGATCTTAAATTTTTTTCGTATGAGGTGTCGATTTGGGCCATCCTTGTTCGATTTACTGATAGAAGCGCGAGTGAGGACGAGAGGGAAGAAACACCACACGGGGAACGCCCTTGAATCGCCGCGGAGGAACGAAAATGTTGCAGAAGGCACCGATAATACCGTACATCCCGGTGAGCGATGTATCGCGGGCCCGGAAGTTCTATGAAGAAAAGCTCGGATTGAAACCCAAGCAAGAATACGCAGGTGGCGTGGTCTACGAATGTGGTCAGGGCTCCTCGGTCTTCATGTACCCATCAGCCGGAGCAGGAACGTCAAGTGCCAGTACTGCTTTCTGGAGCGTCAATGATGTCGTAGCGGAAGTCGCCGACCTGAAGGGTAGGGGCGTCGTATTCGAGGAATACGATACGCCGGGGTTTAAGACCGTGAACAGCATTGCGACCGGAGGTGGAGCGAAGACCGCCTGGTTCAAAGACAGTGAAGGAAATATTTTGGCAATCAGTCAAAGAATTTCCGCTTAACCCAGCCCGATAACGTAAGGAGACTCAGAAATGAAATATATGCTGCTGATTTACGCCGATGAGCAGGCTTGGACTGAGTCCGAGCGGCAGAATTGTTACGGCGAGTCGACCCAACTCGCGCACGATCTCAAGTCGAAGGGACAGTTTCTCTCGACGTCCCCACTGCAGCCTGTGTCGACGGCGACCAGCGTCCAGGTGCGCGACGGCAAACGTTTCGTCACGGACGGTCCGTTCGCGGAAACGCGCGAACAGCTTGGCGGCTTTTTCATGGTTGAAGCCAGGAATCTCGATGAGGTGATCGATATCGCCGGACGAATCCCAGGCGCCCGTAAGGGTACGGTCGAGATTCGCCCGGTCGTCGAAATCCCGCATCTGCCCACTCACTAGTGATAGGGGCCGATGCTTCGCCAGACCGACGCCTCACCAGTCAGGTAGTAGCAATCTGTTCATCCTGCGTCGCGCTTGAAACTGCACCGCCATTTCTAACAAATCCTTAATGTTATGTAAGAAAAGAGAGATCAAATAAATGGCTCGAATCCTTCCACCTAAGTCTTGAATCAAACTTTGACTAACTGGACTTCCAGGGTTGGAGCGGAAGTTAGAGTTCGATTCCAATTCCAATGAGAAGGGCCGCCACGTGCGGCGTTTGGGCAAATGCCACTTCCCAGCCTAACTTTACTGATGCAAGTCAAGGCTCGGTGGATAGGCGACGCGAAAGAAGCGCGGATGGGCGACACGGCAGCGCCCGCAACATGGGGTCTAGATATTTTCGTTTTTGACCCAAGGGGACGTTATGGCAAAAAGAATGATTCTGATGTTGGGCGTGACGGTGGTCCTGCTCGGGGGCCTAGGGTTTATGAAGTTCAAGCAGGTTGAGGCGGCCATGCAAGCCGGTGCCTCGTTTCAGCCCCCTCCTGAAGCGGTTACCAGCATCGTGGCGCAACGCGATCAGTGGGCGGCAACGATGGGTGTAATCGGTACCATGGAAGCGGTTCACGGTGTCACGGTCAGCGCAGACCTTCCCGGTGTCGTCGAGCGAATCTCGTTTGAATCGGGGCAGTCGGTGAGCACAGGCGATGTGCTGGTCGAACTCGATACACGGCAGGAACGGGCGCAACTGGCTTCGCTTGAGGCGCAGAGCGAACTCGCGCGCGTGAACTACGGCCGGATGCAGCAACTGGTGAATGCCGGCGTCATTTCTCGGATGGATTACGATCAGGCCGCGTCCCAGCAAAAGGCTACCGAAGCCAATGTGGCGGAGATCCGCGCCACGATTGCGCGAAAGACCATACGGGCACCCTTTTCCGGGATCCTGGGCATACGGAAGGTGAACCTCGGGCAGTACCTCGCCGCAGGCGCCCCCATGGTCGTGCTGCAATCACTCAATCCGATCTACGTGGACTTCGGCGTACCTCAACAAACCGCTGCGCAGGTGAAAGTTGGCAGCAAGCTGCGCGTTGCCTCGGAAGATCTCGCAGGTCACGGGTTCACTGGGCGAGTGACGGCTCTCGATTCGGTGATTGACGAGACGACCCGGAACGTTCAGGTTCAAGCGACTCTGGCGAATCCGGAAGGAAAATTACGCCCCGGCATGTTCGTGCAGGTGGATGTGGGCGTGGGAGCAGGCCGGGCGGCGATCACATTGCCGGCGTCGGCGATCAGCTACGCCCCATATGGCGATTCGGTGTTCGTCATCACCGATCTTAAGGATCCGAAGGGTAAGACCTACCGCGGAGTGCGCCAGCAGTTCGTCAAGCTAGAGGGATCGCGGGGAGACCAAGTTGCAGTGATCTCAGGCGTGAACCCCGGCGATGAGGTCGTGACCTCGGGAGTATTCAAGCTGCGCAACGGCGCCGCCGTTCAAGTCAACAATAAAGTCCAGCCCGGAAACAATCCGGCTCCAAAACCTGAGGACAGCTAAATGAAATTCACTGACCTCTTTATCAAACGTCCGGTTCTCGCGATCGTCGTCAACCTGGTTATCCTGATCGCCGGGCTGCAGGCTATCCGCTCGCTGAGCGTGCGTCAGTACCCGCGCAGCGACATTGCGGTGGTTCAAGTGTCGACGACATACACGGGCGCGAACGCGGATCTGGTTCGCGGATTTATCACGACGCCGCTGGAGCGCGTCATTGCCAGCGCGGACGGCATCGATTACATGGAATCGTCGAGCGCCCAGAGCCTCAGCACGATCACCGTGCACCTGAAGCTCAACTACGATACCAATGCAGCGCTCACCCAGATTCAGGCGAAGGTGGCCCAGGTCCGCAATGATCTACCTCCCGACGCCCTGGCGCCGGTCATCGATCTGGAGACGGCGGATAACCAGTTTGCCTCCATGTACCTTGGCTTCTCATCGAGCGATCTTGATCAGAATCAGATCACCGATTATCTGACGCGAGTCGTACAACCGAAGCTGAGTGCTATCAGCGGTGTGCAGCGTGCTGACATCCTGGGTGACCGGACGTTCGCGATGCGAATCTGGTTGAAACCCGACAAGATGGCATCGCTGAATATTCCCCCTTCCGCAGTCCACGATGCGCTGGCGAAAAACAATTACCTCTCGGCGCTTGGAAGCACTAAGGGGTCCATGGTTTCGGTGAACCTTGTCGCCAACACCAATCTGACGACCGCGGAGGAATTTCGTCAGCTCGTGGTTAAGCAAGACAATGGCGTGGTGGTCCGCCTGGGAGATATCGCGGACGTCGTGCTCGGTGCCCAGGACTACGATTCGGAAGTCCGTTTCAATGGCGAGGGTGCGACCTTCATGGGCATCTGGGTGCTCCCCACTTCCAACTCGCTGGAAGTAATCAAGAACGTACGCGACGTGATCCCGGGCATTCAGGCTCAGTTGCCCGTGGGGATGAAGGTCGGCATCCCCTATGACTCGACCGCCTACATCCAGGATGCAATCAACGAAGTGCTCAGGACTCTCAGCGAGACCCTGCTGATTGTTATCGTGGTCATCTTCCTCTTTCTGGGCTCATTTCGATCGGTGCTCATTCCGGTCGTCGCCATTCCCATCTCGCTCATTGGCGCCGTTTTCCTGATGCTGGTGGCTGGCTTCACCATCAACTTATTGACCTTGCTGGCCATTGTGCTCTCGGTCGGATTGGTGGTGGATGACGCCATCGTCATGGTGGAAAATGTCGAGCGGCACATTCACATGGGGAAGCCGCCGGTGCGAGCCGCGATCGATGCTGCCCGCGAGTTGGTGGGCCCAATTATCTCGATGACCATCACGCTCGCGGCGGTGTACGCGCCTATCGGAATTCAGGGCGGCCTAACCGGCGCATTGTTCCGCGAGTTTGCATTTACCCTGGCGGGAGCCGTCGTCGTATCCGGAATTGTGGCGCTGACATTGTCTCCGATGATGGGATCGAGGCTGTTGCGCGAGGGAGCTACCGAGCGCGGCTTCGCAGGGATAGTCAACCGCCAATTCGAGCGCGTACGCCAGTGGTACTCGCGAAACCTGGCTGGTACGCTTCGCTACCGGCCAGTGATTCTCACACTCTGGGCGATTGTCATCCTGCTGATGATTCCGTTCTATATGTTCTCGCAGCGGGAACTGGCGCCCTCGGAGGATCAGGGAGTGGTGTTCGGAGTCATACAGGCTTCGCCCAACTCGACTATCGATCAGACGAACATGTACACCAAGGAAGTGTATAACGTCTATCACTCGTTCCCCGAGAGCCAGAGCGTCTTTCAGATCAATTCTCCGACGGGCGGTTTTAGCGGCATGGTGACGAAACCGTGGAGCGAGCGGAAAAAGACCACGCAACAGCTTCTGCTCGAATCGACCGGACCGCTGTCAAAGATTGCGGGCATCCGCGTAATCCCGTTAACGCCGCCCCCACTTCCTGGTGGCGGAGATTTTCCGGTTGACTTCGTGATCGCGTCGCCCGCCGAGCCGCAGCAGCTGGTCGACTTCGCCAAGCAGCTCGTTGCGAAAGCCTTTGCCAGCGGTCTATTCATTTACGCCGACTCGGATCTTAAGTTCGACCAGCCGCAGACCGAGGTAGTATTCGATCGCGACAAACTCCGTTCGCAAGGGGTGGACTTGAGCCAGGCGGGACAGGATCTTTCCACTTTGCTCGGCGGGAACTACGTAAACAGGTTCAGCATTCAGGGGCGGAGCTACAAGGTCATTCCGCAAGTCAAGCGTGCTGAGCGACTGACGGCCGACCAGCTGTCGCAAATCTATGTCACTGGATCGCAGAACAAGCTGGTGCCCCTGTCCACTTTTGCCAGCCTGCGCACCACCACTGAACCCCGGGAACTGAAGAAGTTTCAGCAGCTCAACGCGGTACGCATCCAGGGTGTTGTCCCACCCGGAGTGCCACTGGACAAGGCGTTGCGGATGCTTGAGGACGAGGCCAAGGCGATTTTGCCGCAGGGGTTTACGGTTGACTATGCAGGTGAGTCGCGACAGTTACGAACCGAAGGCAGCAAGTTTCTCGGCACTTTCCTGCTGTCGGGGATCCTGATCTACCTCGTGCTGGCGGCGCAGTTCGAGAGCTTCCGCGATCCGTTCATCATTCTTGCCGGCTCTGTGCCGCTGGCCATTTCAGGAGCGCTGCTGTTCTCATTCCTTGGATTTACGACGCTCAATATATATAGCCAGGTCGGGCTTATCACGCTGGTGGGATTGGTGTCGAAAAACGGCATCCTTATTGTGGAGTTCGCTAATGAGCTGCAGGAAAAAGGGGTGGAGAAGCTGGCTGCGATTATCGAAGCCGCCGGGACGCGGTTGCGACCCATCCTGATGACGACTGCCGCCACCGTGATTGGTCACTTTCCCCTGGTACTGGCCAAAGGTCCGGGAGCGGGCGCTCGAAATAGTATCGGCATCATGCTGGTGAGCGGCATGATCATCGGGACAGCATTTACCTTGTTCGTCGTGCCGTCCATCTACATGCTGGTGGCCAAAACGCGAAGCCGAACTTCAACGAAAGATGCCGAGGCGGAGAGTATGCTCGCCGAACCGGAAGAGGCGATGGCCTAGCGGAGTAGCGGAGTCCGAGGTTTGGGTTCGCTGCCGGAGAAAAAACTGTCGGGATGATTCTGGTTACAGGTAGCAGCGGTCACTTGGGCGAAGCTTTGGTTCGCACTTTGAGGAAAAACGGCCGCGAAGTCTTAGGGATCGATATCGTTCCGTCAGAATTCACCAGCGAACTCGGATCAATCGTAGACCGGCATTTTGTGAAACGATGGATGAAGGGTGTTGATGCGGTGCTTCATACCGCGACCCTGCACAAACCCCACGTGGTAACTCACAGCCGCCAGAGCTTCGTTGACACCAACGTCGCGGGCACTCTTAATCTTCTGGAAGAGGCTTCTGCTGCTGGGGTTGGCTCATTCGTCTTCACCAGTACGACGAGCGCCTTTGGTCGGTCGCTTACTCCGCCCCCGCAGAGTCCCGCGGCTTGGGTAACCGAGAACGTCACTCCGGTTCCCCGAAACATCTATGGCGTAACCAAGACCGCGGCGGAGGATCTATGCGAACTGTTCCATCGAAATTCTGCGCTCCCCTGTATTATCTTGCGGACCTCGCGGTTTTTTCCGGAAGAGGATGATCGCGAAGAGACGCGGAAGACCTATGACGATGCCAACGTCAAGGTAAACGAATTTCTGTACCGGCGCGTCGACCTTGAGGATGTTGTGAGCGCTCATTTGCTCGCAATTGAGAAGGCTCCTTCAATCGGCTTCGGCCGTTACATTGTCAGTGCGACTACGCCGTTCACGCCTGAAGATCTGATCGATTTGCGTGCCAATGCACCCTTGGCGTTGAAGCGGAAAGTTCCTGAATACGAGACTGAGTATGCTCGCTGTGGATGGAAAATGTTTCCCCGTATCGACCGGGTCTATGTAAACGAACGAGCCCGCAATCAGCTTGGATGGCGGCCTCTGTTCGACTTTAAGTACATTCTTAACCGGCTGAAAGCCGGCACTGACCCTCGCAGCCAGCTCGCGCGCACCGTGGGGTCCAAAGGGTATCACTCTCGGAAGTTTGCAGAAGGGCCTTATCCGGCGGAATGATTCTGGACTCATTCATACCCTTAGAACGACTAACAAAACCTCATTTCTCCAGCATGGAATCGCGGGATAATCGGAAACTTCCCGTGGGGAAGAAGAGACCCGCTGGGCCTGTATACGCAGTGGGCGCGTCAATATGGCGACATGTTCTACTACCGCGCATTTAACCGCCACATTTATTTCCTGAACCGCCCTCATCTTATCGAACACGTTCTGGTCAATGACTACCGAAGTTTCATCAAGGGTGAGGCTCTCCAATTCAACCGCCAGATCTTTGGCAACGGACTGTTAACCAACCAAGGAGAATCGTGGTTGCGGCAGCGACACCTTATGCAACCGGCCTTTCACCCGGACAGAATCGCGTCCTACGGCAACACCATGCGGGCCTACACGGAACGGATGATAGCGGCCTGGCAGGATGGCGAAGTGCGAGACATTCATCAAGACATGATGCGTCTCCGCGCTGGAAATTGTGGCCAAGGTTCTCTTCAATGTTCGAGGTCACTGCCGAGAGGGACCGTGTTGCTGAGGCACTAAACACGGCGATGGAGCTGGGCTCGGGCGGACGGATGCTCCTGCCTCCAATTCTTCGCCTCTTGCCGACGCGACAACCTGCGTTACCGGCGTGCCGCCCGCCAGCTGGATGACATAGTGTACGGTCTTATTCGCCAGCGGCGAGCGAGTGGGCAGATTGCCGACGACCTGCTGTCTGAATTGCCGAGTCCCCGTTTCTGAAGGAACCTGTCGCCGCCCACCTGAAGCAATGCCGGGAGTGCAGCGATATCTGTGCGCGGCTCGTGAACTCGCTGAGGCGACTGTGCCGACGGAGGACGACGAATGGGTTAACGCCGAGAAGCGTCTGGGAAACTGGATGGACGGTTTCCTTCTTTCCCGTGCGACCGAGAAGGCGAAACCAGAGTCGCAACCCGAGGTACTGCGCTGGAAGATATTCCGAGGGCGGCTTCTTGGTTGAAGCTGCTGCCGCGGGCGGTGGAGTCGCAGCCGTCGTGGCTGTGGCTGCGGCCGGACTGCTCCTAGTGAAGCGAGGGCGGCTGGCGTGGACTCCGGTTCAGGTCGCAGCTCGCGAGACACCGCCGCAAATCGCCAACTCCGCAACTGCGCCAACCGCTCAAACTTCCAGCGCCGAACCGATCCCCAAGTCTTTGGAGCCATCTCCGAAAGCGGTGCCGGAAAACGAGCTCGGCGCCAAAGCCTAAGTCGGAGACCGCCATATCCAATAATAAGGCGTTAATGAAGTCGGAACGGAGGAAGGATATCGCACCTCTTCCTCCTCGAAAGTCGGCAGCCCAACTTGGCATCGCGGAACCTGACGCCGATACAGCTCCCTCTTCAGCCACTCCGATCAGCGACGCTGCAAACGACATCGCACAGGACTATACCCCTCCGAATTTGAGTCCGAACGATCGGATTCTAGCGGGCGGGGCGAAACCCTCAGCGCCGTCTACACTGGCGTCGGTCGATCGCACTTCCGTGCCATCGACAAACACGACCAGGAGGTTGTCAGGCCTTGCGCCACGCGTTTTTGCCAAAAGCCCTCATGCCGCCGTGGATTCTCTGCTGCAACTTGCGGGGGCCACGCGGTTTTGGATTCGCGTGGTCTCCATAAACCAGCAACCTGATGGCAGTTTTACCTTCCGTGGATCACTCTTTCAGCCCGCCGTTACTGCCCGCGGCTCCCGGCTCGAACCGGCAACTGAAATTTCCGGCTCCGGATTCAGCAGGCAGGGCAAGATCACCGTGTTTGTTCAGAGCTTTGTCGCCCTAGGCGTCACGTACTCGCGTCCGGATCCTCCCAGGCTTTTGACCGGGGACAAGCCGGGCGAGGGGAGAGCGGTGCAGTTCGAAGAGGGCAAGGTATACGAGATGTTGTTCTCGGCGTCGTCCATCTATCGCAAGGCGAAGGAGGAAGGCGTTGGCGGGGCCAAGGCGTGAGACTCGGAATAAAAAAAGTTAGGGCCTATGGAATTCCCGAATTCGCAACGTTCCTGCAAGTGAAGTCAACATTCAACAAACAAAATTAAGGATGATCCCAGGGGGGTCCCATGGTTCTCAGCAAGCACATCGAGAATTTACTGCGGAAGTCGGTTCTGCTTCTGCTCGTGACGGCCGTCCAGTCTATTGCATGGGGCCAGAAACCAAAAACGCCGAGTGCACCGGCG
>DATNLE010000159.1:0-1001 GCA_035603035.1 Candidatus Acidiferrales bacterium | reverse complement strand
GTAGTACTCCGGATTTCCCGGGTCCCATTTGATTGCGGTTTGAATATCCTGAGGCGAGTGTTTTCGAAAATACCACGTCGCGATTGCCTGCCGGGTCACGAGGTACATGCAGTAAAGAAGACCGCAGACGAGAAATATCCGCAGCAGGAAACTAACACTGCCGCGGTTACTGCCCAAATTTCCACCTACAGGGTAATCTGGAGAATTCCACGTTCTCGCTCATTCAAGTCTGTGGAGATGGGAAAACGCGCTGATTGTATCGAAAGCGTTCGAGGGTGAGTTAAAAAATCGCAATGGGGGGAGAATACGACCATCTTGACAGAGAGGCGACTAAATCAAAAAAGGAGACCACCCTCTGCTTGAGCAGAGGGTGGGCCCGTCTCACACAACAAAACTACACTACGACGACCAGTGCCAGCTGAACACCAGGGTGGACCGGGTCGATCAGGTAGTATTGGCCATCGATAAAATCGACATAGACGTCGTCGGTATATGCCCAGCCTACAGGCCAAGCCTCGCCAAAGCCGAACCAATACCCGCCAAACTGAAAGCGGGACTGGCCTTCTACTACGACCGGATGGCCTACGTGGAAAGTATGCTCACGTCCGAAGTGCGCGTGGAATTGAGCGTCCGGTATGCGGCCATTCTCGATGGGACCGTGCTTCACAGTGGACTTGGTCTCCGTGCGAGTGTCAGATTGCTTCGCGGTCTTTGTATCCCGGGTGTCCTTGGGAGCATTCGCTTCTTTGGCGGGCTTCTCTTCTTTAGGAGCCGGTTTTGTTGGCGCGGGTTTCGCCGCGTCGTCGGAAGGCTTGGTAGCCTGATCATGAGGCTTGCCATTTTCAGGGGGCTTGGCGTTCTCAGCGGGCTTGGGCTTTTCTGGCGGCTTAGCGTTCTCTGGCGGCTTAGATTCCTGCGGGTGATCTTCTTGGTACGCCTGAGCGGGAGCGGTGGTGCCAAATAGCAGAAGCAGAGCTGCTGTACCGAAGACAACGCTAATG
>DATNLE010000259.1:0-2234 GCA_035603035.1 Candidatus Acidiferrales bacterium | reverse complement strand
GACGGCTTCACGTGGGACCGCATGGAGAAGCTGGCGAACGATTGGCTCCCCAAGCCGCGTGTCCTTCATCCTTGGCCCTCGGTGCGCTTCGCAGTTACACACCCAAGGTAGGAGCCGGATGCCTTAGTTGGGCGAGTCCGGATCTGTGCGGGTTGCGCCTTGAAAGCGCATGAGACCATGTCGCCTGGAATGGCGACCGCGGTAAAGCCTAGCCGGCGGCCGCGTACCGAGTCTTGCGTGGTGTCCGGTAACGGACCCTGCGAAGCGTAGACAGGGAGATTGTAGGCTGGAACGAAAGTGAACGGAGTGTTAGCCCCGAAATCGATCGTGGTTGAAGTAGCCGACCTTGTCCCGCTCGGGGGAAGGCAGCAGTTCAAGGCGCGCTATGGCGAGCACCTTGAGATGCTTCCGGGGTTCGTACCGCCAGCATGCCATCAAAAGGTTCCATGTGAACAAGGGAGAGCCGTCGGGTTCAAGCGAAGGCTTGTAGGGCCCGCCAAGCCCAAAAGGCAAGAACGGTCCAATGATCCGGCGGCAGTCAGACTGGCTGATAGTACTCCGAGGTTGGGAGAGCCAACCACATGGGGAAGCGGCCAGCGGGAGTTGAGTTGTTCGAAGGCAACATGGCCTCCATGCAATGGGAGATACGGCCATCTATTCAAAGGGATGGAACACCGACCATGGAAACAGGACTCGAACGAATAGCAGAGAGAGCGCGGTGCGAGCCGAAACTTCGGTTCACCTCGCTGGCGCATCACATCACCGAGGACCGTGTGTGGAAGAGTCTGTGTCAGATTCCCAATCACTCGGCCCCAGGGGTGGATGGTCAGCGGGTAACGGAGGCGAAGGAAAGCTTCGAGGGATGGGTTGGCGTGATGTTGCAATCCATCCACCGCAAGGGATATAGGGCACCCGATATTCGTCGCGTCTATATCCCGAAACCCGGCAAGCAGGAGAAGCGCCCTTTGGGTGTGCCGACTGTATCTGACCGGGCGCTCCAGCGCAGCACGTCTCAGGTACTTTCCGCTGTATATGAGCAAGACTTTCTACCATGCTCGTTTGGCGGGCGTCCTGGGCTGGGTGCCCACCACGCGCTGGCGACCCTCACTGAGGTTATCGCCGGAAGCAAGGTCGGGTGGGTGCTAGAGGCGGACTTGAAGAACTTCTTCGGTAGTCTCGACCACGACTGGCTACTCCAGTTCGTGCGACACCGCATAGGGGACCCACGCCTGATCAGTCTGATTGGGCGCTGGTTGAAGGCAGGCGTGCTGGAGGATGGAGTAGTGACGCCGAGCGAGACGGGGACCCCGCAAGGAGGGTCGATCAGCGTATTGCTGAGTAACGTATATCTGCACTACGTGCTCGACCTATGGTTCGAGCGCGTGGCTAAACCTCGCTTGCGAGGGGAAGCCTACCTCGTGCGGTATATCGACGACTTTGTGGTGTGTTTCCAGTATCGCGAGGATGCTCTGCGCCTAGAGGACGCGCTGCGGAATCGGCTGGAAAGGTTCGGCCTCACGCTGGAACCGACCAAGACCAAGTTGGTCGAGTTCGGGAGGTTCGCGCAGCGACACGCGGGCAGACACGGCAGAAAGCGCCCGGAAACCATCTACTTCCTGGGCTTCACGCTCTACTGCACGCGCAACCGGAAGGGCAACTTCAAGGTTGGGGTGCGCACCGAGAAGTCACGCTTGCGGCGCAGCCTCATGTCACTGCAAGAGAAGATGCGGCAGATGAGGCATCTCACAATCGGACAACAGGTCGACGAGCTCAACGACGCCTTACGCGGTCACTACGGATACTACGGCATTGCCGGAAATTTCCGTGCATTGCAAAAGGTGTACCGGCACGTCGAGCGTTACTGGTGTGGGATGCTTCGCAGCCGCAGCTGGGCGGCCCGGCGCCTCACCTGGACCGACTTCAATCAGCTCAAGGAGAAGATCCCGCTGCTGCGACCAAAGCTGCGGTTGCCCTACAAGGCGCTGCAGGCTCTCGCAGTACTGTGAACCAACGCCCGAAGAGCGTAGTGCAGCAAATCTGCACGCTACGTTCTGTGGGAGTCGGGGGTGGGTGACCACCCCCGACGACCCGGTGAACGTCGGAACGGAAACGCCCAGCCTCTCCAACGCTTCGCGTACCGCCTGTGTGCGATGCAACGGCACATTGTCCATTACGACGATATCGCCTCGCCGCAATGTCGGCCCGAGCACCTGCCCGATATAGCTGCGGAAGGC
>DATNLE010000257.1:0-3644 GCA_035603035.1 Candidatus Acidiferrales bacterium | reverse complement strand
CGCTGCCTTGGCTCCCTCCGGCCAGGACCTCTCCCGCGCCGCTCTCGAAGCCATCGCTCTCCAAGCTTATCGGGAATGCAAGCTCACCGCTGTCCAACTCCGCCACCTTTTGGGCTTTGCATCCCGCTGCGAATTGGATGCCTTCCTTAAACAGCACCGGGTTTGGTTTGACTGTACCGAGGAAGACCCGGAACACAAACACGAAGCTCACGGCAATTTGGAAACTGGGCATCCGCATACCTCGCTGGTTCAGCAGAACGGTTTGCTCGTCCACCTCGGCAAGGCTCCTCAGGGTTTCGACTGGGACCGCATCCTGGATGAGCAACGCGAGGAACGCATCCGGGAAATCAGCGGCTTGTGAAAGTCTATTTCGATAGTGCCGTACTGATCGCTGGCTCCGTGATGGATCACCTGCATCATCACCCGGCTGCCGCCGCGCTTGCCCTCGTCAGGGACAAGAAGATCGAAGGCTGGCTGACCACTCATGCCATGGCTGAGGTTTATGCGGTCCTCACCCGCACGCCCTTTACTCCGCGCGTGTCTCCCAGTGAAGCCTGGCAACTGCTGACACAAAATATCCGCCTCGTCAGGGGAATTTGTGGGTGATTGGAGTGTTCAACGGGGAGGCTGACGGAGGAATCGGTGAAACTTACGGCAGGTGGAATCGAAGGACCGCTGTTGTTGCTCTGAGCTGACGCCGTAGATCAGCGGGCCGCCATCTCGTCAATTACATTGAAGAGAATCTGTTCAATGTTTTTCTTTCTGAGAGAAGGGGTCTCGTACAGGTCCCGGATGATCTCTCCGCCCAGTACCCAAAGATTATCGACATGCTTCTGAATGGTCTTGGGCGACAGATCTGCACACGCCACCAGGTCCTCGAGGAACGGCCGGAAGCAGTCCACGAGCTTCTCGCCCGGGGGCACGTCTTGTTCCTCTCCCATCCACGCGCGCGGCCAATCGTTCAGGCCACGGCAGTAACGCTCAAGGTCCGCGGCGGGCGCATGGGTGACGCGGTTTATCCTGGGAGTTCTCACCGTTACTGCCTTTTTCGCCATGCTGCAACTCATCACGATTCTAAACCGCTGCCATCATTTCCGGGGTTTCGTTTATCAACATGCGTGCTTCAGTTCCGATCACAAAAGCATCGAGATCGCCGTGCGACCACGCAAAGGTTCAGCGGCAGTTTGTTCCCGCTGCCATCAGCCAGCGCCCGGTTACGATCAACTCGCGGAAAGACGTTACGACTTCATTCCTTTCTGGGGGTTTCTGGTCTTCCTGCTGTACGCCATGCGGCGCGTCGACTGCCGCAACTGCCAAGCTGTGGTCGTCGAGGAAGTGCCCTGGGGCAACGGCAAGCATCAGTTGACCAATGCCTACATGCTTTTTCTGGCCCGTTGGGCGCGCCGGCTTTCGTGGAAAGAAACGGCCGAGGCGTTCCGCACCTCCTGGGACAAGGTCTGCGACGCCGTCGAATATGTCGTCACCTTCGGACTGGAGCATCGCACGCTCGGTCCAATCGATGCCATCGGGGTCGATGAAATCCAGTACGCCAAAGGGCACAAATACCTGACCCTGGTTTATCAGATCGATCTCGGCGTCACCCGTTTGCTGTGGGTCGGGAAAGAGAGAACCATCGAGTCCTTTCAGGGATTCTTTACCACCATAGGGGAAGAAATCACCTCCAAGATCGTGTTCGTCTGCTCGGACATGTGGGAACCCTATCTGAAAGTCATCCGCGAAAAATGCTCGCAGGCCCTGCATATTCTCGACCGCTTCCATATCGTGGCCAAGATGAACAAGGCTCTCGACGAAGTCCGCGCCGGCGAATCGCGCCGCATGGCCAGCGAAGGCCAGACACCGCTACTGAAGAAGTCCCGCTGGCTCCTGCTCAAACGTGAAGAGAATCTGAAGACCGAACAGCGCTTCCGTCTGCGGGACCTGCTGCGGTATAACTTGAGGACTGTCCGCGCTTACCTTCTCAAGGAAGCCTTTCAGCAGCTCTGGGATTACAACTCCCCCGCCTGGGCCGCCAAGTTCCTGGATGAGTGGTGCCGGCAAACCATGCGTTCCCGTATCGAACCCATGAAGAAGATCGCCCGGTCGCTCCGTCAACACCGCGAACTGATCCTCAACTATTTCCGTGCTCAAAAGCTCCTTTCCAGCGGCGTCGTTGAGGGCCTGAACAACAAAGCCAAACTCACCATGAGAAAATCCTATGGCTTCCGCACTTTTCGGGTCCTCGAACTCGCACTCTATCACTCACTTGGCAAGCTCCCCGAGCCCGAATCCACCCACGATTTCTTCTGACGAGTCAAATATCCTGCCTCACTTCGAGGTTACGGTACTTTCGGCAAAGGACTACCAGGATGCCATTCACGGTTGTGCCACCCAAGGGTGGACGGGAGGGCGCGTTTATGATGCGCTCCACCTCCGCGCTGCACAAAAGGCCGGCTGCGATCAGATCTACACGTTCAACGTTCGGCACTTCCAGCAGCTGGCTCCCGAATTGGCGAATCTGATTCGCTCTCCCTAGAAGGGAGAAGGCCGGTAGTGTTGCCGTATGACCAGACGTGAGCTGATTCCATGCTCCTTGCCGCCACCCGCCGGGTTACTCGAATCCGTCTTGAGCGGCAGTACGGCCAGGCGAAAGAATTCAATCATCAACAGAGCAGAGCAGGAAAAGCGTGCCGTGGCCTCCCGCCGGGCCGGAGCTTCGCTCCGACTCTCCGGCCTTGAAATCGATTTCGAAGCCACGCGCATATTTGAGCGGCACTTCGCTGGTGAGCTGAGCTTTGCCGGGATGGGCGCACTCCATGACCGCGTGCTTTGCCCTTCGGTCTGTCCCGGCAAATTTGGGTGTCCGTTCGTTGCACTAACTCCCCAAAAGGAAGAATATCCGTGCTGACGATCCGCGCCATGTCGAACGGGCAGGGCTACTCAGCCCGGCATCTGGAGCACAGCGACTATTACGCCGAAGGCGAGCGCGTCATTGGCCAGTGGCAGGGCCGCGGCGCGGAGTTACTTGGTCTTTCGGGCGATGTGAAATCCGAGCAGTTCGAAGCCATTCGCCAAGGCGTCGATCCGCAAACTGGCGAATTCCTGCGCCAGCGCCAAAGCGCCGATCGCGTGGCCGCCGATGGCACCACCCAGAGCCATGGTCGCAATCTTTATGACTTCACCATCTCCGCCCCGAAATCCGTCTCCGTCATGGCCGAGCTGGGCGGCGATGCGCGGCTGATGCAAGCCCATCAGACAGCCGTGGGCGAAGCCTTGCAAGAACTGGAATCCTACGCCGCTACTCGCGTCCGTCAAGCTGGGGCCAATGCGGACCGCATCACGGGCAATCTGGTGGTTGCCGTCTACCATCACGACTGCAGCCGCGAATTGGATCCGCAGCTCCACACGCATGCCGTGGCCGGGAACATGACGTACGATGGCGTAGAGGGCCGCTGGAAGGCGCTGCAGGCGTCCGATATTTACGAACGACGAGCTTATCTCACCGAGGTGTACCGGAATGCGCTCGCGCGGGAAGTGACTGATCTCGGTTATCAGATCGAAGACCAGCGCGACGCCAAGGGGAAGGATACGGGTTTCGAGATTCGGGGCGTGTCGACTGGTCTTCTGGAAAAATACAGCCAGCGCAG
>DATNLE010000141.1:0-9612 GCA_035603035.1 Candidatus Acidiferrales bacterium | reverse complement strand
ACCGATCTCGCGGAGTTTTATCTGGAGGCTCCCGGTATCGTCGGCGGTGGTGAGGACAAGGCGCGCGCTCAAGCCGATCTGCTATTGCCGTTGAATCCAGGCATGGCGCATTGGGTGAGGGCTCGCATTGCACAAAAAAATAAAAATCCCGACGCAGCGGAACAGGAGTACCGCATCGCCATCGACGTCAGTCACGGCGGCGCTCGCGCCTGGGTCAATCTTGCTGGATTCTATCGGCACACCAACCGTCTCGACGAGATGGAACAGGCTCTCCATACTATGGAGTCCCGTCCCCTTGATCGTCCCGCCGCCTTGATGGATGGCGCCAGCATGTTATTTCGTACCAGCCGCAACGATGCCATGGCCACACGACTGGTTCGCCGCTATCTCGCCTCCACCACGGTGGAGGAATGGCCCTGTTTCAAAGCCCACTACCTTCTCGGCCAACTGCTCGAGAAACAAGGGGATCGTCCGGCTGCGGAAGCCGAATATCGGGCGGCTCTGGCTATGGCTCACACCTTCAACCGTGCCCAACAAGGCTTACAGCGCTTGGGGCGCTAGTCCAAAAGTCCAAAGCCCAGCGATATCCATTGCCGATCACTTGGTTGAGTCAGAGGGCACCTCGAAGCCGTAGTTCTTCAACACATCGCTTATGGCGCCCGTCTTGATGAATGATAAGAATTGCCGTGCCAGGTCCTTATTCTTGGACGAGCGCAGGATGACGCATGCCTGCTCAATCGGTGGATATTCTTCTGAAGGCACTTCAGCGTAACGTCCCTTGTCTTTCATGTTCGGAGATAAAGCCAGCGACAGAGCCACGATGCCCACATCCGCCGCGCCCGAAACAACAAACGATGCGGTTTGCGAAATGTTTTCGCCCAAGACAAACTTGTCCTTCAGTTTGTCGTAGATCTTTTCTTGCTGCATCGCTGCCACCGCGGCCTGCCCATAGGGAGCGTGTTGCGGATTGGCGATAGCGATTTTCTTCACCGAAGGATCCAGCAACGCCTTCATTCCGGAACCCAGATCAAGTTTCGAACCCCTCGGAACCCAAATCACAATCTTGCCTCTTGCGTACGCGTAGTAGCTGCCGGGCTCGGTGAGTCCACCAGCCTCCAGTTTCTTGGGATAGTCGAGATTTGCGGAAAAGAATACGTCGAAGGGCGCGCCACTCTGAATCTGCTGGAAGAAGTTTCCCGACGAACCATAGATTGGCTTTACCATCTTGCCAGCTTCCTTCTGAAAGCGGCCAGCAATATCCTGCATGGCGAATTGCAGGTCCGCCGCCGCGGCGACGCTAATTTCCTGGCTCACACATCGCTGCGAGATACAGCCAACCACCAACATCGCGATCAGACTCAGCCGGCGGAAACTCATGAGCTCTCTCCTGACTTATAATGACTGCATGCCAATCTCAGCCAGAAATAAACTGCGGGGAACAATAGAAGAAATTCAACTGGGCGACGTGATGGCCCACGTGGTCGTTCGCGTCGGAGACAATCTAATCGAGAGTGCCATCACCCGGCGTGGCGCCGACGAACTCAAGCTAAAAAAGGGCGACATCGTCAGTGCTGTGATCAAAGCCACGGAAGTGATGATCCAGAAGGACTGACCCGCTTCACTGCACGTCTACGATCTTCAACGTCGTTACCTGCCGCACCCATCGCGCCATTCTTTTCTCGCCCGGTATCACAATCCGGTACGGCCCTTCTTTTTCGTCCAGCGGCTTCCCATCTTTCAGGTACGCGAGAACGATTTGCGTATCCGTGAATGCAGGATCAATCTCAGGTAGCGCAATCACGGCACGATATCCATCTGCAGCTTCCACCAATAAACATGTCGCCAGTCGCTTGCCCCTTAAAGTATCTCCAAACCCAATTCCCGCTTTTTCTAAAATGACACGAAGCGCGACCGCATCGAATGTCGCGGGCGCATTGGAAAGACGCGCGGTGACCTTGACGTGCGGCAAGGCTTCGATATCGGCTCGAGTCAACACACTCGTTTTACCAGCCTCATTCTGCACCACCAGCTGCTGAGCGCAAGCCGGCGCGGCGTACAGGATTAAGGCCAAGATCAGAGTAAAAACAAATAGGAGGTTTCTCATGACACACGCAGGATCATCACTTCTGTTGCCTTGATTAGAGCGGCGGCCGTTTGCCCCGGTTTTAACTGCATCTCGCGTGCCGAGTGCGCGGTGATGATCGATACAATCTGCTGGCCGCCGATCGAGATGGCCACTTCCGCCATCAAGCCACTGATGCGGACTGAATCGATCCGCCCCACTAATTGATTCCGACCGCTGACGCGACGGATAACCTGCTTGCGCTCTTTCTCGGTTTTGCCCCGCGTCCTGAAAAGCAGCCGATCCACTTCCCTTTCTGGAATGCGGTGATGGCCTCCAGCGGTTTTAATGCTGCGGATTTTCTTCTTGTAAATCCATTGCTTTATAGTTGGAAAGCTAATCCCCAGCTGTAAAGCCGCGTCCCGCAGCTTAAGCAACTCTTCGCTGTTCATCGGTTCAGATTTTGCGTTCCGCGGCATTGGAACGAAATCCTACAATCAACCCGAGGCACGGTCAATCACTGCCCACTCGTGCCCTCGTGCGCGTAAACGGAGAGGGTCAAAGATCCGCATTAAACCGCATTGCATTGGACATCATATCTGCCTGCACTATACACGTCAGAGTTTACGTCGCAACAAAGCAAGGAGCAAGGAGAGGCGGGAGAGGCGGTGGATGCGTCCAAACCAGCTTTCTTCTTCGTCTCCATCGTGCTCTGTTTGTCGTCAACGTTGTCCTCTGCGCAGGGCGGATTCTTTGCCGATCGGTTCAATATGGTATCCGCAACACAGGCCCAACAGCCTCACTGGATCACTCCGCCTGCCACGACCACTCCTCGGCTTGAACCCGAGTTTCACTGCGACCATCAATGGCAGACCCACAATAGCGGACGTAACCACGGACAACTGCGGCGTGAGCAAGGGTCTTGAAATCATCCCTGCCAAGAATGTCGAGGTCATCTCCCGTGCTCCCTACATCGTGAACAACCCCGGATTCGCCCCACGATGGCATCGGCGACTGGCAGTTCCTTGTGAAATATAGAATTCGCTGCCGGACGCGTGCAACACGGAAACTACATCCTGACGGCCTTCTACCAGGTGACTTTTCCCGCAGGCCAGTATCAGGAGGGTGCGTTGAGTGCGGTAATCACACCCACAGCCTTGTGCTCGGTAGATTTCGCCTGAAGCATCGTCTCTCTTTCACCTTTTCACCGTCAGGGGTCTTGAGATTGCAGAGACGTCATTTCATCCCACAATCACATGCCGATTTTATGGACAATTTCCCCTTGTGAAGCAGTCGGCCGCAACCCACGCTTCCACATAAATCCCGTCCATATCGGAAAATAGATGAAAATGGATTATGACTTCCGTGCGTATGGACAAGTGGTTATGGGCCGCCAGATTTTTCAAGACACGATCACTGGCTGCACGCGCCTGTGAACTCGGGCGAATCCAATCCAACGGCCAACCAGCTAAAGCCGCGCGCGAAGTCCGGATCGGCGATATGCTGCGCGTGACCAACGAAGGCGGCGACTTCGAAATAGAGGTCCTGCTCCTCAGTGACGTGCGCGGTCCTGCCTCAGTCGCTCAAACGCTCTACCGCGAGACCGACGCCAGCCACGAGCGCCGCCAGAGAGTCGCAGCCGAGCGCAAAGCGATGCGACAGTTCGAAGAGTTGCCCGCGGCCCGACCTTCAAAACGCGATCGCCGCAGAATCATCCAATTCCGCGGCCGAGCCTGAGCAATAAGAGTGGAGCGGAAGCTTTTGTCTCCGCAATTCTTGTTCGGAACGACACGCGAGTCGCCATCCGGCGAGTTTGAGAGCGCCCGGGAAATGCAGGCCTAGCTCACAGTTCGAAAAAACCTACTTCCATTGTCGATATCGCGCCTCCTTATTCGACCAATAGGTAGAAGCGAAAAAGTGGTTTTAACGGGAGCACAAGGCATGCGACGGACATTCTTCGAGCGCACTCAATCAATCGCGGGAACAATCCTTCTGGGGCTGGGGGTCTTTATTCTCTGGGGAAATCTGGATCGGGCCGTGACCCAGTTGCGCCACTTTCTCGGCACAATTCCTCCGCACGCGCTGGGAGTGCTGCCCTCAGCCGTCGTGGCGGCCTCGCAGGTTGTGGAGGCCTACGCCACCGATCACCACCGGTTTATGCAGATTCTTCTTCTGGACACGCTGGCATCATTCTGGCCGCTGCTGCTGGTTGCGGCCGGAGCGGTATTATCGCGGGATTCTGTCACCGATTAGGTCGAGGAATTTTTCAGAGGCTCACTTGTCGATTCGAGCGCGGGTGGTTCGACGTTAAAGTAGAGGTAATTAACTTAATAAGGAGACGCGACATGCGATGCATCGTGATGGTCAAAGCCACCAAGAATTCTGAGGCGGGCGTTATGCCGAAGCGAGAGCTGCTTGCCGAAATGGGGAAGTTCAACGAAGAGCTGGTCAAAGCTGGCGTGCTGCTTGCGGCTGAAGGGCTCCAGCCCAGCTCGAAAGGTAAGCGGGTGCGGTTCTCCGGATCGAATCGAAAAGTGATTGACGGACCGTTCACCGAGGCCAAAGAATTGATCGCCGGCTTCTGGATATGGCAGGTTAGATCGATGGAGGAAGCGGTCGAATGGGTCAAGCGCTGCCCCAATCCCTTTGAAGGCGAGTCCGAGATTGAGATTCGTCAAGTCTTCGAGGCAGACGACTTCGGCCCCGAGTTGACGCCTGAGCTGAGGGAACAGGAGGAGCGCTTGCGTAAGCAGGTTGCGGGAAAAAAATAATCTCGCGCCTATGTCGATTTTGTGGTCCTCGGTTCGATGTGCTAGCAGAGCTGGGTTCAAAATCGAACCAGACTGTCGAAAAAGCCCAGCTCCCAACCTGAGATAAAAGGGGATATGACAATGCGATTCATAATGTTGGTGAAGCACCCTGAGAAGCAGGCCGCCCCGCCCAAGGAACTGGTGGACGCAATGGCGATCCTCCACAAAGAGGCCATCCAAGCCGGCACGATTCGAGGAAGTGGTGGACTCGCTCCCACGGCGCAAAGCAGCCGAGTCCGACTGTCGGGTGGGCAAGTGAGAGTATTCGACGGACCGTTCACCGAGGCCAAGGAGATTGTCGGAGGCTACGCGGAGTTCGAGTTGAAGTCGAAAGCGGAGGCGATCGAAGCAGCGGTACGCTTCATGACACTTCACAAGGAACACTGGCCGGGATGGGAGGGCGAGACCGAAGTACGCCAGATCTTCGAGCCGGAAGACGTCGCGCAATCCTGCAAGGAGCTAGCGCTCACAGCGCACAAGCAAGCTTCATAATGTCGAGTTCCCCCTTGCACCAGGCGCACAGCAGGCTCAATGCGGTTGCACAAAATGAACAGACCGAGGAGAAATGAAATATGAAATTCTTAAGCATCTACAAAACGGCGGAAAGAACTGGTCCACCTTCACAGGAGGAAATGAGCAAGATGGGTAAGCTCATCAAAGAAGGAATGAAAGCCGGCTACCTGCTTGGCACCGAGGGCTGCCTGCCCAGTGCTCTTGGCGCACGGGTGCGCCGCTCCGGAGGAAAGCTGACTGTAACGGACGGGCCTTTCAGTGAAGCCAAGGAGGTGGTCGGCGGCTTCGCACTGCTTCAGGCAAACTCGAAGCTGGAGGCTATTGAATTGACCAAGCAATTCCTCCAGGTAGCCGGCGATGGCGAGTGTGAAATTCGGCAGATATTCGAGCCGGGACAAAACACGTGCGCTGACTCGGCCGCATGATCCAAGTCGGATTGCGTCCCTGACTGACACCAGCGGATGGTTTCGCACGGCGTCCCAGCCCGGATGACTCCGCCCGGACCGGCCTTGCCCAAACCCAAAGAACATGGTGTGATGGGTGGCAGTGACAGCCACTGATATCCATCGCACCATTGATGCCGTCTGGCGGATCGAGGCGCCCCGGCTCATTGCTGGTCTCACGCGAATCGTGCGCGATATTGCCCTGGCCGAAGATCTGGCACACGACGCTCTTGTCGCGGCGCTCGAACAGTGGCCGGAGTCAGGTGTTCCCGAGAATCCCGGCGCGTGGCTGATGGCTACGGCAAAGCATCGTGCGATTGATCATTTCCGCCGCAACACGCGGCTCGAGCGCAAACACAAGGAGCTGGGCCGCGAGCTTGGTGCGAAAGAGATGGCCATGCCAGATCTCGATTCCGCTCTCGATGACGACATCGGCGACGACCTGTTGCGCCTCGTGTTCATCTCCTGTCATCCGGTGCTCTCAACCGAGGCTCAGGTCGCGCTCACACTTCGCTTGATTGGAGGCCTCACGACCGAGGAGATCGCGCGCGCCTTCCTCGTTCCTGAACCAACCATCGCGCAGCGCATCGTCCGAGCCAAGCGAACTCTGGCCGACAAGCGCGTACCGTTCGAGGTCCCACGACGTTCTGAACTTGGCGCACGTCTTTCGTCGGTACTCGGGGTGATCTACCTCATCTTCAACGAAGGCTACTCGGCAACTGCGGGCGACGACTGGATGCGGCCCGCGCTCTGCGAGGATGCGCTGCGGCTGGGGCGTATCCTGGCCGGGCTCGCGCCCCGAGAACCCGAGGTTCACGGCCTGGTCGCGCTCATGGAGATTCAGGCATCGCGTTCCCGCGCCCGCTCGGGCCCGTCAGGAGAGCCGATTCTGCTCTTCGACCAGAACCGTGCACACTGGGACCAACTGCTCATCCAGCGGGGTCTCTCGGCGCTCGCAATTGCTGAAAGGCTGAGTGCCACGAATCTGGGCTTCGAAAAAATGGGCACCGAGCAGGGTCCATACACTCTGCAAGCCAAGATCGCGGCCTGTCATGCTCGCGCTCGCACTCCGGAGGCAACCGATTGGCCTCGCATTGTGAGGCTGTATTCAACCCTTGCCCAGGTCGCCCCCTCTCCCGTTGTGGAGTTAAATCGTGCGGTCGCGGTGGCTATGGCGTTCGGCCCGGCAGCCGGGCTTGAGCTCGTGGATTCGCTGACCAGCGAGCGCTCACTGCAGAACTACCATCTCCTGCCAAGTGTGCGCGGAGATCTTCTTAAGAAACTCGACCGCTTCGGCGAAGCGCGCAGGGAATTCGAGCGCGCCGCATCGCTAACCCAAAACGCACGGGAGCGCGCTCTCCTCCTCGATCGCGCCCAGTCCTGCGTAGCCGGCTCGCAACCGTAAAGTCAAGGGCAGCGGAGACAGCGGACAGTGTCCGCTGCACACCTGCGAGGAGTGGGGGATATGATTGCGCGACGCATGCCTCTAACCTCTGGCACAAGAGTCGGTCCATACGAAATTCGCACTCCTGTCCGCTGACTTTGATTTTGCCCGTTTACCTTTCTCGCTTCTCAGAAGTGGAAAATCAAATCGCTCGCCACGGTAAGCTGATTATGTCGTTGACCGTTGTCGTAAGCCTTCCGGTCCCAGGCTCGCTCAAAACGCACTTCGGGACGAATCTGTACCGTGCTGCCGATCCAATGACACCACATGAATGTGTTCTCCGAGTATCTGGTCGCGTAGCCCGTACGCTGCCCTTTTTTGTCGTCGAGAAAATCACTCCGAAAGGAGAGGAAGTCATGCGGCGACAATTCCTTCTGCAGGAAATTCACCACGGCATACTCGGGAGCCGTGCACCGCGGTTCGCCCATCAGGCAGTAAGCAGCGTTCGCACCAGTTTCTGGATGAATGCTACCCCCCACGGCAGGCACGTCGCGCTCATACATGTACCAGGTTTCAGTCGCCATATGCACGGTCTTCGAGAACTTGTGATACCAGGTCGCGTCATACTGCTGCAAATTGTTGTAAGCGTACCTGCCATCGTTGATGCCGTTAGCACAGGCATAGAAATTGTCATTCACGGACGTAGTCGTGTAGCTAAGGCAGGCTGTGGCCGAAGGCTTCGCATCGGGCGTCCACAAGGCGACATCGTGACCGGTGGTAATGCCGAGTTGCACCAGCCACTGGTCGTTCAACTTAATGGTTGCAAGCAGCCCGGTGTCGGTAAACGGATCAATCGCATACAGAAGCGAGTGGCTAAAAATGTAATTATTGGGCGCCAGTTGCGCCTCGATCCCCGGCACGGAGATGAAGCGGCCCACCCTCACATTCATACCCTGCGCAACCTGCGGAATGTAAACATCGACGTATTCCAGCGTAGGATCAAATCCGTATTGACGATGATCGTTCAGCCAGGAGCCGCTGAAGTACCCTTTCGCTACCGTAAACCGGTAGTCCGTGGCGTAGAGGGCGGTAAGGTGGTATCCCCAGTCGATGTGGTCGCGCTGCACTGAATCCGGCAGCCGCTCGGCGTAGAGAACAATCTGATTCATCTCAAATCGATTTGAGTAGACGTCATTGGCCTCGGGCGCATTGTCGTGTGCTGATGTGCTGAAATTTAGCGTCGGATCAATCCATCCATAAAGCTTCGTTCGACTTTTCGCCTGATTAATGGCGGTCATCAGCGGATAGCTGTTCGTGTCCGGCTCCCCGATTACCGGCGAGCCGCCATAGGACCAATCTGCATTGGGAAATGGAGGCGAATCCAGTGGGGATGGGAGACCCCGCCGCGCCGGCGCCGGAGACGCAGCCGGTGTTCCCGACCAATCCTGGCGATAGAAGTCAGCCCAGCGCGCAAAGAAGCTCTTTGGCCCGGAAGTGCTCTCGGCCGCGCCGCGTTCAGGAGTCGGGTCGGACTGGTCAGGCACCTGCTGTGCCCGGGAAATATCACACGGCAACATGCACAACAGTAAGAAATAAAAACAGCGGCGCGGATTTAGACGCATAGATGATCTTGGACCACCTCAGTCTACAAGGTCTTGCCGCGACCCCCGTCGTAGTTCGAACCTCGCTACACAACCCGCCGCGCAATGTCGATTGCTTCACCAAGAACACGACGATAGCCGCCCCTTCGCATTGATCTCACTTATGGGCCTGCCCTTCCTATCCTGTCTCTTCAGTCGCTATGTCGTTCGGCAGTATACAAAGACATTGCGGCGATTGGTTTCTGCGATCCATGATCTAAACGGCGCCGATCGAAACGGCGCTCGAAAAGTCGGGCTTTCCGCTCCGACTCATCCTTATCATCTCTCTGACATCAAATTGTCCGTAGAATCTTCCTAGCCATCATGCAAGGTGAAAACCATGAGAAATGAGTCACGGAGTGCCCTTGGCATTCATAAGCTTTCATTGGCGAGTCTTCTATTCTTGCTATTGCTGCCTGCGTCTTTATTAGCCGAGCCACTCACTCTGAAACATGCGGTGGAACTAGCGCTTCAACATGCGAATGGAGCAGCGATTGCGGCGGCCGACCAACAAAATGCTGCCGCGAACACGCGCGAGCTCCGCAGCAGCTATCTTCCTCAACTCACGACTGGCGCAGCCTTGGGATGGTCTCACGGATTCCCCCTTAGCCTCGCCGGATCTGCGCCTTCGATTTTCAACATCAACGCCCAATCCGCTTTATTTCATCCCGAACTGCGGGCTTTTATCCGCGCCGCTCAGAGCGAGACTTCCGCAGCAGGCTTTCGCAGCAAGGACGAGCGCAACCAGATCATTCAGGAC
>DATNLE010000138.1:0-1367 GCA_035603035.1 Candidatus Acidiferrales bacterium | reverse complement strand
CGACCGACAGCGACCACGATAATCCGATCTTCCCGGATCTCGCCCGCGACAGGATCGTCGACGGCCCGAACCAGCTCTGGGTGGCGGATATCACCTATATCGCGATCGCAACGGGGTTCGTCTATCTGGCCGCAATTCTTGACGCCTGGTCACGCCGCGTAGTCGGCTACGCGATTAGTCGCTCGATCGATGCCCGCGTTGCTGTTGCGGCACTAAAGGCGGCTATCCGAGTAAGACAGCCGCCGAAGGGCTGCATCCATCACTCGGATCGTGGTTCGCAATACGCCTCCGAACCTTATCGCCACCTGCTGGCCGAACATGGTCTCGTCGGCTCTATGGGCCGACGTGGCAATCCCTATGACAATGCCAAGGCCGAGAGCTTTATGAAGACCCTCAAGGTCGAGGCCGTCTATTTGATGGATTACGAAACTTTCGAAGACGTCACCGCCGAACTTCCACGCTTTATCGATGAGGTCTACAACACCCGCAGACTCCACTCCGCGCTCGGCTACCTAAGCCCGGCACAATTCGAGGATCATCACGCTCGGCACACGGTCAAAACCGCCGCATGAAACTGTCCCGCTCTAGGGGCGCACTCCAATTCCTGCGCCCGATTGGCCATCATTAAACCCCTGAGCCGCCCGCCGGGAGGAAATTTAATTTGGATCGGTTCGATATGGCTGTGCCTCGGGGCACAAGAGCGTCGGTTGGTCCGCCACGCTTAAATCAGCGATGACGAGGCTACCCGTGAAGTCGCACGCGTCTACGCGGCTCCCACATGCGAAATCCGCCAGCAAACGCGTTGGCGTTATCGCCCGCTCTGCAGCCGGGAGGCAGCTCTTTCAGTTTACTGACGTTCCCGCCGCCGATCACGACGTCGGTCGGTTCTAGCGCCGCAATCAAACGTGCAACGACATCGGCGACGTGTTGCCGCCATTTCCTTTTGCCAAACTGTCGCAATCCCCGAGCTCCGGCATAGTCCTCGTATGTGCCCCTCTTGTAAGGCAGATGACCGAGCTCCATAGGCTCCAGAATACCATCCGCAATAAGCGTCGAGCCCAAGCCCGTTCCTAGCCCGAGGAACAACATCTTTCCGTTACGATAGCTGCCTAGCGCCTGCATGGCCGCATCGTTGATGATTTTCGTCGGTCGCTCGAACGCTTCCTCAAAGTTAAATCCCATCCAGCCGACCGCCAGGTTGCGAGGTTCCGCAACGGGGCGGTTGTGGAGGACAGGTCCAGGGTATCCGATCGATACCACCTGGTACTTCCAGTCTTGAGCAAGTTTTCTGACTCGTGAAGCCATTCGAAGCGCCGTCAATCTGGGTCCGGACGCAAACTCACGCTTCTCCTTTTTGCCAGTGGCGA
>DATNLE010000089.1:0-27978 GCA_035603035.1 Candidatus Acidiferrales bacterium | reverse complement strand
GCCGTTCTATTTTCAGCAGACGCTGGGTGGGTCCGACATTGATGGAGCGATGGCGCTCGGAAGCTACCAGGACTACCGGTTTCGCGCTCCCAATCTTCTGTTGTTGCAAGAGAATTTCGAACACTCGATCTGGGGCCCATTTGGGCTCAAGTTCATGACCGACCAAGGCAGAGTTTCGGTTAGGCGCAGCGATCTCGGATTTGATCACCTGAAACATAGCTTCGCTGCAGGGCTGACCCTCCGCGCAGGCGGCTTCCCCATGGTCTCACTGATGTTTGCCTGGGGAGGCCCGGAAGGACATCACAATATCTTCAGTATGAACACTTCGCTGTTGGGTGGGTCTTCTCGTCCCTCTTTGTACTGAGAATAGGGACCGCCCACCATACGTCAATGATTTCAATGGTTCCGTGCACCTCGATAGACACCACTGAGGTTTCATCATGAAAGGGAACTCTGGGATCATTGCTCTACTAACTGTCTTTCTAGGGGCCTTTGGTATCTCGAATCTACAGAAAAACAATCCCAGCAGCGGAGCCGTATCCGAGACAACCAATAAGTCGAATGCCCGGGCTAAACCTAACGCGAGCAAAACGCCACCCTGTCCCCTGCCTGCGAGGAAATCGGAGATCGTCTGAAGCGTTTCTTCGCGCAGAAAGCAGAGCCAGAAGCGAAGAAAAAATCATGACGAGCCCTGTTCACACCTCGCTCAGTGTCCAGCACTGGCGAGAATGCCAACGCTTAGACGACGGCGTTCCTAGCATCATCGTGAGTGAATTCTACAAAGCAGGGAAGGCGTTGGTCCGGTTCAGCCATCCGGTCAGGAACTGCGGAAACCTTTGACCCAAGCCCTGATAATACTCGATCCGACCCTGCTTGTACTGACGATATACTGCTACTTGATCGAGACTCCCCAGAGCCTGAATTGACGCTGGCCCGATACCGCCATCTTCGATGAGATGCGCTCCCATCGTGTTTAGGATGCGCTGGAGCAGAACGGTGGCGTGAGTTCCTGCATTGACGTAGAAGTCGCAGAGGATGTTCGCCAAGTCCTGCAGTTGAAAATCGTCGCCGTTAATCCGGTCCCAATAGAGACTGCGATAGATGATGCCGGCTTGAGCATCGGTTAAAGACTGCAAGTTTTGCGATGTTGGATCAATTCCCAGGAGTTGGTGAGAGCATCGCTGAAACGTCGCCATGGTGATTCCTTTATTGGTTTCGCCACCCGGGTCGGTGGGATCGTCGACGTAGCCACCTTCAAAGCGGAGTAACATCGGAAGAAACAAATCGAAACTTGCCACAGTTATGGCCTCGCGAAGACCCAGACATGGTTCAATTCAGGTACATCTCGACTCTTCTGTCCCCTCGTTTAGAGGAATGGCCGAACCCTTTCGTACTTTGGTTCAAACTCAGGTGATCACCCAGCACTTGGTTTTGCCTGTTGCAGCTGCCCGGACGCCCATTTGGCGTGTTCCTGCGATACCAGCGATTCGATTCTGTCTGCTAGCACCGCGTGCGCGTCTGCCGAGCCGGCGTACGGCCCGGCCTTCCCCAGATACACATATTTCTCGTGCTTGAGCGACTCGCAGGTCGAACGGTAGGTAATCCAATTCTGCTCGTACTGGTTGAGATGCAGCATCCCTTCCAGCACAGTGATCAAGACACCGAGTCCTCCGGACACCCACGCCATACGCTGGAAATTGAATGCCGAAACGAAGGGAATCAGCGCAGCCGCGGTTATTTCAACCATCTTGATTCGCTTGAAGTTTCGCTGGTTGAGCAGACTCTTGCGGTCATACCAGCCGATTTGATCTTCCAGTCGCTCCATGATGGGGTCGATCAGGGCAGCGCCCGTTGCTTGAGTATTCATGGCTGCCGATTCTAACCCGCCGGGCAAATCCCCAGAAAACAATTTTTGACCAAGTGCAGGCTCCAGAGACTCACGAACGGTATCGCATCTTCGATGGCGGTGGAGTTACACTGCCCTTATTTGCATACTCCCGGTTAATTCAGCTCGTCGGCCAGATCGCGGCGTCCGAAAGTGCTCACAATGAAGCTCCTGGCGAAGTTCAACCTGATTCTGCTGGTACTGTTTGGAGCTGGTACACTCCTCATCTCCCAGCTTTCTTATAATTTTCTGATCCAAAATGCGAGTCGCGAGGTTATGCAGGAAGCCGAGCTGATGATGGCCAGTGCCCGCTCGGTGCGCGATTACACAGCCGAGGACCTGAAACCACTGCTTGAACAAAATCCGCAACATAAGACGAGATTCTTGCCAGAGACGATCCCAGCGTTCGGTGCAACCAGCACCTTCAATCGGCTCAGGCAGAAGTACCCTGACTACACGTACCGCGAAGTTTCGGTGAACCCTACGAATCCCGAAGACCGCGCAACGGATTGGGAAGCCGACATCCTCGCTTATATGCGGGACCATTCCGACCGCAAGCCGCTGACAGGAGACCGGGACACTCCTACTGGACCGGCGATGTATCTGGCTTCGGCAATAACAGCAGATCCGCCGTGCATGGAATGTCATAGTCGTCCGGCCGTTGCTCCCCCCGCCATGATCGCCACCTATGGCCCCGACCATGGTTTCGGATGGAAGGCTGGCGCCGTGGTCGCTGCTCAGATTGTTTCCGTGCCGATGTCAGTACCGGTGGGCATTGCCAAACGAGCGTTTCATCTACTGATTATTTACCTTGCCATAGCCCTGTTCGCCACCATCGCTGCGCTGGATGCCGGCGTTTATTTCATCGTGATCCGACCGTTGCGGCTCGTCTCGGATGCTGCCGATCTTGCCAGCAAGGGCGAAGCGACACCCGCTCCGCTGCCCGTGAGGGGAAAAGACGAGATCGCTACGATGACGGCGTCGTTCAATCGCATGCAGGTTAGCTTGGCCAAAGCCCTGAAACTTCTGAGGTAAGTCCATACTCCGGAGCTGAAAAAACTCTAGCCGGTGGTAAGACTGAAGTGAACTATGACCTGAGTCTGCACGGGAACAGGTTCGCCATTCAGAAGGTAGGGCTTATAGCGCCACTGTTTCACCGCATCGATAGCCGCTGGAATTAGCATAGGATGTCCGGTTCGCGCTCGGAGATCTTCGATCGTCCCGTCCTTCGAGATGTCGACATCAAGAACGACTTCACCGTGAACCCGAGCTTCCCGTGCCAGCAGTGGGTAAGTAGGCACAATCTTGGTAACCAGGAGACTTTGAGCGATTTCCGCGGGCAAACTTACCCGGTCTGATCTGGTGCCCCTGTCAAGACTCGCGGCGGGCGTATCGAGTCCTCCGGGAGACTGATCGGTTGGGTGCACACTTTCTGGAGCAGAAGCTGGTTTGCTGGCTTCTTGTGGCGAACCAGAGGATGGCGCAGATGAAGCAGGAGCGCCAGGCGCCTGCCTCCGCTTGGCCGCCGCGAATGCCAGGGCCAGTACCAGAACCCCTGCAACGATCATCACCGGAATTGAACTCATTGACCGAGCCCCCGATCGTGGCGGGGCAGCATGAACGGGATCGACATCGGCTCTGGGGGTCGGTGTCTGCGGACTTTGGGAGACTGGTGATTGGCCCTCCACTCTTACGGGCTTCGTGCCGCCGAGTAAGGAGGGCGAGTTCATCTTTCGAAGAAAGTCCTCGCGCTCTTGAGGCGATTCAATCTCCTCAGCAACTTTGAGAAAAAGGTCCTCGGTCGAATGACAGAGCGGGGCTGCGCGGGCCACCACCAGCTCGGCGATCGGGCCGATGTGCCGAGCGAGCTCTCGGCGGATTCGCTGCAAAGTAGCAGCGTCGAAGCGCGACGCCGTGATCTGTTCGGCATTGGGGGAAGATGTGAGTTCCTGCGATGAGGGTCGTCGATGGTCGGCGACGATTGCTTCGCCGCTAGCGCTATGATGTTTGATTTCACCGGAAATTCCAATGAGGCGCCGCAGGGGCTCAATCAGCAGCTGAACGTCGGATCTCCACCGTGCATGAGTTAATTCGACACAATTGCGATAGGCCAAATCGGCCAGGGCCTCCGGCAATTGTTCGACGCGCGGCATCTCGGCTCCGCGCACGAGGACCGGTATTACCGGGATATCCCGCCTCAGGGCCGCGGCGACCTCTTCACGGACGAAATCGGCGGGATCGTCCAGGCGGCGTACCCCCGCTTCATTCTTCGCGGCGAGCCAGGACGGCCCTATGATCACCAGCAGCACACCACAACTGGCAATGCTCTCTTCGATTGCCTTGCGGAAGTCGCGGCCCGCTTCGATGCCTGCGACATCCATAAATACTTTCTGCTCGCCGAGGTGAGTAACCAGGTCGTCAAACAAACGACCAGCCTCTCCTTGCGAATCATTCCGTCGATAGCTGACGAAGATTGCGCGCAAATTTCAACTCCATAGCGGAGCTGGAACGAAGATTGAAGTTCCCCGTTCGAGTTGCTGGCTCGGCTTTAAAGGATGGCAAATAGTTTACTCTTCCTGAGGAAACGAGCGGGGTTTGTCGGAGAGTGTGTGATCTAGTTCGCGGCGGTAAGTTGGGACAGGTTGGGTGGTAGGGCCCTTTGGGGAAAGGATGATCCTGCTCGTAGTAGTACATGTCACCTCCGCTGCAGCTTCGCTCTTTGGTCTGCCAGTCATTGTGGCGGCCAATCTACTCCTGGGTTGCCCCGCTTGGGCCAAGTCGCAGAGGGACTATCAGACCTGCTTTGCCGTTCTGTGGGCATAGGAAGCGGCTCCCGTGAAACCGCCTCCAGAGTTTCGTGCTCGCGGAAGCCTAGCACTAATGAGCCGTGCCGGCACCGAGACCCACTACCCCTAAGAAAAAGGAATCAGATTGTTGATGCGAATGTATTTTATCATTCAGTTTCATTCACTATTTGACCTGGCAAGCTTGCAAGTTGGTTGGGGCCGTTCGTCCGCATATCCGACCGATCGCGACTTGCAATGATCTCATTTGTCGGCGAGTGCAACTGGCGATTTATCACTCGCCGAGCGGGCTATGTAAAGACAAGCGTGTTCGTCGGAAGTAATCCCAGGACTCCACGGTATTGAGTCAAAGCTGTCCGATATCGAGCCATGTCGCTCTACCTGTCACTTCACCCCAGGCTGTATACCGGGCGACATGCCGACTACCTTCGTGGAGCGTGAGGGCGTCTGCGTTCCTCGGCGTGAGCGCCATTGACAGCGTTCTGTGGTACAAAAGTTTCACGATTATCTATTATCTATGCCGATTGTGAGGCGGGTTTCGTGTTTACTCCAGAAGAACTGCGACAAGCCAAAATCTTTGCCTGTCTTGACGAGGCCGAATGCGCTCGACTGGCGCATGCTATCGCCGATGTGCGGATCGAGCCGGGAGAATGGCTCTCTCGGGAGGGTGCGCCCGCTTGGTTCTATGTGCTGTTGGAAGGCCGTTTGCGGATAGTTTTAGATGTTCACGGAAAGCAGACTGAGTTTGCGGAGTACGAATTCAAACAGGGCGATTTCGTGGGTGAAGTGCCTCTTCTGATGGGGACTCCGACCTTCGGCTCATTGCGAGCCCAAACCTTGTGCCGCATCGCGCGCCTGGATAAGCAGCAGTTTTATCACTTGATTCGGGACTCAAAAGAGGCCCGCACCCTCATTCTGGAGACGCTCGGTGAACGGCTTTTGTTGATCCAGCAACGTTCTCTTTCTTTACCCACAGCACGGGTGCTCATCTTCGGCCGCGACAGGGATGAGGACTGCCATAACATCCGAGCATTTCTTTCAGCGAATCGTATTCCTTACGAGTGGGTTGATCGTGATGCCTATCCGGACAGGGTGCCGGGCGGCCTGTCCGACGACCCTGATTGTCCGGGCGTAAGTGTTGACGGACAGCTTTTCAGTGAGCCGCCGACAACAAGGGAAATTGCAGAGGCCTTGCAACTGCAGACCAGGCCCAATCACGACAGTTATGACGTGGTGATTGTGGGGGCCGGACCGGCCGGTATGGCCGCCGGCGTTTATGGGAGTTCTGAAGGACTTAGCGTGCTGATCGTCGAGCGCTGTGCCGCAGGCGGGCAAGCAGGCACATCGTCCCGTATCGAAAATTGTCTGGGGTTTCCAGAGGGAATTTCAGGAGACGATCTGACCGGGCGCGGATTCAAGCAGGCGACTCGCTTCGGCGCGGAAGTCGCGCTGACGCGTTCCGTTGAAAAGCTTACGCCCTCGAGCGAAGGCTATCTGTGCGGGCTTGACGGAGGCCAGACAGTCTTAGCCCGAGCTGTAGTGGTGGCTATAGGTGTGGACTGGCGTCGGCTGCAGGCGAAGGGTGAAGATCGACTGCTTGGACGCGGCATATTTTATGGAGCGGCCCGGCAGGAGGCGACCAATGTGGTCGGCAAGAAGGTCTTCATCGTGGGAGGCGGAAATTCAGCGGGGCAAGCTGCCATGTTTTTATCGAGCTACGCGGCTGAAGTAAAGGTTTTGCTGCGGGGCAAAGGATTGAAGCTCAGTATGTCGCAGTATCTGATTGACCAGATTGCATCGAAGGCCAATATCGAGGTTCTTCCCTTTACCCAGGTTGTTTCGGCGGACGGTGAACATCACCTGGAACGAATTGAAGTTCGCGTGCAAGCGCCGCATGAGGCGGATAAGATTCTCGGCTACGAAGCCGATGCTTTGTTTGTGATGATCGGCGCCGATGCCTGCACCTCCTGGCTGCCAATTGAGCTCGAGAGGGATCCACGCGGCTATCTATGCACAGGACGCGACCTCACTACCTGGAAACTCGATCGCCACCCGTTCCCGCTGGAGACGAGCCTGCCAGGCGTCTTCTGCGCTGGCGACGCGCGCCATAACTCAATCAAACGAGTATCGAGTGGAGTGGGCGAAGGCAGCATGGCTATCGCCTTCATCCATCAATACCTGGCTTTGTAGAAGGAATCGCGAGATGCGAAAGGCCGAAACCCGCACACAGCGGACTCCGGCAAGCTCTTGGTACTCCCCATACCGACACAGGTTCGCTCCGCGGTGACCTGACCGCCTTCGGCCGGCTCATGGACGGATACCTTAAGTCGCCGCTCGGCGATTGCGTGGCGCGAACGATGGCCGCTGTCAAGGATGACGCCGCTCTGGCGGCCAATTGCTCACCAGTCATTCGGATCCGTTACGGTGCCTTGCGCCGAACGGGCTGCGGAGGGAGGTGAATTGCGAGCCGGAATCGACCCCAGATGCCTGCGGAACTCGTTGTTGCGCCGGTCTATCTTCGCCAGCTGATCACGAGGCAGCCCGTCGACGACAAATTCATCGAGCAGGTGGTGGACGCGGCCCTGAGCGGAGTACTCCGGTAAGGATTCGCAAGATGTAAAGAATGGAATCCGCGAGGTTAGCGGATTCCCAGGAAGTTGCAGACAATGAACTCAGTCAATTGCGACCTTTCACCCTCTAAACTGGATGTCTTCGCTGAACTTGCGCAGTGACAAGAAGAGGCTGACATTCTTTCTTTGCGAATGGAGGCTCATCCTGAATGAATCGGGCGAAACCGGGGTTTACTACGACGAAAAGGGCCATCCAATGCTTGGCTTCGCCCTGGTGCGCGACCCGAAGTTCCAGGACCACGTCGCCTGGATGGCATGGAAAGATCAGACCAGGAATTTGCACCTGGAAAACCGCGACGGCCTCACGCCCGAGCAGCGCTTCTTTGTCGGAAACGCGCAATGGGCGTGTGAGAACGACCGGCCAGAGAACCTACGCATGAACGCCATCACAGATCCGCATTCGCCGGGCAAGTACCGCGTCAACGGCCTGGTGGTGAACCTGCCCGAGTTTGAGAAGGCATTCGCATGCAAGCCGGGCCAGCCTGGTGAAGGAAAACCGCTGTCGCATCTGGTGATGGAGTCCTCGAAGCCTACGAATTGGTCGCGCGCAATTTGAACGCGATGCACTCAGCGACGCTTGCCGCGGCCAATCAAGGAATTGCTTCCGTATCTCCGCAAACCTTACATAACCGCCATCCGGATGCCCCCAAACCGACTTCTGGCCCGGTATTGGTCAATATCGCCGGGTATAATAACGGGCCATCCTGTTTACGTATGCTCGGAGGTGCTTCATGAATTACCTTCCGATGAATACTTTGGGCGCGCTGGAAATATCACCCAAGGTCGTCCGGTTCGGAATTTATCTGCCGGGAGTTGATTCAGCCAAAGGATACGCTGTTTCCGTGAAAATCATTCACGAAACGGACCAGTATCTTCAGGCGGTCCAGCCAGCGCTGGTGACACAGGCTCACTCTGTCGATCCTACTTACGGCGATTACTGGTCCGGCCAGATCGATCTCAACACCGCGCCGGCGCCGCCGGGGTCGTTCGTGTTCGGGCAACCCGGACGTTACGTCTATCGTTATCTCATTCACAGCCCCACACGCGGCGACATTGATTTCATCATCGATCCATTTTCGCGCGAAGTCGGCGTCGGGCGCCTGTCTGCGATTACTGTCGAAAGTGCTCCCTACGTATTCTCTGCCAACGAAACTACGTGGAAAACGCCGCCGCTTAAGAATGCCATCGTTTACGAGCTAATGATCACCGAGTTTCGGGACGATCTGGGCCGGACTATCAGGCAGCTTCCTTACCTGGCAGATCTTGGAATCAACTGCATCGAAGTCATGCCGGTCTCCAACGTTCTGAGCACCATCGATTGGGGATACGACCCGATCGGCTATTTCTGCGTCGCGGAGCGTTTTGGCAAAGCGTCTGATTTTCAGCAGTTCGTTGATCTCTGCCACCAGAATGGCATCGCCGTGATTGTGGATTCGGTGTACGGCCACACCGGCGGCGACTTCGCGTACACGCAGCTTTACGGCGCCCTGCAGGGCGATCTCCCTAATCCGTTCAACGGGGGCAGCGGGGAGTTCGGCACGTTGAACGATTTCACGAAGAAACTTACTCAGGATCATTACTACTCCGTCAATCAGTTTTGGCTCGACACGTTTCACGTGGACGGATTCCGCTTCGACGATGTGCCGGAGTATTGGGACGGTCCCACCGGAGCAGGTTATGCCAACCTGGTATTTACCACCTTCCAGTATGTCAAAGCGAAGGCCGGGGCGACGGATCACTATCAGCGATTCTTTGATGCGGCCGGGAATATCAATCTGATCCAGATTGCGGAATATCTTCCAGATCCTCCGGATATTCTTTACGGGAGTTACAGCACGGGTACATGGCAGGACGGCACACTGGGCGCGGCCGCTAGCTGCGCCGCTGGCACCCCGGGCGCCATCGAGCAACTGGGACTACAACTTGGACTCAACGGATATCCAACGTCGGTGACGGTAAACGGCGACGTTCTGCCCAAGACCGGGCTTCAGTACATAGAGAATCACGATCATCAGCGTTTCATCTGTAACTTCGGTACGATCGGCGTCGACAACGATCCCGACGATGTGTTGCTTCAGCAAGGGGATCGGGACGACAATTGGCCGAAGGTTCAGCCTTACCTGATTGCACTCATGACGGCGAAGGGAACGCCGTTGCTGTCGGAAGGGCAGGAATTTTGCGAGAACTATTGGATTCCTGCCAACGGCTACGGACGCGTCATGCTTTATCGGCCGGTGCGCTGGAACTATTTCTATGACAACGACGGCAAGCCGATTATCCGCCTGCTTCGCAAGCTGACGAAAATCCGGCGTAGTGGGGCGCAATTCAGTGATGGCCAGCATTTCTTCTACAACGACTACAACAATTTCAACTCCAAGGGTTTGCTGGCATTTTCCCGGCAGGTGGGCAACACATTCAGTCTGGTTGTCGTCAATTTTACAAATCAGGAACAGACGACGAGCTTCGCCTCTTTCCCAACAAGCGGCGACTATGTCGAGGAGATTGAGGGCGGGCAGAATCTGAACGGCGTTGTGGCAGGTGCGGCGCAGACGATTAGTGTTCCGAGCAACTACGGATGCATCTGGACCACCGCATGAAAGCCTCGCCGGCTCATTAGTAAAGTAGCTGCGGATCAACTACAAAGAGCTTCGAGGACCTTTGGGAGTCAGTCGGGATTTGGGGAAAGGCGCTTCCCCGAAGCCGACTTCAGGCCAGCGTCGTTGAGAATTTGTCCCGGAGCATAACTTCCGGTTCCCGGTGATCCAGGACAAAATACAGCCATCAACCGCAGCATCATCGGGTCAACTTCGCCGCCCAATTCAGCACGATGGACATTGGGGTTGTTCCCGTCTTCAACTGCGTGTTGATGAGAAATCTCTGCCCGTCTTTGCTGACGTCATAAGTAACCTGCTCGGAGGTTGCAACCATCTCCCGTGGATTGGCCTGAAACAGCAAGCTGGGGGTTCCAGCATCGAAATTGGCGCCCACGTTCACCGGAGCCGCCATGATCTTTCCATCTGGAGTTATGTAGAAGAGTTCCTTCCCATCTCTTCGCCATTTGGGTTGGTCTCCACCTCCATTCGAGATCTGCCACTTGCCATGCGCATCAGGAAAAGAAGTCACATAAATTTCCCATCGCCCGCTTTCATTCGACCCATATGCCAGCCAACGTCCATCGGGCGAAAAACGTGCATTCTTCAGCGTCGAGGATGCTTTTAAGAACTGAGTCATCTTGAGGTCCGGCAAATTCAAAATCCACAGATCTGACCCTCGCTCATAGATCACAGATTTGCCGTCGGGAGACCAATCGTTGGGGAACCGGTCGGGGCCGTCTTGCTCGACTATCTTTTCTTCTTGCGCCCCGTTGGCGTCTTTCAGATACAAGTCAAACTTAGATTCGCGATTTGAGGCAAAAACCATCCGGCGGCTATCCGGACTCCACACCGGCATCGAGTCGATGGATGGATCGAATGTCAGCCGCTTGGCACTCTCAGTCTCGAGATCGTAAGTCCATACGTCCGTGTTCTGGCTGGCCGGATCTGTCGTATCCGAGGCCAACAGTTTTCCGTTCGGCGACAAGAATATGTTGCCGTAAATGCCGGGTTTCAGAGCCACTCCCGCCGGTTGACCCGTGCGATCGAACCAGGCTGGTTGTGAGATGCCGTTATCTCCAGTTTTTTGCGCCACCAGAAGCCCGGTATTCGAAGTGGCAAAGACCGCTCTCGCGATGCGCGGCCAGTACTGAACGTCATTCAGAATAGGAGTCGGCTCTCCACTCAGCTCTAATTTCTTCGGGTCAAAACGTTGCGCAAAAAGAGTCTGATCGCGCTCGAAGATCAGATAGCCGGGCGAGGCGTAGGCAGCATTGGCTCTTGTTCGGACAAGCAGTCGCTTCTCCTTCGAACTCAATGAGCCCACATAGACCGAGTAAAGGTCTCTTCGGCCAGTAAGATTCATCGCCAAATAGAGATAGTGAATTTGGTCCGGCAAAAATATCGGCCAGCGATGGCTGTCTTCTCCCTGCGTTCGATCTGGAAAGCTGACCTGCACGGACGTTCCGCCCGAAGCCGGAATTCGAAAAAGGCCGGTTCCCAAGAGTCCGCTCGGGGTAAACAGGATGACGCCTTCTTTATTCCATGCGCCGCCGCGCCCGGTGGGCGCGTCGCATAACGTCTGCACAGGCCCGCCCGCCAGTTCAAGCTTCTTCAGCTTTCCATCGGCAAAGAATCCCAGCGAACGGCCGTCCGGCGACCAGAAGGGAAAGTTGGCGCCCTCAGTGCTGGGCAAGCTGTTGCCCGCCGGCGAGCCCACTTCATAAATCCAAAGAACGCTTTTTCGTTCCGATTCACGATAGCCAACGACCGCAACCGTGTGGCCGTTGGGAGACACTGCCACATCGCGAGAGGAGAAGGGGAGCGGCGCGAAAAAATACGTGATCTGCTCGGCGGGTATCGAGCTTCGCCACCACGCAAGGGATGCAATCAGTACGACGGCGAGTGCGCCTGCAGCGATCCAGCCAAGATTCCCACGTTTTGTTTCTTCGTTTCCGATCGGCCTGCGATCCTCGTTCGCGCCTTGCGCGATCCACTTTAGTTGCAGCTTGACATCATGTGCCGTCTGCATGCGATCTTCAGGATCCTTCGCCAGGCAGGTATGGATGATGTGCTCCAACGCTGGCGGCGTCAGTGGCTGCAACGCGGAAATTGGTTCTGGGTCCCTCTCGAGAATCGCGCTGGCCACGGTGATTTGGCTTTTGCCGGCAAACGGTCTTCCACCAGTCACCATTTCGTAAAGAACAGCGCCCAGCGCAAACAGGTCCGATCGCCCATCCGCTTCCTTGCCTTCGATCTGTTCTGGCGACATGTATTGAATCGTGCCAATGATTGCGCCGGCTGTTGTGAGCGGAGACATCGGACTTGCTCCGCTCATCGTCTTCGCGGCCGACAACAGAGGTGCACTCGTGACTGCTCCACCCAAGCCGGCAGCCGTCGACTTCGCTAAACCGAAGTCCATAAGCTTCGCGCCGCTTTTCGTGAGCATGACGTTTCCGGGTTTCAAATCGCGATGCACGATCGCCTGCCGGTGCGCTGCCTCTAGCGCTTCGGCCACGCCAATTCCGATTCGGAGGACTTCGCTGATCGGCAGCCGTCCTTTCGCCAGCCTCTGCGAGAGAGTCTCTCCTTCTAGCAACTCCATCACGAGGTACTCGGTGCCATCCTGCGAGCCGACGTCGTAAAGACGGCAGATGTGTGGATGGTTGAGCGCGGAAATCGCCTTGGCCTCGCGCTCCATGCGCTGCTTCAGTTCGGGGGACGAGGACAGATGAGAAGCCAGGACTTTGATGGCGACGAAACGGTCGAGACGGATGTCCCGGGCGCGGTATACCTCTCCCATGCCCCCTTCACCGAGGGGCGATTGAATTTCGTACGGACCGAGTTTCGTGCCAGAGGTGAGGGGCATACGCGCGCGCAATTATAACGCGCTGAGCACATCGCCGCGCAGCGGCGATTCTGGTTGGCTTGTCGGCAATCGGGGAAGTACTCGTGCAGGCAGCTGTCAGGGATGGATCATCTCCCTCCCGTGCTTCAGCCTTCACTCGCGGTCCAGAAACGCGCTTCTGAAATGTGGGACGGATTCCTCTGAGGAATCCGGAAGGAATTTCTCCGAAATAGCCTGTTGAAAACTTCTCAGTTAGAGAGCAATCGAATGGATACGGGAACGGACAAGGTGCATTTTCGCGATCAGATGCATGTATCGGCTACTATGGAGCTGAACTCTTCTGCGTGGGGGGGGTAAGTTCGGCGACGAGTTGTTGGAACTTTGGGTTGGAACGAAGGTTCTTCAGGTCGTCGTCGGCCATCAGGGCATCGGCATTATTGTATCCGCGATTGATGGCTTCGCGCAGATACTGAAGTGCGTCATCGGGTCGGTTGGCAGCCAGTGCCACGCAGGCGAAGGAATACCACACGGAGAAGGGTTCGCCTTGTCCTTTGGAATTGTTTTGCTTTTCGATCGCGTCGCGAAACAGCTTGCTGGCCTCTAGGTAGTGATGGCGGCAAGCCATGGCTTTTCCAAGTCCCCGCAATGTATCTACGGTGTCGTCATGTAGGGGGCCAAGCGTGCGAAACTGGGCCGCATAGGTTTCCCGAGCGAGCTTTTCCGCTTCGGCATAACGTCCTTCTCTAGTCAGGGTTTTGGCAAGGCCGGTTTGATAGGCCAAACTACTGGGATTTTCCGGTCCCAGGACGCGAATGCTGGTTCCCACTACTTCGCGTTGCAATTTTTCTGCTTCGTGGACATGGCCTTCCTGCAAAAGTTCATCTGCCAAGTTCATTTTGGACCACAAGGTGTCGGCGTGTTCAGCCCCAAGGATTCGTGTGCGAATGGCCAAAGTTTCGCGGGAGATTTTTTCTGCCTCGGCTAGACGCCCTTCCATAATGAGAAGGCCGGCTAGATTTTCCATGGTGAAGACCGTGGCCTGATGTTCGGTTCCCAACACGCGCTGCTGGACGGCCAAGACTTCGCCATACAAAGGCTCGGCTTCGGAGAAGCGCCCTTGAGACTTGATGACCAATGCCAGATTGCCCGCGACTAACAGGGTTCGGGGGTCATCCGCTCCCAGCACGCGGCGATCTAAATCAAGCAGTTGGTGATCGACTTGTTCAGCCTCCCTGTAGCGGGCCTGATCCCAGAGCGCTGCGCCCAGATTGGCCATCGCTCGCAATACTTGCTCATTCTCCGTACCCAACTTGCGACTGCCGAGCTCGATCACCTCGCGTTCCAGTTTCTCCTGCTCGTCGTAATGTCCCTGGTGTCCTCGGACTACGCCCAAGTGATCCATTGTCTCCAACGTGAGCGGGTCGTCGGATCCGAGCACGCGGCGTTCGCCTGCCAGCGCTTGACGCTCCAGCTTTTCCGCTTCGGGATAGTGTCCTTCATAAATCAGGACGGTGGCCATCTGGGCCATCGACTCCAGCGTCTTTGGGTCATCCGGTCCGAGTAGTCTCAACCGCGTATCCAAGGAACGCTGTGCCAGTTCATGAGCACGAGCGTATAGTGCCAGACTCCCGTAAATGCGTGAAATTACCCGCATCATCTCGGCTTGAACCTCAGGGTCCTTCGCCAGACCCTTGCCTAGGTCGTTCGAGGCCTTGTCGAGAATCTCGCGGGCAGTAACGCTATTGCCGCGCGCCTGGTTCGCATCGGATACCTTGAACATGTTCGTCATGAAATCGGTGATGCGCGTTGCGCGATTGCGCTCGTGGTTGGCGCGGTCGCGCTCCCGAGTGATGCGGCGCAACTGTACCGCTTGCAAAATAGAGAACGCCGCCAGCAGCAGCACCAATCCGGCAGCCACCCCCACGCCTACACGGTGCCGCCGAGTATACTTTTGCAAGCGATAGCCAGCGCTTGCCGGGCGCGCTGCCACCGGCTCATGGTTCAAATAGCGGCGAATGTCAACAGCCAGTTCGGAAGGCGATCCATAGCGGCGAGCGCGATCCCTCTCTACCGCCCTCATCGTGATCCAGTCCAGATCGCCGCGCAGCAAGCTCACCAGTTGTCTGGGCTCGGTGCCGCGTGCCGCCGCCGTAGCCGTCGATGTGTCTCGATCGGCACTGACTTTGGCACTTGGGCGCGGCGGTTCCTCCTCGCGCAACTTTCGCAGCCACTCGTCCGGCGCCTGCTTCTGCTCGGTTTCAAATGGCCGCAACCCGGTCAGCAGCACAAAGAGAATAACTCCCAGCGAATAAACATCGGTGCGCGTATCGATATCCCGCACATTGGGATCGACCTGCTCGGGACTCATATACGCTGGTGTCCCCAGAAAGTGCCCCATCTGCGTGAACAGACTCTCGCCGTCGACCGGAGGCGTCGTGGCCTTGGCCAGACCGAAGTCGATGATCCGCGGCACGGGCTTGTCATCGACCTCTACCACCAGAATGTTTGCCGGTTTTAGATCGCGATGGATAATGGCCTTTTGATGGGCATGTTGAACACCTTCACACGCCTGGATGAAGAGTTCCAGCCGATCGCTGATCTTGAGCTTCTTGCGATCGCAATATTGTGTAATCGGCAGGCCGGGCACGAACTCCATCACAAAGAATGGTTGCCCCTGGGCCGTGGTTCCGGCGTCGAACACTTTGGCGATGGCTGGATGCTCCATGATCGCCAGGGACTGCCGTTCCGCCAGGAACCGCTGCACGACCGTCTCGTCATACATCCCGGCCTTGATCAGCTTGAGGGCAACCTGCCGTCGCACGGGAGAAGTCTGATCGGCCAGCCAGACTTGCCCCATGCCTCCTTCGCCAAGCTTACGGACGAGTAGAAAGCGCTGCGCGAAAACCCGTCCCGCTTCAAGGGCAACGGGGGAGTCGATCTGCTCCTTATTATTTTCTACGCCCAGCCCGCCGGCTGACAGGGGCGATCGCAAAAAGCTGGAGCGGACGACTGCGTTGGCAAGAAGAAGCGATTCCACGTCGGCACGCAGCGCATCGTCGGAACCACAGTTCTGATCGAGAAACTGTGAGCGCTCTTCAGGGGCAAGTTGCATGACCTCATGCAGGAGATCCTTGAGCCGTTCCCAGGGCTGGGTGTTCATGCGCTTTTGCTCATTTGGCGATACAGCCAGACGCGTGCCGTAGCCCAGTCGCGATCCACGGTGGCACGGGAGATTCCCAACACCTCTGAGATTTCTGGAGCCGTCAGGCCCCCGAAGAACTTCATTTCTACAATCTTTCCCTGTCGCTCATCGATGTGAGACAACTGGTCGAGGGCATTGTCCAAAGCCAGGAGTTCGGCATCGTTGTGGACCGCCAGGGCGTCAAGATGCTCGAACTCTATCTTGCATCCCCCGTCACGCTTGGACGCTTTCCGTTCGCGGGCGTAGTCAATCAGGACCTGACGCATCAGCCGCGAAGCGACGCCGATGAAGTGCGCGCGGTTCTGCAGATCGACCGGTTGGCCGGCCATCAGCCGGAGGTAGGCCTCGTGAACCAGAGCCGCGCTCTGCAGGGTGTGATCCGGGCGTTCGGATTGCAGGTGGTAGTGCGCGAGCCGATGCAACTCTTTGTAGACCAGCGGGAGCAGCGCGTGCAGAGCTTTTTCGTCGCCCTGCCTCCAGTGCTGCAAGAGTTCGGTGACCTGACCGGACCGGTCTTCGGCCATGTCGTCCCCCTGGCTGCCCCTTTTAGGGAGTGGATTAATAGCATATTCGCAGGCCCGATAGTGGTCAATCACAGCTTCACCCTCGACTAGATAGTGTTTGAAGTGAGCGTAGCGCTTCAATGCACCTTTCAGACGCACACCGTCTGACGGAGATGGCGACCTAACCCGCCCGGCGAAAATTTTCCCCAGGCTGATGAGGCGATTCCCTCGCGCTTTCCGCCTTCTGGTATGAGCACGGGATTCAGCAGATGAAAAGAGCGCCGGACCCAAGAAATAACAAAGGAGAATCAAAATGAAAACTTCAAGGGAGAATCAAATGAAAACCACTTCGAAAGTGATCGAGAGCTTTGTATTCACGGCAATTCTGGCTTGCCTCATCGCGGCAGGATCGGGATCGGCCTTTGCACAAGAGGTGTTTCGAACCGACAAAACACAGATTTTCAAAAACACGTGTCTAAGTGGAATTGGTTGTGCGGATTGGGGTGAGACGGTCAGCACCGACGAACCCTCCACCCTGGAGCCGGTTGTTGTGATTTGGAGCGCCAGATACTTCGTAGAAACAGCCGACATATATTTTGTCGGGCTCGACGTGAACCACACGGGGTGCCAAACCGGAGTCTACGGGCCCTCCAATCTGGAATACATCGCCACAAAACCCACGGGCCATTTCTTGACCGTCACATTTCAGTGGATTGTCGAACCCGAAGACGGCGTTCTGACGAAAGGATCGAGCAACACATTTGAGTTGTGCGGCGGCGGCGACGATAAGGTTGCAGGCGATTCCATCAACATCGGCCAGAACACTCTCAGTGTCGCTAAGTACTGACACATCTGTACGCCGGCCGCGGGCAACTTGAATCTCTGGGTTGAATGCGGTTCATAGCGGCAGCGGGTGGATCGTTGGGGGACGATCCATCCGCCGCCACTTGTTGTCGCGCCCACCGGAAGCTTCCAAGGAACAGCCGCGCGGCCAAGACAAGTTCCTTTCCTCTTTGCCTCTGCCACCGGCCGGGCCCTACGCTATCCAGAAACGCTTGTGGAGATCTGGGGCGAGCGGAATTCAGCAGCACTGCACTTCTCCCAAGCCGACTTCTGCCCGGAACAACTTCCCTGGAGTCCGTTATTCGCGATCGAAGGATACCGAGAGATCGCAATCACAAACCGCTGATGTATCGAGCTAATGGCAATGGGCTGGAGAAAAGAAGGACTGAACGGTTTTCTGCAGGTCGCTTCCGCGGAGCTGCCCATCCTGGACCGCGCGTAGGAACCACTGCGAGTAAGATTCAGGATTGGCAGATAACGCCTCCTTGTAGCCCGTATACATAGCCACCGCGAGGACATGCATCCCGCCATCCTGCTCCCGCCAATATTGGCAAGGGTTGCGGCCGACACCGAACTTCTCGCTGACAAGTTGCTCTAACGCCTGCACCGAGTCTTCTTCGATATACCCAGCTGTGGTGTTGTACCCGAAGGACGGGTCATGGTGCTGAACCTTATCGATCACGAGCGGATCGCGTCCTAGCAGGTCAATGGCTTCGCGGACCTTCGGATCGTCCGCGTGGTAAGGCGGGTGCATGGGCTCGTGAATTGCATTATGAAGGACGATACCAAGCGGATAGGACACATGGGTGAGGAAACGCAACCCCGTAATACGGATTCCGTGAGGCTCTGAATAGGCCAGCAGATATACAGTGATCGTGTGCGATGGAAGGGAAAAGCCAAGGTAGCTCTCGATTACAGGAATGATGTCGTATTTCGGGAGTTCGGGAGAGATCTCCGCGATTCGCTTCTCGATCTTGGGCCTGGCATTTGCCGCCCAGTAGGCGGGAAACCCGACCCGATCCAAGGCTCGAAGAGCCGCCTCCAACGCCGGTTTAGCCGCCTCATAGTTCTGCCACGAATCTGCGCTCCAGTATGAGGTCTTCTTGAGGCCGGCTTCCATCACAGCGCTGTCGTGTGCCGTGCGGATCATCTCCGGCAGGGTTTCGTCGTCGACCACGGAGTAGAAAAGCGTCAGCTTCGCGGAGACGATTCCATGCCCCTCATCCTTGATGACATGCTTCAACTGTGCGAAGGCGGCCTGCTCCGCAGGCGTGAAGAGAGAGTGGAAGTGCCCGTACTCGGCTTGATAGTACTGCAGATAGTACGGGTCGCCGCTGAGCACGTTCAGGAGGCAGAGGGTATCGTATTTGAGAGAAGGCTTGAGTTGCCAGTCGGTGCCCGGGTGAACGGAAACGATCTCCGCAGTGAGGAGAGGGGGTTGGGCAATCTGGGCAGAACCCAAGATGAGCAGGCAGAGCAGATCATGAATCCGCCGCATAGTCCCTTCTAAACGCCGACGCTCCTTCCTGTCTTGAACCCATTTGCAGCGGATCGCCACGCCTGCGGAGCAATTCCCGTGAGTTGCTTGACGCTGCGCGTCATGTGCGACTGGTCGGCGAAGCCAAGTTCGGCCGCAATGCTTGCGAGTGACGCCTGCGTATTCTGAATAGACTTCAAGGCACGACGAGCGCGAATGCGCGCACGGAAAGCCTCCGGGGAAACACCAAACACCAACCCGAAACCCCGCGACACAGCCCACGGCGGGATTCCGTTCGTTTCTCCCCATGGGGACAGTTTGAGAGATGGATTCAGCATCAGCGCTGCCGCCAACTCGTCCGGCCAGTCGGCAGGCTGGGGTGTCCTGCTAATAGCAACGGAGAAAAGCAAGTCTAGGGCGTCTCGGCAGCTTCTCTCGGCCACGCGCGCAACGGAGTCGGGATCGACTGCCCTCGAAATTCCGGGCGTGTAGGAACAGCCGACAGGCAGCCCCAGATTGAGCACCACTGCACCCGTTTCGGAGAAACGGTCTAGGTGAGCTTCAAATTGCTCATGGAAGATAACATCGCCGGCTTTCACCCGGAAGCGTCCATGATCTCCCGCCTCCTCGTACCCGCCTGAAAGCACCAGAGCTGCATACGCTTTCTCATGGCCATGACGACCGAGGGCAGAGGCGCGAATTGTCTGCCACATGCGCATCCGCTCCAGTATGCGCCATCTGATCCGTGATCCGTATCCCCAACTCCTATATCCGGAAACGGGTTTGGAGGAGATGAATCGCGATCTCCCCGGAGCCGACTGTGGTACAACTTCACGTCTCGCTGGCCGAAAACCACCGATCGATCCAGTGTCCGTCTTCGGATAACTTCCGCATAGGCCGCCCGGAATTGGGCGGGAGGCACCGTCGAGCTTCCAATTCCGCGCAGCTGGAATTGGGGGGTCGGTTTTAGGAATCAAGCTGTCGGTGTGGTGAGGAAACACCCGATGCGCGGCCAGTTTCGTTGAATTTGCGTTGATAGTAGGCAACCGTCATGAAGATGACAGGCACGCCGATTAGGGCATCGCCGGTTACACGGCCTTCCTGGTGTTCGGTGGGGCGCGGTTGCTTCCTTCGATCGCAAAAGTTGGAAATCAGGCCGCGGAGGCTGATTACTGCTGCCGCTTCGCGGCCTCGACATGCATCAGGATCTGATTGAGCGCCGCACGATCAAGAACCCGGCCGTTCGCGACCACGATGCTGATTTTTCGGGTGTTCCGTATGTCTTTGAGCGGGTTTGCGCTGAGCAACACCATATCCGCGACCTTGCCGGGTTCGACCGAACCAAGGCTCGCTTCCATCCCAAGAAATCTCGCCGGGTTGCTGGTCGCGGTCTGAAGCGATTCCATGGGTGTGAAACCGGCCTCGACAAAATTGGCGAGTTCGTCGTGTAAGCTGAAGCCCGGCATGATGTAAACGCCGGGGGCGGTGTCCGTTCCGGCCATGAACGGCACTCCGGCGCGGTACATTGCGCCGACCATTTGCAGATTGTCGGCGAAATACTCCTGGCGTAGCGCCAGCGGATCGCGTAGAAGATCGGGCATCATTTCATCGCTGAAGCGGCGCCAGGTTACATCGCGCCAGTAGGCAGGAACGTACTTGTCGAGTGGATCGTGCTTCAGGTCGCGCTGGTCGAGAAATGTTCCGCCACGCTGCCAAGCCAGCGTGGGTACCTGCCAGGTCTGGTTCTGCGCGAGCAGTTTGATAAGCGAGTCGCATCTTTGCCGGTCCTGTGTGGTGAGCAGCAGTTTCAGGCTGCCTTCGCCCTTGATGAATCTGTCCTCTGCAGTAGAACAGCCTTCGAAGATGCCCATCAGGTGCTCGATACTCTTCTGCCCCGCTTCGACAACTTCCCGAATGCGAACCCTATCAGGAACATGGCCGACGATGGGCAAGCCCTGCTTGTGCGCTTCCGCGGCAGCGGCAAGGTAGGCATCGCGCGAAATGACGGACTGGACCTTGATGAAGTCCACGCCTTGCGCTTTGAGCGAGTCCACGGCAGCAACCGCACTGGCCGGAGTGTTAACAGCGATAGAACTGGGGAAGCGCAATTTCCCATTCGGTAGATACGCGTCCAGCATGGGGCCAGAGATGACCATGCGCGGGCCGACGATTCGGCCGGACGCGATCTCTTGGCGCCACTCCCGGAGAATCGGAATGTCCCCTCCCATATCGCGCACGCCAGTGACACCGTTAGCGATGAAAAGCGGCAGGATAATGTCGCGTCCGCCGGGGAACCAATCACCGAAAGCGGAGTGTACATGCATGTCCCAAAGCCCGGGGATAAGATATTGACCGGTGGCATCGATGACCCGCGCGTTCTTGGGTAACTGGAATTTCTCCGTATCAGAAACCGAGGTGATGCGATCGCCGGTGATGACAACTGTCTTATCTCTCTGAACCGATGACGTACCCGGATTGATGACGGTCGCGTGCGCAATCACAGTCGGGCCTGGTGCAGGATTGTATTGCGCAGTGCTGACCGGCTTAAGTAGCAGATAGGACGCAATCGCGACTGAAAGGCAGAAGGTAGTAAGGATGCGCATGGCTCGAGAGTACTACGAAAACTCGAAAACAGACGGACCGTCCGGAGAAGGTTGTGCGTTCCGAGTCGAGCCGTCCAGTTCACGGATAGTCGGTAATTACCGGCCAATCTCCTGAAGCACACCTATAGGAACTGCGTAGAAAAGTGCATGGTTCTCCAAGGGGACCTTCTCTCGAAAAGAAGGGTCGGCGGTTCGACGGCAAGGTCTTAAGAGCGGAAGGTCAGGCAGAACCTCCGAGGGCGATGTTGTCTTGCGGTGGTTGGACTTTGCGTCAACATGCATTTGCGCCCAAGCTAATCGTGAAGTTCAACGTGCATCTACTTCAGACGGCATCTCCGGCGGACAACCGAATCGTGTTCAGCCGCGAAGAACGGCGCAGATGAAAACCACGTCACAGTTTACATTCGAGTCGCTTCGGGCTTATCCACGGAAGCGAAAACTGGCATAAAATTCTATGTTGTAATAGCAACATAGAGGTCCCCATGAGCGAAATTCTGAACCTTAGCTCAAGAGCATCACAACCTCGGCACCGAATCGCTAAACAGCAGGCGAAGAGGCAGTTTTCATAGCAAGAATCACTTTATACTTGATCGTGAGATCGCTTGGAGATAAAATTCGCCCGAAGTACCAACATTTCATCTACACCTCCCCCCCGGCGTCACTTAAGCAGCATAGCGAGTGCAGTCGGTTCCGCCTCCTGTAATACAGGATTGCCGAACATCGAATCTGCCGATGAAGTCAGTCCGTATTCACAGGCGCTCGAGAGTTTGGAGTTACTCGGTACAGGACATCGCTCTGTCGAGCGATGTCCGTCAGCGGTTCCCCAGCCCGGAGACCTGGCATGGATCAGTTGACCTCAGTCGCCTTCGAGCATCGAAGGCAACACCGGAGTGACCTTCACCGATAGGAGGATCCCTCTCTGCGCGACCAGAACTAGGGTAGTAGTCCGCAAGTCAGTTGTCGGCGGTGGATATGACCAGCCTATGGCACCGCTTCGTCGAGCGTGGCGACTCTTCGCACCGGGGCGCTATCGTGCAAGCGCTCCTGCACGAACATGTGCGCACGCACGCGCCGACTTCCGAGGAGCATACTGGACCCGGCATTGTCTTCTTCGACGCGGTCAGCCAGCCGGTTTGTGATCTGGTGCGTGAGTCGAGCCGGAACGGCCGCGAACGAGTTCTGGCCGTGGCCACTTTCCAATCCGCACTGACGGGTAATAGCGTCTGGCGGCTGCTGCACAGCGGCGCTTCCGACGTCTTCGCCTGGGACCACTCGACGCACCCAGCGCGAGAGATCGCAGAGCGTTTTGAGCGCTGGCAGTCTGTGGATCGAGTGGTGGCGTCGCCCGTGGTGCGGGACAACCTGGTCGGAAGCAGTCCCGCCTGGATCGCGGTGCTGCGGCAGATGGTAGAGGTCGCGAGTTTTACCGATGCCTCGGTCCTGATTACCGGAGAAAGCGGAACGGGCAAGGAGCTTGTATCCCGGCTTATCCACTCTCTCGACGCGCAGCGCCAGAAGCGCGACTTAGTGGTGCTGGATTGCACGACTATCGTCTCGGAATTATCGGGAAGCGAGTTCTTCGGTCACGAGCGCGGAGCCTTTACTGGCGCGGTTGCCGCACGCGATGGGGCCTTTGCCCTGGCAAGCGGAGGAACCTTGTTCCTCGATGAGGTGGGAGAGCTTCCGCTTACGCTGCAGGCCGAACTTCTGCGGGTGGTGCAGGAACGTACCTACAAGCGAGTAGGCAGCAATGTTTGGCAGCAGACCGATTTTCGCCTGGTGTGCGCCACCAACCGCGACCTGCTGCACGAAGAGTCACAAGGGCGGTTCCGGCGCGACCTCTACTATCGCATTGCGGCCTGGACCTGTAAGCTTCCTGCTCTACGGGAACGTCCCGAAGATATTCTGCCGCTTGCCCAGCACTTCTTGCGGCACCTGCGCCCAAGCCAGGAACCTGAAATGGATCAGGCTGTAAAAGACTACGTGTGCCAGCGCGCATATCCGGGGAACGTCCGCGACCTGAAACAAGTTGTCTCCCGCATGAGTTATCGCCACGTGGGTCCGGGGCCTCTGACCGCAGGCGACATCCCGCAAGAAGAGCGACCTTCTTTGGAATCCGTTCCCTCGGAATGGCGCGATGGTTCTTTTGAGGCCGCGATTGGCCGGGCCGTTGGCATGGGAATCGGAGTCAAAGAAATCAGCCACACCGCGGTCGACACGGCCATCCGGATGGCGGTTGCAAGCGCCGACGGGAATCTCGCGCGCGCGGCGCGCCAACTCGGAGTCACGGACCGAGCTTTGCAGATGCGGCGGGCCGCGAGGCGCAAAGGCGCTCACGGAAAGGGGGCCGACGCTGCGCCCGGCCAGTTCGAGGACTCAGCTTGAAGGAAACTGCGCACCGGACCAGGGATCCCGGAGTTCGCCCCGACTCCACGCTGCCGCAACGGCGGTAACGGCATAAGCTTTAGGTCGCGGCCGCACCCCGGCGGTCAAGCGCAGGTAGTTACCGCTGAGGATCATCTGCTCCTCGTGTTGCGGCAGCCCGAGCACGCGTACTTTGACTAACTCCACCGCGGGATGCAGCCAGGGACCATCCGTGCCGAAGAGCACTTTGCCGGCTCCGGCGCGCCGCACCGCGTCCTGGAGAAGATCGAAGCGGCGAATTCCGGAAGTATCCATGTAGACGTTGGCGTGCCGAACCAGATGATCGATCATGGCAAGTTGAGCCCGCCAATCGTCGGCGAAACTGCCGAGATGAGGGATGATGAAATTTACCTCGGGATATTCCCGCGCGATCAGTTCGACGACGGAAACTTCGCCCATCACGTCATACAGCACAGGCAGAGAAAATGCGCGGGCCACTTCGCAAATCTCGCGCGTAATGCGCGCGTCATGGCGGTGAACCTTGATGCCCCGAAATCCATAACGCTCCACCGCGACCTTGATCATGGTGAAAACTCGCCCCCGGTCGCGCTCCGGGTGAACGAAAGCGAATCCATAAAAGCGGTCGGGACGGCTGGCTACGATGCGGGCGACTTCCCGGTTGGCCACAGCGTAGTCCGAGTGAAACGCTGAGAAGAGCACGGTCCGAGTGATCCCGGCCGTTGTAGCGCGATGGAGATACTTGCCCAGCGAAGCGTCCGTGTCCCAGGGACCGGTGAGCCCGTCGCCTTTGCCAGCATGGCAGTGGCTGTCGATGATCATTGCCGTTTCTCGGCCGCGAGCATCCAGCCATTCAATTGTTCGACAACATTCCAGGTCAGCCGGATAACTCGGTTCACATTGCCGCGGGCAACGACGATGCCGACAAGGTTGTATCCGCTGCCATCCCGGATCCACATGGGCGACCCGCTTTGGCCCTCCGTGGTTTCGCCCCGGAAAACCATGATTGGACTCCGCTGAGGTACCGAGGCCAACCATCCGGAAAAGACCCACATCTGGTTTCCGCCATGCTTCTTGGGATATCCCGCAGTGTAGGCGACACGCCGCACAAGATTCCCCGGATCAACTGGCACCGCCGTGGTGCCGGCGCCACAGGCCGAACTACCCCAGTAGCAAAGGCTATTGCCTCCGAGTTGCGGGAATTTTAGATTCGCGATGGGACGGCTCAGCGTGATGATGGCAAAATCATTGTCCAGCGTATCGGCATTATATCGGGACGAGATGTCAGGCTTCTTGGCGGCCAAGTAGGTACCGAGCAGCTTGCTTTCGTCCAGCGCCACAGTGACGGCAACACTGTACTGGGCCGGATTCTTGACGACATCAAATACTACGTGAGCCGCCGTAAGCACGTGACGATCCGAGATCAGAACTCCGCTTCCACCCTGATCGTATCTACCGTTCTTTAGTATGGATACCTTTGCCATCCATCGAAGAGGAACGGCGAACGGGTTCGTAGCCCTGTTTGCTGTCGGATCGGGGACCGACATTTGCCCGCGTGCCGGTGGATTTGCTGGGGCTTCTTGCGGGAGTTCCAAGTCTTGCGAAGGCAGTTGGTCGTCCGGGAACACAATAAGCCGGTCGCCCTGCCGAATCCATTGTCCGCGAGTGCTGCTAAACCGGCTTGGCGAGCCGACGTAGGGATTGAAGTTTGGTTGTGTCCTCAAGTCTGCCTCCATTCTGCGGTCATAAGGCCATCAAGCCTGCGGCGAAATGAAGATGAGCCTGCGCGTTTCTGCTCTCTGGCTCCGGGTTTTGAGCTATGGTTCCGCGTTTGTACCTCTCACGGGCTTGCTCCCAATGCGTTTTGCCCTACTGCCTCAATGCCCGCCATACGGCCAGAAGAGCATCCTGGTATTGCCCGGTTATTCCCATCGCGCTCAATGCTTGACCCAAAGCTGCTTGCGATCCGTTGTTGACGATGGCATTGCGAACCGGCTCCGGCAGTATAGAAAGAGTGCGGTTCGCCCAATCCCGAATCCTTTGACCTGCGGAAGGCGAGGGTGCTGGCGGAGGAGGCAGTGGCGGGAGCGTCTGCCCTCCTCTTATTGGACCCTTAGGCGGCTCAGGCACTGGCGTTGTAGTCACACCCGGCGGGCAATTCGGGTAGTCCTTGAGTGGACAGGGCTGCACCGTGATTGTCCCAGGCAGTATCGTCGATTTGGCAGGAGCAGGCTGCGGCAGTTGAGCTTCAAGGAACACTTCAACTCTGCGGTTGCAAGCTCGCCCTTCCGGAGTCCGGTTGTTGCCCACCGGGTCGTATGCACCCTCCGTACTCGGGGTGATCACGACTTCGGTATTTCCTTTCAGGATCCTGGCGCGCCAGCGGGTTCGCCGCCGTAACTCGATAGCGGTATAAAGAGCCGATTGCACCACACGCGCCCGCCGCAGTCCAAGGGCACGGTTGTATGCGTCCGTTCTACTTTGTCCAACCGAATCGGTGTGACCAATCACGCGAATGGCATGAATGGGCTGCTGCGTAGTCCAACTCATCGCCACCTGGCGAGCGAGGCGCTGCACGATGTCACTGTGAAAAGACTTCAGAGTGGCTTTATCGAAGTCAAAGCGGTCGAGAACATCGGTTGGGGCCGAACCCGAGCTTCTTAGGGGACAGGACCGCGTGGTGATGACACTCGTCCCGGAAAGATTGCCACCAGTTTCCTGTACCTCAAGCTGGTCAAGAAGCTCCTCAAGGCGGCCCTCGTGGATGGCGGATTCGTATCCGCCAATTTCTCCAAGTTCGAGTCGATCAAGAAGGGTCCGCAACAGATGCTCATTCGACTCGAACGTTCCCGTTTCAAATCCTAATCCGTGTCCCATGACGTGTACTCCCTCCCGGGCAACCAGCTCTCACTCTTAGTGCCTGATCGATTGGACAGCTCTGTGAGCGCTTTTGCAGCCCGCTCGATTTGTTCCGGAACATGCCGGGCCGTGATCACGAGACTGACACGCTCGCCACACCCGTCAGGAGCGCTATGAAGGACGCTCCGTATTCCCTGCTTCAATAGCCGCTGGTAAACGTGAACCGGATTCGCGCCAGGCGCGGGCATCAATGTTTGGACGGGAAATAACCTCCCGGTGAATCGGAAACCGGCGCGCCCCGCGCGCTCGCGAAAACGGGCTACCAGCCGAGCAAGTCGCCGGCGCAGTTGATCTCCGCAGTTGCGATTCACTGCCAGAGCGTGTTCGCAAGCGCGAATCGACGGCAACGACGGAGGGCTGCAGTGCATGCGCGTCTCGCTGTTTTGCTCGAAGTCTGTGATCGCCTGCCTGCTTCCGGTCATTACGGCTAGGGGCGCCCCGAATGCTTTCGCCAGCGAGCTGACGGCGATTACGTCCGGACCGGAAATTTGTGCGTGCGGAAGCATTCCTCCTCCTCCTCGACCGTAGGGAGCATCTGGCCCTGGCGAATGACCAAAGATTCCCAGCGCCTGAGTGTCGTCGACGATGAGCCACCCTCCGGACGCACGCACGCTGTCCAAATAAGAGCGCAACGGTGCCGGCTTTCCGCAACTCGGACAAAAGCCATCGGTCAGCACTACGGGCCGCAACTGGCCTTGCCCGTGGTGCCGAAGCACTTTTCGGAGCGCTTCCGCATCGTGATGCGCAAACTCGAGCACCGGAACACCCCGCCCCGCGGCCCGTTCCACTCCCCAGCGCGCGATCGGGTAAGTCCCCGCGTCGACGTAAACTGCTACGCGATGGCGCGAGAGCATCCCGAACAAGTCCCAGAACAGGTGAAACGTGGAGGGGCCCAGCACGCCGCGCTCGCATCCCAAAAGAGCCGCGAGTTGCTGTGCCACCTGCTCAGCTTCCGGCGGCGCTGCGAGCGCCGCCGGAACGCCAGTCGTGAAATGGGACCAGGGCCGCAACGCTCCCGTGGGATGATGCAATCCCAGGTAGAGCGCCGAGGTAAAGTCCAGCATGGCAGCCTAGCCACGAAGTACCGGCCGTTGCGTCGCCAACCGCCGCAGCAGAAGCACTGACGGCAGAGTGGAGTTCACCGGCTCAGAGGTCAAGTCCACACCGGTTGCAGCCCGATAGGCGTGAATGTAAGCCTGGATCTCAGGGCGCCAATAGCGCGCCCAGTTAGCTGCCTGCGCCGGATTGTTGGTAATGCTCCACGCGCCATAACGAACGGAGAGAACGATCT
>DATNLE010000083.1:0-3131 GCA_035603035.1 Candidatus Acidiferrales bacterium | reverse complement strand
ACAGGCCGTGGTGATTGCGCGCGCGAATGCGCGTTCCGCCCAGGCGCGGGTGTCACGCTCGGAGTCTCAGTTCATGGAGACGAAGGCCCGTGAGCAACAAGTTCCCATCGCCGAAGCCACCTTCAAATCGGCGCTCGCCGCGGTCGAGCGCGCCAAGGCCGCGCTGCAACAGGCCGAGCTGAATCTCGCTTACACGCACATTACCGCTCCGATTACGGGACAAGTCACCCAGAAATCCGTGGATCTGGGACAGTACGTTTCCCCGGGACAATTGCTTTTCACCATAGTCCCTCTCGACCAGGTATACATCACCGCGAACTTCAAGGAGACACAGCTGGCAAATGTGGCTCCCGGCCAGAAGGTCCGCTTTCACGTGGACACTTATAGCCAGGAATTCGAAGGCGTGGTTGACTCCATCGCCGGTGCCAGCGGCTCACAGCAGGCTTTACTGCCACCACAAAACGCTACCGGCAATTTCATAAAAGTAGTCCAGCGCATTCCCGTGAAGATTCTGGTGAAGCAGAAGAAAAACCAGAATCTAGTCTTGCGGCCCGGCATGAACGTGGAAGCGACGATCTACACCCGCTGACCGTCGAGGAACGTTATGGGCTTCCTGGCTCCGAATATTTCACCAACCGCCGAGCGATGGGAACTGGAAGAGCAGCAGTTCCTGAACAGCATTCTGTCCGGCCTGTCATACCGGCGCCGAATGGCCATTCTGCTGAGCGTCGGGCTAGTTGCTGCCGTCGAAATTTCGAATCGGCTTTCCATCAACGTAGTGCTTCCAGACATGCAAGGCAACGTGGGCGCGAGTTCCGATGTCATCAGCTGGGTCGTCACCCTATATAACGTCGGTTTTCTTTGCTCTCTTGCCGTGGGGGCTTGGATGACGCGCGTCATCGGCACTAGACGCCATTTATTGTTTAGCATCGGGTTGTATTCTGCGGGAGCGACGGGCTGCGTCCTGAGCGCGCATAGCCTCGAACTGCTGCTGGTTTCACGCTTGATCATGGGATTCGGCGGGGGAGCATTCCTAGTGCGTGTCATCATCCTCGCCGGGCTGATGTTTCCCGGAAAACAGCGCATTTTCGCGCTCACTTGCCTTAATCTTCTTCTTTCTACTTTCGAGATTTTTTATCCCGTTTCACTGGGATGGATTACTGATACGTTTCACTGGAATTACGCGTTCCTGATTGACTTTCCGTTCCTGGCGATCGGCGCTTTTCTGATCTGGAAAGGAGTCCCGCGAGGCTACCTGTTTCAGCGGGATAGAAACGCCCGTGTTGAAGTGTGGGGCGCGATCCTCCTGATTGCTTCGATGGCCTGTCTGGTAACTGCCACTAGCCGCGGGGAGCGGGATCTGTGGTTTGAGTCGTCATGGATCGGGCTGGCCCTGCTCGCTTCTGCCGTTCTCTTCATCGCGTTCCTTTGGCTGGATTCCCGACCGCAAAACACGTCGCCGGTGTTTCATCTACATATGATCTGGCGGCAGGCCTCGTTGCGCGCCTCGTTCTTGGTAATTTTAGTTGTCGGCGCATTCTTCGGCGCCGGGCTTTATGTGGTGCCGCAATACCTTCGCTTCGTTCAAGATTACAGCGCCACTCAAGCTGGCGGTTTTATTTCGATGTACACGCTCGGTCTTGGAGTTGGGCTCCAGCTCACTTTGCACGTATTCCTGCCCCGCCTGGGAGGCCCGCGCACATGTGCGACCGGATTGATCCTTTTGATAGTGACGTACGCAACGATCGTCTATATCTGGACGCCCACGACCCCCACAGCCGTCCTGGCTCCGGGCATTTTCTTTCAGGGCCTCTCCCTGGCGCCCGCACTTATCGGAGCTTCGAATATAGTCACCAGCAACGTGCCGATCGCCGATATCGACGATATTTCCACGACTTACTACTTCGTGCGCCAGATCGGTAACACTTTCGGGGTCACTGCGGCGACCGTCATGTTCGATCGTCGCATGACTTTGCATTCCTCGCGGCTCCTGGACATCGCTAACCGTCTGGACGCCATCACTCGCTCCACGCTGGGGCAATATGCGAATCTGATTCACCGCAATGGCGGCGGCAGCAGCGACCCTGGCCTAGGAGCGCTCCAGCTCTTCCAGGACAATGTGATCACCCAGAGCAGACTCCTTTCCTACATAGACATTTACTTCGGCTTGGCGGTATTAGCAGCGGTTGCCCTAGTCTCCCTTGCGGTCACACGGGTAAAATCCAAGCTCGCCCCGCCAAACACACCGGACCCGAACAAACCCGCGCCATCGTGGACGCATGCAAGCACCTGGATAAACCATATGTGAAAGTCGAATTCTCAAATGTTCAAAGGAAGCTGAACGGAGTTCTGCGAGACGGGCAAGTGAACCTTCTCAGTGCTCTTGACGGGCGGCGCGAAACAAGGCGCAAGACAGGACTCTGTAAGCGGGTTTTTGACCCGCCGCCCTTTCTAATATCGGATCGTTGCACCAGCCAGCGAGCGGCGAGAAGGCTTACTCGGCCGCCAGCAGTGCCGCCCAGAAAGCGCATTTATGCGCAGCGGCGAAGTTGGTTTCCTCCGTCGGCGACGGCGGGATGAGCGATTGGAAATTGCCGACGGCGGGATTGAAGTTCAGCCATGCCGGCACTCCTGCGCCATTGGGCGTTCCAAATTTGGCGAAATTGGTCCAGTAGTGTTGCATCGTGCTGGAAAGTTGAAGCTGCTGTGCGTTGAGCGGTAAGTGTGGCACCGTAACGGGCAAATTGAACAAATACTGGAGCTCGGAAGCGTGTGCCGCGCCGTAAGGAAAACTCGCTGGAGGCAGAAAGTCCTCCGGCGCATTCTCGTCATTGAACTCATAGGTCGAAAGCGGGACGAACTGCGACATCGACAAGTCCGCGCTCAGCGCTGGGCAAGCAAATACCACGTCCGTGCCCGCCGCGCCGAAGGCGAGATCGGCGGAAGGAAAACTGGCCAGCGGATATTCTGCGGCGACGATTGGTGCTGCAGGTCCCACCAGGGTGGCAAGCGCTCCTTCATAACCAGCCTCAGTATTCGGGATCGGCCCAATCCCAGCGGCGAAGTCGAAATCGAGCGCGACGAACAGCCGCCATTCGTCGTGATTCCCTCCCTGGATTACCGGAACATGA
>DATNLE010000039.1:0-19243 GCA_035603035.1 Candidatus Acidiferrales bacterium | reverse complement strand
ACTCAACCAGAACACGTATGATCCTCGAGCCGATGGCCGCGGCCTGGTGGAAACACCGCTCGGACCTGTGGTCTTGGGCGGTATGGTCAAGAATCTAGCGGTGACCGCGAGGGTTACGCTGTTTCCCAAGAAGTGACCGGCCGATGACAAAATCGCATTTGCCGACTGTCGCGGCTTCGCGATAAAATTCTTGAGATGTAGTGGCTCGCTGGATGTGTTGCAGAATTCGTCCGCCGATTCCCATCAAGGAAATCACAATGTTTAACCCTCGGTAGTTCGCCATCCTTTTGAGTCCGCCGGAGCGGACCTCTCTTTTTTTCTCAAGTGAGTCGGCGCGTCCAGATTATTTTTGCCCGAGCGGCGCCGGAGAGTTCGAGGAAATTATGGAAACCCCCGCCGCTGTCGAGCAGCGGCACACACTGTGGGCCTCGCTGGCGGAAGCCGTGCGGGGATCGCATCAGGACTACACCACGGGCAGCCTCAATCGCGCGATTTTGCTGCTGGCCGTCCCCATGGTTTTGGAGATGGTCTTGGAGTCTCTCTTCGGCGTGGTGGACGTTTTTTGGGTAGGCAGGTTGGGCGCGAATGCCGTAGCCACAGTGGGTCTGACCGAGTCGATGCTCACTCTGGTGTTCTCCGTAGCCATGGGGTTGAGCCTGTCAACGACCGCCATGGTTGCGCGGCGCATCGGCGAAAAAGATCCGGAAGGCGCGGCGGTTGCGGGCGTGCAGGCGATCGCTCTCGGCCTGTTTGTCTCCCTGGCGGTTGGAGTACCGTGCTTGTTTTACGCGCCGAACCTGCTGCATTTAATGGGCGCTTCCCCGGAGATCGTTGCGACCGGCAGCGGCTACACCAGAATTTGCCTAGGCGGAAGTTTCGCCGTGCTGCTGCTGTTTCTCAACAATGCAATTTTTCGCGGCGCCGGAGATGCAGCCATCGCTATGCGCCTGCTCTGGGTATCAAACATCATCAATCTCGTGCTCGATCCCTGCCTGATTTTTGGATGGGGACCGTTTCCTCGCCTCGGCGTTACCGGCGCGGCTTTAGCTACGCTCATCGGGCGCAGCATCGGAGTACTCTACCAGTTCTATCGCCTAATGCGCGGGACCGAGCGGCTTCGCATCCTGAGAAGCCAGGTAGGTTTTAATTTTGCCGTGCTGTTGCGTCTAGCGCGCGTTTCGCTGACCGGCGTTTTGCAGTTCGCCATCGCCCACACCAGTTGGATCGGCTTGGTTCGCATCGTAAGCTTCTTCGGCGCCGCTGCCCTCGCCGGATACACGATTGCTATTCGTATCGTAATTTTTGTAATTCTCCCATCGTGGGGATTGAGCAATGCTGCCGCCACACTGGTGGGGCAGAATCTGGGGGCGGGCCATCCCGACCGCGCCGAAAAAGCCGTGTGGCGCACGGGATTTTACAATGTGATTTTTCTCGGCGCAGTCGGCCTGGTCTTCATATTTTTCTCCGTGCCCATTGTCCGCTTGTTCACCCAGGACCCGGCCGTGGTGCCGCTGGGCGCATCCTGTCTCCGCATCGTGAGTTACGGCAACCTTGGATACGCCTATTTCATGGTGATGATGCAGGCCTTCAATGGCGCTGGGGACACGATCACTCCAACCATCGTTAATTTTTTTGGATTTTGGTTATTCGAGATACCGCTGGCGTACTGGCTCGCGATTCCGCAACGCATGCAATCAAACGGGGCATTCGCGGCGATCGCGATCGCCGAGAGCTCCATGGCCGTGGTAAGCGCGGTTCTGTTCAAAGGAGGAAAGTGGAAGAAGCAAAGGATCTGATGCCGGTTCTCATCGGAACGATTTTCCGTGCGATTTGTAACGCTGGGGCCGATCCGCTCACTATTGGAAAGCAGGGTAGGAAGTAGCGTGCCCCAACGCCGGTGAACGGCCGTGGACAATAAACAGACAATCGTCGCCAACGTGTATACGGACGGAAGCGGAATTGGACAAATCCGCAAAGACTTCACCCAGGATACCTGGGAAGCCGGTATAACGCTTCAGTTAAACAACCTCACAACCATTCCCCCGTTTCAAAGCAGCAAGGCAGTGGTCGACGCGCTTTCGCGCTCCGGCCGCGCGACACTAATTGTGCCGACCCAACCCTATGCGACGACGACGGAGCCGGTAGAAAGTACCGAATGGCTGAAGAGGAGTTCGAACTGGAAGGATGCCACGCGCACTGACGCACCGCCGCTGTACTGTGCCGACGGACCCGTTGAGAACCGGGATAGGACGGGGACGCCGCTGCCTCTCGGCGGGCAGAAGGGATCCGGACGCGGAAGCGATACCGTCATCAATTTCACACCGCAAGACTACATCAAAACCTGCGCCCTGCCAGGTGGCAGGCCAGACGAAGTGTTGTTACACGAAATGGTGCATGCTCTCCGCATGGAGCTGGGGCTGAACCTCTGCCTGGGCATGGACGACGGCTATGACACCAGTGAAGAGTTCTATGCCATCCTCATCGCCAACATTTATCGCTCGGAATCGGGTTACCGCGACCTGCGAGCCAACCACAATGGAAAGCAGATGCTGGCCGCACCCTTAACCGACGATGGCCAGTTTTATAAACAGTGGAAGGACAAAATAGACTCCCTCATCCGTGAAATGCCGCCCTCTTTGAGTAACAGCATTGCCGCAGTCCCCTGTGCCTTCAATCCCATACGCCGAGCCAAGGCGACGAAATGATCGGTACACGGCTCCGTACGGCGCAGCGAAGTCATACGAGAACCCGCTGCGCCGGCAGACGACGTGATAAAAGCGGCTATCCGTGGGCAAATCGAATTGGGAACTGTGAACAGCAAACTGCCGCCGCCTACCGCGCCCGCGCCAGCACCAGTGTGATATCGTCCGGCTGCTCGTTGTCGCCAATCCAGTCATCGACTGCGGACGTGACCGCCTGACTGATCTGAATCAGTGCAAGATGGCGGTTCGCGCTCACTAGGTCGATCAGCCGCTCCTCGCCGAATTCGCCGAATTCATTCTCCGGCTCGGTGACGCCATCGCTATAAGCTACAAAGATTTCCCCGGGATGCATCTGCACCGATCCCTCGTCATACGCCATGTTGTCGAACAAGCCGACAACCGTTCCCCCGGCTTCCAGACGCCGCACCGCGCCATCTTCGCCGATGAGGATTGGCGGCAGATGTCCTCCGTTGCTGTAGGTCAGTTGATGGGTGCGTCCGTCATAAATTCCGAGGAACAATGTCGCATACTTTTCCGGCGGAGTACTTTCATAGAGCTGGTGATTGAGCAGGCCGAGCAAAGCGCCGGGTGAAACCTCGATACCTTCCGGCCAGGCAGCCATAATCCTGCCCGCACCCGCGACTGCGCCTACGGCCACTGGTTCGCGCATCTGCGGCAAACTTTCCACGCTGTAGGCCCGCACCGCCGAGTGGATGGTCGCCATCAAGAGCGCGGCCGAAATTCCTTTTCCACTGATGTCGCCGACAGCCAGAATCAACTTATGGGAGCTGGCAGTGAGGAAGTCGTAGTAGTCCCCACTCACCGTGCGAGCCGGTCGGCAGAAGCCATGCACTTCGAGAGACTCCAGCTCCGAGACCTGCCGGGGAAACAACTGCGCCTGCACTTCCTGCGCGATGGCGAGTTCGCCTTCCAGTCGCTGTTTCTCCTTTTGCTCCTGAATCAGCTTCTCGATGGATTCCGTCATCGAGTTGAAGGAAAGCGAAAGCTGCGCCAACTGGTCGGCGGACTTCACCGGAATGCGATGGCTGAAGTCTCCCCGATCAACATGCTTTGTGGCGTCGTAAAGGTGAGCCACAGCTCCGGTAACCGTGCTTGTCATTCGCGTGCCGATGATCAGCGCAACCAACTCAATCACGCCGAAGAAGATGAGGATCGCCAACAAGATATACTCGACCCCTCGCGCAATATCTCCCAGCGCCGCAAACAAGTGGGAATAGAGCACGGAAGGCCGGGTCCGCACTCTCACCAGGGCGCCTGCCCGCGCCAGCTCGCCGGTCTTCCAGTCCACAACCGGCAGCGGAGTGCCGAATGTGATTTCGCGATCCATCATGTCGGCTGGTGCGCCCAGCGAACCCACCGTGAACGTCGGACGGAAAGCCTGTTGATTGTCCGTCGTGATGGGATCTGTCTTTCCAGCGCGCAGACCGCTATCGCTTTTACCCTTCTCAGGCTCAGCAAACAGCCGGGTTTGAAAGCCACTGTCTTTTGCAGTACTGCTGTTCTGGTCATTCTGTCGTGAGTCGTCGAGCATAATGCCTGCGGAATAGACGGTGATTTCGCCCAAATTGGCAGCGATGTCCGCAACCAGATCTTTATCAAGAGGTTCGCCAGTGACCACCGTCAGTTTTTCCGATCCCACCACAAACACCGAGGCCACGCGCAAATGCAATCCGTCGTTATCGCGAACAATTTCTTTGAAGGGCCGGCCTTCGCGAATCGCCTTGGCGTAGGCGCCCTGGTCCTTGTTGAAGAAATCAGGAAAAGCCATCAACGCCGGATTCGGCCCCCCGCCGCTGAGCAGTAAGACCCGCGTCCCGTGCCAGGCGCATACTCGCCGTCTTCCCCAGGCAGGGTCGCGTTTTCGCAATCCAACCAACGACTCTGCGGTTGGGGTTTGACCCTTCTCGATGCGCGCCGCGAGCTCGTTACTGACCGCTGCGTTTACTGCCTGCATGCTGCGCAACTGCGAGTTAATTTCCGAAGTGACTACGAAACTGGCGAACTGCCCGGCAAAAAGGTAGATGGTGACAAGCGCCATCGTGACCAGAAGGGCCGCCGGGATCACACCGATGAACACGTAAGTAACGATCAGCCGATTGCGCAGACGCCATAGGACTCGTCGCTTTAGTACACGAAATGCAAGAATGGCAAATAACAGGCTCGCGTCGAAGACAAGAAATTTGACCCAACCTCCGAGACTGCCGCCGGCCGCCGGAGCGAATAGAGTCAACAGCATTTCCAAAACGAAGAGTCCAATTGCCAGGCCAAGTGAATAGCAGGCTCCGCGCGCGATCCAGCCTTGGGGCCATAGGCCCGCCGTGAGCAATCTTGCGCGATTTTTCCAGTAAAACTCCCGCATTGATTCGACTCTGTGGTAAAGGCAGCTAGCGGCGCTTACTCCCTGGGTGCGGCCCTCATCCCCAAACCTCTAGATCTCCGGATATAGATCGAAGAACGCTTCCAGACTGGTGCGCAACTGTTTCTCGATTTCTTCTTTGCTGCCTTCGAGTACGTGCATGGTGATATGGGCTTCGCGTCCGTTAGTAAGTTTCACGGGAGCCTGCCCCACTTCAGCCACATCTTCCGACGGCAGCAACCGCATACCATAAACCAAGGTTAGATTCGCCATGATTGAATTCTAACCGTCTTCCGGGCGGGGTCAAAACGCCGGGCGCGGTTTTAAACTTTATGAAGTTTAAGCTTTTCGCAAACATCATTTAGAATCCCGCAGTGAACCCAAAAGCCATTTTTGTCCTGGCTGGTTTGTTTTTTACGCTTGCGATGGCGGCCCAGCAATCAACTGAGACACCATCCACCCAGCCGCAAGTCAAGGTTAATGTTCTGAACGTGTGCACGCCCTCCGCCGAGGAGCAAAAAGAGATCGCCGGAGCGCTGTCGCGCATTCCAAAACAGCCGCTGTTCGGTCCCGACTTCGAAATTTCCCATGGTCTTTCGACGCTGACCGATGCGCCGAACCTCCTTCAGCCCGGACAGAGCGCGCAAATTTCTGGCGAGCCTTCGGTCGCACGCTACGTACGCATCCGGCGCGAATTCGCCGTCCAAGCCTTGTTTTCGAGCGTACAGTACTCCTTCAGTAATGACGGACAGAATATGGTCGAAACTCTGGTGCTGCATGTGCGCGATCCGAAAGACCTCATCCAGGTATCGATGGAGGATAGTGCTTCGGCAATCAGCAGCGCCGCCGCGATGGTTGCCGCCAATACTCCCGTCAGCAGGATCCGGCTGGAACGTTTTGGAAAATCGTCAATCGCGCTGGCGCGCTGCAATGGTTCGGAAAACGGACCGGCGCCGGACCAGAGCGCCTACGACCCGCTGTTCCACAGCGGATCAGAGGTGCTGGCCAACTATCGGCGGCTGCTTGGCGCCGGACGAATGGTGCCCGCGGAACTGGCCCAGATCCCCAGCGCTGGATCGAAGACAGGCGCAAGACAGAAATCCGGGAGGCCTGCAGAAGAAAAAAAGTGACTGGAAAGTCCTCGGCGCACCTCGCTCCGCAGCTGCACGGAGCGAAGTCGAGGGTGGGTGGTCATGTTTCTATTCTCGTCTGCATGAACCGCGCGGTGCATCGAAATCTGAAATTCGCAATCTAACGGTACACCAAGAAAATCATGAGCGAAACTCGCAATGTCGTCATCATCGGTTCCGGCTGCGCCGGACACACCGCCGCCCTCTACACCGCGCGCGCCAACCTGAAACCGCTGCTCCTTGAAGGTCATGAGCCCGGCGGCCAGCTGTCACTTACCACCTTGGTGGAAAATTTTCCCGGTTTTCCCGAAGGAATTATGGGACCACAACTGGTCGAGAATATGCGCAAGCAGGCGGAACGTTTCGGCGCCGAATATCGCATGGCCCATCTCACCAGCGCCGACCTAAGCCAGCGGCCGTTCCTGCTTCATCTCGGCAAGCATCAAGTCCACGCGCAATCCTTGATCATCGCCACCGGCGCTTCGGCGCGGTGGCTGGGTTTGCCCAACGAGCACAAGCTCATCGGCCACGGGGTTTCGTCGTGCGCCACCTGTGATGGCTTCTTCTTTTCTGGGAAGGAAATTGTGGTGATCGGCGGCGGCGATTCCGCAATGGAGGAAGCCCTGTTCCTCACTCGCTTTGCTTCCAAGGTCACGCTCATTCATCGGCGCGGAAGCTTCCGTGCTTCCAAAATCATGCTGGATCGTGCGCAGCATAATGACAAGATTCAATTTCTCACCGACACGGTCGTCGAAGATGTTTACGATCCTGCTCTGCACGAAGTCACAGGCCTCAAGCTGCGCAACCTGAAGACAGATAAAGTATCGGATTTTCCCACCAGCGCGATGTTCCTCGGCATAGGTCATGAACCCAACGCAAAGATGTTCGCCGGCCAACTCGATACCGACGCCGACGGCTATCTCAAGACCCACAACTATGTGATGACTCGCGTGCATGGCGTCTTCGCCTGTGGCGATGTGCAGGACCGCCGTTACCGCCAGGCCATCACCGCGGCGGGAACCGGATGCATGGCCGCCATTGAAGTCGAGAAATTTCTGGAGGAGCAGGGTACGTAAGCTAGTTCTCCCCAATTTCCCGCGACGAGCGCCGCTTACCAAGACTTCCTCAGACTCTCGAAAAAGGCCGACGGCGAGATCCCTGTTCTCAAGCAAGCCAAAGCGGAGTACGCGAAGCTGCAGGGAACCTTTGTGGGGACGACCAGCCTCCCAACCCTTGAAGATTTGGTTAGGGTTGCAAATAAAATCACACGGTACCGGACATGTCCGACAGGCCGGCGGAATAGAGTCGGGCGGTTTACTCCCGTCTATCCTTCTCCACTCCATTCATGCTTCCCTGCCGTGGCGATCCGCTCTACCACCTAATCCGTAGCTTCGTTGTGATACAACTTTCTGTGATCTTCATGCACCAATCCAGGGCGGCGGCTTACCAGTTTCCGGGTGTGGAATGTTGAGAGCGTTCTTTGTCCGTCTTTCCGAAAGTCCATCCTTACGCAACTTTGCCGAGCGATCTTCCCTCGGCCGCCGTGTCTCCGGGCGTTTCGTTGCCGGCACGGAGATTGCCGACGCCGTCCGTGCCACACAAACCATGAACCACGCGGGGATGAGCGTCACCATCGACAATCTCGGCGAAAATGTCACCAATCCCGACGAAGCCCGGCACAGCGCCCAACTCTATCATCAGATCCTCGACGCCATTGTCGCCAACCGGCTCAACGCTAATATCAGCCTCAAGCTCACGCACATGGGGCTGGACGTGGATGAGAAATTAGCCCGCGAGATTGTCAGCGGCTTGGTCGCCAAAGCTGCATCCATGAACCCTCCCGGCTTTGTGCGCGTCGACATGGAAGGATCGCCTTACACTCAGCGCACTCTGGATTTCGTTCATGAACTGCACCGCATGCCAGGAAATGCGAACTCGGTCGGCACCGTAATCCAGGCGTACCTGCGACGCTCCGAGAGCGATATCGAAAAACTTCTGGCTGAAGGCATCCGTATTCGCCTGTGCAAAGGCGCGTACAAAGAATCTGCAGAGATCGCCTTTCCCGCCAAATCAGAGGTCGATGCTAACTATGTCAAGCTGATGAAAATCCTGCTGAAGAGTGGTATCTATCACGGCCTCGCCACGCACGACGGACGCATTGTGCAACAAGCGCAGGCGTTTGCGACCACCGAAAAGATCTCCCGCGATTCTTTCGAATTCCAGATGCTTTATGGTATCCGTCGAGACCTGCAACAGCGCCTGGTCCGCGACGGCTGGCGCATCCGCATCTATATTCCGTTCGGCACTGAATGGTATCCCTACTTTATGCGGCGACTGGGCGAGCGCCCAGCTAACGTCTTATTCATCGTGCGAAATCTGCTACGGGCATAGTTCGCAGTTGAACACAAGAGGCCTACACTTTTCGCCAAAATCTATTAAGATGCTATGGCTCCCCGAACCGGGGCGCGCCATGCACACTCCCTCTGCACTCAGAAAATTGGCCGGCCACTACGAGATCCCGCAGTCCTCGGCCGGGGAGGGATGGGCCTTGCCTGTCGGGCTTGCGATACGCGGATTCGCCGCGAGGGTCGCGGTGAAAACGATTCTCGACATTCCCGATCCGGCAAAGCGGATCAAGAAACATTCTATTGTGGGATCCGGTGTGTCTTTGCCAGGCAGGAAGTTTAGTTTTTACATTCCCGGGAGAGATCAAATCGGGCTCTCCAGCTTCGGCCAGTACGTTTGAGTCAGCACGCCGTACCCGCCGCGCGGGCGCGTGCTGGAATTGGAAAATTTTGCGATAGATGGACACGGAGGAAAAACCATGCATTCTTTTACGCGCCGTGACTTCATGCGGATCAGCACGACTTCCGTGGCTGCCGGAGCCGCAGTAAAATTTACTCTCCTCGAGCCTGCCGCGTTATGGGGTGCAGGCCGCGCCGTAGCTCCAAGCGATCGTGTGCGTTTTGCTTCGATCGGCACCGGAACGCGCGGATGCGAATTATTGCAGGCGTCGATTGCCGTGCCCGGCATAGAATGTGTTGCCGTTTGCGATCTCTATGACAGCCGGCACGAGGCTGCGCAGGAGGCAGTGCAAAAGCAGGTTTCGGCGACGCGCCATTACAGGGAAATCCTCGACCGCAAAGATGTAGACGCAGTGATCGTGGCCGTGCCTGACCATCAACATCGCCGCATCGTGGTGGATGCCTGCGCCGCGGGCAAGGACGTATATTGTGAGAAGCCGATGTCGCACACCGTAGAAGACGGCTTCGCCATGGTGGATGCCGTGCGAAAAGGAAATCGCATCATGCAGGTGGGCAGCCAGCGCGTAAGTTCCATCGTCTACGAAAAGGCTCGCGAACTCTATTCATCCGGAGCCCTCGGCGATGTGTTCTTCATCGAAGGCTCGTCCGACCGGAACTCGCCCAGCGGCGCCTGGGTCTATCCCATTCCGCCCGACGCGAGCGAGCAGACCATCGATTGGAATGCGTTTCTGGGAGACGCACCCAAGCGGCCGTTCGACGCGGCCAGGTTCTTCCGCTGGCGTTGCTTCTCCGACTACGGCGAGGGATTGGCCGGCGATCTGTTCGTGCATCTGCTCTCCGGAATTCACTTCATCTCCGGAACGAACGAGACGGCCACGCGCGCGCAGTCGAGCGGCGGACTGTTTCGCTGGAAAGACGGACGCGACTTTCCGGACCTGATCGAGACACTGTACGACTATCCGAAATTCCGCATCGTGCTGCGCTGCAATCTGAACAATGCCGGCGGTGAACCCATCAAGTTCCACGGCACCAAAGCCACAATGGAAGTCAGCGGGCAAACGCTGACCTTTGTTCCGCAGGATGTAAGTCCGCAGCCGGAAGGATATTCGCTGAAAGGCTGGCCGGCACGACTTCGCAAGGAATATCTGGCACAATGGTTGGCGGACCATCCCCAGCCCGGCCCACTCGACTTCCAGCCAGTCGAAGCAGAGACGTTCACCGCGCCGCAGGGTTACAGCGATGTGTCGGCGCATCAGGCAAACTTTTTCGACGCGGTTCGAACCCGCAAGCCTACCGCGGAAAACGAAGTGTTTGGCAACCACGCGGCGATCGGCTGCCATCTCGCGAACTATGCCTATTTCAAAAACACAATCGCAACCTGGGATGCTGGCGCCAAGACGATTCGAGGTTAGTCGCACCTTCTAGCAATAGTAATGATTGAGATGTGAGAAGTGAGGGCTTCCAAACATGAGCTGGATTTCCAGAAGAGCTTTTTTGCAGACTGCCTCAGCCTCGGCTGCGTGCGCGGCGCTGTGGAATAGTGCACTCCCCCTGCTGGCCAACCCTTTGGGCCTGCCGCTCGGTTTGCAACTGTACTCGGTGCGCGACGTTCTGCCGAAAGACTATGACGGAACGCTGCGCCAGATAGCTGCGCTGGGTTATCGAGAAGTGGAGGCTGCGGGCTTTTTCGGTCGCAATCCCAGCGAGGTAAAGCAGGCGATGGATCACGCCGGCCTGCGCTGTGTGAGCGCCCACTATTCTTTGAAGGATCTTTTGCCGAAGATGGATGAAACCATTCAGTTCGGCAAGGATCTGGGGCTAAACTACATCGTCTGCTCGTCGCCCATGCTGAAAGATCCGGCACGGGTGAAAGACCCCGGGTCACGCGCGGCCCGAGAATCGATGACCCTCGACGACTGGCGCTGGAACGCGGAACAGTTTAACCATATCGGGGAAAAAGTAAATGCAGCCGGCATGCGCTTCGCCTACCACAATCACACCCCCGAGTTCCGCTCAGAAAACGGCGTCTTGTTCTACGACGAGGTTCTGCGGTCAACCGATCCGGCAAAGGTAAGCATGGAACTCGATTGCGGTTGGGCGATTGTGGCGGGTCAAAAACCCGCGGACCTCTTGCTCCGCTATCCAACGCGTTTTTCTATGCTGCACGTGAAAGACTTCAAGATGACTCCTGCATCCACGCCTTCGGATCATCCGCCTTCAACGGAAATGGGACACGGAACGATTGACTATCGCCCTATCTTCGAGGCGGCGAAGAAGGCGAGCATCAAGCACGCCTTTGTGGAGCAGGAAGAGTTCGATGTGCCCATGATGGAGGCACTCAAGATTGACGCTGAATACATGCGTGACCTGACGATGTAAAGCCGCTACTTCAAATCGCGGGATGCAGACGCCGACATTGCTTTATCGCAACATGCCCCGGATCGCCAAATCCAGGCCGACCATTATTACGGCTGAGGCGGGGATCACCAGCAGCGCTTTCTTCAACCGCCGCGGGTCTCCGCCGGCGATAGCGCCAATGATTCGGGAACTCACTGCCAGCCCCGTCCATCCGCAAGTAATCACGAAGCCGATAGCAGTGCCGGTCATGCGGGGAAAAGCGTCGCCCACGATGGCCAAGGTGGTGGGAAAGACCGGCGCCATGGAAATCCCAGCAAGAAAGACCAGCACGAGTGCAACTCCGGGTCTGTTCGTCCGCAGCATCAGGAAAGTTGTAACGGCCATAACGACCGATCCCGCCAGGGTGACGGTGATGGCGGGTACACGCGTAAGCACAGGCAACACGCCGGCACGTCCAATCAGCAAACCCAGAGCGAATCCCAGCGAAAGAATGTTGAGAGCCCGAGATTCGGGAATGCCCTGGGCGATAAGGTGGCGCGGCAACCAGTTCCAAATCCCTACCTCGCAGGTGATGTAAAGAAAGAGAAAGAGTCCGACCAGAAAAAGCAGCGGGCGTCCAAGCACCGGAGCGGCGTCGGCCAGTACGAAGCGCCCCGCACCCGTCGGGCCAGGCATTTTAGTGAAGGCTTGAATCGCCAACGTTACGACAGTGAGTGACGCGATGGTGTAGCAGAGGCGCACCCAGTTCCGCCCAAAAAGATTGGCGGCAATAAATGGCGTGGCGAAAGCGCCGAGTCCAAAGAAAAGGTTCACCAGATTCAGCGCAGTAGCGCGATGGCTCTCGCTCACATCGCTGACCAAAGCGTTCGCGCCAGTCACCAGGATCCCACCGCCCACTCCAAGCAGAAACAGCAGCAACATAATGCTGCGAAAACCTGGTGAGCGCGGCAACGCGAAGAGTGCAACGGATATTAAGGCGAGACCAAGAATGAGTCCGATCTTTTTGCCTTCGTTATCGAGCAGCGGACCTACCGCCAGTGATGCAAGGATGAGTCCGAGAGCCTGCGCAAACGCGATCGTGCCATTCTGACTCGGACTCAGGTGGAAGCGATCAGACAGGTCGGGCAGGATGGTGCCTAACATGGCGGCGATCATGCCGTAGATGAAAATAGCGACAATGGCGGCGAGAATTAGCACGCGTTCCTTTCAGTTGCGATTCAGATCAAGAACCAAATGCGGGAACATCGACCCAGCCTCGCGTACGGTCGCTCTCGAGCGCAGCCTTGACGATACGCAACTGCCTGATTCCGTCAACAAATTGCGGATATTCGGGCGCGCCGGCCGGATCGCCAATCGCAGCATAGAAGCGGCGGAAGACTTGCTTGAACGTATCGTCGTAGCCTTCGCTGTGGCCGCCCGGAAGATCGGCATAACTACGCGCTGCAGGTTTCAGTAAAGCAGGATCTTTCACGAAAACCTGATTGCCGCTATCGCGGTGGCCGACCCATAGTTCGTCGGGGCGCTCCTGGTTCCACGCGACGGAAGATCGCGAGCCGCAGATCTCAATGCTCAGCCGGTTCTTTCGTCCCGCTGAGACCTGGCTGGCAGCAACGCTTCCCCGCGCCTGCCCGTCCATGCGGAAAATCACGGCGCCGAAATCTTCTGTGTCCACGGCGGTTTCCACATAGTCCCCTTGCCCAGACAGCTTATTGGAAAAGGTTTCGACCGAGTGTTTCGGCTGCTTGCGCACGGAATGGAAAGTATGAAGATCGGCACAGAGAGAGGTCACGCGCAGCCCTGTCACGTGCTCAGCCATATCAAACCAGTGGGAGCCGATATCCGCCATGCAGCGCGAAGGCCCGCCCGCTTTAGCATCGACGCGCCAGTTCCAGTCGGTGTCATAGAGCAGCCAGTCCTGGAAATAAGTACCCTGAACGATGAGAATTTCACCCAGGTCTCCGTCTTGGCGCATGCGTCGCATCTGCTGCACCATCGGGTAGTAACGCAGATTGTGGCAGACGCAGTTCCTTAATTCATGCCGTTCAGCGAGAGAAGCGAGTTCTTCGCCCTCGCCCACGGTAGTGGCCAGGGGCTTTTCGCAGATCACATGCTTGCCCGCCCGCAGTGCTTCGCTGGCCATGGGAAAGTGCTGCGCGTTGGAGGTGCAGATGTGAACCGCGTCGATTTTCGGATCGCGGAGAACATCGCGATAGTCCGTCGTAATCGTGGACAGGGAAAATCCTGCACCCAAGCGTCGCGTCGCCTCCGCATTTCTGCCGACGACGGCGGCGGCCTCGACAAATTCCAGCCGCCGCAACGCCTCGAGATGCACGCGCCCCATGAAGCCAGTACCGACGATCGCCGTCCTGATTATTTTCATCGTGTTTCCGCCTTAGACCCACCAGGCAGCGGCCGGCTGCTCACGGATCATGATGCGATTGAGAAAATTCGCAGCTTTCGTCAAACCCTCCTCCGGTGAGAGCAGACTGTCTTCGTGCTCGATGGAGAGTACGTTATCGTAGCCAAACATGCGCAGTGTGGAAATAAATTCGCTCCACCACTGGGCTCCGTGGCCGTAACCGCAGGTCCGAAAGATCCAGGCGCGATCCCGCTCGTCGGTGTAGGGCTTGGTATCGAGCACCCCAGTCCGCGGCAAGTTCGCCGTGTAAATCTGAGTGTCCTTCGCATGGACATGGAAAATGGCGCCTGCAAGCACCCGTACGGCTGCGATGGGATCGATGCTCTGCCAGAAAAGATGGCTCGGATCGAAGTTGCATCCCACATTCGACCCGGCGATCGACCGTAACCGCAGCATTGTCTCCGGACTATATACGACAAATCCGGGATGCATTTCGATGGCGATCTTCACGCCGTGGTCGGAGGCGAATTTCGCATGCTTAGTCCAATAAGGCACCACCACCTCGGTCCACTGCCAGTCGAGCACTTTCAAGTAGTCCGGAGGCCACGGGCAGGTAACCCAGTTTGGAGCCGTGGCGTGAGGTGAATCACCTGGACATCCTGAGAAATCGACCACGATAGAAATGCCGAGCTTTTCGGCGAGCAGAATTGTTTTGCGGCTCACTTCCGTGTCTCGTTGAGCGCGCGCCTTATCCGGATGAAGCGCATTGCCGTGGCAACTCAAGGCGCTGATTGTGGTGCCGTGATCGGCCAGAATTTCCTGAAACTCGGCGAGCCCGGAAGCATCTGCGAGCATCGACAACTTGCAGTGCGCGTCGCCGGGATAGTTCCCCGTTCCGAGTTCGACGGTTTCGATCTGAAGCGTCTTGAGTTTCTTCAGAACGGCTGGCAGCGAAAGCTGAGATAGCAGAGGCGTAAAAACTCCAACCCGCATAAAGATTCTCGTCTCCTGGAGAAAATGCTGGCTAGGATTGTAAATCTTCTCGTCCGTCTTACGCGCAACCGTGGGTGGGAGCCAGAGGGAGCTACTTGCTTGACATAGTGACTTTATGACCACCTCGGACACTTGTTAAAGTTCGGCGCGGAGTGGAACGAAGGCTGCCCCAGCTGCTCATTGAACATGGATCATAGTGATGGCGCGCTGGTGCATTTGGCGCAACGCGACGTCTGTTTCGCAGCAGTTTCACGAGCGCCCCTGTCCAAAATCGAAGCATTTCCCACAACCGAATTCAATAGGACGCCGTTCGCCCTCGAAACCCCGGAATCACCGCCCGCGTCGTATCAGCAAACATCCTCCGATGAAGGAAAATAGGCCCACCACAACGCCGATGCCCATACCCGCCAAAAACGGCGGGGAGTGAGCAGCTTCTCCCGCATTCAAAAAGTAGTGGTGCAGCAGATGTGCGAAGGCTAGGGTTGTGAAAAGCACAGCCAGTCCGCTCAGAATGTTCAAAATCCGCATGTCGATTCCGCCTCAACGGAGGAGTTGGCTATCTAGCAAAAGGGTTCGCTCGCTTGGGGTCGTACTTGAAATCCACAAGGCCGTCGCGGTAGTCCAGTTCCACGTCAAGCTGCTTTAGCATTGCAAATCCCAGAAAGCCGGAAACCTCCGTCCCAGTGTGGCGGCTTACGGTGGAGAGGTCTAGCGTGATGATGCCTAAGTTCGCCTGCTGGAAGTGCCCGAAACGCAGAGTCGCCTTCTCGGAACTGTAGACTTTATCCACCGCACCGTTCACACCATGAACTTGCACGCGGTCTTCGGAGTTAACCTTGCTGACCTGCCGCCCGGCACGCACCGACAGGAGATTGCTGAAGGCGCCCGTGTCGAGTCCGAACAGCATGGCTTTCGAATTGTTCACGCTGGTCGGCACCAGGATGTTGTGCCCAAAGCGGAAGACCTTCGTCCAGTCCGCCATTTCCGGCGCAATGTAACGATCTTTGGGCAGGCGTGGTGAGGGTTTCACGGTCGGCGGTGGGGAATTCTGATCCTTATTAGCCCCCTCATTCCCGCTTTCTTCTTTTTGCTCGGCGTTCGCCTGTTCCTCCCCTTCGCTGTTCAACGACTTCGGCGCAACCGTGTCTTCGGGACGCTTTGGCAGCGGCGAAAGTTTGAGCCGCATTCCGGGTAAGTCAATGTCGATGAGATAAGCCCCCAGCACATCCGCCCCGATCAACCCGTCTTCATCTGCCACCGAGCCTTTGTCGCTTACGGCGACCACGCAGTCCTGGAACTCTAGCTCGCCGATTCGGATGTGATCTGCTACGGCTGTGTAACCGCTTTGCAATCCTTTATCGCCAATGCCTCCAAAATGCACCGCAGAGATTGGCGTCAATCCTGCCTTCTCCGCGACCTTGCGGCTCACCATGATCCCACCTGCTCCGGTGTCAAGCAGGAGATGGGTATTCCGGTCATTGAGTCTAACCGACAGACCTATGCCCCGCATGCGGTGTGCGTCCGCGCCATACATGGTCTCCAGCTTAGTTTCGGTCTGTTCCACCTTGCTGACCAGCCTGCACGCATGAACCGGTTTATCCGCTGTCGCTTTTAGAAAGCCCAAATACTCCGTCATCCACTTCGTTTCTTCTTCATCATCGGGATGTGGCCCGCTCAGGTAGGTCTCCATTGCTGCAAGTCTTTCTTTCCGCGGAAGCATCCGCAGCCATGCCCTCTGCACCTCAATATTGTCAGGAGCGATCTCATGGGCATTCTGTAGCTGATCATATGCTTTACGATACAGAGAATAGGAACCGTACAACCGCGCCAGTCCGAGATAAACATGCACTTCCTTCGGGTCGAGCTTCCGGGCAGCGAGGTAGGACAATTCGGCATCTGGCATTTCGCCGTTGCGAAACTGGACATCACCTTTCGCTGCCAGCAAAGCCGCCGAATTCGGGTGCGCGGCCAGTGCCGTGTTCGCGGCGGCCAAGGCTTCATCAATCTTCTGTTGCCGCAACATTGCCTGCACAAGTCCAACTTCCGCAGCCATCAACTGCGTAGGAACGAGTTTCGAATCATTCTTCAAAACAGCCTGATAGCTGCTCTCGGCTTCCGCAAATTTACCCGCCCGATAAAGCTGGTCAGCCGCCGCTAGTTCCGGGGGCATAGCGGGAGCGTTGGTATCGTCGCCGAGCACTGCGAGTTGCAGACAGAGGAACAGAATAGTGGCGACGGGGGCCGAGCGCGGGAAAGAGAGCATCACATGAAGCACTCCGGGTAAACCGGAGCAGCGTAACACGATTTTCGGAAAACTGCGCAGCCGCCTCGCTGCGATCCCCATGCTTTCATCCACAGGACGCCGAAGGCGCTGTCCTGATCGTGGAGAGTGCCGCGCTCGATAAGGCTGGAGATTTTGTGTGCCTGATGGGTCCGCGTTCCTTAGCAATGTACCGCTAGCGATCAGTGCGGCGAAACGCGAGCTGTCAAAACGACGGCTGAGAATGCGACTCACGATGTCTGTGATCCGCATTCAACAACAATTTTGCGGGCATCTTTGGCGGCATAGCCGAGAACTCAAGTTTCTTTGGCCTTCGCTACGCCACCCTGGCGTATACGATGTCATCGCCGCTTGAGCCGAAGATTCTGATGCCGTTTTCGAAGTTGCCCGCCGCATCCACCGCGATCCACTCAGCGACCCCATCGTGGACACTGAGGCAATATAAACCCAGCCAAGCCTCCGAGCCATCGTTAAGGCTAGCGTAGAAATCTGCCGTTGCAGTCCGGGCAAAGCCAGACACACCCAAATCGTCAGGGGCTGCCGTCGGGGAGTTGAACGCGACATGCACGGAACGAGTTCGTTTCTTCGTCGTAAGCGATGAACTGACTCCGCTCTCCGGTAATAAACCCATGCCTTGCGAGCCGTGCACGCAACAGAAGCCGAAATGGAGGAGCCGGGTTGCGGCTAACACAGCCAGCGTTCATACTCCGATCATGACACTCAAAAACGCGGCTTTGCTAGCTCTGATCGGCGCGATTCTGATGACGGCTCTTTTGGTGTGGAATTTTGTCCTTGCCTTCCTCAATGTCCTGCGGGATTTGGTTCCTGCGGTGACGCTGTTCTCGTCATTCATCTATGCGTTTGGCTGCTTCAGCGTGATGGTGTTCTTTTATGTGTTCCACCGGGCGCAGTAGGTCGTAGTCGTTGGCCGCCCGCTGCTCCTCAAACTCGCCCGCAGTCCCGAATACCGCCTCTGCGGTCGGTCATTACGAACAGCGATACCCAACGCCCTCTTCTGCCCGATCAGGACGACCAGCTTCTTGCCCCGGGTGATGCCCGTGTAGATCAAATTCCTTTGCAGCAGCATGTAGTGTTGCGTGGCCAGCGGGATCACCACCGCTGCAAACTCCGATCCCTGTGATTTGTGGATGGTCACTGCGTAAGCTGGGGCAACTTCGTCCAATTCTCCGAAATCGTATTTCACTATTCGGTCATCGAAGCGAACTACGACTTGATGTTCCACTCCATCTATCCGCTCAACGGTTCCGATGTCCCCGTTGAACACTTCTTTGTCGTAGTCATTCTCGGTCTGGATGAGTTTGTCGCCCATCTGGAACCGCCATCCGAATCGGTCAACGGAGGGCTGCCCTGGTTGGGCTGGGTTCAACGCCCGCTGAAGTAGGACGTTCAGTTCCCTCACGCCCAGAGATCCCCGGTTCATGGGGCAAAGAACCTGAACATCACGGATCGGGTCTAGATGAAATCGCTCCGGAATTCTTTCCTGCACCAGCTTGACCAGTGTTGCGACAATCTTCTCCGGATCGTCCCGCTCGACAAAATGGAAATCCTTGCTTGGGTCTGCTTTCTTCATCTCCGGCATCAGCCCTCGGCGGATGCGATGCGCCGTTGTGATGATCCTGCTGTCCGCCGCTTGCCTGAACACTTCAGCCAGGCGGACGACAGGCACTACACCACTTTCGATCAAGTCCCCGAGCACCGACCCCGGCCCAACCGAGGGAAGCTGGTCCACGTCGCCGACCAGAATGAGTCCGGCGTGGTTGGGAAGAGCCCGCACCAGCGAGTGCATCAGCAGCACATCCACCATCGACGTTTCATCTACAACCAACAGATCGCATGGCAAAGGACTCGATTCGTCCTTGGTGAACCGCCCGGTTGCGGGATTGATTTCCAGCAGGCGATGGATCGTCTTGGCTTCCAAGCCCGTGGTTTCGGTCAGCCGCTTCGCCGCCCTTCCAGTGGGAGCACACAGCAGGCATTTCACGCCTTTGGCCCTCAGGATTATCAGGATCGAGTTCACGAGTGTCGTTTTACCGACGCCCGGTCCCCCCGTGATCACCACAGTTCGGTTCGCTAGAACTGTCTTCAGAGCCTCCCTTTGGCTGGGTGCGAGTTTCTTTCCCGTTCGCCCCTCGCACCATGCAACCGCTTTCTCGAAATCGATCTGCGGATAGGCCGTCGCCCCTCCTGCCAGCCGCTTGATCCTCAGGGCGATGCCTTCTTCCGCTCTCCGGAGATGTGGCGGGAAGATCAGGGGCTT
>DATNLE010000432.1:0-31306 GCA_035603035.1 Candidatus Acidiferrales bacterium | reverse complement strand
TCGAATTTGCATCTTCTCGCCAATCACGAGAGCGGCATGAAGTCCAAACGATGCGACCAGATCGCCGGGCTGAAATTTCCATTCCGGAAAGGGACAATCGATGATTTCGAATCCCATTGCCAGCCAATCCGCGGAGGCGAGCGCAGCCGCGGCATCGCGGGCCTGCCCGGTGAGTGGCTCTTTTAGACCGAAGACAATTTCGGGTTCGATTTTCAGCGCTCGGGGATGGGCGACGGATATTGCCGCCGAATTGTTTTCGCTGGAGTGTACCGTATCGTCGTACATGTGAGCCCAGACCAAGGTCTCAAGCTTGAGCGCACGCCACATCGCTTTGTTGGCATAGCCAACCTTGCGACCGACCGCTCTGTGTCCCTCAGTTTCGCGGAATCCCTTGAGCATGAGTTCGACCGCATAAGCCGTGTTGAGGTCGAACCCAGGCCGCGCCGAGGGAGCGATCGGAACCATCTTGCCCGACTGATAGGCCGACATCAGTTCAAGCGCCAGAGTTTCAGCATCGTTGTGCGACATCATTACGTTTGGCTTTCCACTCCAAAGTCGGTCGGGCCCATCGCCACCTTGATGCCGGCGGTTGCCACACCGGGTTGCGGGTCCGTATCTTACCATTGGTGGTTTTTCAGCCTCCCCCGCATCGAGCAACCTGAGGGCGCTGCCTGACCCTAATGTGATAACAGCTTCCCAAAATGCCTCGGTCGAGTTCACGCGAAAATGGTGGTAACTTGGAGCAACTACGCGTGTCACCCCAACGCTCCCGTGGTCGGTAGGGGTTGATAGAGATCAAGACAAAGTTGGAGGCCCACGATGAAGGTCCCTGGTAGATTTTCGTCGGTAATTGCTCAACCACCTTTAAGGCGCCCTTTGTTGCCGAACATTAACATTTATATTTATTCGTTCTTCGTTTGTACTCTTTGCCTGTACGGCATTGCTGCCGCGGCCCAAAACGCGATTGTCCTGGTAGGATCCGGATCGAGTGTGCCCGCTCCTGTTTTCAACCGGTGGACACAGGAGTACGGCAAGCGCGATCTCAATATTCAGATGCGGTACCTCCCGGTGGGGACCAGTGAAGGCATCAAACAGATCTCTCACGGGGTGGGCGATTTTAGCGCCGGGGAATCCCAGCTCACGGATAAGGAACGGAAAGAGAACAATTTAATCGAACTGCCAGCAATACTCATCGGGATTGTTCCCATTTACAACCTTCCCGCGATCCCCCGGGATCTGCGCCTCTCGGGTGAGGTGTTGGGGAAAATTTTTCTCGGCGAAGTGAAGACCTGGAATGCGCCGCAGATCAGCAAGCTCAATCCAGAGATCACTCTGCCAAGTCTTCCGATACGGGTCATCAACCGTCCTGCTGGCAAAGGCTCCAACTACGTGCTTACCGATTTTCTCTCCAAGGTGAATTCCAACTTTCGCGCCCAGGTTGGCGTTACTCCTTCGCCGAAGTGGCCCGTCGGTGAATCGGCGGAGCGCAGTTCGGATATGGCGGATAAGGTAAAAAGCACGTCCGGCTCCATCGGCTACGTCGAGTATCAATATGCGGTGAAGGGCGGTATCTCGCAAGCTGCGGTCCTGAATTCCGCCGGGAAGTTCGTGAAAGCTTCCAGCGAGAGTATTGGCGCAGCGTGCAAAGCGGCAGAGGAGCCGCGCTGGAATAACTTCTCCGCCTCGCTGGTTGATGTAGCTGGAGCGGATTCTTTTCCTATCACCAGTTTCAGCTGGATTTACCTTCGAAGTTCGTCCCCTGATTCCGCTCGTGCAGCTGCATTGCAGGATTTCCTAAATTGGATTTACACGGACGGCCAGCAATACGCGATTCAAGAAGGCTACTCCGAACTGCCGCCGCCGCTGCTCGCGGCCGTGAGAAAGAAAGTCAAAGAGTTGCGATAAGAGTCCGGTTGCAACCAACAACGCAGCGATCCTGGATAGGTTTTGCTGCGCTAGCGGTGGAGAAATCATGAAGGATTGTTTTTTATTCGCTTGCCTTGCTGGGCTGTCGGGTCTGGCCTTGGCGCAAAACCCTGCAGCCTCCCCCAAAATGGGCGAGAGCCGGCCCTCCAGCAGTGTTTCTGCCGACTCCAGCCTGAAGGGTATGTTTGAAGCGAAGATCAAAGTCGAGTGGGAAGCTATAAAGAACAAAGACAAGAAGGCGTATGGCGATCTGTTGGCGGATGACTATGAGGGTGTGGAAGTGGATGGCAGAGGCGAGCGGAACAAAATTCAGGCCGTGAACGAAATGGCGGAGCAGAATGTTTTTAACTACACGCTGTGGGGAATGAAGCTGGTTCCGCTGGGCCCTGACGCGGCTTTCGTCATCTACGAAAGCACTATGCAGTTTCCGCCCAAAGCGCAAGTGCGCTACTCGAGGGTTTACATCACAGAACTCTGGATGAAACGCGGCGGGCAGTGGAAGGAAGTGCACTATCAGGAAACTCACGTCAAGTAGCTCTCCCTCCACGACAGATCGGAACCAACCTCTATAACCGTCCTGCCATCCCAATTTGCAGAGGACAAGTCTATGCGAACCTTTTTATGCGCTCTGCTGCTATCGGGCAGCTTCCTATTAGCGCAGTACAGTACTCCCCCAAGCACCGGCCAACACGATGCGACCGATTCCAAAGGCCAGGTAACCGTGCAGGGATGCGTTGGACGATCCAGCGGCGATTACGTACTGACCAAGCAGAACCCGGCCATGACATACGAACTTCAGGGCACCCACAAGATAAGGCTTCGCAACTATCTGGGCCAGCGCGTGGAAGTAACCGGGAGCGAGTCACCGACAATGAGCACAAGTTCAGATGCCATGAACAAGACCGGTTCTGCCGCTTCCGTGACTCTGACCGTCACTTCGATTAGAACCATCGATAAGGAATGCACGGTCCGCCAACCGTCAGGACCGTAGACGTTGACCAGTTTCGCAGTCGACGCTTAATCGCAATCCGGCGGCATAGCCATGATTTCCGAATTCGAGTCGCACAAAGGCTTTTTCTTGGCCGGCTCCAGCAGGGATGGGTGATGGTAGCGAAGGATCCACAGGCCCTCATTGTTGGTGAGGTACATCAAACTGTGACCCCCGTCCGGAAGCAGGCCGCTAACTTTAGTGAAGGTCTCCAAAGTCTTTGGATTGCGCGGGTCGCTGAGGTCTAGTACGCGAACCGTCTCGGTAGGATGACTGCTGCTGGTCAGGGTCGCCGGTGTCTTTTCTGGAGCCTCGGCAATGGCGACATCGGGACTGACCATTTCCATATTTCCCGTGGTCACTTGATTCGATTCCGCCGTTCGTTTCAGCAGACTCGGCTTCTCCGGTTTGGTGACGTCCACCACCATGAAACCTTGTTTCGTCGCCTGCTGAACATACAGGTACTGCTTGCCGTTCTCCTTTTGCAGCAACATTTGACTTCCCGTCGCTTGCGGCAAAGGCAAATGGGCGATTACGGTTGCGGGAACGTCGGTAGGCTTCGAGACCGGTTGTTCGCTCGCCCTTAAGGCAGGCGCTAGAAGCAGCGACAGAACTACGACGTAACTCCACAAAAAACCCTTGGAAGAAGTCTCCATAAATCACTTCTCGATTCAAGACGCGAAACCAACTTCCAGCTTCGCGTCTACGGCCACTATATCACCGGAGCCAGTCCGCTCACTGTTGAGCGAAGACCCCTACGCATCCATTGGCGCTCAGCGTCGTACAAGTCGGACCAGCCTGCAGCGGCACAAAAGCGTGGTTTGTGCTGGGATCAACCGCAATGCTGTGTGAGTTCGGGCCGGTTGTGACATTCTCCAACCAGACATTCGTCTTCGCATCGATGACGCCCATGACCGGACCGTTGGGCATGTCGCGCGCCGCCAGATAGTATCTGTTGTCGCCCGGGTTGTACCAAGTCTCGTCCACGCCACCCACGTTGTTGATTTGCACGCAGTTGGTGAACGGTGGCGTCACGCAATTGATGGCATTGCCCGGCGCGAAAGTAATTACGTACTCGTTGGGAGGAAAAGCCTCGCCGTCATGGTCTGCGCAACCCACGAGGAAGTTGTTTCCAGGCCCTTGAGTGATGCTGGTCGGCATACAGTTCGGGGTAACAAAGCTGTTGACCACCACTGGCCCACAGGATACCCCCCCGCAACTGGTATCCGTAAGTCTCGGATCGATTTCATCGACGCTTCCGATGTTGGTGATACCGATAGAATTTCCGTTGGTCAGCAGCAGGTGGCCGCTATTGCTATCCCAGGCCATTCCGCCTAACCCGGCTGGTGCGATAGCCCCTGCGCAGTTTCCGCCCGGGGCAGTCTGACTACAGAACGTTCCCAAGGTTTGATCGACGATGGGGCCGTGATGGCATGGAATGGTATAAGCCACGCCGCTGGGAGTTACCCCTATGCCGGGAACCAGCGACGCCACCGAGCCGGAGGCGCCTCCGAAGGTTTGTGGATTGGAAGGGTCAGGACAGGGGAAGGTGCCTAGGACGTTGTCGACGGCAACGCTCGTGCTGAGGCCAACTCCGCCCGAGGCCGCGCCTCCCGCGCCGTCATAGTAAATCTGGCCAATGATGCAGCTGGCAGGATTGAAATGCGCACCCGGATCTTGCGGCACCCAAGTCGTATTCGATCCCTGGAACGGATAGTTGACTCCGTAGTCGGCGGGACCGAAGCCGGCTTGCCACGGGCCGTAAGGGAGCGTCTGATCGATCGGCAAGCAGTGCTGCCTCTGAAGACTATCCGCGGGGTTCTTGGCCACGACACCTGACATGTCGATAAAGGTAATGAAGGGCAATCCCGGGTCGCCATTGATGACCGCCAGAACCTTATGCACGTTGTCGAAGGACATTTCATCGGACCGGTCATCTCCGCAATCAGCGGCCGAGCCAGCCTCGCCGTTCCAAGATGCGACGCAGGGAGCGATGCCCAGCGGACCGTCGTAGTCAGCCGAGACGCCCGTGGGTATGTCGGCGATGACGCCGGGGCCAGTCGGCGGATTCGTGGTCAGGTTCATGGTGCTCAGATCGAAGACCACAACCGAGGCGCTTCCGTTTCCGACGAATAAGGTGTTGCCGTCCGCACTTACTTCAAGGCCGTCCGGACCGGACATAGGATTCACGCCGTTGGAACGTGAAGCGCAGCACTGCGCTCCTGGAAATCCTCCGAACTTGCCGTTGGCGCCGAAGCCCGAAATCAGGTGAAAGAATCCGTTTCTACATCCGAAACGTGTGAAATTTCCAAACACTGTGGCGATTGGCGGAATGCTGGGATCGCAGAGGCTCGCTTGGTTGCCGGCGCCGGTGACTGCATTGACGCCTTGAATCGCGTTTACCGCAATATTCTGGTTGGTATCGACCACGACTACGGCGAGGCCGAGACGGTCCGAGATGTAATCTAAGTGGTTGACCGGATCGACCCAACTAATGTCGAAGGAGTTAAACGGACCGCCGGGCTCGCCGTTAGGATTGTGCTCCGGCACGGGGATAGCGTTGATAATCGCATAGCCATCTGCCGTCGTGGTGCCGCACACGGGACAGTTTTTCACGTTCCCGCAACCGCTCAGCAATACAAACAACGCGGTGAGAAAAATAGAAAGCAGAATCCTCGGTCTCATTCGAATTCCCTCCTGCGATTTTCCCTGCGGGGCCGGTCTGCGACCAGCCGCGGCGCTTTACTGAATCTTTGTAAGTGATTCCGTCCGTTACCGATACACGAACACCTTTTAGAACCTGAACTGCAAGCGTTGCATGATTACAAAGAAATTTTGCGGCAGCTGCCCAGTGATACTGGGCTGATGGAGTTGATCGATGCCGACGTTGACCATGTATTTCACCCAGTAATTTGGATACCAGTTGAGACCAAACGTAATCTCATCGGTGTGATAGTCGTAGGTGGGCACAAACTCCGGGGTGTAAAAGTTCAAGAAGTCGGCGCCCGGTGCATTCGCCTGAATGCCGGTGTAGCGCACAGCCGCTTCGAATGCTCCCCAACCGCGTCCCTTTCCGCCGGGTGTATCGGGTCCAAACAGCGGGCGCTTCACCCGCGGCGTGCCGTTTTCTGGCCGCTTTTCCCCGGTGAGCAAGTAGGTGGTTCCGATGTTCCACGCCTTGGCGCCCACGCCCGGAACAGAGAGAAATCCCAAACCACCAGGCGTCTCCGTTCCGATCCCATAACGTTGCTGCTGCATCTGGACATACTCACCGCGAATTGCGAGCGGTCCCTTGATGTACGTAAATTCGCCCTCATAGCGCTCGATGGGGCCGTTGATGCGCAGCTGCGGGAAGAAGGTGTAAGCCGCATCCGGCAGGGTGGCGAGAAAACTTACATCGTTCGAGAGGCCGCGAGAACGCGAATGAGAGATCGATCCACCGAAGGCTAGTTGTTTCAGCCAATCGCTCTTGCCCTTACGGAAAGGATAGAAACGCAGTCTGCCTATGAAATCAGGCTCATTCGTAACGTTACTGGTGACGCCGCCCCGGCCGTTGAACGCTCCCGCCCACCACTGGATCGTTCCTCCGGAAATGTCGCCATGCAAAGCGATGCCGGGACTGCGAAACGCGGTTACAGTCGAGGGATACAGCAGAGATTGCAGACCGCGTTCTACGAAATCCAAATTGGTCGCGCCGATTCCCGTCTCCTGAGCAAACGGCTCTTTGAACTGCCCAGCCTGGAACTGAATTTCGGGTCTGATTCTGACGTTGAGATAAGCATCGCGAACGATTGCGCCCGTGGTGGAATTGGCATCGGTCAACAACGCGAAATCGAAGTGTGAGCCGTAATTGCCCTGGAACCCGAAACGGGCGCGGCGAATGAGGAAGGTGTCGGAAGGAGCGCCGTCACCCTTGTACGCGCGGTAATCCGTGTCCAAGTAGCCGTAGGGACTGATGCTGAATTGTCCATCCGGACTTCTGATGAAAAAGTGTTCGCCATTCCAGCCGGCGGCGAGCGGCGGGTCTTTCTTGGCAGGCGCAGCCGCCGGAGTTTGACCGAGGGCCGCTGCGGGCTCAGCAGTCCCCTCAAGCAGAACCGCGTTCATCAGACGAGCGGGACTCTGACTTGGGGCAGCGATCGGCTGCGAATCAGGTCCGGCCGACGAAGAGTCTGCGACCGGCCGAATCTGCGGCGAGCCATGATCGACAGCCGCGCTCTTTGTTTCTGTTTCTGCCAACTTTTCGACCAAAGCCTTCAGTTCGTCAATGGTCTTGCGCTGCGCCGCCATTTCACTGCGCAACTGACTGACTTCAGCCTCGGTGGCGGCAACGGGCGCCGATCTATCGGATTGACTCGCGGGTTCCGTGCCCTGAGCTCGGGCGAGCGCACCTGACGCCATAAAACCGAGAAGCACGAAAAACGCTGTTTGCGAGCGCATGTGTTTTCTCTCCCACGTGATTTGCAAACGGCCCAGCCCTCGTAGGGGCAGCACACTGGCTGGGCGCCGCCTCGTCCGGTCGGCCGAAAGCTAAGAAATCGCGATAGTGCGAAACTGGAGGTCTGAAAAGCGGACCATTTGCTGCCGCGGCGATTTATTACTACAGGAGCATATTTACTGTCAAGTGCTTTTTGGAAATCCATCGCCGGTCATCCCCTTGCTGGCGGTCAACCAAGCCGACGGTCAACCAAACTTTACGTTCGCCAGCGCCCTCAAAACTTAACGAATACAGCGGCGCTTTTGGCAGATGGAGGAATCAGACGAAGCTGAAGCAGAATCTCCTGATAGATTGTTGCCAAGTTTGATGCGCTGCTCGTAACGATTTTTTTGGGCCGCTCGTTTTTGCACGTATGCGTCTACACTTCAGTCAGTCCGTTTTCTTGCTCTTGGCTGCCGGAATCGCGGGTGCGCTCAATGCTCTGGCGGGCGGTGGCAGTTTCATATCCTTTCCTGCGCTTTTGTTTCTGCGAATTCCCGCCGTGTTGGCCAATGCGACGAATACCGTGGCGTTGTGGCCCGGTTTGGGTGCGAGCACCGTCGCCTATTTGAAGCGGCTGAAAGTTCCCGTGCGCGTGCTTGTCCCGCTGCTGCTCACCAGCATCGTCGGGGGTTGGGCTGGAGCAGTACTGCTGCTTAGAACTCCGCCGCATGCCTTTCTGCGTCTCGTCCCCTGGTTGCTGCTCGGCGGCACACTGCTGTTCGCCTTCGGCAATTCCATCCGTGCCGTCGCCGGCAAGCCCGTGGCTGTGGACGATCTGCAGTTCACATCATGGAAGGCGATCGTTCTTAGTTCGGTCGCAGAGCTGCTGGTTGCGGTTTATGGCGGATACTTCGGCGCAGGTATAGGCTTCATGACCCTGGGGATGCTCGCCATGATGGGAATGCGTGATATTCATGCCATGGGCGCGATCCGAACCCTCTTGGCTGCTGCCATCAATGCTGCTGCGGTGGTTACCTTTATCGTTGCCCAAGCCGTATTGTGGCCCCATTGTGCAGTGATGATAGTCGGTTCTCTTACCGGAGGTTGGTTCGGTGCGCATTACGCCCAGAAGGCTGATCCCCGGAAGGTGCGGGGGGTTGTGATTGGCGTGGGCATAGCCATGAGCGCGTATTTTTTTGTCACGGTTCATTAGCTCGGAATCGCCGCCCGATCGTCTCCAGCAACCCTTTTACGGAACCGTGCGCATCGCAGCGTCCGCAAGTCTGTGGCCAGCGGTACTATAATTACTGTTCCGGATTATCGAGCGCCGGCTCGGATCGATAACCTTATGCGAGCGGATACTGCAAGTCTTAACCAGCAGGGCATGAATTACGCGCCCGCAAATCTGAATCCCGAGAAAGATCTCCCCACCGGATTTCTCGAATTCCTGTTGCCACTCCATCAGCAATTCACGCCCTGGCAGCAAGAACTCATTGCGAAACGAGCTGAAGTATTGCGGGCGTCGCATCGCGGTCAAGCGCCCGACTATCTGCCATCCTCCGCGGCCCGGACCTCCGACTGGCGCATCGAGCTCCCTGACTGGTGCGCCGACCAGCGCAATCAGATGACCGGCCCTGCGGATGACGCCGAGTTGACTGTCAAGCTGCTGAACTCCGGATCGCCCGCGGTCATGATCGACCTGGAGGATTCCACGGCGAACCTCTGGGAACACAGCCTGCTGGCGATTCAAAACACCATCGCGGCCTATAAGTATGAGCTCAGCTACGACGACAGCAAGCGTCAGAAGAAAGTCACCGTGCGACGCTCGAAAACCGTCACCTGGGTGCGCCCTCGCGGTTTGCATGTTAGTCAGGGCGGAGTTATTAAGAACGAAATCATGTCCGCTTCTCTGTTCGACCTGGCCATGATCTGGTACCAGATCGATCCCGGCTCTTTGCCCCACAATTTCTCGGTATACATTCCGAAAAGTGAAGCTGCTGAAGAAGCTTTCTGGTGGCGCGATCTCTTCCAGGCTTTCGCAAAACAGAAGGGCTTAGCGCGGGATTACATCAAATGCATGGCGCTGGTGGAAGCTCACCCTTTGGCCTATCAGATGGAGGAATTCCTTTTCCATCTGCGCGAACACTGCCTGGGATTGAACCTCGGCCGCTGGGATTACATGGCATCGCTGATTCACTTCATGATCGCAGATCCCAATTGGATTTTGCCGGATCGCAACACCATCCCCCATGATGTCGCATTCTTCCAAAACTTTCGAACCCTCATGCCTGAGGTTTGCCATAAGCACGGAGCACACGCCATCGGAGGAATGACCGCGCTCTATCCCAGCCGCACGGATGCGGAACTGAACGAGCGCGCCTTGCAGGCTTTGCAGCAGGACAAGAAGAACGAAGCCGACTGCTTGATGGATGGAGCGTGGACCGGCCATCCCGATCAGAACGAGATCGCAGTTACACAGTTCCCCTATCCCAACCAGATTGCGAAGCGGCCCCGGTTGCCAAACTCCCATCCGAATCTGCGTCCACTCCCCACAGGTATTGGGGCCACAACGCTTGCCGGAACGCGAGCGGCCGTGCGGACCGTCATTCGTTATCGCAATGGAGTGCTCAATGGAAAGGGTGCCAGCTTACTCGACGGCTACATGGAGGATCTGGCGACTGACCGCATCTATCGCCTGATGATTGCACAGCGGGTGCTGCACAAAGTTAGCGTGCCAGATGAAGGGGGAAAGGCCGTCGAACATTCTCCCGCACTCATGACCCGAATTTTTGATGAGGAGTTGGCGAAGATACAAAAGAATCTGCCAGCGGAGATTGATCACAAAGCGGCAGTGACTCTACCCGAAGCGCGCCGCATCGCTGAAGAAATGATCGTGCAGGGGCGCCACTCGCCGGTTTAGCGAAACGGGATTCGGAAACAAATTCAAACCGGACCAGCCCCCAAGCATGTCTCCCTTCCCGAGAATTGTTACAACTCGACAATGTAGTTCGCACCATTGAAGGCATTCTTGGAGTAAATCACCCGCCCCATGACGCGAACGCCTTCCCCATGTCCGACGTGTTTATCAAAGAACCGAATCTTCAGCCCTACGTCGCACTCATACCGGGTATCCTTTGCGAACCACCGGTTGATCCGACACTGGTGCCTGAATGTAAGAATCCTGGAAATCGTCTAATCAGCGCGGCAGTGAAACCCTTGCACGATGGTGAGTGATGGGCGCAAGCAACCGAGGGACTCAATTTCAATCACCCCGACATGATCAATTCCGCTCTGTTTTAATCGTATTTTGTGGCGGGGCATCATGAGGGATGAAAGCTTATCCTAGTTATAGGGCTGGCGTTAAGCTGGCTGGAACAGAGGCGGCAGAGACGTATCGCGATTGATCCCTACCTCGCCATCCTCCATTAGTGTCGAATTCGGGTGATGGCATTCGGTTCACCGCGACCGAGCCCATCGAGGAAACGGGCCTCGTCTCAGCGACCCAGTCGCGGACCGGAACACGAACCATTGACAAGAAAACGACGAACCCTTGACGCTCGCGTGACAATCGCTCTTCGGACACCCAATAGGCTTTGATTCGACACACGCTAGCTTAACTAGTCCTTTGCTAACAACCCCACCGACCAAATCCTGCCCTCAAGCAGGCGAGAAGAAGTCGATGGCTTCACCTCAGAGCCCGCGTTTCAGTTTCGCTCTGATCGCAAACTAAACGGCCGAGTGAACCTTATTTTTTCAATCAGGAGGAAGTATGAAGGAATCTCGATGTTTTCTGAACAGCGCTCCCAGCAGTCGCTCTCTTATCGGTTGGAGATCCATTACGTCTCTCGTCTTAGCGGGACTAGCTATTTTCCTGCTTGGCGGTTCCATGGTTGCCCAAGATCAAGATCAAGATCAAGATGAAGATGCGGCCACAATCAAAACCATCTTGAGCTTCGGTACCATGATCGGTGATCCGGGAACCGGTACTCCCGCCGCCCAGGCAAAAAATGTGATTCGCGGGTATGCTGGCCCGGCTTCGCCGTGGCTGATCAGTTCTGCTCAGGGCTCTCTGAAAAGCAATGGTGAACTGACGGTCACCGTCAGGGGACTGGTGCTTCCCGACGGGACGAATCCGGTCCCGTTCTTCCGCGCCGCGCTCAGCTGCCAGAATCCTGCCGACTCGACGAAGGGAGAACTCCACTTTACCAAGACATTTCCTGCTGACGCTAAGGGGAATTCGAACATCGCTGGCACAATCAGCCTCCCGACCCACTGCATTGCCCCGATCATTCTGGTTACATCGGCGGCTGTGCCCGGTAATTCTGCGGGATTCTGGTTTGCGGTCATGGGCCGGTAATCCACGATAATCACGACAATCAAAAGCGGCGCCCAGTTACCTGGAAACACTGGGCGCTGCGTCATCCACGTTTGCTTCAACTTTGTGAACGTTCGGATTCACTTGGAGGACGTTGTCGGGGCATTGGCGCCCCTGGCCGATCACGTGTGGTTGCGCTTTCAGCGTGCGGATACAAGTTCAGGGAACAGTTGAGCGATGAGTACTCTGGTGTCAATTGCAGCTCCTGGCAATTAGGCGCCCATGGCGGCGACCAGATCTCTACGCTGCCGTAGTGGTCATCAGTCCTCACAACCAGTGCAACTGTCTTGCCTGTAGCACTCTTGGCTTGGACTCCGTCCGTCCCGGCAAACAACTTGCCGGCCAAACAGGGATGGGATTCCAGCTGCCACACCGAGTGCCGCAGCCCATCGCTCGACCGGGTTCGTGATCTCTCCTTATACGAACAGGTATGGTCGTTCACACCATGTCGCAAGAATGAAACCCTGATCGAGCAGGTCAAAAGGAATAAACTAGACGCCACCCCCGTCATTGGAGCCCACTGTCAGACTGCGTTTACGCCCGGGGGCGGCGCATTCGAAGGGATTCTTTATATCGACTGCTTTGTGCCGTAGTATTTCTAAGAGGCCTAGTGACACCAGAAACGAGGACTATGAGCACCATCGAACAAACCGCCGCACTTCCATTGCCAGCCCTGAAACCACCTCGCCGTTTTCTGTTCGGCCCGGGACCCACCATGGTCCACCCCAGGGTTTATGAAGCGCTCTCTAAACCGATTGTCGGACATCTTGATCCCTACTTCATCCAGGTTATGGGAGATGTTCAGCAATTACTCAGGACGGCCTTTGGAACAACCGACGGCACCACGTTGGTGATTTCCGGTACGGGCAGCGCGGGCATGGAAGCTACGGTGGCGAATTTCGTGGAGCCGGGAGCAAAGTTCGCAATATTCGCCAACGGATATTTTTCCGATCGTCTCACCGAGATGGCGAAGCGCCAGGGCGCCAGCCTCGTACGCTTCGAAAAGGGTTGGGGTGAGACTTTCACGGACGATGAGGCTGCAGAATTTGTCCGTCGCGAAAAGCCCAACGTTGTGGCCTATGTTCACGCTGAGACATCGACTGGAGCTTTGCAATCCGGCAGGGCGATCTGTGCCGCGGCTCACGATGCCGGCGCCCTGGCGATAGCGGATTGCGTCACCTCCCTTGGCGGAGTGCCGGTGGAGTTCGACCGGACTGGAATCGATGTCGCCTACAGTTGCACTCAAAAAGGATTGAGTTGCCCGCCGGGTTTATCTCCCATCGCGATGTCGCAGAGGGCGATGGACTTTCTGAGCGCTCGCACCACCCCATCCCGCAGTTGGTATCTGGACCTCAAGCTGATTCGCGATTACTCCACGGTATCGCACCGCTATCATCACACTGCGCCGATCTCCATGTTCTACGCTTTACGCGAGGCGCTCCTGGTCATCGCCGAAGAAGGAATTGAAAATCGCTGGGAGCGACATCGCCGTAGTCATCGCTCTTTTGTCAAAGGCATAGAAGCGATGGGTCTACGCATGTACGTTCCGGAGGCGCACCGGATCACTACCCTGAATACAGTGTGTGTGCCCGAAGGGATGGATGAAGCGAAAGTGCGCCGCCGGCTATTGGATGAACCGGGCATCGAAATCGCCGGCGGGTTCGGCCCGCTCGCGGGCAAAGTTTTCCGCATTGGCGTGATGGGACCTTTAGCCACCGACGACAACGTTCAGTTTTTTCTGAAGGAGTTCAAGAAGGTCCTCAGCGCCGAGGGCTATTCGATCTAAATTCGGCGATCTTTCCGGCCTTCGCGACAACTGCGAACAACAGACCGAGCCGGCCAATCATCCCAGGACCCGCACGAGAGGCGCGAACGAATGAGGCTCAAGTCCGTAGACACGCTCCTTGATGTTTTACATTTCGCCGACAGCCACACCGCCATTGTCGTTCCCGAGCTGGGAATCAATGTCACCTACGAGTCTCTCCGCCAGCAAGTTTTAGCCATGGCGAACGCCTTGGCGTCGGCCGGCATTCGGCGCGGCGATGCGGTGGCTATCGCGTTGCCGAACGGATTGCCTGCGATTGTCAGTTTTCTGGCTGCCTCCATCGCGGGAACAGCTGCTCCTTTGAATCCGGCATATCCCTATGAAGAGTTTCACTTTTTTTTGGGGGACACGAACGCCCGCATTCTGCTGTGTCCTCCCGTGGGAGCGGAGTTTGTACGTACGGCCGCGGCAGATCGAAACATTCCGGTCTTCTCCGTGGAAATGAACGAACAAGGCCGCGTCCGGATCGTTGGCGCTCCCACCGGAGTCACCGCCACCGCGCCCACAGCTGACGATACTGCCCTGGTCCTTCACACCAGTGGAAGCACTGGTCGTCCCAAGCGCGTGCCTTTGCGGCATTTTAATCTGGCCGTTTCCTCGGCCAATATCGCGAACACCTACGCTCTCACCGAGGAAGATGTATCGCTTTGTATCATGCCGCTGTTTCACATTCACGGTTTGATTGGCTCAACCATGGCTACTTTGCTTTCCGGTGGCACCGTAGTTGTTCCTACAAAATTCAACGCGCTTTCTTTCTGGCGGACGGTGCGCGAAAATCGCGTGACCTGGTATTCCGGAGTGCCCACGATGCACCAGCTTCTGCTGGCGCGGGCGCATCAGAAGCCGGCAGAGGCCGCCTCCCTACGCTTCATCCGTTCTTGCAGCGCGCCGTTATCGGCGGAGCTGATTCACCGAATAGAGGGACTGTTTGGCGTTCCTTTCGTCGAAGCCTACGGCATGACCGAAGCGGCTCACCAGATGACCTCGAACCCTTTGCCTCCACGACACCGCAAGGCGGGTTCGGTGGGAGTGGGCGCCGGCCTGCGCATCAGCATCATGGACAAGGACGGAAATCATCTCGGTACCAATCATCGTGGCGAAATCGCAATTCAAGGTGCGAATGTGTTTCGCGGGTATGAAAACAATGCCGAAGCGAACGCTCATGCTTTCGTGGACGGATGGTTCCGCACGGGCGACCAGGGATTTCTTGACTCAGACTGTTATCTGCATTTAACCGGCCGGATCAAAGACATTATCATTCGCGGAGGTGAGAACATTGCTCCTCACGAAGTCGACGAAATATTGCTGAGGCATCCTGCCGTCGCAGCAGCGGTCACGTTCGGCTGCCCGCATCCCACGCTAGGGGAAGAAGTGTGTGCAGCCGTGGTTTTGCACGAACCCCATGGCGCCGCCGAATCGGCACTCATCAGACACTGCCGCGAGTTGCTGGCGGAATACAAGTGTCCCACCAAGATATATCTGGTCGAAAGTATTCCCACGACCGCGACTGGAAAAATCCGCCGGCGGGCAGTTGCCGCGGTGCTCGCAGGCGGGCACGAATGAAATTCCTGATCGCGGGGGCTGGGGCAATTGGAGCCTACATCGGGGCTCGCATGGCCCAGGCCGGATTCGATGTAACCCTGTTCGCGCGCGGGCCGCATCTTGGCGCCATGCAGGAGCAGGGCGTGCGGATCAAAAGCAGCGAGGGAGATTTCGTGGCGCGCCCCACCATCGCCAGCTCCCTTGAGGAAGTGGGTCCGGTCGACGTTGTTTTTCTTGGAGTAAAAGCCCACGGCCTGCCCCAACTTGCGCCTCACTTGGGACCGGTGCTGGGACCGGATACTACCGTGGTAAGCACGCAGAACGGAATTCCCTGGTGGTATTTCCAGGGCTTCGGCGGCCAATGGGAAGGATTGCGCCTGGAGCGGGTCGATCCCGGCGGAGTGATCTCCTCCGCCATTGAAAGCAAGCGAGTGGTCGGAGCCATTATTTACTTTGCCACTGAGATTGCCGCTCCAGGAGTGATTCATCATACCGAGGGCAATCGGATTACTCTCGGCGAACCCGACGGCACGCGCTCGGATCGCATCCGTGTGCTTGCGGAGTCGCTCATCGCATCCGGCTTCCGCTGCCCGATCACCACTCGCATCCGGCAAGAGATCTGGGTAAAGGTTCTGGGCAACGCATCATTCAACCCAGTCAGCGCACTGACCCGCGCCACTCTGGTTCAGATCGCGCGCGATCCCGGAACCTCTGCCGTGATCCGCAGCATGATGCAGGAAGTCGAAGCGGTCTCCCACAAGCTTGGAATGGAGTTGCCGGTTTCGATCGATCAACGCATCGCAGGCGCGGAAAAAGTCGGCGAGCATAAAACTTCAATGCTGCAGGATCTCGAAGCCGGCAGGCCCATGGAATTAGAAGCACTGGTAGGCGCGGTGGTGGAACTGGGAGAGCGGGTTGGGCTAGCCATGACTTCCACCCGCACGGTGTATCACTGCACCAAACTGTTGTCGCAATGCGCTTCCCAACAATCCTGAAAGTGCGCACCGGGGCTTGCCGACGCTTCGAGCGGATTTCCTGCCGGGTTGCACCCCGAACTTCTCTGGTTCCCATTGGATTGACCGGGAGAGCTTGAATCTTAATCGGACTGTTTCCTACGCCCCATAACAAAAAGATTTGCTAGACGCTGGACAACAGCTGTATACTCCTCTGGTTCGCTGGTCCACTTATCGGACCACTTGGAGCATAAGGTTGCCAGCCCTCCCCAAATCCGATTTCGAGTTTGTTCGAAAGAACAAAGTCTACGAGGAAGTCGCAAGACAGATCGAACGTCTGATTCTGAAAAAATTGAAGCCGGGTGACAAGCTCCCCTCGGAACGCGAGCTGGCTGAGATGCTGCAGGTAAGCCGAAGTTCCATTCGAGACGCTATTCGGGGCCTGGAATTGATCGGTTTGGTCGAACCGCGACAAGGCGCTGGCACCATCGTTCGCGAAATATCGGCCGACGCGTTGGTCAATCCTTTCGCGAATGCCTTGAAGCGCAAACAAGCGATGGTGGGCGAGCTACTTGATTTCCGCAAAATGCTGGAGCCTCCGTTGGCTGCGCGGGCGGCTACCCACGCTTCTTCGGAAGAAGTCTCGGAAATGGAAGAGATTCTGCAACGGCAACAGGAAAAGTTGTCGCGTGGGGAAACGACCATTGCCGAAGATGCGGAATTTCACTACAGCATCGCTCTGGCTTCGGGGAACAGTGTTGTGCTGAAGGTGATCGACATTCTCATGGACCTGCTGCGCGACACGCGGGAAAGGTCGCTGCAGGTGGAAGGTCGACCGCAAAAATCTCTCGCGGGCCACCGCCGAATTTTGGCTGCCATCAAACGCCAGGACGCCGAATCCGCAAAGGCCGCGATGCGGCGGCACATTGAAGACGTGGAAGAGATCGTACTTGAGGAGTCTTGACCGCCGGAGTATTTCCTTCGTGGGTTAGCGATTCGCAATTCGCCCATCATGTGGGACCGGGATTCTATTTTGGTGGCTCCGCCGAGTAATAAGTGGGCTGTCGGCGTACTAGTCTGGGGATTATCCGTTTGACTGACCTGGAAAATGACACGGCCGGCATGGCTATCGAGCCTCGCGATGCGGATCGGGCGCACCAGGGACGGGAGCCAATCGTCGACGCCCTCAGCCCTCAGCGGCGGAATGCAAATGATCCCATGACAGATATCACCCCAACCTCGTCCGCGGCGGGGCTGAAACTGCGCGTTGCGGAGGCGCGGGTCGAGGATATAGGCCGCGCCGTCGCCAGACTCGCGCCCCTCGACTTCGAACGTATGGGTGCACGCGCCGGCGACGTCGTTAAGATCACCGGCAGCGCTGTGGCGGTCGGTCGTGCCGAGCTTTCGGGCAATGGCTACGAAGGCATGATCCAGATCGATGGCACGTGCCGCAGCAATTGTGGTGCCGGATTGCAGGAACAGGTAACCGTCTCGCGAATCGATAGCGAGCAGGCGGTCGCCGTGCGTTTCTCGCCGTTGTGGGTGGGGGCAGCCCCCGCCACGATTGCTCCCGACCGCATCCTTGAGGACCTTGTGGGCGTTCCGGTTATCGCGGGCTGCGTGGTGCGCGTGCCAACCTTTGCCAAGGCGGTGAACTTCCAGGTTGTGCGTACGATTCCTTCGGGGCCGGTGGTGATTGGGAAACGCACCGACATCCGGATCGTGGAAGGCGATCAGACCGTTGCTCGCGCCCCGGCAGTCTCTTACGAGGATATCGGAGGCCTGGAGCGGGAAGTTGCGCGGGTGCGCGAAATCGTCGAGTTGCCGCTGAAGTACTCCCGCATCTTCGAGCGCTTGGGAATTCTCGCGCCCAAGGGTGTGCTGTTATACGGCCCCCCGGGCACGGGGAAAACTCTGCTGGCCCGCGCCGTAGCCGCCGAAAGTCGCGTGCACTTTATTCACCTCAACGGCCCTGAAGTTATGCGGAAGTTCTACGGCGAGAGCGAGGCCAAGCTCCGCGAGGTGTTCGAGGAAGCCGCGCGCCACGCTCCCTCGATTCTGTTTATCGACGAGATCGACGCTGTCGCTCCCAAACGCACCGAGGTGGTCGGCGAGGTTGAGAAACGCGTGGTGGCGCAGCTTCTCAGTTTGATGGATGGATTTGTCGCGCGCGGGCAAGTCATTGTGATCGGGGCCACCAACATCCCCGAGGTCCTCGACCCGGCGCTGCGGCGTCCAGGCCGCTTCGATCGCGAAATTGAAATTGGCGTTCCCAATACCCAGGCGCGGTTGCAAATTCTCAGGATTCACACCCGCGCCATGCCGCTCGCGGCTGACGTGGATCTCCCGGAGATCGCCGAACATTCTCACGGCTTCGTCGGCGCCGATCTGGAAGCGCTGGGGCAGGAAGTCGGAATGATCGCGCTGCGCCGCTTCTTGTCGTCTGTTCCCCTCGATACCGATGGCATTGCAGCTGAGGAGTTGGGTTCACTCGAAGTTACGCGCGACGATTTTCTCGCTGGCTTGAAGGAAGTCGAACCCAGCGCGACTCGCGAATTCCTTATCGAGAAGAGCTCGTCGAGGTTTTCGTCCCTCGGAGGCCTCAACGAGGTGAAGCGGCTGCTTGATGGCGTAGTCGAGCATTCTCATCTGCGCGACGAAATCTATGAGCAGGTTGGACTGGCCCCGCCACGCGGCATCCTGTTGGCTGGACCATCGGGTACGGGAAAGACGGCAATGGCCCGAGCGCTGTCCGGCGAAAAGCAAATTCCGCTCATCGCCATTGACGGTCCGCAACTCTATTCCAAGTGGCTGGGAGAATCGGAGCGGGCGCTGCGCGAAGTTTTCAAAAAGGCGAGAAGGGCAGCCCCTTGCATTTTGTTCTTCGACACGATTGATGCGGTCGCGCCAAAGTTCGGGGCAGATCAATTCGGCAGTGACATCTATCAACGGATTCTCAGCCAGCTGCTGCGTGAGATCGACAACCTGCGCGATGTTAAGGGTGTGATCCTGCTGGCAGCATCCAATCGCCCGGAGCGGATAGACCCGGCGCTGCTGCGCAGCGGGCGCTTCGATTACATACTGCAGTTCGCAAAGCCCAATACTGCTGACCGGGCCACTATCATGCGCCTGTGTTGTCGCCGTGTACCCTTAGCCCGGGACGTTGATTTCGAAGACTTCGCTGCCCGGACGGAGGGGCTCACTGGCGCTGACATCGAGAGCTTATGCAAGAAGGCGACCCTGCTGGCGATTGTGGAATTTCGGGATGGCACACGCCCCGCGCCTTTTGGCGTCTTTCGGAGTGACTTCCTGGCAGTCCTTGAATCGGATCGTGGCAGTCCCGATGAATTCAAGCACGCGAACCAACCTGGCAGCAATGCCGTGGATTCTTCGTCTGACGCATCTACCAACTTGAGCAACAAATGAGGGTTGATCATGAGTTATACCGAACTCACCGTGTGGACGCGCGGCATCATCATGGACAAAGAGGGCCGCGACATCGTTAATTCCATCTCCGCCTCTGCTCGAATCGAAGGCAAATACGCACAGGCGATGGAGAATTACGTCGACAATCCCGATCGCACCAACTGCCCGACGCGCAAATATTGCCGCGTGAGCGACCACGTTCTCGAGAATGAACTTACTTACGAAAACGAGAACCCCAATATCGTCGTGCTGGTCGAGGGCACGATGGTCAAAGGCTGGGATTACATGCGCGGCATGCCTCCCGGTGGAACGCTGGTGATCAACACGCATTACACGCCGGACTACATGATTCGTTTCGTCCCCGGCGCGGAGCGGCTGGCGCAACTGGTCTGTGTGGATGCCGCTAAAATTGCCGATCACAAATGGCTTTACTACCGGCTCGGCGAACTCGGACTCGACCGCCTTTCGACCGAAGGCGCCGCCGAGAGAAATAAATCGATTGCGCCTGATATCGCCGCTCCACTGATTGCGGCTGTGGTCAAAACCACGGGCATCGTCAAGATGAAAACCATTGAGCCCATGATTGCGAACAAGCACGCATTCGAAGTGGCACTGAACGAGTTGCACATTATGCCGCTGCATCCAGTGGCGGTGTAGGAGAGGATTAAATGTCGACCAAAGGCACTCGTATTCCCGACCGGCTTCAGATTCCGTTCGCCGGCATCACCCCCGCGCCTTCGCAAGAAAAAGGGCAGGACCTTTTCCCGACCGGCAACTGGCGCTCCATCCGACCGGTCTATCGCGACAAGTTGCCCCCTTGCAATAACGCGTGCGGAACTAACGAAAAGATTCAGGGCTATCTCGACCTCGTGAAGCGCGGCAAATATCTGGACGCTTACGCTCTCATCAAGGAAGACATGCCCTTTCCATCGGTCACCGGACGGGTCTGCTACCACCCCTGCGAGCAAGCCTGCAATCGTGGAAAGTACGACGAAGCCATCTCGATCCGCGCGGTCGAGCGCTTTCTAGGCGATCTCGGCCAGGCACTGACGAACGACGTGGTGAAGCCCGGGAAATCCAACGGCAAGAAAGTCGCCGTCGTCGGATCCGGTCCTGCCGGGCACAGCGCCGCCTACCAACTGGCGCGTCTCGGCTATAAAGTCACGATTCTCGAAAAGTCTCCGAAGGCGGGCGGACTCAATCGCGGCGGTATTCCAGATTGGGTACTGCCGCAGAACATTCTCGACCGCGAGATCGAGCGTCTCGAACAACTGGGAGTGACGATCAAGACCGGCGTCGAAGTCGGGAAAGACGTTACCTGGGACAGCCTCAAGAAAGATTACGACGCCTGCGTGCTGGCTGTGGGCCTGACTGAACCCAACAGCGTGAAAGCCGAAGGCGAAGACAAGAACGGCGTTCTTTACGGACTTCCCTTCCTTCGCGACATCGGCATGGGCACCTCAAAGGTCAAGCTGGGGGCGCGAGTCGCGGTCATCGGCGGCGGAAATACCGCGATCGATTGTGCGCGCGAAGCTCTGCGGCAAGGCGCCGTGGAAGTGACCATGATCACGGTGGAGGCTAATCCCAAAGAGATGCCGGCGGTGGCGGAAGATTTGCACGACATGCTCGAAGAAGGGGTTGACCTGATGCATGGGCGCGCGGTAACCGCCGTGCTCGGCAATGGCAAGGTTGAGGCCTTGCAACTGCACAAGGCGCGGTTCTCAGGCGCCATCAACGCTTCGCCGATCACCGTGGATCGAGACGCTCCCGCCGAGCGCTTCGCGGTTGATCATGTGATCATCGCGGTCGGACAGCGAGCGGCGCTCAATTGGTTGCCGGCAGAATTCAAGAGCGAGCGCGGCACCATCAAGATCGACAAGTTCGGACGCCTCGGCGACACTAACTTTTTTGCCGCAGGCGACATCGTACAACTTGGTTCCGGTCAGCCGCTGATGGTGGTGAACGCCGTGGGAGACGGCAAGCGCGTCGCGTTCAATCTGGACAAAGTTCTGCGCGGAGAGGCGCTGCAGCCACGGACGATTCCGGTCGACGTCATCTTCGATCTGAATCGCATGAACATGACATACTTTCCGCATTTCCCGCGCGTCCAGCAGGATCTGCTGAAGCCGGCAACCCGGAAAAAAACGCAGGACGAGGTAATCCAGGCATTCTCGGAAGAGCAGGCGGTCGAAGAAGCCAACCGTTGCTTCAGTTGCGGTACGTGTAACGCTTGTGACAACTGTTACCTGGTCTGCCCTGAGCCTTGCATTGCGCGTTCTGAGCGGTCCAATGGCATGTACAAGATTCTTGTCGACTACTGCAAAGGATGCCGCGTGTGTATTGAGGAATGTCCGACGGGATGCCTTGAGGGCGTTCCTGAACTCGACTTCGATACTGGCGTCGTGCGCATGGATACGGCATTTGCGATCTCGCCAGGATTGCACGGACGGCAGGCACAGGAACTAAAAAACCTGGGTGACCGGGCACCCAAGAATATTTAGAGTGGGAGTGGCAGCAATTTATCGTTCGTTTTTGCGTTCTTGCGTTCTTGCGGTCGGAAGGTGCGGAGTTAATTTATGGCAATGCTTGCAGATGTAAAAAAGAGAACGGTTCGAATCAACGGCTGTGTCGCATCGGCGCAAGCCGCCAAGTATGCGGACGTCGATGTGATTGCGGCGTATCCGATTCGTCCTTATACAGCCACCATGATGGCGCTGGCGCAAATGGTGGCCAATGGCGAACTGGACGCCGAGTACATTGTGGCCGACAGCGAACACTCGCAACTGAGCATCGCGCACGGCGCGGCGTCGAGCGGAGCCCGCGTCTTCACTGGCAGTTCGGGAGTCGGTGTGCAGTTTGCGTACGAACTTTATTCGCCAATTTCGGGCAGTCGCATGCCGGTGCAGATGATGATCGCCGATCGCACCCTCGATCCTCCCGGTGATTTCGGTTCGGAGCATACCGACGCGCTCTCGACGCGCGACATGGGCTGGATTATGGGCTGGTCCTGTGATGCTCAGGAAGCATTCGATAATCATCTGATCGCCTATCGAATCGGCGAGGATCCCCGGGTGCTGTTGCCACAAATGGTTTGCCAGGATGGTTTTTTCGTCTCTCACATCACCGGCGATGTCGAGTTGCCGGACACCGGCCAGGTGAAGGAGTTCCTGCCGCCGTACAAGCATCCTTACCCACTCGATCCGCGGCATCCGGTGTCGCATGGCCCGCAGATTATGCCGGAGCAGGGTCCGCCGCTGCAATTGGAACGGGCTCGCGCGATGGAAGAAGCGATGGCAGTGATCGAGCAGGCACACGACGAATTCGCAAAGATCTTCGGTCGCCGCTACGACGCGTGGATCGACGAGTTCATGACCGACGACGCCGAAGTAGTTTTTTTCTTGCAAGGCGCTCATGCGGTGACGGCGCGTTTCGCGATTCAACATATGCGGGAACGCGGGCTGAAGGTCGGGATGGTTCGGTTGCGAACCATTCGCCCCTATCCCACCGAGCGCGTGCGGGAAGTTCTCAGCAAATTCAAAGTGGTTGGCGTGATTGAGACCAACATGGGCCTCGGCGGCGTGAGTAGCGGTGGCGTGCTGTACGCCGAGGCTGTCGCGGCTCTCTACGAGAGCGAGAAGCGCCCGCTGGTGCTGTCATTCATGGCGGGAATGGGCGGTGAGGCCATCGTGCTGAAAGAGTTTTACTGGATGACCGAGAAAATGCTGGAGGCGCAGCGGCGAGGCAAAATCGAAAAGCGCACGCACTGGGTCGGATTCGAGGAATAGGCGATCTTTCGGAAGGCGGACCTAAAATGTCCGCCGCCCTTTACTGAAATATTAGGCAGGGCGTTTTAGCTCTGCGATGGGAGAATGAATATGGCAACAATAGAAGTCGAGCGGCAACTACTGCCGATTCTAGACAGCCCGAACCAGGGGGCGCGTTTCTACAATCCTGAGCTGCCGACATCCGAACCGTTCGTTCCCGGACACCGCACCTGTGCTGGCTGTGGACCCTCCATTCAATACCGCATGACCAGCAAGGCCGCGGGCGACAATACCATCCTGGTGGGACCGACTGGCTGCATGTATGTCGCGAATAGTTCGTATCTGTGCACGCCCTACAATGTGCCCTGGGCGCATACCCAGATTGGCAGCGCCGGCAGTTTCACCGCAGGGGTGGCTGCGGCTTATGAAGCGATGATTCGCAAAGGTAAGTGGAAGGGAAAATTCCCGAATATTATCTGCGAAGCGGGCGACGGCAGCGCATCCGATATCGGTCTGGCCTCAATTTCCGGCGCGCTCTACCGCAATCACGACTGCCTGATTATCTGCTACGACAACGAGCAGTATGCCAACACGGGCATTCAGGCTTCGTCGCGCACACCCTACGGCGGCATGACCACATTCTCGCCTCCAGGCCCGGAAGTTCCCGAAGGCAAGAAACTTTATCCCAAGGATCTGGCGCGCATGATGGCGGCTGGCCATCCCCACTGCTACGTGGCGACCGCGAGTGTGGGCTATCCCATCGACTTGATGAACAAGGTCCGCAAGGGACTCAACCACAAAGGCGCTGCATACCTGATGATCTACACGCCCTGCCAGAAAGGGTTCGTATACGAGACGCCGCGCTCGATCGATCTGGGGCGACTGGTGGTGGAGTGCGGCCTCTATCCGATGTGGGAGTGGAACCCCGAAAAACGTGCTTTCAACTACAGCTTCCGTCCGGCAAGTATGCGGCCGGTATCGGAGTATCTGAAACTGCAGGGACGTTTCGGCCATCTTCATGCCGAGCACATCGCCAATTTGCAGAAGTTTGCCAATGAGCAATGGCGCATGATGGGTGTAGAGTTGCCCGAAGCTTTGATTCAGGCCTCGGACGCGAAAAACCTGACTAACATGGCGGCAGCAGCCGAAGCCGAAGCGGTGGCGCAAACTTTATGAACACCAGAACTGCCAATCCCAATCGTCCTGAACCTGAAGTCGAGCCGGAGGGACAGGAAAGCTATATTGTCAGCGAAGGCAAGAAGCGCGGAGCCACGCGCGATGTGCGTGCTGAAGCGGCGTATGACCGCTACTATACCGTGCTTCGCGTACACCCAGGCGATGCTATTCTCACCGACAACTGGCACACCAATGAAGTGCTGAATCATGCGCGCAACAACTTCGAGGGAGTTACCTTCGCTATGCGTACGCTTGAGGCTTGGGGTGCGATGATCGAAAACGATTACCGTGCCTACTACACCGCCGGCGGGCGAATTTGGATGATGGATCTGGAGCCTTCGGAAGGTAAGAAGAAACGGCTGCCGGGCACCGGTGCGGTCAAAAAGTAGTGTCTCGCGTCCTGCTGATCGATGACACGCCGGAGATTGCCGAGCTTCTGACGTTCTCGCTGCGCGACCTCGGATATGAGGTCTTCGCGTCGGGATTCACCGAAGCGGCCAACGACTTGATTGCGGAGCAGCGCGCCGATGCGCTGGTGCTTGACTGCACGGCGTTTGACATGAGCGAGTCGCTGTTTGATTCCGTGCGTCACCATCCGAATCATGCCGAACTTCCCGTGGTCATCATCAGTGATACGCCGGAACTGGCCGAGGCCAGCCTGCGTGCGCGGAAAGCGCGCAGAGTTCTGCTGGTGCCGAAGCCGTTTACCGGAGCGCAAGTCGGAAGGGCTCTGGCGCAGCTCCTTGAATAAATATGCCCTTGTGGAGCATGGACGAATGGCAATTTCTGGAGCGCGAGGTCGTGACTGACCCGAAGGGTAGGCAGTGGACTGTCGCGCTGATGGACGTGCTCGGCCAGCAAGGGGATCCAGACATGCCAGATAAGCTGCTCGAACTCCAGTATTCATCGGGCCGCTATTTCACTCTGATCTACGGCGACGGCGGAGCGCTCCAACGGGAACGCGGCTACGCCTCTTTGCCAGAGGCGACCAACGCTTTTGGAAATCTGCTGGTGGCTGTCATCGATGGCAGCCTCGACCCTTCGCAGCCGGTGTTCCGGCAGGATCTGGAGGACTGATCGTCTTTGAAATCGTGGCCGATCTTTTACTGGCGGTCTTGCTACAGCTCGTTCTCTACCGCCCCGGATCCAGATCCCGCATCACCACATGGAGCACTTGTCCGGCCTTGCGCGCATCACTCTCAGTAACCGTAGCGTCCATCTCACGGCCCGCGGCGGATTCGCTGTGTTCCCGATAGGTGCGTGCCACCGCTGGCAGACGGGCGCACCCGCCGCGAATCAATCCTGCCTGCTCCGCGACCGTGAGGCGCGTTTCAAACGACCAGTTGGAAATCTTTTCAGCGGGTGCGCCCGATTCAATCAAGGCGGTCAACCCTTTGTGTTCCAGGGCATCGGTGACGATGGCTTCCAGAATTCCGCAGGAAGTCAGCAGCGCCAGGCTGTAGTCGGCCTGCTCAAGGGCGCGCCGGCTATCGGTGAAGGCCCGTTCGACGACGGGCCGGAGCTCTGGGTTGTGAACGAACTCGAACCGCCGCGGAGCTGGGGCCTCCGACCATGCGGAAATGGCCGCGCCCTCTTCCATCTGGGAAAGTGTGGATCCGGCTTGCTGCAAAACGCTTAACAGGCGCTGGATAATCTCCGAATGCGTGGCGCCTTCGAGCGCCTGGCCGTTCGCCGATCGCATCAGGAAGGCGTCACTGAAAGATCGGGCAAGCCAATGGGCCTTGCTCCCTCCAGACAGCTGATTGATAGTCACACCACAGTCCTCATGCCAGTGGCGAGCAGCCGTCAGGAGAGCGGGATCGGAAGAATCGCTCGCAAGCGCTTCCTCCAACTCACGCCCACGACGCATGAGCCCGTTAAGGTGGGTCAGGTAGGTGTCGACCTGGGATCGCTGGCTCTCGTCCATCATCGCTTTGAGTCTCCGACCACCTGCCGACGCGAGGACTGGGGAGAGCCAAAACATCCTGAAAAGGAAGGATTTGTATGCTCTTGACAGTCGCTAGCAGACGTGGTAACTTCCCTGCCGCAAGTGGTTCGATAACTGGACCAGTATATTACAGTTCGCTGTGACCTCACCGATTTCTCATTTCACGGGCCACCTGATTGAGCTGACAAGTCTGCCAAATCAAAGTCAGTATCTGGTCCTTGAACTGCCAACTCGCAGCGAGATCAATCCGTTCGGGCAGTATGCGGTTAACGTCTGACGGCTGTCATGGAGGTTTATCTATGGCTGTGGCTCCGGTCTCTCCGGCTTCTCTCATTCACCCCTCGCGTATTCCCAACCGCTGGGTCCAGTTGGTCGCCGGCATCGTTGCGATGATGGCGATCGCGAATCTGCAGTACGCCTGGACTCTTTTCACCAAGCCGATACAAGCTCATCTGCACGTCTCGCTCGAAGCGGTTCAGTGGACCATCGTTCTATTCGTCGCGTTGGAGACCTGGCTTGTACCTTTTGAAGGATTCCTGGTAGATCGGATTGGACCGCGATTCATGCTGGGTATTGGCGCATTCCTCGCCGGCTTGGGCTGGATCGGGTCCGGCCGGACGGAGTCGCTTTACGGACTCTACTTCTGGTACGGACTGGGTGGTATTGGTGCCGGGGCGGTTTATGGAGGAACCATTGGGAACGCATTGAAATGGTTCCCCGATCATCGCGGTCTATGCGTCGGCTTGACCGCGGGCGCTTTCGGCATCGGTACGGCGACCACAATCGCTCCGATTGCCGCCATGTTGAAAACCTCGGGCTACCAACACACTTTCATTTTCTGGGGAATCGTTCAGGGAGTTGTCGTGCTGGCCGCTTCCCTGTTCTTAGCCAGACCCCCGGTTGGATGGACTCCACCGAACTGGCAAGAGAAAGAAGCAAAAATCAAAGCCAAAGTGAAAACATCCTCAGTCGACATGACACCGTGGGAAATGCTGCGCCAGCCGTCTTTCTATGTCATTTACCTGATGATGACCATGTTGGCCTTCGGCGGTATTGTGGTCACCGTGCAACTCAATCCCATGGCTTCCTCTTATCACGTGGATAAAGTCGTGGTGCTTTGGGGCATGACGGCTCTGGTCTTGGCCATCACGGTCGACCGCGTCCTGAACGGGCTGACACGCCCCTTCTGGGGATGGGTGTCGGATCATATTGGCCGGGAGAACGCCATTTTCATCTCCTTCATCCTCGAAGCCATCGCGGTGTATGCTTTGCTCCAACTGATCAGCCACCCGGTTTGGTTCGTGGCGTTGTCAGGTCTGTGTTTCTTCGCGTGGGGCAATATTTACTCGCTGTTTCCGTCTATTACCGGCGACCTTTACGGCAACAAATGGGCCACCACCAACTATGGCATCGTGTATACCGCCAAGGGAGTGGCAACGGCCTTTGCCGGTCCCGGGGCTGCGTGGCTATTTGCCAAGACCGGTTCCTGGACCAAGGTCTTTTGGGCGATGATTATTTGCGATCTGATTGCTGCGTTCATGGCCTTGCTCTGGTTGAAGCCTCTGGCGGCTCGTATGGTCAGGGACTCGGAGCGCACACCTCCCCTTGTGAGTGGCGCGACGCCGATAAAGGCTCAGGGCGTGGCATAACGAAGCTGAGCGGTGACCAAAACAGGGGCTCTCTTTTTCCTGGAACGAGAGCCTTTTTTGTATCTTTACTCCTTTTTATATCTTTCTAAGGAGCCCCTTCTGGTTCGTGGACGCCGCGAAAGCGCGAGTATCGGTTGCTCTAACTGAAGTTGATCGTCACGCGCCACCAGCAATAGGAAGCTGCGAATCATGGTTTCAAAGGCTAGCTAGGGCCAACTCGGGGTTTTGAGTTCATTCCCCGGTGGGGGCTCTGCCGACGCCATTTCGCGCGGTGGCCATTCCTACGCTCACACAGCTAGCATTGCAGTTGAGCCGCTCTATGCTCTATGCGCCACTTAACGCTTGCCGACATCTCTGGCGGCGCGCTTCGATCAGCGTCAGTTTATTAGTTTATTAGTTGCATTGCGCCTTGGGCCTCGCCTTGAGCTGGCTGCTTTCGTGCGTCGATCTGCAATTGCTGAATATCGCGCTCCACCGCCTCAGTCACGCCGACGCACGGCGTCGTCAAGTTCTCTGCATCCCGAAAGGCTGAGATAAATAGGCTGGAGCCTATTGAAATCTCTATAAACAATAGACTAGGCTCTATTGAAAATACATCTAATGATAGGCTGTGACCTATGAAAAAAGCCAGACTTGCTGCCCAGTCGCGCTCGCAACTCGATGAACGCTTCAGGGAACTAGGGCCGGCAAAGCGCTATACACCGCCCGTCCGCGGCTGGATCAAGGCTCTTCGGGGGGCGCTCGGCTTGTCGACGGCGCAGCTCGCGAAGCGGCTGGGGATCAAGCAACCCTCCCTGGTGGCGCTCGAACAATCCGAAGCAAAGGGCACCATCGAGCTGGCCACACTGCGGCGCGTGGCCGAGGCACTCGACTGCAGTCTCGTCTACGCGCTCTTGCCAAACAAACCGCTGGAAACGACGCTGCGCGACCGAGCGCGCGCGTTCGGTCGGCGGCGGCGGGGTCCGGTCGAGCACTCAATGTTGCTGGAGGACCAGAAGGTGACGGCCAAGGACGCCGAAGCGCGCCTCGATGAAGTCGTGCGCGAGACCAATCCGCGGCTGTTCTGGGATTGACGGGCGTGAGCGACCTTTTCGAGCAGCCGGACAATACCACACCGCTGACGCCGGAGGAAATGCGCGAGCTGATCCCCGCGCATATCGCCTATCGCCGCGAGCTGAACGAAGCGGAGCAGGAGAACATCGCGCGCGCGCAGGATTGGGCGCTCAACCGCCGGCGTGATCCGCTGAGCGAGAAATTCGTACAGGAGCTGCACCGGCGGATGCTCGGCGACGTATGGAGGTGGGCGGGCAAGTTCCGGACAACGCAATCTCGGAATTGCGTTCTACGAGATTCCCGTGGCGTTGCGCCATTTGCTTGACGACACCAAAGCGTGGATCGAGTACAAGACATATCCGCCCGACGAGATTGCGGTGCGCTTCCATCATCGGCTGGTGCAGATTCATCCATTCCCGAATGGCAACGGCCGCCACGCCCGCCTAATGGCGGATCTTCTAGCGATGAGGCGCGGGGGTGAGAGGTTTTCGTGGGGAAGCACGAATCTGCAGGATGCCGGCGCGGTACGCCAGCGTTATATCGCCGCCCTGCAGTCCGCCGATGATCATGACATCGGTCCGCTTCTGACATTCGTGCGCTCATAGACGCCCCGGCGATGGCTGTTCGCGGCCCATCATCAGCAGGAGCATTGTTATTATCGCGGTGAGCGTCGCGATCCCTTAGAATCGAGGTCTTTCCGAGCGGCCCGGTGACGAACAGCTTTCCACCTTGTTCGACGGCCCCCACCACCTCCGCGAACCTCTGCATCACCGTCGACAATCTCGTCCACCCCCAATTCCCGCCCGAACTCAAAAGGATTCTTCATGGCACATAAGTGTGTCACACAGAACTGTGCGGCGCATTGTTGTGCCATACTGCAAGCGAATGTGATCGTGGGATGATACGTATACTCCATGTCGGGCAGAAAAGGATGAAGGCGGCGATGCTTCGATAACGCGCAAGAGCCGATTCGGCAATTCCGAGGCAGGCTAGAGCGGCCAAAATCCACCACTTACGGTGGCGGAAATTCACCACTCGCGGCCGAAGTCAACTGCCCGGCTCGCAATCTTTGAGCGGGGCGTTGGATGGGGGACGTTGTGCATGTCGATTGGAAGTAATAGAGTTCCTGCTCGCAACACCAACCAGCCAAACCGAGCTCGAAGTCCCGCTTCCAGTCGGTTGCATTTGGCAAGGCACCTGCAACGAGGTAAGACCATCCAGATAACTCAAGGAGGTGTAGGATGGCGCGGCATTTTCTGTATTTGAGGCTCCTCCTTCTTTTTTCCTTAATCTCCACGCTCGGCTTTGCGCAACGCGGCGGAATGCGCGGCGGAGGCGCCAATTTCCGCGGTGGGTTCTCGGGGGGTGGCTTCCGCAGCGGCTCTTTCGGCGGTGCGTTCCATGGCGGCTTCCTAAGCCCGGGTTTCCGGGGCAATTTCGGGTTCGGCAATCGCCGGTTCTTCTTTCCGCGCGACCGATTCTTCTTCGGCTTCGGCTTCGGGCTACCTTTTCCCTACTATGGCTACCCGTACTATCCATATGGATATCCCGATTACGGTTACTACGGATCATCCTCATATGATCCTTACGCGTACTCCGATCCAGCCTCGTCGAGTGGCACGTATGCTCAAAGGAGAGATCCACCGCCACCGGACGGCAACTGGCATCACTTCGGTGACGGCTCACCAGGGACTCTAACGTCGTCGGTCCCCGACCGATAGATGACCGATAGATGCTCGATGACCTGCCCCAACTGCGGCGCTCCCAAAGGCCTCAAGGCGCCCACACGAGGCCAATATTGATTGTTCGTTCGAAGACTAGCCAAAGATATTTGAAATTTTCAAACTAACTGGCGCGGGCGATCTTCTGGGTAGGATACCCGAGGATAGGATAGTTCTGACCCGTCCGGAACTTTGCGCACCGGTACCATGGGCATAGGCGTAAGCCGACGTCAGAGAGCATGGGAAAAGGGGAGGACTTAAATGAGAAAGCTAACTAGCCAAGGGCTTCGCCCTTGATATCCCATCGCACCCGGATGCTGCAACTGGACGTTACAACGTGGTTACGACGTTACAACGTGGTTACAACGAGAACAAAATTCTCGTTTCACGGGCCATAATGACTAATCTTACGATCACTTGCTAAGAAGGCAGGTGTTTGCCGCGCGTTTCTGCGGAGAACGGAATCAGGAGGAGTCCGAGGGCGAAGGCGATTGAAGTGAGTGCGACGGGCATTCCCAGCGATCCGTAATGGCGGACGCC
>DATNLE010000413.1:0-26918 GCA_035603035.1 Candidatus Acidiferrales bacterium | reverse complement strand
TAGATCTGAACGATGGGGTTCTGATCCTTCCGGACCAGCCCGGCCCCTATCCTCATGAACTGATTACGGGAGGCAAGGAAGGCACGATCTATGTGTTGAATCGGGACGCGATGGGCCAGTATTGTTCGACCTGCACCACGGGGGACACGCAGATTGTGCAGGAGCTACCGCTGGCCGCCCATTTTAGCGGCATCCCCGTTTATTGGAACAACACCGTATATGTCACCCCTGAAAATCAGCCGGTCAGTGCTTACAATGTTAGCAACGGAGCGCTGGTCGTTCCACCTGTGCAGTCCGTGGGGGCCGACGGCGGAGGTCACGCCATGATTACGGCCAACGGAAATTCCAACGGCATCCTGTGGTTTGTCAATGGAACAAACCTGTGGGCCATGGATGCCGTCACACTCAATTTGCTCTACAACAGCAACCAGGCTGCAAACGGCAGAGACACGGTACCGCCCCTGCCTCATTTTGCGACTCCAATCGCCGCTGATGGAAAAGTCTTTATTGGCGGCCAAAGCAGTTTAGTCGTCTATGGATTGCTTTCTGGTTCGGCGGCTCTTGGGGGGAGCGGAAATTCTCACAAAGTCGTCTCCGGCTTCTCTCTTCAGGCTGGAGCAGGGGAACGTGGCCGTTAATGAGCATCGCCACTCACAATCTTGCAATCAGTTAATGCAAAGTTGAGTCGAGAATCAAATCAGCCACCGGCACGGCTGGCAGGGACAGATACGGTCCCCACAACTCGCGCAGCATCTGGTTTAACTGCCTACGCAAGGCGGCCTTGAAGGCCTGCACATCAGCAACCAGAACAAGACTTAACTTTTTTCCCATCGAGAGCCGCTCGGGATGCTTTCATTCGGCTGATCGCGATGGTGATTACGCTGGTGATTTTCTGCACCGTCGTGTCTGGCATCGCCGGCATGGAAGACATGCGCAAGGTCGGCCGAGCTGGCGGCAAGGCTCTGTTGTATTGCGAGACTATTTCTACTCTGGCGCTGGTCGTCGGGGTGGTGGTGGGAAATCTCGGGCAGACCGGGCGGGGCTTCAACCCCAACCCGGCTACCCTGGACGCGCATGAAGTTTCTGCCTAGCCGGTCAGACGAAAGCCAAAGTTCCACCGATTTCCTGCTGCACATCATCCCCAACACCACCGTGGACGCGTTCGCCAAAGGCGACGTCCTGGAAGTTCTATTCGTGGCGCTGTTGTGCGGATTCGCCTTGTCCGCCGCGGGTCCGCGCGCTAAGCCAATGCTGAATCGGGTCGATTCCCTGACCCAGGTTGTGTTCAGAATTGTCGGCATCCCCATGAAATTCGCTCCCATTGGCGCATTCGGAGCGATGGCCTTTAGGGTAGGGAAATATGGCATCGCCTCGCTCGGCCCGTTGGGCAAGCTCATTGAGACCTTCTATCTGACCTGCATTCTGCTTTGTCCTGATTGTGAGGGGGGTGGCCCTGGGGGCCGGTTTCGGCATTGTCAAATTTCTCTTCTATATAAAGGAAGAGATCTTGCTGGTTGGCGGCCAGTTCATCGCAGACGGCGCCGCCCACCTTGATGGAGAAAATGGAAAGAATGGAAGCTTGAGGAAACTGGAACCGATTTCCCGATGGCGCTTGCTGAACAGCACCACCGTCTGTTCGTTGCTGCCCATAGACCAGCCCGGCAGTTGGCGCTGAACACAGATTCCGGCAAAGTGATTGCTAGTCTTCCCGGCGCCGCCGATTCCGACGATATGGCGTATGATGCCACCCGAAAGCGGCGTTAGGTTCCGAGCGCAGAAGGCTTCATGCTCGTCTTCCAGAAAATTGATGCTGACCGAAACGAGCGCATCGCCAGAATTCCAAGCGCGACAGGGGCGCGAACCAGCGCTTATTACGGCCAAGTCGGGAAGCACAATAGCCTTTACCTTGCGGTCCCTAGGCCGCTCCCATAGAGACGCGGAACTGTGGGTTTACGAAACGCGCGATTGAGTTATTGAAAGCTTCCGTAAACTGGATTACACCAATCCGCCGCGAAGTCAGGCTTCCGATTAGGTCCGGCGAATTCGGCCGGATGCGCTCGGTGTCAGTCCTCAGCCATGCTGGACATCAGCCGTTAGTTGCCGGTCAGTCCGACGCATCATTCTCCAGTCGTATTCGTAGGCGGTTCCACAAACGGAGCATATTTGATAGTGGTCACCATGGGCATCGATGCGTGGCCAAGCGAACCGGTGGTGGCAACCTCGTCCGAAGAGCCGTTTCAAAAAGTTCATTGCCTTACTCCTTCATTCCGGCTCCTCCAGGTATCGAGCCATCGGCTAAAGAATGGTTTCGGCTGACCGTTGAGCAGATCATGCAGCGTGGATAAAAGAATTTTGGGTGGTTGGGATTTGGAAAGGAAAGTGTCCACTGCCTTAAGTTTGCTCGCCGGCAGTGGTCCATAGGCGGATAACAGCATGATGGGGACGTGCGACTTGACGCGCTTCATCTTCGCCGCAACCACATCCCCGTTCATTCCGGGCATCTGATAGTCAAGAACCACCGCGTCGACGGAATGCGACTTGAATAACTTCAGTCCCTCGTCGCCGCCGCTGGCTTCAAGAACTTCATAGCCGTTGCTTTCGAGAAAAAGTTTCCGTCCGATGAGGCCGTTCCAGTGGTCGTCAATGCAGAGGATCGTTGCTTTCAACCGAGACATGACTTATTCCACAACTCCGATTCAGCCAGGGGTTAACTTTTCTCAGAGGTTTACGTCGGTTCTTTGGAAGGGCCGAAGTTACCTTGATGAAGTGGTGGGCAAAGTCATTTCACTACCAACCGCAGCGGATTTCAAATTACGAACGTCCAATTGAGGTATCGGTTACCGAAGCCGGAGTCGTGAATCGTCGCGACCTGGACCCACTTTCATCAGCGCGCTCCAGCCTTGGTGATGACAGCATTACCAGGCCCGGTGTCTTTCCATCTGCCCATGAGCCTGACGATTCTGCTTCAGGGACGACTGAATAGCCGCCTGCAGTTTTTCCTGGTCGTCGTCGTAAAGCCCGACGAACTTGAATGGCTGGAGACTCCAGGAGATAGGACCTAACATTTCGGCTGCCCCGAGCACTGACCCTTTTCCGGTGAGAAACATCAATTTTACCTGAGAGCCCCGATCCAGGGGTCTCGGCAAACACAGCAGGCCGCCGGTGAGAGAGATGACCTGCAGTCTGCCTGAAACCCTGCGCCCGTTCTTGCACCGCAGAACCGCAGGCGTCAGTTCAGCGAAGGAGGTTCGCGGAGATCGCCGTCGGGCGTCGGACGAGGGAAGGGACGTCATGGGGGCCAGGTCGATTATGTGCCCGGAGCGTGCAGAACGGGAGATTACGGAAGGACCGGTTTGGAGAGAAGGGACACCCGCGGAACTTTGGCGAAGTGTTGGAGCGGAATTGCCGCGTGTTTCGCTGCGGTTCCAGGCTCGCGTCGAGAGCAGTCCTTTCCCTTGCGACGGAAAGGCTAGTGCTGCGGGTCTTGGCTGGCAGAGGGTTGCGGCTGAGTTGAATTACTCTGCAATTTTTCGAACTCTTGCATCTCGTGTTTTGCTTCAGCCGTTTTTCCCTGCTTGCGGTAGAGGCCCGCCAGACCGAAATGCGCTTGCGCCGCCAGAGGACTTTGGTTCTCAATCGATAGGAGTTTATTCCATGCTTTTTCGGCAGCGGCGCCGTCGCCATCAAGGGATGCTGCCTTGCCTAAAGCATAAAGCGTCTCTGGCATGTCCTGCATTAACCGATCGGAGCGTAGAAGTTCCGCTCGCGCCTCGTGCGCTTTGCCCTGCTCTAGTAGCGCTTCCCCCAGGCGATAAGCGGCTTCGGCGTTCCCCGGCTGCAATTTAGTTTGCAGGCGAAATTGCTCTTCAGCTTTTTCCCATTTAAAGGCGCCGGCATAGACTTCGCCCAATGCAAGGTGAGCCTCGGGCAGGCCGGGGCGCAGCCGCAACGCATCACGATATTCCTTTTCGGCATCCTGCATCCGTCGCAACACATAGTAATTTTCCGCCATGGCCTGATGTGAGCGGGGCGAGTCGGGATAAGCGGCCAACAATGTGTCAATGGATTGCTTGGCGAGCAGACCGCTGGCCCGGCCGAGATAGTAAAGAACATCCGGATCGTTGGGGTGCGCAACCAATGCAGTCTGCAGGTTCGCAACCGCCTGCGCAAGTTGTCCAGCTTGTATTTCCGCGATCCCCAGGGCGGTTTTATCTGGAGCTTGCTGCAGATGTGGAATCGCCTCGGTCGCATAGCCCTGGGAGAGTAGAGAGTATCCCAGCAACTGATGAGCTGGCAGGGACCCTGAATTCAATTCGAGCGCCTGTTTCAGCGGCGCGATTGCAGAGGCATAATCGCCATTTTCCATATAAGCCTGGCCGAGGCTGATGAAGCCATCCGCGAATGACGGATCGAGTTCGGTCGTTTTTTTAAATTCCCGGATGGCCACATCAAACTGATGTTGTTTGTCGGCCGCAATTCCTGCTTGCATGTGTTCCGCCGCCTGCGGCGATGCGAGCTGCCAGGCCAAAAATAGAAGTGTAAAGGCGCGGATCACGGCTTCTCCGCTTCGCGCACTTCTAGAAACTGGTCGGCGTGAACGTCGTTCAACGTCTGATGAATCCCGGATGGCCAGGCGATTTCCACTTTTGCCTTCCCGGCTGAGCCGAGTCCGAAGTGAAGGCGTTTGTCACTGGCGGAAAGATAGCTGCCGGCTGTGGTGGCAAATCTTGTCTGCCCATTCACCTGCACCCGGGCCCCGAGTCCATCACGATTGCTGCGAGTGCCGCGCAGAGTAATCACGAGCCAGTGCAGTTTTCCGCCGCGGTTCAGGAACACTTGAGGACGGCCGCCGAGAGTTGTCATGACTGCATCCTGCCAGCCATCATTATTTAAGTCACCGAAGGCGGCCCCCCGCGCCGCCCATGGGGCTGGACTTCCAGAATCGACCCGCTCGAACCGTCCATTATGATTCAACGCCAACAGTGGCGGTTCGAGATAGTGAAGCGAGGGATCGATCTGCTCCACGTTGTCCAGCACATGTCCCTGTGCGACGAACAAATCTTTCCAACCGTCATTGTCGAAATCTTCCAAGCCTACTCCCCAGCCGGAACTGCCACTCGACAGTGCGCCCAAGCCGGCTTCAAGGCTGCGATAGCTGAACGAACCATCCCCATCGTTGTGGTAGACGCCGTAAATCTCGCGCGGCAACTCGGTCACGATCACATCGGGACGACCGTCGTTGTCATAGTCCTGAAATACCACACCCATGCCCGAAAGGCGCCGTCCATCCTGGGAAAGAGCTGCGCCGGCTTCAAGGCCTGACTCCGTAAAGGTGCCATTGCCGTTGTTGTGAAAAAGATATTGCTGCATCCCATCGTTGGCCACAAAAACGTCGGTAAATCCATCGCCATCGTAGTCAGCGAATGCCACGCCCAGAGCGCGGCCTTTTTTCGCGGCGATGCCAGAGCGTTGGCTGACGTCCGTAAAAGTTCCATCGCCATTGTTGTGATAGAGAATGCTGGTGGTGGCCGGAAATTCTTCCGGCGGACAATAGGTATGATAGTTCCCGCCGCAATCTTTATTGTGTTTGGTGTCCCAGTCCATGTAGCGGGTTACAAAAAGATCGAGCTTCCCGTCGTTATCGTAATCGAAAAATCCGGCGGAAACCGACCATCCCCCCGCCGCGACGCCCGCTTTGGCCGTCACATCCGTGAAGGTGCCGTCGCCGTTATTGTGATACAGAATATTTTTTCCGTAACTGGTGACGTAGAGATCGGGATAGCCATCGTTATCGTAATCGCCGACAGCTACACCCATGCCATAGTTTCCATCGCCGGCGTTCGCCAAACCGGCTTGCTCGGTTACGTCGGTGAAGGTTCCGTCCTTATTTTGCCGGTACAGGCGATTCCAGTAGCGGGGGTCGTGACGCTCGAAGTTTTCTGGCGTTCGCATCGGGCTGCTGACGTGCCCGCCATTCACCAAGAAGATGTCCAATAAGCCGTCATTGTTGTAGTCCAGGAGAGCCACTCCACCGGGCATCGTTTCAATCAGATATTTCTGCGGAGTGGGCGAATTCTGTAGCGTGAAATCCAAGCCTGGAGGGGGGTGGACATCAAAAATTGGCGCAGCGAGAGTCGTCGCCCATAACCCCAGGGCGAAGACACAGCATACGCGAAACAAGTTGTTACTCAACCCAGATTTCCTTCACTCAGATTTCCTTCAGGGGCACAGCATATCGCGAGGCAGGCCTAGTGTGCACCCTCCCACTCGATCTTTCCAGAGCCATGGGGACGGCAGCAGTTCTGTTCAAGCGGCGAAAACCGAAGATGAATTTTACGCTCGCCGAGTCGATTCCCGCTCCACAAGTTTAGGCGGAATCAGTATCTTTTGCGGTCTTATCGGGGACTTTGATCCGATTCTCGCCATCAGAAGCTCAGCCGCGAGCATTCCTATCTGGCAGGTGCCCTGCTCGATGGTGGTCAGCGGAACCGACAACGCATCGGAGTAGCGAACATTGCCGGCACCTACGACGGCAATATCCTGAGGCATTTTCAGGCCAGCCTCCAGGATGGCCTTCATGGCGCCGATTGCTACCGGGTCGTTGTAACAGAAGACTCCGTCCGGGAGCGGGCTCAGCTCCAGCAGCTGACGCATCCCCTCGTATCCGGTGTGGTCTCCATGGCCGGCAAAGACGATGTAACCCGAATGCGAACGGAAACCGGCCAACGCCAGCGCCTGGTTGTAGCCTTGCAAACGTTCCGCAGCGATTCGCACTTCCGGACCACGCAGGTGCCCAATTCGACAACAGCCTTTTGCGATCAGATGCTCCGTCGCCAGTCTGCCGATAGCACGGTTGTCGGCTCCCACAAAGCAAGCCTGCAGACCTGCGATCGGACGGTCAATCAGAATAAAAGGAATATTGCGGCGATGCATCCGCTTGAAGACATCCAGACGGCGCGGCGGTTGCGAGGAAGCAATGATTAATCCGTCTACCTGGCGGGCTAACAGAGAGTCTATCTCGCTGGCTTCCAGTGTTGGGTCTTCCTCAAACGATGAGATCACAATGTGATAATCGTGCGGCCGGACGGTCTGCGCCACAGCCCGCGCGATCTCTGCAAAGAACGGGTGCGCGAATTCCGGCAGCAGCACCCCGATCGTGTAGGTGCGGCGCGTGACCAGGCTGCGCGCCACCCAGTTCATTTGATAGTTCAATTGCTGAGCGCGCTGCAGCACTCGCTTGCGCGTGGCATCGCTGATCCGCCCCTGGTTCCGCAGAACTTTCGATACGGTCACCACCGAAACCTTCAGGTCCTTAGCGATGTCCTGCATGGTGGCGGGCATGACGGGGAAGCATAACACCTGTTCCAGGGTTAACGATAATTCAAATGCATATAATCCATTTTCTACTTGACAACGGTCGCGCTCCTAGACAAGAATCCGGCCACTGTAATTTCGGCTAACGTTTGGGGAAATTCCTGTACCGGAAAGAGTCATCTATGCCCAGTCGCATACTCTGGAGTCTGCTGCTCTCGATCGGCATCCTGGTTTCCACCTCTCTCTCGCTCTTCGGCCAAAACACTTATGGCTCGATCGCTGGCGCAGTCACCGACACTTCCGGAGCCACGGTTACGGACGCGAATATAACCCTGACCAACCTTGGCACACAGGAAAAGCGCACCCAATCCAGCGGATCGGACGGGCTCTTCACGTTTGTGAACCTGTTCCCCGGCCAGTACCGGATCGACGTGGAAAAGCAGGGCTTTAAGCACTTCGTGCGCGCCGATGTTACGGTCGATGTGCAGCAGAGCACGCGTGTCGATGCCGCGCTCCAGGTCGGCGAAGTGAGTCAGGTCGTCGAGGTCACTTCGGCCACGCCCTTGCTGCAGACTGAGAGTTCCTCGCTGGGCACGGTCGTCGACCAACGCGAGGCCAACGAGCTGCCTCTGAACGGCCGCAACATCTTCAACTTGACCACGATTACTCCGTCAGTGATTCCGCAAGGCAGTACGGAAGGCAACGTCGTTGGCAAGAATCCATTCGATTTCGCCAACTATCAGATCGGTGGCGCTTTCGCGAACGAAGGAGCGGAGTACCTGGATGGTCAACCCCTGAACATCGGCTACATCAACTTACCGTTCCTGGTTCCAACCCAGGACTCAATTTCGGAATTCAAGGTTCAGGACAATAATCTGGGTCCGGAGTGGGGCAAGTTTGCCGGCGGCGTCATCAACATGAGCACCAAGTCCGGAACCAACACCTGGCATGGCGAAGGCTATGAATACCTGCGAAATAAAGTTTTGAATACCAACGAGTTCTTTAACAAGGAGTCCGAAGTAGACGCGGGCCTGGCAAATAAGCCCGTGCCGTTCACGCAGAACCAGTTTGGCGGCGCTGGGGGCGGAGCACTTATCAAGAACCGGACATTCGTTTTCGGCAGCTATGAGGGCTTCCGGCTTCGGACGGGTACGCCGTTTAACACCACCGTTCCGACCCTCAGCGAACGCCAAGGAGACTTCTCAGATCTATGCGCCAGCTTCAGCGCGACTGGAGTTTGCCAGGATGGCGGTGGCACCATCCACCAGATATACAATCCACTTACGGCGTCGGCGTTAACGGGGCCAGGATCGTTGCGCTCGCCGTTTCCCTTCAACTGCATAGCAGATCTCACCACGTACTGCCAGACGCACGCCCCGACGGTTGGCAATCTCATCAATCCCACCTCGGCTTTTCTGCTGAACAAGCTGATTGCAGATCCGACGACCGGAGGTACGCTGCTTAACTTTCTTAAGGACGCGAGCACCGGCGGCGATACGGACGAATATGTGGCCCGCGCCGATCAAACCATCAGCAGCCGGCAGACTCTTTTCGGCCGCTTCACCTATTGGAAGCTGCTCAGCCTGTCGCAGGATCCGTTTGGCACCGGACTTTGCAAAGACCGTTGCGCGGAAAACACACGGAGCAAGAGCCTGGCCATCGGGTATAACTTCGCAATCAGCTCCAACACAATTTTCAATCTTAACGCCAGCATCAGTCGATTCCACTATCTGCGAGCCCCGGTCAATGACGGCTTCGATGTGACCCAGGAGGGCTGGCCCGCCGCCTATAACGCTCTCGTGCCGAGTATCGAGCGCACACCGTTGACCCCCTGCTTCGCCCAGAATGATTCCCTGGTTGGTTGCAGCCAGGGGCAAAGCTCGATTGACGATCTCAATACGCAGTTCAACATTTCCCCCCAGTTGACTATGATCCGAGGTCACCACAATTTTGTTGCTGGTCTCCAACTCGAAGAGGGCTACGACAACTACCTGCAAACCAATACCGGCGGCGGGCTGATTTCGTTCGCCGGGTCTTGGACTTCAGCCGTACCGGGTACGGTGGGGAATGGCAATGGCAACGGTAACGGCGAAGATTTCGCCGACTTCCTGCTGGGCTACGGCAACGGAGTAGGCGCCGCATTCGGCAACCAGACTACCGGTTCTCTGGTCATTTCGGGGCCGATTTCTGGCAAGCAAACCTACCGCGCTTTTTACTTCGGAGATACCTGGCACGCAACTCCTAAGCTGACTTTGAACCTGGGCGTCCGTTACGAACTGCAAGGGCCATGGTCGGAGCGCTACGACAAGATGAGTTACTTCAATCCGTCGGTCACGAATGCTTCGGTCACAGGTTGCGGTGGCGCACCGGGAACCTCTTGTCCAGGCGATGTTTTTCTGGTCGGGACTGGCGCCAACCACAGCAGAAACAATCTGCCACTCTCTTATAAGGAAGTCCTGCCGCGACTTGGATTCGCATACGCAGTCGATTCGAAGACGGTGCTTCGTGGTGGCTACGGTATTTTCTTCATTCCCAATTACGTGTCGTTCAACGCCAACCCCTACAACGACATTCTTAACAGCGCTACCTCGAATTTCTACAACACGAACGACCACGGGGTCTCCCCCGCTGCCACGCTCAACCAAAATACCTGTGCTGAGCCCACGCTCGGTGGTGGCACACTCGTGTGTACCGGCGCAGGACCATTTAATCAGGGCCAATATGCGCCCACAGGGCAGCCTGTGGCCGGCGCGGGTGCGAACGTGATTACAGCAGTCGCTGGCCGCAACCCGCAGCCGAATGTTTCTCAGTACGCCTTAACGCAGAACAACTTCTCCGATACCGGCTACACGGTGCAAAAGTACGGATATCTTGAGCAGTATAACTTCGACATCCAACGTCAATTGCCCGGCGGGTTCTTCGCCGATGTTGCCTATGCCGGTTCGCACGGCGTGCATCTGGAGCAATCCAATACCAACATCAACCAGATTCCGGACAGCTTCATTTTCGGTGCGGCGAGTCAATACGCCACAGGCGGAGCGGCGGCCGTAACCATTGCCCAGCCCTTCACGGGTGCCTACCCCTTCAGCCAGAACCTTCCTGGCGGCCTTGGGCCGGGAAATTTGATCAACGGCCAATTGGACCGCCCCTACCCGCAGTATTCCGGGCTCAACCTGAACGCTTTAGGCTGCTGCGAAAGCAACTACAATGCTTTGCAAGCCACCGTAACCCGGAGATTCCAGAGCGGCGGAACCATTCTGGTTTCCTATACCAACTCCAAACTAATGTCGAATACCGACACCCTGACCTCATGGCTCGAAGGTGGAACTACCGGAGGTGTGGGAGCGGTACAGGACTGGAACAACCTCGCGGGCGAGCGGTCTCTCTCCTCGCAAGATATTCCCCAGCGCCTGGTGGCCAGCTACGTGCTCGATCTGCCCTTTGGACACGGCAAGAAGTTCCTTTCCAGTATGACTGGGATCGGTAACGCTGTAGTATCCGGTTGGGGCTTCGATGGCATTACTACCTTCCAGCGTGGTTTCCCCGTCAAGATAGGTTGGGGTGGCGGTGACGCTCTCACCAACGCAGGCTTGGGGATCGGTACTCTTCGACCCGACTATATTCCCGGATGCGACAAGAACCGAGGCGGAAGCTCCCTCTCAAGAGTCAACGAGTGGTTCAACACGGCCTGCTTTACTGCGCCCAGCGGTAACGATGGCAGCATCAGCGTTCCCAACAATCCCTGGACCTTCGGTAATGAGCCCCGCGTCGACGCTACCCTCCGGCAACAGGGAGTGGTGAATTTCGACTTCGCGGTCTTCAAACGGACTTCGATCATGGAGAGGCTGAATGTCGAGTTCCGTGCCGAGTTCTTCGATCTCTTCAATCACCCCCAGTTCGGACCGCCGAACGCAACTGCAACCAGCCCGACCTTTGGCGTAGTAACCAACACGGTGAACAGCACCTTCCGGATTGTTCAATTCGGAATGAAGTTTATTTTCTAAGCTAGAACAGCAAGTCTACGGGCGGGAAAAGTTAAACTTTCCCGCCCATTGGTTTGTTCCTCAGAGCAATTACGGTTTCCTCGCCGCCAGTCCGGAGTCCGTTATGCTTACCCGACACTGGCATCATCGGTTTAGAATAGGGGTATGCAGCCGGACAGCGACATTGCCATAACTGACGACGCCGTCACAATCTCTCCAGGTTCGCGGTTTCGAGCCGCCATGATCCTGGCCATCATCGCGGATGCGTTTCAGCTCTTTGTTTTTCCGTTATTCGTCGAAGGCGCTTTATCGCCCGCTGACGACGTGCTCGATTTCGGTGTCGGAGCCCTGATGATTCACCTGCTCGGCTGGCACTGGGAATTTCTGCCATCGTTTGTTGCCAAGCTCCTGCCTGGTGTTGATCTTGTTCCTTTCTGGACGATAGCCGTGGCGAACGTCTATAGGAAATCGAAGCAGATGGCAGTCACCGCAGAAAAAAATCGCCAGGAGCAGCCGGCACTGAGAGATCCCAATAGCTAGCAAGTCGCGTTGACCGTAATCTCTCCGCAAAGAAATCCGTTGTGAGTTTTTCCGCAGCCCTTCGTCGTGACCTGGCGGGCGAGAGCAGGAGTTTTTCGACAGCCACGCCTGTCATCTAGCGGAAGTTCGTCACGAAAGCCCCAAATCCTATGATTTTTTATGTTGGGAGTGAGACAAGTATCGTGTTTGCAATCGCGGGTTCAGAAAAAGCGATGTAGTGCAGACCTACCCTATTCAAGCCAGTCGCCGCTAATAACAAACTTACGGGCGCAGATGTTTTTGCGACCGCATCAACGCAGCGAGGACGAGAAGGATCACACCTACTGGACGCTGGTCGAGACGGTGCGAACGGTCGGCAGTCCTGGCCAGAGGATGCTGTGCTACGTGGGGGAGTTGAACGGATCCGCGCAGGCACGGTGGCGGAAAAGCGTGGAGGGGTTCAATGAGCAAGCCGAAGCCCTGCAGAGCACGGACATCGTGCTGCCCACGACGGATGGAGGCGAAATCCGCTTGCGCCGGATTATTGAACCTACGACGGAACAGAAATCCCTACTGCGTCGACTCAGCCTCAGTCTGCCGGAACGTCTGAAATCGCTCTCAAATGTAGTGCAGACTTCGCAATAGCCTGAACTGATTCTGAAAGACTTAGGTCGTTCCACGTTCATTCCGTGACGAACTTCGACTAGGGCCGGCCCGCCAAAGCTGATGAGAGTCGCTCAGAGCCTGTTTCCAATAGGTTGCGCGGGAATGGAGAACTGACTTTCGACCCTGTTTACGTCAACTTGGCCATCCGCCACCTATTTCTTGTCTTCACCGTCCTCGCCCAGCGGGGACGTGTGAATAGTCACACACTGCCAACGCGCGTTACGTTTCACCCACATCGCTGTCCGGCGGCCTCGGTACTCGTCAACCTTCCCGCTGTACACGGCCTTTTCGTGAATCGTGGACCAGACCACAGCGGCATTGCCATACACCCGAATTTCCATATCACCATATTCAAGCACTTCGAGCGGGTCGGCCTTGTCACCGATGAGGGAAAGAAACTGGTCCTTGTTAACCTGCTCGCCGTGGTTCCCAGTCCCTACAAATTCATCCGCGAGAATTGCCCTTGCCGACGCCGCGTCGTAATTCAATTCGGCCTGTCTGAAAGCTTCCTCCCGCGCCTTCACCGCTGCAATCTCTGGAGACCGCGAAGGGCGTGAGGAAGGCTGTGCTCCGACCGACATGGAGAAGCTGAGTATGACAAGAACTGCGTGACGCATGAATGAGAGATGGTTCACAGAATAGCTCCTGCCGTCCCTCGGAATTGTCCTTGCGCCGCAATTCTACAGTCAACGGTTCCACGGGAAAACCTCGACGAGAGCTGTCATGTGTCCTTTGGACACAAAGCGCGCGTTCCTCTTGTGAACGGTTAGACTTGATCGCACGGAGGTTGATCTGCGACTGGGCGACATGCTGATCGAGGCCAAACTTACTGAGAATGATTTTCAGAGCGCCAGGAAAGAGGTACTGCTGACGTATCGCGATTTCCCGGAGGTGTTCGACTGGCAGCAATTGCCGCAGTCGGCAACTTGCTATCTCTGCTATCAACTTCTGAGAAACGTGCTCGCGGCGTGTGCACTGGCATGCTCGTTCTGCCTTCTCATCGATGCCCGCAGACCTGATCTGAGGGATGCATGGTATGCAGTCATGAGGTGCGTGAAGCCAGTTGAACTGCGGACGAAGCTAAGAATTGCGACTTGGCAGGAAGTATCACAAGCGGTGCCACCGAAAGTTCAAGCCTTCCTGGAAGCGAAGTACGGTATCGGAACTTGATCGAAAGAGTCCCGGACCCTTCATTAGAAGATCAACCGGCGTCAATGTTCACCTCGACGACACGGCCGAATTCTGAGGTTACAGCGCTCTGCAGAATAGTTTAGCGGGCGCTCGCAGCCGACGTCGAGGTCGACGCCGCAATCTTCACCGAATCAGGCTGCGTCCACAACGCCTTTCCATTATTCAACTCCAGGCGATTCATTGCGACCGTCAGCCCCTGCTGGTCCACTTCGACGAGGAGGTAATGGTAGTTCACGGTTTTGCTCGGAAAAGGGTCCGCGGGGTCGCGTTCGATGGGATATGCGTGAGCTGCGCCTCCGCCGGAAACAAAGTAGATGACGCCACCGTGCTCGTGGCGCTCATAATTATGCACGTGCCCGGAGAACACCACGAAACGGGCGCGCGTGTGGGGTTGGCGGTCTTCGAGCATTTTGGCGAGCTTCAGCTCTGGGGGTCGCGCAGAGTGCCCTCCGCCAAACCTCTTGGCGTCCGAGGAGCTGGTGTAAGGTGGATGGTGAAACATTAGGAAGACGAAGTCGATATCCGACGGAATGTTGTCCAGTTTGCCGGCGAGCCACTGTCCCTGCAGTCCCCCGATCTCCTCGAGAGCACTGTCGAGCACCAGCACCAACGTATTCGCCGCTCTTAGTGAGTAGTAACGGCTGTTTTTCAGGTCAGGGAAACGCTGAAAATAATTACCCAGGGCGATCTTTTCGTCTCCGTGCAGATCATGATTGCCCAGCGCCGGGTAAACCGGAATTTTCTTGTCGCGCCAGATGCTGGTCTCGTCGTCCCAAACCTTCCAGTCGTTCGCGTCAGAACCGTTATAGACAATGTCGCCGGTGAAACAGATAAAGGCGGGATTAACCTCGGCGATAGCTTTTACCAGAGCCTGACGTACCGGGGGATTTGCTACGTCTGTATCGGTTGGATCATGAAACCGTGTATCGCCGTAGGTCACAAAGCGAAACGGAACACTTGCCTTGAGTTGTAAATCAACAGGTGAAAACGCAGTTGGCTTCTTCGTGCACTCGGTGAACCCAAGCAGCGTTACCAAAAGGCACAGGAGCGGCAACGTAAGCCCGAAAAATCGGCGTTGAGAATACATAAAGTGATGTTACGCTCGGAACTCAGGCACCTCTACTTTCCCACTACCAATACTTCGAACTGTCCAGACTCGGCCGTGGACAGAAAGAGCTGATGGGTTTTCGGATCCAGAGCCATCGTTTTAGCGCGGGGCAAAGTCTTGACGGTTTCGACCACCGAATATTTGTCCGGGCTATCCTCGCGAATCACAGTGATTGTTCCTTCGCCATTTGAGTTAAAGATGAGCTTGGAGGCAGCATCGAAGGCAGTCGCGTCCACATGATCGCCAATCGGCACCGTGGTGATCACCTGACCCGTATCAGCGTTCATCACCGCCATGACTTTGCTGCGGCAACCAATAAACAACCGGCGGTTGGCTGGGTCTATCGCCATGCTGGAGGGCGAAGCGCATGGCGCGGTCGGCCACCGCTGGTCGACCTTGAGCTGGTGTGCGTCGATCTTAAGCACCAGGCTCTCATCTTCCAGATTGTCGTACACGAATCCATTGCCGTCCGCGGCTGCGTACTCAGGACTGCCGCCGAGATCCACCGTGCCCGCGACTTTGCCGGTTGCGGCATCGATCGCGGTCGCGCTGTTGCTGCCGCCATTAAAGGCGAACACGCGCGCGGTGGCGGGATCGAAAATAATCGCGTCCGGCTTCTTGCCCGTCGGAACATCGCCAATGACGTTGAGAGTTTTCAGATCAAAAATAGTGACGTTGGACGACTGGCCGTTGCTGGTAAATCCGCGACCGAGGTCGTGAGCGACGGCGATGCCGTGAACGCCCATAGTTTTCGGAATGTTTCCCACAGCGGATTGGGAATCCAGGTCAATTACTTCGACTTGTGTCCCGTGAGAGACATATAAGCGGCGCGCCCATTGGTCAACGGCGAGATAGTCCCAACTCCCTTCGCCGGGAATCGTGATTTTCTTGGTGATGGTGTAGCCGTCCGACGGCGCGGGTGCTGCGAATGGCGAACCGCCGAGAATCAGAACCGCGGAGAGACAGAGTGCGCGATTGAACATTCTTCCCACCTCGGCGGAAGTGTATCCATCCTCTCTGAAGTTAGTCTGAAGCCGGATCGCATCAGTTTAGAACTTGAATCGCAGCATGAGTTGAATTTGTCGGGGCAAGCCGGTGCCGGTATTGGGAGATGCGGCGTTGTCGTTGTTATTGTTGAAATTCACCGTAGTATCGATCAGGCCCAGGCTGCCTGCCGGTTGAAGTATCCACTGATTGGGTATTGGATTCATATTCTGGTCGAGCGCCTGAGTGTAGTTGAAGGCGAGGTTACTGCCTTGATTCGGATCGCCGTATTGTGTGTGGTTGAAGATGTTGAATACCTGCGCACCAAACTCCATCGACATGCGCTCCGTCAGCTTCGTCTCCTTGGTTAACGCCAAGTCGATCTGCCAGGTATTCAACGCCCGGATCAGCCCGTTCGGCGCATCTCCAAATCGGCTTACAAGACCGCACGTCGCAACACAATTCCCGCTGGCATCGGCAACTCCACTTGGATCCAGCGGCGGTGGGGCGAAGGCGGCGGGGTTGATCGGAAGCGTGTGATTCTGTACGCCTCCCGGCAGGAATATTGGGACCCCAGGCACCAGGTCGGGTCTTTGCGTGGTTTGATCGTTGCCGTCCGGCAACTGGTCGGGAGAGATATTCATGATGATGGTGAGGGGATGACCGGTGTGCCACATGCCGATGCTGCTCAGTTGCCATCCGCCGAAGATCCTGCCTAACACTCCCGAGCTATTCAGGAAAGGTTTTCCCGGGCCAAAAGGCAGTTCGTATACCGCATTCATCGTTACGTTATTTCGAACGTCGAAGACGCTCGGTCCCTTATCGCAGGCCAGGCAATTCACATTTTCCGGGCCGTTCGATTCTCCGCCTCCGACCGATCCGTCGTTGATGGAATGGGACCAGGTGTAGCGGCCCTGGAACGATATGCCGTTCGTGAAGCGCCGCTCTAGGGTCAACTGAAGAGCGTTGTAAGTGCTGGAGCCGATGTCGGACTTGTAGTCCACCGACCCGTAGGGGTCTCCTCCGGGATAGTATTGGTCCAGCACGCGTGTGCAGTTGATGTTTCCGGAAGCGTCCGTTCCATTCGGCGCCGTGGTGCAGAAGTTCACGCCTCCGCGGGAGAACAGCCGAACTCCCCGCGATCCCAGGTACGCCTCGGAAAACATAAAGTGGGCCGGCAATTCGTGATCGATGGTTAATCCCCAAGTCTCGGCATATAGGTCCCGGCGGCCGTGTCGCTGCAGGGCGCGAGGCTGCTGCGCCGGCAAGACGGCCAGGCTGCTGAGGTCCGGGTTGGTCTGCTGATATTGCGGCAACAGCGGCGTCCCCGGCCCGCTCGGATCGAAATTGGCGAATGCCGTAAATCGGTCGCTTTCCAGCCCGGCATTCAGATCGTCGTTTTGGGCTGCACCATGGTAAATTCCAAAACCCGACCGAATTACAGTCTTGCCTTTAAAGGCGCTTGGCGCCCAGGCGAAACTGACCCGAGGATCGAAGTTCCTGTAGTCAGGATTGTAAAGCTCAGGATTTGCCGGACACGGCGGAGTATTGATAGGCGTGGGAATCGGCGTGGAGAGGGCATTGCGCCAGGTGGAGGCTGACCCGAAGCAGACTCCATGAAATTGGGTGACATCGAAGACCGTGGTGCGATTGTCAGCCTCGTGCGCTACGCCATAGTATTCCCAGCGTATTCCGAGGTTCAGAGTCAGGGTGGGATTGACTTTCCATTCGTCCTGGAAATAGGGCATGTAGAATGTGCGCCGCAGCTTATGGCAACACCAGGTCGAAGTGTAGGAAATTCCGTAAAGATCCCCGCTCTCAAAACCCGGATTAAGCGGGCTGGCGCCGTCGGCAAAGCTAAGCGTATTGCCCGCTGTCAGACCTTGATTCAGTCGAACTCGGCGAATTTCCATGCCCGTCTTGAACGTGTTGCGCCCGTGCACAAATGTGAGGTTGTCGACGATGCCGTAAGTGGTGCCCACCTCGTGATCCGTCTGATTGTTGTTAATCCCTACCCAATCATTGGTCTGCACTGAATAGGGTAGGGGTGGGTTTTGCGGATTGATAAATGGGGCGCGGTTTATATAAACCTTCGCCTCATTCACCAGCCGCGGTGAGAAAGTCTGTTGCACTGCAATGTAATAACCGGCCGGATGATTGATTGTCTGAATCAGGTCGTAGGGAAGAGAGCCGCTCCCATTGGTGCCACTAACCAAACTGATATCGCGATGAGCGCTGCCGTATAACAGAGTTCTGTCGTTGAGCTTGTAATCCATCCGGAGAAGCCAAGTGTCTTCGTGCACGGTGGTCGAAGCCGGGGCGGTGAGCAGATCAGCGTCCGCTTGACCACTAATGGCGGGGCCTGCGAAAGCTGTGTCGGGGTAAACGTGCAGCGGATTACAACCCCCGATGGAGCCCGTAGACGCGCGCCACGGGTAGGCTTGCAGGATGGAGCACATCTGAGGCGATCCGCCGGGGTTTAGATTTACGCTGTCTCCCCCGAGGAGAGTACCCCGTGCAATCGCTGCGGTAGGGACTAACAGCTGGTTCGTCGTTGCGCCGAACTGGCGAAGCCCTTCGTAGTTAAGGAAGAAGAATAGCTTGTCTTTTTTTACCGGTCCGCCGAACGTCATGCCATATTGCCCAAACCGAAAAGGCGGGATGGATGGAAGACCGAGAACGTTGAAATCGTTGAAGTTCCGCGCATCGAAGGCGGAATTCCGTAGATAGCCAAATACGCCGCCATGCCACTGGTTGGTGCCGTGCTTGGTTTCGACATCAATCTGACCGCCCGCCTGCGTGCCGTATTCGGCGTCATAAAGGGCGCTATTGACTCGATATTCCTCGATCGCGTCCTGAGAGATCTGCAGGCGCGTCTGCGATTTTTGAGCCTGCTCCTGAATGCCTCCGGCATCCACGCCATCGATCTGAAAGTTGTTGTCGTCGCGGGCACGGCCGGCAAAACGAATGGTGCGTTGGTCGCCGCCACCGTCGTCTTGAGCGAACGAAGCGAGAAGTGTAAAGCTCGCCCAGTCGCGGCCGTTATTCGGAAGGTTGGCGATCTGGTCGCCGGTGATGACCGTGGAGGCCTCAGCCGTGGTGCGATTCTCAGGCGCGGCACTGGCCTGCACTTCTACTTTTTCTGCTGGCGCTCCGACAGCCAAAGCCGTGTCCAGAGTTCGCGTTTCCCCGACCTGAACAACGACACGTTCAATAACCTTTGTTTTAAAACCGGTACCGGAAACGGTCACCGAGTAGTGGCCCACCGCGAGACCGGGAAATCGGTAGTAGCCTTTCGGATTCGTGGTCTGCTGTTCTGAGAGCCCGGTGTCCGTGGCTACAATCCTCACGGTTGCGCCAGCGATCGTGGCGCCGGTTTGATCGGTTATCGTCCCTTCGAGCACCGCACGATCGACCTGCGCGAACGCCATGGTCTCAAGAAGCAGAATCAAAATCAGGCACCCGGTGAGTTTCAGAAGGTGAGGTGACGGGACACTGAAATGAGTTGGCTTCATGCGATTGCTCCTCCAACAGGAATGACGAGGCGACGCTGCCCGAGTTCAACGATCCATTCAGCGGGGCCGGTTTTGCGTCTCAGTGGGAATCTGTCTTCTTTAGGATTCGAGAATTCTAGAAAGACCGTGTGAAGCAGTGATGAAAAGAGTGTTAATATTTTTTCAGATTACGTCCCTTAAGTTCGCGCTTCCGGTGAACAAAGGGGGAGTCCTCGAAGTGGTCTCGCGATTTGGGAGGGTTTGTTGGCGGGCCGGCAAGTCGCACGGCTGACATTCAGTTACCGATTCCTAAATACTGTAAGCCCTGAGGGCAAGATCTATTTCAGAGAAATCTATTTGAGGTCTAACAGCGCGCCTTTTCCATTGTCTGGAATCGTCAGAGCCAATTTGTTTGGGCCATTGTCAGTTACTCCGGAGACAGGAGCTCCGAGACTCCAGATAGGGGAAGCTGTGTTGTCCCAGTTAGCCATGCGTATGTCTGTACGACTTGCTTTGGTGTAGGCCCATATAATAAGTAGTAATCTAATTGGACCATTCACGGCGCCAAAGGAATACATATGAGGCAACTGCTTGCCGAAGTCAAAGCTACTACAGCCAGGTATTGTCGACAAAGATGCCGACGGCGCGCCCGCTCCGTCGCGCCGATCCAGGGGCCCGGCTTGTCCCCCAGCCCGAAGTAATGCTTATCTAACGGCATCTCCTTATAGACTCGAAACGAGCTGCCACGGAATTCGATAGGCAATGCGTCCTGCTGCAGAATATTGCCTCGCGGTCGCTAACGGTTAGGGCAAACTTACTCCGGCTTATGGAGACTCGAAGAACTTGCGTCTGAAAGCCCGCGTCTGCAGTCTCGATTGCCGCCACCGAGACCCGGCTCTGCCGAGCCGCTTCAAGCACGGCCCAAGAGGCATCCTCCGACAAGTTCTTATCGCGCGACACGCGAATGCGAATCACGTCCTGAGGCAGCGCGATGATTTGCATACGTGCATCACCATCTTGCAAATCGATCCCATTCGGTAGCGCCGAGAAAGAAGTGACCTGATTCAGTGAACAGTCTCAGCAGGATCAGAAAGGGCTTGTCCGCGGAGTGCAGGAACGGCTTCTAGCAGGAGAAAAAATAGCGTTAACGGCAAACATCTGAGATAGGTTGTGCGCATTGAAACGTAAGGCAGTGAATTACTGTAGGCCGATGTCGAGACGTGGCAGCGGTTTCGAATTGCAAGCGCCTTCCTGAGCGGCATTCACGAATCTCCCAACGCTACAAATGGGCCTTTGTCAGCGGTGCCTGTAGAGAATCTAGCATCCGTCGGCTCTTCAGCGCGCACAGATAGGCCCTGCTGTCCTGAAGGAGCAGCCGGCAGAGGCTTTCCGGCAAAGCCTCCGCGTACTTGGGGGAGTCAGAAGGTAGATTGTGCTGACACTTCAAGCAGTCGTCGCGCGAGTTTGCAGGGAGCGAAGCCGGAAGACGCTCAGTGAGCGGCGTTGTTGTTAATGTTGCTGCCGTTCAGCGAAAGGTTTGTCGGCTCAGCGTATCCCGTAGCAAAGCTGTTTTGCCCATGGTTGAGAAAGTTGAATGCTGCGAGGCGGAAGCGCCATGCTCCGATGGTGACGATTGGCTCATTGATCGGGCGAAGCAGCAAGCCACCAACGACTACAACGACTATGGCATCGCGGCGCGCTTGCTCGACAGCAACACGGGAAAGACTGCAATCGTGCGGCCGGAGTGGGCCGCGCGGGACCATCGCTGCGAATGAGTTTCTGATCGACCCTGCGCATCTGGCGCAGGTGTCACCGGGCCACCCATCCTCCGGCAAAAAGAATAAGAATTATGTTGTTCGTGCTAAACAGCGAGATCATCGACAGGCAAGCTGGCACACCCAAGATGGAAGCCGGCTAGGTCTGGTAATGTTCCCCAGTGATTCACCCCCGTCCCTAGTTTGGCCGCTAGGTCGGCCGGCCAGGTGCGGTCTTGACTCCAGCCATAAAATTCACTAATTTTCGGAGGTTCTTCGTCTCCTCGCCAAGACGCCACTGGTGATCGAGACGGTTACCGGAGCCATCCGCGAATACGTGCCGGACCACAACCTCCTGGTTCGAATCGAGCAGTAGTTTAATTTCCTTATCACTCACGGTCGTGAACGCCGTCACCGTCTTTCCACAGATGCTGCAGAGGGCCTGAAGGCTAGCCATGTTTTCCTCTCGGCTTCTGGACGCTGGAGAATCCCGGACTTCCTGTGCGGCCAACATCCTAGCATCTCGACCTTCGCTTCGCACATGGTTCCTCGCTTCGCTTACGGAAGCGGCAGCGTCTGCTGATACCGTAAGAATCCCAACCCCACACGCAAATGATGATGTAGCGCGTCAGGGACGCAGACGGCGAAACAAAGGCCGAGCAATCCCTGCGCCAGGCCAAGCGCCCAGAGATTGTGATATCTCCGGAAGAGCGCGCACGAAACCATGCCCCAAAGCAATGTGGCTGCCGCGAGCACGAGATTGGGCAGATGCGCCGCAGCGAACAGTGTGCCCGCCAGCGTTACCGCGGCGGCTTCGCCGGAGACAAGGCGCAGCAAGCGGTCCATGAAATAGTCCTGCAGAAGAAACTGCTGGTAGATGGTCCAAAGCACGTAGCCGGAGATGTGGGCGAAGTCCGCTTTGTAAAGTGGATGGAGGGTGCCGATCTTCGCCGCGGCGAAAATGCTGAGCGCGGCGAGCCCGGCCGCCGCCGGCAAAATCCAGAGCGAGCGGACGAAGTCGCGGGCACCAAGGCCAAGCTCATCCCGATTGTGACGGTGCGCCAGCACTACCAGCAAGGTCAGCAGGAGAGCAACCGGCGAGAGAATGCGCTGCAAACGCTCCGGCATCCAGATGATTCCGACAATCATGCTGTAGCCGAAGATCAGCTCAACCAGGTCACGGGTCCAGCTGGGAGGGAGGCTTGGCATGAAAAGCAGTATGGCACACAGAGCGAAAAGGGCGCTCGCGGTGGCATGAACTGTCTACGCTTCAATTTCAGGCGTGGCTTTCAATAGGCTGAGGGTATAAGGATGTTGCGGCCTGTCGGTGATCTCTTCCGTTGGTCCCACTTCCACGATCTTGCCGCGATACATCACAGCGATACGCGTCGAGAGATAGCGCACCACCGGCATCGAGTGTGAAATAAACAAATACGTGAGACCGAAGTCGCGCTGCAATTGCGCGAGCAAGTTAACGATCTGGGCTCCCACGCTGACGTCCAGAGCGGATACTGGCTCGTCGGCCACGATGAATTTGGGACGCACTGCCAGCGCCCGGGCGATGCCAATGCGCTGCCGCTGTCCGCCGCTGAATTCATGCGGAAAACGGCGCAGAATCGATTCGTCGAGGCCGACCGCGCGCAGCAGTTCGACAACCCGAGCGCGAATTCCATCCCTCCCATTTCCGTGCCCATGTCCATGAATGATCAGGGGCTCGGCAATAATGTCCTCTACGGGGAAGCGCGGATCGAGCGAAGCAAAAGGATCCTGAAAGATGATCTGCATATCGCGCCGCAACCGGCGCATCTCCCCACGGCTGGCGCTGAGCAGGTCGCGGCCTTCGAATCGAACGCTGCCGCCCGTAGGCTCAACGAGCCGCAGGATGAGGCGGCCGAGCGTACTTTTTCCCGAGCCGGATTCCCCGACCAGTCCGAGAGTTTCTCCCTCGTGAATGTCGAGCGAGACACCGTCGACCGCACGAACGTCGCTACGGCCTCGAAGCTTTCCCCCGAGCCCAGACGCGCCTTGCGAATAAACTTTGGTGAGATTTCGGATTTCGACCAGCGCCATTCTCTTGATCTCTAATCTCTAATTCCAAATTCCAGAATATGAAATGATTTCCCTATCCCGCCGCGATCATCGGCACGGCCGCCAGCGCTGCCAATAGTCCCACAAACCTCCAGCGGGTGAAATGCTCTTTCAGGAATATGCGGGCCAGAAGCACAGTTACGGCGGGATAGAGTGACGAGATGACCACCGCTTCATCCAACCGCCCCGTCTGACTCGCCCGAACGAACAGTATCGTTCCGATCGAGTCGACGCAGCCCGTGAGTAGGCCCCAACGCACGCCTGCAGCCGTGATGTCGCTGAATTCTCTTTGCATCAGAACGATGAGGCACGTGATGAGCAAGCCCCCGGTTCGAGTGAAGGTCGCGATCCAGAAGGCGGACCCGTCGCTGGCCTGGCGGACGCACAAGTAGAATACGGCGAACCCAGTTCCGGCGAGCAGGGCAAGCCCGATCCCCTCAGGAGTGTTGCCGTCCTCGGCGCGTGTGATCAGCCAGAGCCCGATCGCGGCCAGAAAAAATCCGATAACCGGAATTTTCCCCGGTGCGCCTTCCGTGAACATCGAAAAAATGGTGGGTATCGCCGCGCTGAACACCGCCGCCACCGGGGCCGTCAATCCCATCCTTCCCGAGGCGAGTGCGCGATAGAAGATTGCGAGGGACGCTCCGCCTGAGGCGCCACCGGCGAGCACCCAGAGCACGCTCCGTAGCGAAGGAAATGCAGCATGAGTGGTCGAGGCCAGCGTCCCGACCAGAAGCAGTCCGCCAATGTTTACCACCGTGCTGAACAAGAACGCATTGGCGCGCCGCGTGGCGTAGCCCCCAAGAAAATCACTGGTTCCCCACGTCACCACGGCGGCCAAACCGTAAACAGCAGTGGCGAATTGGGGAGTGGCAGACATGTTCGACGAGAGTAACATGCGCTATAGGGAAGTTTTTGAGCCTGAGAGCGCCTGGATTAGCGCGGATAAATGCGATACGCTGGTACAAGTTCATGGAGAATGATTGTGAATCGCTTCCGGCTAGCCGCTGTCCTGTGTGTCGGCTTAAGTCTGAACGGCCTGGCGCAAACCGCTTCCGACGCTCCCGCCTCAAAAGAAGATGTTGAGAGATATTTTCAGGCGGTTCATTCCCACGACATGATGCAGAAAATGCTGGACGCCATGTCCAAACCGATTCATCAGCTGGCGCACGAGCAGTGTGCAAAAGACAAGGATAAGCTTCCCGCGGATTGCGAAGCGCGGCTGAACAAGTTTATGGACAGGATGACGAAGCAAATACCCTACGATGAAATGATGCAGGCGACGGTGCCCGCCTACCAGAAACATTTCACCAAAGGCGACATGGACGCACTGGTCGCGTTCTATTCTGCGCCGACGGGGCAAAAGCTATTGCAAGAATTACCCTCAGTCACGGCAGAAAGCATGGAGTCCATGATGCCGATCATGCGCAAGAGCATCGACCGCATGACGCAGAGCGTCGAGGAAGAGATTGCCCAGATGCGAAAGGATTCCTCAAACAAAGCGCCAGATGCTCCCGCGGCACAAAACTGACAGGGCGCCTTCCGGGCCAGTTGCTTCAAAAGCAATCGCAACTGGGCGCCAGGAAGCGCTTTTCCGCGTGTTAGAATTTGCCCAGGCGGCTTTCCTGCGAGAGCCCGGGCTTTAACAGAAAAGCTTCAAGAGACTACGCTTGATCGAACTGGCACCATCGATTCTTTCGGCTGACTTTTCCCGTCTTGGCGAACAGGTGCGCGCCGCGGGCGAAGGCGGCGCCAGTGTCGTCCACGTGGACATTATGGACGGGCATTTCGTCCCTAATCTCACTGTCGGTCCGCCGGTGGTGAAGTCGCTGCGCAAGGTCACGAAACTGCCGCTCGATTGTCACTTGATGATCGAAAATGCGGACGAATTTATTCCCGCATTCGCTGAGGCTGGGGCGGATTGGATTTCGGTGCATCAGGAGGCCTGCCGGCACCTGAATCGCACCCTGCATCTCATCAGGAGCCATAATTGTCTGGCGGGAGTGGTGATCAACCCTGCTACTCCAGTGGATTTCCTGGCCGAAGTGCTCGATATTGTGGACTATGTACTGGTGATGTCTGTGAATCCGGGTTTCGGAAGCCAGAAGTTTATTCCAGCGGCTCTGCACAAAATTCGCCGATTAGCCGAGATTCGCGGCCAACGCGGCTTGGCCTACCGCATCGAAGTAGATGGTGGGGTGGCGCTCGACACGGTGGCGGACGTGGTCCGGGCGGGTGCGGAAATTCTGGTGGCGGGCAACGCCGTGTTTGGCAGCGGCGATCCGACAAAGAATGCGGAAGCATTGCTGAAGGCGGCGACCGAAGCGATGCTGTTGAAAGTCTAGGACTTGGAATTGTTCGAAAATCGGCATTAGTCGTGCCGCCCCGGTCTTCGCGGATTCGGGTTTTACCCCGTGAGGCTCGGTTTCTGGCAACCTGCATGACTGCGGAGCCCGTCCTCGTGATCGACACGCAGAAAATTTTCAGTCGAGGTCTTATGTCACGTCGAGTTTCTCTCATCGCACTATTGGCTACGCTTCTTATGATCACGGCCGCTTGCAGCAATAAGAAGGCGGTTAATCCGCTGGCCAACGTGGGCTCGAAGCAGCCGGACAAAGTCTTGTTCGACAAAGCCATGGACGCGATGAAGCACAACCGCTTCGATGTGGCGCGCATGACGCTGCAGACTTTGATCAATACCTATCCCGACTCGGAGTTCATCGCGCGTGCCAAGCTGGCGGTCGGCGATTCCTGGTACGCCGAGGGTGGAACCGCTTCCCTCGCTCAGGCCGAACAGGAATATCGCGACTTCGAGACCTTCTTTCCTAATATGCCGGAGGCTGCCGAAGCCCAGTTGAAGATTGCCAACATCCAATACCAGCAGATGGAAAAGGCGGATCGCGACTTCACCCACGCCAAGCGCGCCGAGGACGAATACCGGAATCTCATCATGCAGTATCCGGATAATCCGAAGCTGGTGAAAGAGGGCAAAGAGCGTCTCTTGGAAGTGCAGGAAGTACTGGCCGAGCGCGAGTTCGAGATTGGAAAGTTCTACTTCTTGCGGCAATCGTATCCGGCGTCGATCGCGCGACTCAAGACGCTGGAGGAAAAATACCCGCTCTACAGCCGGGCCGATGAGGCCCTGTATGTGCTCGGGCAGAATTATGAAGGTCAGATCGCGCAGATGCGCACCCGTGCCACCTGCGTTAAGACCAGTCCTCAGCCAGGCTGCATCGGCGAGCAGGTCAAGGCCAATATGATCGAGGAACTCACCAGGGAGGCCTCTGGCGCGTATGCGCAGATCATTACGCGGTATCCGGTGATGGAACGTGGCGATGATGCCAAGAAGCGCTTGGCCGCTTTGCATCAGCCGATTCCGCGGCCGACAAGGGCGGCAGTGGCGCAGAACCGCAAGGAGGAAGAAAGCCGCCGGGAGAGCACCACTCTGACTCAGTTGATGGGGCTTGTGAAAAAGGGTCCAGTTGTAGACATGGCTGCGAAGGTGGGCGATCCGACGTTAGTGGATCCTGCCCCGGTTGCGGCCAGCAAGGATTCCGGGGCGACCGCCATGAGGGCGATGGGCCTGGCCGGTGGCGATCACAGCGTGAGTATCGAGACGGTAAAGCCCGGAACTCCTCCCGGTGAAAACCAACCCGCTCCCCGATCCGACGCTCCTGCGGTTCCTGCGAGTGGCGATCCTTTTGCACACCTGAATATCGCGCCCGATCCCAACGAACTCAAGCCAGCTGCCCCGGCGAACGAACCGAAGCCTAGCGGAGCGCCCGATCCCAATGAATTAACCCCGGCCGCGGACGCG
>DATNLE010000403.1:0-8666 GCA_035603035.1 Candidatus Acidiferrales bacterium | reverse complement strand
ACCTACGAACTCGACGGTCGGCAATACGTGCTGACCAGCAGCGGTGGGGTGCTGTTCGCGTGGGCACTTCCGCGCACGTAACGGCTTGGCACGGAAAAGAATCTGGCGGGTGGAGCAAATCTGCTCGAGCAGGCAGCAGCGTTTGCGGCAGTGGCAAAGTTTGAATCGTCGAAACCAAAGGGCTCTCTATGTCTGGCCGAGCGGTTGTAAAGGATTCGTGGTGGCTGCTTTGTCATGGAGAGTTTCTGCTGCTGCCGCTCAATCCCTTCCCGAGATGCGCATGACGCCGGCCGAAATCCGCGCCAGCCCGCTCGACAGTAATCAGATTGGGAGTTCTGCCGTTCCCAGGGTTCACAAGAAGGTCATCTTTGGCGATCCTGCAAAGCGGGCTTCTGCACCATCCTATTGTTCGTGCCCCCTCACACCACCATCCCGGCGCACTCGCATCGCGACCATCGTGTGGCCACTGTCGGCTCCGGCGAGTGGCACTTTGGCTACGGCAATCATTTCAATGCGAAATTGCTAAAGACATTGCAGCCTGGAAGTGTTTATTCGGAGCCGGGAGACGACAACCATTTCGCTCAGGCCGATAACGACGCCGTAGTCGTCGAAGTTTCCGGCGATGGTCCAACCGACGCGCATTATTTTGAGGCGGCGAACGATCCAAGGTCGCCAGAGAAGAAATAGCTACTCTCCCCGATTCGGTTTGTGTCCGAATCACCCGTGAGTGGAAACAATGCGGATAGGCCGCGCCAAGAATCTTTTCGCGTCTCTCCGGAATCTGTTATCAGAGAGTGGGAGGAGAATCACTGATGGCGTTGATCCTGACCGCTATTTGCGCGTCGGCGATGTGCGTGTTGATCGCAATTCGGATCAAACGTAGAACAGACCGACGTGAAATGGAGCAGCACAGCATCACTCCCGAGGCACTGCACACGCTGTTAGCCGCAGACGAAGGGGTACTTGTGTTTGATGTGCGCCAGCCACTCGACTTGTTAGCCAATTCTGAGATCATCCCTGGCGCAAAGAGGATTCCGCCGAAGGAAGTGCTTGAGAACCCGTCGTTGATCCCGAAAGAGCAAGACTCGATCGTTTACTGCACCTGTCCCAGCGACAAAACTAGTCGAGAAGTTTTACATCGAGCTCTGGGCCTGCATTTCTCGCGAATCAAGTTCCTCAAGGGTGGATTGGCGGCCTGGAAGGCGCAGGGCTATCCGCTCGAGCCCTACAATAAACCCTTTCACCTCTGACACTGCAATCTGGCTTCCAGCACGGGGATATGTCCGCTTGAGTTGCCGCGAGAGTCCCCATAACCAAGCCGCTGTTGATTTTGCGGCTCTTACGGCGCGGCCGGAACCCGTGCCCTTGCAAAACTGCGTGCTGGTCCGAGTTTCTTAAGCGCCTGTTAGTCTAGCCTAGAGGAATGGATCGCACGCCGCCGGCGTCGCCCCGCAACGCCGCTCCGTTGGTCGCGGAGGAGAGCGGGCTGCAGACAAATGTAACCAGGTTCGCTACTTCAACGGGTTCACGCTTAAGCAGGGAAGTTGGGCGCATGTTCTCGAAGAGTTGCTTTTCAACTTCTTGACGCGTAGTTTTCTGGTCGTGGGCGAGTTTGCCCACAAAGTTGTTCGCGCCTTCCCATGCGGTGGGCCCAGGGCAGCACCGAATTGACGGGTCAGATTTGTTCCCGCCGATGTCTCGGCTAGTCCTCGGGCAATGGCGAGTTGAGCGGTTTTAGTCATACCATAGTGAATTATCTCGGTGGGGATCTGGACACCGGACTCGCTGGAGATAAACACAATGCGACCCCAATTACGTCGCTTCATCCAGGAAGATAGAGACGACTGAGACGCACGAGGCTCAGCATGTTCCCTTCGAAGATGTGCAGCCAATCGGCGTCGGTTATGCTCTCAAAGGGCTTGGTCTCGAATATGCCCAGGTTGTGGACCAGAATGTCGACCTCAGCAAAGCGGTCAATCGTGGCGCGGGTTCCATCTGCGGTTCCGAGATCGGCGGCCAGGCCTTCGAGATTTCCCGAAACGCCAGCTTTATTGAGAGCAGTTAGAGCTTGGTCGACGCGTTTCGTGCTGCGGCCGTTCACGCTGAGGGACGCGCCCTCTTTCGGCAAGCCCTTTGCGATTGCGAAGCCGATGCCGGCAGCGGAGCCGGTGACCAGTGCGTGTTTTCCTTCCAGTTGCAGGTTCAATTTTGTTTTGGATGAAACTTCAATTGCCAGGATTCATGCACTCCCCTTCACAGGAATTCGCAACCGAACGGAAATTTCTGTATCTAAACCTAGTTACATCGTCGAGGCAGCCGGGAAGACGTTGACTTCTGCGAAAAACTGAGACCGATCATGGCCAAACCAATATTGCTTAGCGTGGATGACGATTCCGATGTTCTGCGAGCGATAGAACGCGATCTTCGTTCGCAGTACGGTGCTGAATACCGGGTCATAGGAAGCGATTCGCCAGAGGGCGCGCTGGACCTCCTGAAGCAGCTGAAGGTGCGCAATGACAGCGTGGCGTTGCTGCTTGCCGACCAGCGCATGCCACGCATGGACGGGGTAGAATTCTTGCAACAGGCAACGGGAATCTTCCCCAGTGCGAAGCGGGCATTGCTCACAGCGTATGCCGATACCAACGCCGCGATCAGCGCCATCAATCAGGCCAGCATTAACTATTTTTTCTTGAAACCTTGGGACCCTCCCACCGAGCACCTGTATCCGCAATTAGATGATTTGCTTGACGACTGGCAAGCTTCCTTTCGTCCAACATTCCAGGGGATAAGGTTGCTCGGTACTCGCTGGTCGCCTCGATCTTATGAGTTGCGGGACTTTCTGGCGCGCAACCACGTCCCCTATCAGTGGATTGACGTCGAACTTTCGGGCAATGATCCGGAAACCAAACGCCTTGTGGAAGCTCTGGGTCCTGAGGCGGCAAATCTTCCCGTGGTTCTGTTTCCCGACGGCACGAAGCTTCTCGAGAGTGTGCCCGCGGACGTCGCGCAAAAGGTCGGGCTGCGCACGCGCGCCCAAACCAGCTTCTATGATTTGGCGATTGTGGGCGGAGGGCCGGCCGGTTTGGCCGCCGCCGTTTATGGAGCCTCCGAAGGTCTGCACACCGTGATGATTGAGCGGGAAGCGCCTGGCGGTCAGGCTGGAATGAGCTCCCGTATCGAGAACTATCTTGGATTTCCGGCCGGGCTCAGTGGCGGCGATCTGGCCCGGCGTGCGGTGGTGCAAGCGCAGCGTTTCGGAGTGGAAATTCTGTCGCAGGAAGCCGTGGGCGCACGGGCCGAAGGTCCTTACCGAATCATCAAGCTGGCGGATGGAAACGAGATTTCGTGCCACGCTCTGATGATCGCGACTGGAGTGCAGTGGCGGCGACTGGATGCTCCCGGCATCGACCGGTTGCAAGGTGCGGGAATTTACTATGGTGGCGGTGCCACCGAAGCTCTGTCCTGTAAGGGTGAGATCGTTTATGTGGTGGGCGGTGCGAACTCGGCGGGTCAGGCAGCCATGAACTTCGCGAGATATGCAGAACGCGTCATCATTCTTGTGCGCGGCGAATCGCTTTCCAGCACCATGTCACAATACTTGATCGACCAGGTTCAACAGACGCCTAACATTCAGCTGTGGACACATGCCAGCGTGTCCGAGGCACATGGCGACACGCATCTGGAAGAGATTTCCGTGCTTTGCTCCGATACCGACAAGGTTGAGCGAGTACCTGCAAGTGCGATGTTTATCTTTATTGGAGCCTTGCCGCGGACTGATTGGCTGGCGAACGTCGTTGAACGCGACGAACGCGGTTTCCTGTTGACTGGTCCTGATCTTCTACGGGACGGGCAACGCCCGAAGGGATGGGGGCTCGACCGCGATCCGTTCTTGCTCGAGACCAATGTTCCAGGCATTTTTGCTGTCGGAGATGTGCGTCACGGTTCTATAAAGCGGGTGGCCTCTGGAGTTGGTGAAGGATCGGTGGCGGTCCAATTCATCCATCAGTATTTGAGCAAGGTATAAATGGTCGAGAAATCCGAACTACTTCGCGTTCCCGTGTTTGCTGATTTGCCGGACGATCAGATCGCCTGGTTCATCAGCCAAGCGCAGGAAATGACTCTCAAGGCGGGTGATGTCTACTCGCGCCAGGGCGATCCCGCCGATTCCATGTATGTGATTCTTGAAGGCCACATTCAAGGGCGCGGCGAACTTGGGGGCGACATCATTACCTTTACTCTGGACCCCGGCGACGTTACCGGCGTGCTGCCGTTTTCGAGGATGAAGCAATTTACCGTGAGCCAGCGCGCGGAGACTGACAGCCGCGCCCTACGATTTCCTGCCTCGCTCTTTCCCGACCTTGTCCAGAAGATGCCTGAGCTCACCAAGCGCCTCGTGGGCTTGATGTCAGACCGGATTCGTGAAGTCACGCGCCTTGAACAACAGCGAGACCGGTTGGCTTCTTTGGGAAAGCTTTCGGCGGGGCTGGCGCATGAACTTAACAATCCAGCTTCCGCTGCGAAGCGCGCCGCCAGTCAACTGCGTCACATTCTAAAGAAAATCAGGGACGCGAGTCTTGAGCTGGGCAGGCAAGATCTCTCGTCGGCCCAGAAACTGGAAATTGAAAAACTGGAAGCTTCGTTCACACAACAGGATGTCGTCCTCCCGGACGCACTGACCATCAGCGATCTGGAAGAGCAGATCGATTCTTTGTTGCGCAGTCATGGACAGAACGACTTGTGGTTACTGGCGGCCGGTCTTGCGCGACGAAACATCAAGCCGGAAGTGGTCGAATCGTTATTCGCGAACCTCGACGGGGACACGGCTCGGGCCGCTTTGGTCAGGATCGCCGCTTCGGTGGAGGTCGCGAGTCTGTTACACGAAATCGAGAGCAGCACATCGCGGATATCGGATTTGGTCGGCGCAATCAAGGAATACACCTACATGGACCAGTCGCCGGTCCAGAACGTTGATGTTGTAAAGAGCCTCGAAACCACGCTTACGATCTTGAATCACAAGCTGAAAAAAGGTGTGGTAGTGCAGCGCGATTACCAACGCGTTCCCTTCCTCGTACATTCGTTCGGAAGCGAACTAAATCAGGTTTGGACCAACATTATCGATAACGCGATTGATGCGATGCACGGAAAAGGCGAGCTTCGCATCCGAACCTATCGCGACGACAGTTGCGTGGTAGTCGATATCGGCGATAACGGTCCGGGAATACCGAGTGAGGTGGAACCCCACATCTTTGAGCCTTTCTTCACAACCAAAGGAGTTGGGGAAGGCACGGGCCTCGGCCTGGACACTGTTCAGCGAATTGTAAAGAAGCACCGGGGAAACATTCAGGTCAGTTCCAAACCCGGTGACACACGTTTTAAAGTCTGGCTGCCCTTAATGGAGTCCCCGTCGTAATGTGCTTCGAAGTCGCATAATCCGGTGGTGAATGGTTCGGCAGAACAAACCAGAAATAAACTGATGTTTACCCAACAGGCGGAGCGAGATGAATGTTTGAAAGTATTCTCTGCGAAGTGACGGAATACGACCCGGATGTTCTTGAGCCCTTGATAGGGCTGGCGGTCGAAATTGCCCGCGAGGGTCGAGAGGGAAGGCGGGTGGGCACGCTATTCACTTTGGGTGATGAGAAAGCCGTGCTCGCCAGATCCAGACCGCTGATTCTGGATCCGTTGCTAGGGCATCCTGAGTCTTCACGCCATGTCACCAATCTCAATCTTCGCGGAACCATTAAGGAGCTGGCGCAGCTCGATGGTGGGTTCGTGGTGAGTCACGACGGAATCGTCCTGTCGGCGTGCCGCTACCTCGACGCGGTGGCGGCAGAGGTGGATGTTCCGCTCGGACTCGGCAGTCGTCACATTGCCGCCGCCAACATGAGCGCTGTGACCAAAGCCGTTGGTATTGTAGTTTCTGAGAGTTCGGTGGTGCGGCTCTTCTGCCATGGACATCTGGTCGGAGAAATCATTCCCGAGCTTTGGATGATGGATCACGCCCACCTTCGTGGTACGGTGAGGAGGGAGCAAGTCGGGGAGTTAACGGTGCTGACGTCAAGTTCGCGACACATCTCCCCGGCGGAGTAAGGGCGACCAGCTTTCGACCACTGACGTACGGAACGTACCATGACAACGCTGCAGGAATTCAGATGTGAAGTCTGTGGAATGGTGACCAATACACCCCTGCACTGGTTCGTGATTCGATGTGGGGATTCCGAGCTTACTGTGCACCGATGGAGTTCCGAGGCTGCCACGGCGCCCGGTGCCCGGCATTACTGCGGCGAAGCCCATGCCGAGATATACATCAGCCGCTGGTTTAACTCAGTGTGTGCACCGCCGAAGCCAACTTTCAAGTAGTGCCTCGCCGTTTATCGACTCGTTGCAACTCCTTGCAGGCTGGGACCGCCGGTCGCAGGCCTGACTCCACTGCATCACCGAAGTGTAAACCAGTATGCATGGGCGAATTCCAAACGTGGGCCACGGTGGCGATGCCCAAATCCCTTCAACTTTCCAGTGAAACGTCATTCCCGCGCCGGAGTCTATCTGGAATGATCCCCTGAGTGATCAATATGTTTTGGGGTTGGGATGGCGGTTTGAACATTCGCCATTCGATCTGGCAAAAAAGGCACACGAATGAAATACGTGCTGCTGATAAGCGCCGATGAGCATGTCTAGCGGGCAAAGCGGCTTTGTTTCAGCCGCGCCGCAAGACGAATTCGGGACGTAACTGAATCAAAAGGGAGAACCCACAATGGTGACTATCACCATGGAACAGAGCAGCGACAAGACGCACGCGAACAGACCAATCCCGACTGTTGCCCGTGGTAGAAGACAGGGAGGCGCCTCGCGCGAATTCTAAGGTCCGTTATCCTGAATATGGGTGCCAGAGCATGCGAACTCTCACTATTAATAGAACTGAATTAATAGAACTGAGAGACGCGACGTCAAACTGTCTCACTAATCGAACGCCATGACGACGGAAAGTTTAGAAGCACCTTCTTTAATCCGCCGCCATGCCCTGCGCCTCCTGCTCGAATTGTGGGGGCTGGGACAGGGTTGCTTCGGGTGGTGCCTGTCCTCGTAGTTCCACTTCAAGCGCAGCCAGTTGAGCCTCGATGTCGTCCGCTACTTTGCGCTTGCGGATGACGTCCTCGCGGTAGCGCCGCAAGAAGTAATCGATGGTCTCAACCCGAATCCGGATCGATCCTGACGGTTTATTTTCGTCCAGATCCTTGAAGCAGAAATACGGTGTGCCAGACTGCTCGATGATGCCTTCGACCACGCCATAGATAGGCGCGTCGTGGCCGCATTTGAAGCTGGAAATTTCGAGCGCCACCAGGTTCGGATGCCGTGCCGTAAATTTTGCCGCCCAGACTTTGTGGTTCGTACTGCATGAGTACGAGTTTTTCCAGGCGTCCGTGATATCCAGTGGATGGGTGATAATTCCGGCGCGAACCTCTTCTCCGAAGAGACGCTCAAGCATGTCTTCATCGAGCGGCAGAGTGTTTTGCGAGAAAATGGGATACCCCAACTTCTGGAACTCCTCCATGATTTCGTGATTCAGGCCGGGGTCGTGATGGTACGGCCTGCCCAGCATTACAATCCCGATGCGGTCTTCACGTTCCAATTGATCGAGTACTTGCCGGGCGCGCTTGCGGATGCTTGCCTCATAATCTTCCAGCGCCTTGTAGCCCACTTCAACCGCACGGTCGTTCTCCTCTTGTGACAAGCCCATGATGGGTTGCCACGCCTGCAGCATTTGGTGGGCAAACAATTTGCGGTCCGCAAAATTCAGAACCGGATCCAGGTACTTCACGTTGTGCTCGGCAAACACATCGTTCTCTTTCGTGAATGCAGCTTTCACCGTTTCCGGCGTCGCAGTCACCGTGGGACACGCATTGGTGCCAACGATTTTCACTAACGGAGAACTCAGCACATCGTACATGGGGAAGAAGATCACATTCAGCGGCTTCTTTCGGTGCTTTTCCTGGATCAGGTTGTAGACGTGCGAAATCCCGATTTTGGCGGGGAAACAGGGATCGATAGCGCCTCGGCTCGCGCCGGCACGATACAGATCGGAACTGGTGTAGTCGGAGTAAACAATGTTTTCTGGCTGCACCCCCAGGCTTTCAAGGTATCCGTTGAACAGTGGCGCGTAAGTGTAGATGTTCAGCACGCGCGGAATGCCAACGCGAAGTTTCTTTCGATTCTCCATGAGCGGAGTGCGCTCTTTGCCCGCCTTATTCCAGAATTTCGTCACCGGAATCGGGTCAGCAACGCTCTTTGCATTGATGGGGCGGAAGACCTCCCGGGCAGCGAAATCCACGAAGTTCGGATATTTATCCTTGATTTCGTCGATTCCCGCCTTGATGTCCTTCATATCATTGATATCTTCGACCAGACCCTTCTCGCAGGTAGCAATAATGAGGCGTTGTTCCCCGTGCATCAGCGGAACCTTGGTGACTTTTTGAATTGGCACGAAAGCCAGATCGTCCTTGGGGACGGTACGGATGTCGATAAAGGTCCGCAGACAGTTGTTCTTGCAGAAATTGCAACGCGTGCTCTCGTTGCGTGTCGTACGGTATTCGATTTTGCGAACCGCCTCCAGGCCGACGAACGACGTTTGTAACCCGTTGCGCCACAACCGAAGAGACTCAACTGCC
>DATNLE010000398.1:0-2686 GCA_035603035.1 Candidatus Acidiferrales bacterium | reverse complement strand
AAGCGGTAAGCAGGGAGAAGTCTATGTGGTGAATCGCGACAAGATGACGAGCGACGGCAGCCACTACTGCAACGGCTGCACCAGCAATCCCGAAATTATCCAGGCAATCTCGAGTGGCGCCGGACTTTGGAGCATGCCGGCGTATTGGAATAATCAGATTTATCTGTGGGGAAATGGCGGAAACCTCCAAGCTTATTCGCTCACAAACGGTATGCTGTCTCAGTCTCCTACCTCAACGTCGGCCGAATCGAGCGGTTTCCCAGGCTCGACTCCGGTGGTTTCGTCCAATGGAACGACCAATGGAATTGTGTGGGCCGTGGAATCAGACGCATATACTTCTAATGGACCCGCCATCCTTCGCGCGTATGACGCGACCAACGTATCTGATCTTAAGTACGCCTCTAATCTCACTAACGGGCGGGATACGCTCGGACCCGCAGTGAAATTTGTGGTGCCGGTGGTTACCAACGGAAAAGTCTACGTAGGCACGCAGAAACAAGTGAATGTTTTCGGATTGTTAACCGACGAATCTCAAGCTGCCGCGCCTGTGTTTAGTCCGGTGGCCGGTTCCTATGCCGCTGGCTTCCAGGTAACTATCACCAGCGCTACTCCGGGCGCCTCCATTTTTTATACCACCGATGGAAGCACTCCAACGAGTGGCTCGACTCCTTATTCCGGACCAGTCACCGTGGGAACCACAACAACATTCAATGCCATTGCAGTAAGCGCGGGGTTCGTTCAAAGCACCGTTTCTACCGCAGCTTATACAATTCAGAACCAGACTGGCCCCCCTAGTGTGTCGCCCGCAGCGGGAACTTATACGTCGACTCAATCGGTCCAACTTTCGGATACTTCTCCAACCCCGACGATCTATTACACCACCGATGGCACCAAACCAACACATAGCTCGAAGCAGTACACTGGAGCTATCTCCGTTAGTACAACTACTACCATCACGGCCATCGCATCCTCGCCAGGCCTGAACGACAGTCCGGCCGTGACTGCGACGTTCACGATCAATCCAAACGCCACCACTATTAACTTCGGTATAGGATTTGCCACTCCCACCGGAATGCAATTTAATGGTTCAACGGACCTTGACGATAGCCGTCTTCAACTGACCAATGGTGGGCAAAACGAAGCCGGAAGCGCTTTCTTTACCACCCCGATGAACATCAGCAGTTTCACGACCGACTTCACCTTCCAACTTTCCGACGCAATGGCCGACGGCATTACGTTTGCGATTCAAAACTCGCCGGCAGGCGCGACCGCTTTGGGTCCTAGTGGCGGCGGGCTGGGGTACGGTCCGGACGCCGTCGGCGGAACTGGAGGCATCTCGAACAGCGTGGCCGTAAAATACGACCTCTATAGCAACAATGGTGAGGGCGACGACTCGACTGGGCTTTACTCTAATGGCGCCTCACCAACCACACCCGCAACAGATATGACCGCATCTGGAGTGATCCTGAATAACGGGGATACGATGGCCGTTCACATTGTCTACAACGGCACGACCCTCACGATGACGGTCACTGACAGCACTGTGAACGCCACCTTTACAACCAGCTGGCCGATCAATATTCCACAAACCATCGGGGGAAACACAGCATTCGTCGGCTTTACGGGTGGAACCGGTGGGCTGACGGCCAGCCAGAAAATAGAAACGTGGACATTTGCATCAACCGGCTCGGCACCCACGCAGGCGCAGACGCCGGTAATCACACCCGGTTCGGAATCCTTTAACGGTACTGTGTCCGTCTCGATCACTGACGCCACCAGCGGATCTTCCATTTTCTACACCACCGACGGCAGTGCGCCCGTACCCGGTGCGGGAACCACCAAGCAATACACCACTGCGCTCAGCTTCACTTCCACCACTACTCTGAACGCAATAGCCACAGCTTCGGGCGATTCGAACAGCGCTACTGCTACGGCAACCTATACCCTGCAAGCAGCCGCCACTCCGGTCTTCAGTCCTGCGGCTGGAAACATACTAACCACTCAGGCGATTTCGATTTCCGATGCCACCACCGGCGCCGCCATCCACTACACAACTAACGGCAGCACTCCCACCAGTAGCTCTACTCTCTATTCCGGTCCGGTGACTATCGCCGCCAACACAACATTCAAGGCCATCGCCATCAGCACCGGCTTCGCGCAAAGCGCAGTGGCGACGGCGGCTTATACTGTCACTCCGACGGCGACACCTACCTTCTCACCCGCCGCGGGAACTTATACTTCGGCTCAATCCGTTCAGCTTTCCGATGCTTCTCCAACTCCGACCATCTACTACACCACCAACGGCACCACGCCAACCCATAGCTCGACAAAGTACACGGCCGCCATCCCTGTATCTTCCACCACTACCATTACGGCCATCGCCTCTTCGCCCGGCCTCGGCGACAGCCCCGCTGTGAGCGCCACATTCACAATCAATTCAAGCTCGCCGAACATCAACTTCGCATCAGGTTTTGCCTCTTCCACCGGTTTGCAATTCAACGGCTCAGCGGTTCTTTCCAATAGCCAGCTGGAACTAACCAACGGTGGAGAGACCGAAGCGGGAAGCGTGTTCTTTACCACCCCGGTGAACATCAGCAGTTTCACAACAAACTTCACCTTCCAACTCACCAGTGCGGTGGCCGACGGCTTCACCTTCACCATTCAGAATTCACCGGCCGGAGCAACC
>DATNLE010000390.1:0-3754 GCA_035603035.1 Candidatus Acidiferrales bacterium | reverse complement strand
AATCGCCCAAGCCTTCAATCTCCCCAAGTTTACGCCGCTCCGCGCTGACTCGAATCGCGGCGAACTGGCGAAGACCGCCGAGCGTGGCGGAGTCCCCTGAGACCTGCTTTGCTGCTGCGACGATAGCAACGGTAAAATCAGAAGCTGATTGTGATCGAAACTCCGAATAGCCTGCTTCGATACTTTAAGAAGGAAGAACACGCGTGCCAATTTGTGTCCGGTTCAGCTAGGTTTGGCATTTTAGAGTACTATCGGGAAATCGAAGATGTACGCAGGGACGCCAGCGAAGGGCGGTCATCAGTTTATTTTCGAGCGCCGCATCCTATCTATTCCACAGTTATTTCCCTGAACCGCTACTACATTTTGAGCACTGCGCACGCCGATGCGGACGTGTCTTATTTGGCGAGGAAATATGGCTACTTCATGGTTCGCATCAATAGTCCGCAGGAGCTATTGGCGAGAATACAGGCAGCGTGGCAGAACCACGAGCTGGCCCAGGACGACGGTGCCTTCATTGCCCCTGTGGAATACACAAAAGATGAACTGCGGGACGCGGATGCGAGCTACCTTTCACCGGTGTACCTGACATATTCCCAAAAGCACAGGTCATATGAAGAAGATAGAGAATATCGGTATCTGCTCAAATGCAAGGTTGACGTGAAAAGGGTGTGGGAATCTCATTTGATTCTTACACTCCCTGATTGCGAAGACATCTGTACCTTGTCGACCGTCCGCGAATAAAGCCACAGGCGGCACTAGACTCATAAATCTTCTCCGCCGCCTCTTAAGCTGTGAAGGCAGATCGCAGAGCGATGACGCAATTTCATCGACTATGAGTCGAATCACGAAGCCAGCCCGTCCCCACACCAGCAGCGAGCAATCATTTGGCGACTTTTACTTTGAAGCTCACCGTGTTGGCCCCGCCGGCGTTCGTGATAACGAACTTGTACTGCCCGTCCTTCGTCGGCGTGACCTTAACCGAGCACTTCGGTCCAGGCGAGTCGTCCTTAGCGACTTGGGCGCCCGAGAAGTCGTAGACGAAAAGGTGTACGTCGGTATTCTTCGGGCCGTCCGTGGTGGCCTCGAACTCTTTCCCCGCCGTGAAGGACAGCAGGTAAGCGACCTCTCCCTTGTCCTTCATCTCGATCTTCTTGCCGTTGAACGCCGCCCCTTTGCCCAGGTCGGTGGGCTTGACGTCCTGTGCGGCGCACAGGGTAGCGACCGCGAACGCAACTGCCAACACTGCTGCAACTAACCGAGTAATCGATTTCATTGCTGTTTCCTCCAGAGTCGGATCAGATCCGCAGCATGCACGGTAGGCCACCATGCGTTAGGAAGACATGAGGACTTCATAAAGTTTTTACAAAGATCGTCGCGTATAAACGCTACTCGGACAAGTGAAGTGCTACTTCATATCTCTCGTAATCCGACTAATCAGGAGCTAGGGGCTATGCTACATTCCACGGTGTGATGGGCGGGTGGCGGATGTTTCCGCGCGGCACCCGCGTTAAACTCCATCACGATTTCAACTCGCGGGGTGCGTTTCAGCCCGCCGAAGGTGGGGATTTGCTTTTGAGGGTGCCGCACTCTTTGCGTTTTTCTTTTCTGCAAAGGGTGCGGGTTTAGATTTCACACTCAGCGACCCTCGTCCGACTTCCACTCGCCGATAGATAGCAGCTTCGTTACGAATGTTTCCCAGTAGTGACACCTCAACTTTTATTGCGCGACGGCTAATTTTTCCTGACCCATAATTTTTGAGAATGGCAGGGGATGTGATATATGCGAAAGGGAAGTCAGACGCGCGCGAGTAGCTCAATTGGCTAGAGCACTAGACTCATAAATCTTTTTCGCCGGCTCTTTAGCTGTGAAAAGACAGATGGCAGAACGATGACGCAATTTCCTCGAATCCCGATTTTGTTGCCGTTGGCCTTTGGCGTAGGCGCCATCATATGCACGATCTTTATCCACGCGCTGCCCTTGAGCGGGGCGGTTAATTTCCTTCTTCGTCAACGAAGACTCGGACACGTGGGGACAAGCTTTTGGTACGATTTTGCAATGGTCTCCATAACCATATCGTTCACGCTCGTCGCACACCTGATAGAGATCGCTCTGTGGGCTGTGCTGTTAGAGCTCTGCGGCGAATTTCCACAGTTCGGAACCGCGTTCTACCACTCCGCGGGGAATTACACGTCTCTGGGTTACGGTGATCTGATTATGACGCCTACTTGGAGATTGCTCGGACCACTCGAGGCTGCGAATGGACTGCTCATGTTCGGAGTATTCACCGCGCTGATTTTCGCCGTCATCCAATGGCTGATTCAGGCCCGCTTCGCCGATCTCAGGCAATGAGTATCGCGCGGAAGGATTGGCCTCCCGCCTCACTTCATTGCTAACTGGGCAGAGCGACTAATGATTCCCCGCCAATGATGAATAGTCGACAAAATACTTTCGCAGCTCGCACTCAGCGGGAACTCCAGTCTTCGGCAGGGGGACAATCTCAGCAATGGGCCGTTGCGCTCGTGGATCGATCCGCACAGTCACCGTAAGCGTCAATGAACTCAGCTTCCCACCCACCGTAAACTTCTGGTCGGTGATTCCCAGGGTCAGGTCCATATTCCTCAGCTTGAAGCTTCGGGTCGCTCCGAATTCCGGTATGCGCGCACAAGGACCCTGAAGTTCGGCCGCAAAAAAACGGCCCCTGCTCTCCCAATCTTTGCTCTGGTGAGCATCCTCGGTAAGAAGCGTGCTGTATGAGTTGGGCTGGCCTATCAGGCTGAGTCGACACTCAAAATCTCCGCTGTAATCAAAATCGGGATCACCGGTGTACCCCGTCGAGTGGCACTGCAAGTGATATAGCGGGTCGCCTCTCATCGCCTCAATGTCGAACGACACATCGGCCTTGGAGACGTCAGAGACCATAAATGCGCGCTGGAGTGGTTTGACCGCGGGATAAAATTCGGCCCCTGGGCGGGAGGAACCTAGGAGGCCGAAGGAGGATGACATGAGCGTGACGCACGCCCAAGCTCCGACCGCGAATGTTTTGAAACGCTTTCCCATGACCGCAGCTCACCTGATTCTCCCGGTAACCGGCGGGTGGCCGAACGTCCCGCCCGGCACCGGTGTCCAGTCCCGCCACAATTTTAACTCGCGGGGTGCCGGACTCTTTGCGTTTTTCTTTTCTGCAAAGGGTCCGGGTTTAGATCTCACACTCACCACGCTCTATCTCGACCCCTGAGCAACATCAAAGGTCCGCGCCGTCACCGCCTCGTGAAGCGTCGCGTGTTTCATCAGCACTCCCTGACCGAAGTGGATGAACGCCTCAGTACGTTCGTGCGCGGCTAGAGCGGCCTGTGAAGCCCAATGCTCGGCGATATAGAACTCCAGATCATCATCAGTACCGCGGTAGATGTCATAACGAAGATTTCCTGACTCTTGGCGGGTCGCCGACGCGATCGCGCGAAACGCCGCGATCGCGTCATCAACGTGCTCCTTCGCAAAGCGGAAAATCGCAACGTGAAAAACCTCGTCACCGCTAGCGGCGCTACCCCCACGCGCGGATAAGGCCGCTGCGGCAAGTAGCGTCAAGAAACTCGTGCGAGATATCATCGGCACCCTTACACACCCGAGACCTTTCCGAGTGAAACAAATCGTGCCGCGGCGTCTCGCTGGCTCTTTTGCTCTCTTATGCCTCGCACAATATGTAACCGTACAAAGACGCCCCGGACGTGACTTGCCGTACCCCGACTCCGTAGGG
>DATNLE010000349.1:0-16191 GCA_035603035.1 Candidatus Acidiferrales bacterium | reverse complement strand
GCAGCCGTGAACCTTATTAGATGAACGTTGACCAAATACTTCGTACCCACCGTCGACAGCGGTAGGTAATGAAGGTGGTGAGCAATCATCTTGCGAACGCCTATGGAACCGGCGATCGCTGGGGGTAGCGGAGCGTACTCTCGCGGCTGGCCGCCGATTGTCGTGTTGTATTTTTTCAGTTGCACATAGGGCGTGCTCTCTTCGCTCAACCAAACCTTTACACCGCCCTCAACAATCTCGGCCTTGACACGATTTAAGGAACGATACCTGTCGCCCCCATCGTAGTATTTGTCCCTGGGAACGGACCAGGCGGCATGGGATAACGCTTCCAGCGAGTGCGCTATATCTAGATCAACCCGGAGCGGCCGCCGACTGAACCCGCGCTCAACGAGGTCGCTTCGCGACCGGGCATTGGTTGCAACCGGAATAAAACTATCTCGATCCATGATTACTCCTGATTAAATGCTTGACGATTGCATGACCAATCAGCACTGCAAGGGTCATGTGCGCGCGCAAATTATAGCCGACGCAGCCCATTGCAGAGGATGCCGACGATTCTGAGACTCTGGGTGGGTGGTCGGCTTAAGCCTTCCCTTACCGGATCATGGAGTTATTCGGTAGCAATCGCAGAATACTGTTGAGGTCCGTCGCGTTGAAGCCCGGCTCTTGGTAAGGTGCCCGGCATTTGCCTCAGTGCGCCAGCTTCAGCAAGCGTTCGAAGTCTCCCGGCGTAACGGGCCATGCCTGCATCCGATCGAGGTTGTCATGCACCAGATCGTTGAGAACATGCTCGGGAGGCGCCTCGAAAAAAAGCTCGCATCCCAGTTCCAGGGCGAGGCTGGTTGCGTCGTGCCAGCTGGTCGTGAGGCTCGATCGTAGACGATGCGCTGCCGTGACCGAGAATACGTGTGGAAGATTGCGTCCGTGCAACGCGTGGGTTTGGGCCCGGGCTCGGGTTCACTTACGGGCAGCGCCCGTCATACTCGACCCAGATTCCTTAACGTGGTCCTGGATTTAGACTCCTGCCGTACCAACGCCCAACGCGCATGAGGGATTCAGTTGGCGGCCGGTAAATTGGGACAGATTAGGCGATAGGGTTGTTTGGGAAACGAACGCTTCCATTCATCGTGAGACAAGTTGTGAGTGAGGCGGGCGCAGGCCTGGTCGCGCAGATCTCCCGAACGCCAGAGCCAAAGCGCAGCGGAGCCTTCGTCGTATCCGGCTAGCAGATAGCGGCCGTCGGGACTGAAGGCGGCGACGCGGAGATAGCCCGCATCGGGAAGCTGCGCCAGACGAGCTCCGGTGACGGCATCCCACACGCTGAGATGTCCGTGAGTAATAGTAGCGAAGGAGGCGGAAGAAGGATCGGGAATGATTAGGTCAATGTCGCCGCTGGCGGTCAGTGAGAAACGTCGCTTGCCAGAGGGGATGTCCCAGGCTTGCAGATTTTCGCTTTGCGCAGTGAATAGGATTGTGCCCGACGGATTGAAGGCGAGGCGAGTCAATTCAGCGGGCAGGGGAATGCGGCTGACGCGAGCTCTGCTGGCGACACTCCAGATATCGATAAAGAACTCGTTTGATTTATTTGTCTCAAAGGCCAACATCCTGCCTTCGCCTGCGATGCGCAGCAGACCGGAAGAGGGTCCATCCAGGGATGTGGTCTGCTGAAGGCTGGGTAAGATATACAGGCGGCTAACGCCGTCCTGTTGGCTAGCAAGCACCCTACCCGATGGGTCGATCCGCATCTCTCCGGGGACGTCAGGTAAAGGAGTTACCTTAGACTGGTCGATGGAAATGAGAAATAGCTTGTTGCTCCACTGGGCAATCACGTGATTCGGATCGACGAAAAAAAGCTTGTCGATAACGGGAGCGCCGTGGAATTCGATGTCGCGCAGAGTATTGCCTCCGACTTCGGCGATTCTCAGCAGGGGCTCGGAGTGCACCGAAATCGTGCCCATGGCGAGGCGCCAGCCATCCGGGCTGAAGGCAACGCTGCGTACGTCGGCCGGCAAATCGAAGGAGGCGGGGCGGTCTGCGCGGCGGGTCTCGGAGACGGAAACCGAGCCGTCCACGCCGCCAGCGGCGAAGCGGCTGCCAGTAAGGCTGAAAACCACGACTTCGGCGCCGCCGGCCTGTGAGGCGCGCTCCAGTTCTATTCCAGAAGGGAGTTCCCACACGCGCGCAGTGCCGTCGTATGAGCCCGTCCCGAGTTTTGTTCCATCCGAATTGAAGGAGACGGCGGCAACCGCGGAGTCGTGTTTAAGTTCGAGAATCTGGCGGCCAGTCTTCACGTTCCAGACGCGGGCCAACTTGTCGCCGCGCGCCGCATAAGCCAGGAATTCGCCGTCAGAACTGATGGCGGCATTAACGATCCATTGCTGCGGAGTGAGGGTTTCGGATGAAGCAGCATGGCTGGCTTTCAGCAGTAGTCGCCCGGTAGTTACGTCCCAGACAGAGGCAAAATCGCCGCTCGCAATAGCCACGCGCTTGCCGTTATCGCTGAATGCCACGTTGAAGCCGGCCTCACCTCCACCCAGCGTACGAAGAAGCCGGCGATGGACTGGATCGAAAAGCGAGACCACCCCCTCTGAAGATAGCGCCGCAAGGAGATCGCCGCTGGGACTGAAGGACATGGAAACCATTTTGTCCTGACATCTGAAGTCGGCTACGATTGCCGCGCGAGCGATATCGAAAATACGCACATGACCATCGTCACCAGCGGTAGCAAGTTCGTTAGACTTGGGGTGGAACGATACTTGGGAAACCGGTGCACCGTGGGAAATGCGTAACAATTCGCGTCCGCCAGGCAAGGCCCAGATATGGGCGACGCCATCGCGGGCGCCAGCCGCGAGCAGCGAGCCGGAGGAGTTGAAGGCCACGGAAACGGCTGAATTGCTGTCCAGCGACGCGCCTTGGGGGGCGCCGAGGAGTTCGATGCTGGCCGCGGGCTTTTCGTCCTGGCCGAGATATCCGATCGGCTTTTTGTTTGCCACATCGATGAGTTGAGTGGAACCGTCGTCGCGCGCTACGGCGAGGGTGGCGCCATCGCGAGAAAATGCCATGTCGCGAACGCGCTCAGCTGGGTCTGGGCTTTCTGGCGGGTAGAATTGCGCGCTCGCCGGTAAGAGGGAAACCGCTGCCCGCAACGAACTGTTTCCTTCAAAGGAAGGGTTGATGCGGTTTGATTCGATAGCCAGAAGCGCGGCCTCGCGAACTCGATCAGGACTATCGGAGAGCACTTTGGCAGAGTTGGCGGCGAGCCTGGCGGCGAGATTTTGCAGCGATTCTTCGTGGCTCACGCGAGTTTGACGAAACGCGAAGATCGAGGCCAGAAGAATGGCGATAAGGCCGGAGGCGGCGAGGAAGCGGGTGTGCCGCCGGTTGCGAATGTCCGCGCCGTCGAGTTCGTCTTTGGGACGATTGTGTAGGGTGGCAGCGAGTTGGAGGATGGCTTCGTGAAAGCGCGGCTCGCGCAAGCGGAGAGGGGCGGCGCCGTCGCGCGCCCAGCGAAGATCGAGGAACAGAGGCTCCTCAGGAAAGGAGCGAAGGAGGCTCGCGGGGAGAGCGGTGGTGTGCTCAGACGCGAAAGAGGCGGAGGAATGATCCCACGTCAGAGTACCCCCGGTAAGGACAATCAGGACGTGCGACGGCCCGTTTTTGCCGATCCAATATTCGGCCTCCTTCGCAACCCAGGGCGAGGTGGCCGCTTCAGACGAAGCAAGGAGGATGAAGAACAACGATTGATCGAGGGCATCGCGAATACTAGACCAGAGGGCAGGATTTACCGCGAGGTTGGTTTGATCTCTAAAGATGTGTAAAGCCCGAAGCTTGTACCAGGGTTTGGCAAAAGAATGCAAGGCCGATTGAAGGGCAGCCGCAAGGGTGCCATCGGCAGTGTGACTGTAAGAGATGAAGGCGTTGTAGGCCATCAATTTTATCCGCCTAGCGGCGTAAAACTCCGCCCTTCAGAGCGGAGATATAAGCCGTACATAGTTGTTCTCTTGGTATGTCTTGGTACGCTACCGGCTAGACAACTTCCCGGCAGATTTGCTGTTCGTAGTTTAACTGGACCTGAAGCCTGAGCACATAAAGGGCTGCTGTGATGGGGTTATCCCCGTCCAAAAACCGGACGCGTGGGGTCGGTGCGACCCTTCAGGCGCTATTAAGTGGCGCGCGCACACCGACTGTCGTGGTCGAACCGCGGTTACATTTCACTTGCAAGAGCCAGATCTTGGACTGCGCGGTCCGAAACGAGCGCCTTCTGCCAATGCCCCGCTCGACGTGGGGCAAACCCAACGAGCGTGCAATGTTCATTTCGGGTGGCCTGTCGTTTTTGCGATGAGCACAGCTAGAGCTAGAAATTTGACCAACGTGCGGTCGGTATCGACTCTCCAGGCCAGAATGTCTGGCGGAATCCTTTGAGGTTTGGAACAATTATTTACTGGACATACGCGTCTGGGCGATACCTGCTAAACAGGAAGCAGTAAGCTGCGCCCGATTACTCCCGTGAGCTTGTCTTGACCTTCCATGGCGAAGTCGCGGCTCATGCCTCTCAAGTTCCGAAGGTGATCGGCGAAGTCCCAAGCCAGATCGCGCGCAGCGCGGACATTCCAGATCGCCAGCAGACGCCCGACCTTTCCCGTGTCTTGTGCCAATTCACCTACGATCCCAGCGGCTAGAAGGTTCAACGCCGACGGGAGCACGTCTTCCAGCAAGCCGTTGACGCGCTCATAATCATTGTGCTCCGGGCTCTGCGGCGCTGGCGTCAGATGAAACTCATCATCAGTCTGCAGTAGTGCCAACGCAAGGTCGTGATTGATGTGAGCGTTCATCCCCGCCAAGGCAAACTGTATGCGATCGACACCGGCACTGGCTCGCGCCTCAAACAAAGCGTCCCACGAGCTGGCGGTATCCGCATTCTGCTCCAGTGCACCGGCAATCGCCGCAAAGTAGAACCTGGCAAAAACTACGTCGAGCCGCGTCAGCCATGTGGCATCTTCCCAACCGTTTGGCAGAGGCTGAGCGTCGATCTCTTGGGTAACCATCAGATAGAGCCGGTTGAACCATTTGACGCCGTCGTTGCTCGGCAATAATCCATCGATACTCTGCATCACCGCAATGACATCGCCGATCGACGCCGGGGACGCGGCACTCACGATTTGAAGAAGTTGCGTGTCGATGGAATTGAGGTTCGGCATCTGCGCCCCCCGGAGAAAACGGATTCTGCAGCAACACGGCGACTAGCGACTCTTTATGATGCCCGTCTGGCTCGCCGAACCTTCGTTAAAGGATGTTCGCATTGCTGACGGGAGATTAGACCACAGCTCAACCGCCCGGACAACGCCGTAGATAGCGACGCGAAGAGCTAGCCCTTACGATCAACCTCTCGGCCTAACGGGACGCCACAACTAGGACATTGAGTTGTAGTACCAACGCAGGACTCGGAGGGCGCGCAGGGTGTTCCAGCGGCTTGGCCTACCGACATCGGTCTCCATCTCCAAGGGAATACGTTCCCGATGAAGCAGGTTGAGCGGCCAGCGCCCGTTCTGGTGGCGGCGCTCAATCACGATCTCGATGGCCTCACGAACGCGGCTGTCGGGCTTGATTCCTGCATTCCTCAGATAATCCAGTCCGCGCAAGACGTCGTAGTGCCAAAAGGTCGGGAACGAGAAACGCAGCCAACGTGCGTCAATGACTTCGCCGGTTCGAAGCGAGCGGAACATCCGGCGCTCGAGAAGATAGTTTTCGGCCCTCTCGCGGGCCCTGGCGACGGCTGCCCATTTGCGCCCGGCTTGTTCATATGCGAGCAGTCCTTCGAGCACGCAGATGGTGGTATGGAACGAAGAGCGCTGGCTTTTCGGACGTTTCGCTGAAGGTTCAACCGCCTCGCAGTTCCAGCCGCCATCTTCGAGCTGCTGGCCCAGGAGTTGCTTGGCCAGCGCGTCATTCGGTGCTTTGAAATAGGCGCCGACAGCAAGGATTCTGCCGTTGATGCAGGGCTCCGTTTCGCCATGAAGAAACGGCCGGTTGTTGAGCGGCTTGAATACGAGCTGCTTGTCGACGCGCTCGATTATTTTGCGGGCCTGCTTGCTGGCGGGGTCGAGGCCGAGGTCCATCAAGACGACGAGACTGTAGAGCGTAATGAGCAATCCTCGGTCTTCATTTGGCCCACCCCAGTTGCCCGCGCGAGATTGGCGAGCGAGAAGTTGCGCTCCCCAGCCTTCGGTTTCAACGCGAGAGCGCTCGACTCCAACAGCGTTGGGCGCTTCCTCGGTGAGGTCCCGCATGACCTGCCATCGAATAGCTGGATCAGAATTGAGGAGCCATTTAAGTTGCGCGGGGCGGGGCCCGTAGTCGTGTTGGCGCATTCGTCTCTTATAGCAGGTGACATATGAGTTTGACCTCTGGAGCCTCCCGGACGGGTCGTCGGCAATCCAGACTCCGATCGAGATTGAAGGAAAGTGCGCTCGTCGATATGATCCGGCTCATTGCCGTCGGTCATCGGTGGGCGGCTGTCGGCCGCTGGCGCAAGGGGAGGTGCGGCAGTCGCGCCAAGGTTGTCAAGCGTGTACATCCGTCGACCATGACCGTAGAAATGCTGAGGGAGCCTCGGCGGTGACGCGAGCCGGCATCGGCGGCCAGACTTACTTGTGTCACCCGTAGCAGGATTCCTCGCTTGCGCTCGGAATAACAGGGTTGGACATCTAGCGACGGCTTTTAAAAAACTCCTGCAAAACTTGGGCGCAACGGCCTGCGAGCACGCCGCCGTGAACTTCGACCCGATGGTTCAGTCGCGGGTGGTTCAGCACCTGCATCACTGACTGAACCGCGCCTGCCTTGGGATCGTCGGCACCGTAAATAAGGCGCTTGATCCGCGCATGAACCATGGCGCCGGCACACATCGCACAGGGTTCAATGGTAACAAACAGGTCGCAGTCAGCCAGTCGATGGTTTCCGATAGTTGCACCGGCTTCGCGCAGCGCCACAATTTCGGCGTGAGCGGTGGGATCGAAGTCGGCGATGTTGCGGTTCCATCCCCGGCCCACGACGCGGCCCTGGCTGACGACCACGGCTCCAACAGGAACTTCGCCCGCCGCCAGCGCCCGCTGGGCTGCACGCAAAGCTTCCTCCATCCCGAGTTCGTCGTTGGCTGCCGCCACAGGTAGTCCTACGAGGGAGGGTATCACTGACTCGGCGCAAATCTGACTCGACTTAAATAAAGAGAGAGATTCCGGGTCAGATCAGTTTCAGCACCGAGCGCACTACATCGGGTACGATTGCTCGTACGATCGCGGGGAGCAGAATCATTATCACAGGGTAAGCAATCGCAACGAGCGGCAGAGCGATCAGCATACGGACTTTCGGCGTCAGGTTGGCGAGATGGGCTCGCATAGCATCCTCTCTTCTTTCCTTAAATACGTAAGCTGAGCCGCAAAAGTTCCCCACGCCACCTTCCGGCCAGACCCGAAACAGTGGTATTCTTACCCCGTTATGGCGCTGCCGAACTTGCTCCGCAAGATTCTTCTCGTTGATCTGCTCCAGGGACTGAAAGTCACGTTCTTTTATCAGCACCCCAAGGAAATCTATACCGAGCAATATCCCATGGAGCGGCCGCAGGTGGCCGAGCGCTACCGGGGCGCGCCTCGGCTGAACGTCAATCCTGATACCGACGAGACCATGTGCATCGCCTGCGACCTGTGTGCGCTGGCCTGTCCGGAGAATCTGATCGTGGTCTCCAGCGCGCGCAACGAGCAAACTCGTCGCAAGGAGCTCACCAACTTTACTTATGATCTGAGCCGCTGCATGTTTTGTGGACTCTGCGAGGACGCCTGCCCCGTCGACGCGCTAGAACTTACCCAGGATTTCGAACTCGCCAGCTACACTCGCGAGGGCTGGATCTGGGATCGGAAGACGCTCGAAAAAGGTCCGCAGCCTACCCCCTACCAGAAGTAATTTCTCGCTTCATTTTTCCTCGGAGGTTGCGCCTCCACCACTCCTAGATCAGGCATGGCAAGACCAGGCAATTTTGCAGCCCACTCGGCGCGCGGAAGCCTCGCTATTTTCCTGCTAGAGGATCGCCTATTGCCGACTACGGCATCCGCCGGATATTCGCGGCGCGCAACGAGGCGCACACTCAGCCTATGGATCCCTTAAGCCAGCCGCTGTCGTCGGCCTTCAAAGGGAACCGCAAATTCAATGCAGGAGGCTTCATAATGTCAGCGAAAAGACTTGTTTTACTCTCGGTGGTTCTGTCCTGCGCAACTTGGGTGGCGGCTCAAACTGCTCCGGCTGGAGGTTCGGCGCCCGGCGGCGCTGGGACGGCAGCCCCAACGTCTCCCTCCACCCCACCCACTGGAAATACAGGTACGCCACCAACCGGCACAGCGCAGCCGCCGACCGGCAGCACTCCCGCGCCCCCGACGGGGTCTGCGAAGCCTTCGACCGAACCCGGATCGAATCCGACCAATCCGAACGGCAGCTCCTCGCAGCCATCTACGACCAATCCCAATAACCCCAACACCGGCACAATGCCCAGTGATAACCCGAACGGTGGGACCATGCCGTCGTCGCCTTCGAACCCGGGCACAACTCCGAATGGCGGATCAACTAATCCAGGTACGTCAAATCCAGGTTCGAATCCCGGAACCGCGAACCCGGGCTCAAATCCTGGCGCTACAAATCCTGGCACTACAAATCCAGGATCGACGAATCCGGGCTCGACAAATCCAGGCGGAACTACCTCGCCCAGCGGTCCCGGTCGCTAACCAGCTTTACACTTTTGCAGCTTGACAATTTGCGGGCCCGAAAGGGTCCGCTTTTTGCGCTCGCGCCGGTTCCTCTATTCGCCGGCGAGTATCTTTTCTGGCAGGAAATATGTTGCCGGGACTAGGGCGAAGATAAAGAAGGAAGCGTAGATCGAAACGTAGGCCAAGGGAACCGATAGCAGGTACAGCGCTCCCGAGACGGCATTCTTGCGCTGAATGCGCTCGTGATAATTCGTCATGCTGGAATCGTGGCGGCTTTGATGGATCAATTCGCTGCGAAGAAAAAAGAAGCCAGTGGAGCACAGTGTGAGATCCAGCCCATAGAGCGCGACGGCCAATGGTTCACGATAGTTTTTCCCGAGAAAGTCGGTGACGAAGGGGACGAGCGACATCCAAAAAAGCAGGTAAAGATTCGACCATAAGAGCCGCGTCGTCACCGAATGCACCGCGTGGATCAGGTGATGGTGGTTGACCCACATGATGGCTGCTACCAGAAAGCTGAGACCGTAACTGAGAAACACAGGCGCAAGTTTGACCAGCGCTGCTAGCGTTGGCTGTGTCGGTGCGCGCAGCTCGAGAACCATGATCGTGATAATGATGGCAATCACGCCGTCACTGAAGGCTTCGAGGCGGTTTGTGGTCATCTCGTGCATGTGCGCTTAGCCCGCCGACATGGCCAGAATCTGCCCGCGTTCAATTTACACCCGCGAGATTGGGGCCTTTGCCGACGGCTGAGAGCTGATCACTGACGGCTGCTGTTGGGTCATGCAGTGCATCGTTCCCAGTCCCCAGATGAGGTCGCCGGAATAAATTGGAACAACTTCGCGGGTCGGAAAGAGCGCTGCGAGAGTGTTCAGGGCGATGCGGTCATTAGGATCGTTGAAGACTGGCACCAGCACGATGCCGTTCGCGATATAAAAATTGGCATAGCTGGCAGGCAAGCGCCGCTTTTCAAAGACGATGGGACCGGGCATCGGAACTTCTACGATGTTCAGCGGCTTGCCCGACTGATCGCGCGCGGCCCGCAGGCGGCGAAGGTTGTCGCGCAGCGGCTTGTGATTCACATCGCGCGGATTTTTCTCGACCATGGTGACGACGGTGTCCGCCGCGACAAAGCGGGTGAGGTCGTCGACGTGGCCGTGCGTATCGTCCCCGAAGATGCCCCGGCCCAGCCAGATGACGTGCGGAGCGCTGAGATAGTCCGCGAAAACTTTCTCGTACTCTTTGCGCCTCATGCCGGGATTGCGTTGCTGCACTTTGCTGAGCAGGCACTCTTCGGTGGTGAGAATTGTGCCGCATCCGTTGACGTCGATCGAACCACCTTCGAGGACAACGCGGATGTCGTGGCATAGGGGACGGATCTGTTTAGCACGGGCAGCCTCGGCCATCAGACCGCCAATTTTTTCGTCGAGCCGCCAGTTGGAATACTTAGCCCATGCATTGAAGCGGAACTTGGCGGCGAGCGCGCCGTACCCCTGTGGGGACAGCCGCCCTCGGCTGTCCGGCCGGGCGAAGTCTGGCTTCTGTGGCGTGACGAAGACGCATCCAGAGTCGCGCATCCACCCGCGGTTGGTCGGCCAGAGATGGCATCGGATGTTTGCCACCCGCGCGTTCGCTCGATCAAGCAGCTTCCGCACTTGCCGTTCAGACGCCGCATCATTGACGATCAATTCAACCCGCTCATGCCGCGCGAGATTTCGAATGATCTCGGCATAGACCCACGGAATCGGCTCGAACCTGCCAGGCCAGTCGCCGTGATAGTGCGGCCATGCGAGCCAAGTTGCATGGTGCGGCTCCCACTCAGCCGGCATCCGATAGCCCATGGCCGCGGGCGTCTGTGGCGACTCGGGAACTGTTGAAGTATTACTTGAATGATTGCGCGACGATTTCCTCACGGTTGAATCTTACCGTCCATCCAGCAGCCGGTTGGAAATCGGTGCGTAAGCATCGATTCTCCGGTCGCGCAGAAAAGGCCAGTTGCGACGGATATCTTCAAGAGCCTTCAAGTCGACGTCGCCCAGCAGAATTTCTTCGCGGTCGTGCGAGCCTTCCGCGATGACGCGTCCGAAGGGATCGCAAAAGAATGACGCGCCCCAGAATTCCAGTCCATGGCCGGGCGTAGACTTTCCGCGAATGTTGCCTGTCTCGAAGCCGACGCGATTCACCACTGCTACGTAGACTCCGTTTGCGATAGCGTGAGCGCGCTGAATGGTGCGCCAGGCATCGTGCTGGATCACGCCGAACTCGGCCTTCTCCGAGGGATGCCAACCGATTGCAGTGGGATAAAAAAGCACCGTAGCGCCCTGCAGCGCGGTCAAGCGGGCACCTTCAGGGAACCATTGATCCCAACAAACTAGGGTGCCCAGGCGGCCGGCGGTGGTATCGAGGGCACGGAATCCGAGATCGCCGGGTGTGAAGTAAAACTTCTCGTAATAGAGAGGATCATCTGGAATGTGCATCTTGCGGTAAAGCCCCCGCAGCGATCCGTCCGAGTCGAAGATAGCGGCGGTATTGTGATAAACCCCGGGAGCGCGCTTCTCGAACAACGATGCGATCACTACGACGCCGTGCTGGCGAGCCGCAGCGGCGAGTTTGTCGCTGGCTGGACCGGGAATCGCTTCAGCCAGATCAAAGAGCGAATGATCTTCGCGCTGGCAGAAGTATTGCGTCTGAAACAGTTCAGGAAGGCAGACGACTTGCGCGCCACGTCCGGCCGCATCGGCCAGGCGTTCGAGAGCTTTAGCGAGATTCTGTTCCGGCTCCGGCCCGCAGGACATTTGGACCAGCGCCACACCAAATTTGTCGGGCGGCAAGGCGTTCGCTCCTCTGACGATCACTATAGCATTCGGGAGGCGGCATAAAATCCCGGCGTTAGCCTTCGAAAAAGCTTTTCACGACGCAGTGGCGCGGTGTTTTGTGAATGCGCGGCTCAGTCGCCCGTTGCCCGCGACCAACTCTTCAAGTCTCTTTGTAACTTCGGGCGATGGCATGGCGCGGAAGATGGCTTCGATGGCCTCTTCGGCTTGCAACGATTCGCTCCGAACCTGATCGAGGAGAAATTCAAGCGCCGCATCCTGGCGAGTCAGAGCGATGGCGGAAAGTAGTACCGAACAAAACCACGGATCAGTTTCTTCGGCAAAACGTTCACGCAAAACTTCAAAACCTTGAAGAGAATGAGTCCCGGCGATAGCCAATGCTGCTTCCGCCGCGGGATCATCGGCAGAGCGGAGGAATCGGCTGACCCATGGAATGACACTCGCACCTTCGAGGCGAAGGATGCCACTGTAGCAAGCGCCAAGAACCTCCGGTTCGTCCGAGGCAAGAATCGCCCTGAGACGCAGCAGGATGCCGGACGAGGATGATCCCACTTGCTCGATAGCCCGAACCGCCTCCGTACGAACGAACTTATCTTTGTCTCCCAACAGCTCGACAAGATGGGTTAGCAAATCGGCGTCAACCAGGCCGCGGCATTGCACCAGGGCCAAAGCGCAGGTTGAGCGTAGAGTTCCGGCGGTATCGCTGCTCCCTCCCCACACCGGTTCGAGTTGGATATGGCGCATACCACGAAGAAAGACGGCCGCGTCCTGATGCTCGAACGCGGCGAGGGCGCCGCTGAGGGCATTCTTGGCCCAGCATTGCGGGTCGGTCTTGGCTGGGTTCTCAAAGAAGCGGTCGAACGCGATGAGCAATTCTGGAGTTAGCTGAGGTAATTGAAATTCGCGGATGAGGTGCGCCGCTTTACCGACCACAAAGTTGTTACGCTGCGCAAGTGCCGTGCGCAGCGGGTCGATGCAGCTCTCGGCAGGCAATTGGCGAAGCTTGTCCAGTCGAGCGATTTGCTCGTCAACCCTGCGCTTGCCGGGCATAGTTAAGTAGTGTAATGCCCCACTGGCCGTCTTGCAGCATGCCACGATGGGGGCCACGATGCGGGGCGCGTGCATCCTGTAACACTGATCCTGTAAAGTAATTGGTCGGGAGATTTGGATTCGAGCTTGGAGGCATCATCTTGAAACAGGGCAATCATAGCGGCGGAGATTCTGCGGGAAAGTCTCACACCAACACCGGCCACGGCGGCGAGGGAAAAGATCGTCGGCTGCATAATCCGATTGAAGACCGCCTGATTCCGCTAGAGCCCCTCGATCTGGGTAAAGTGAAGTCGATCGACGATCTGGTGCGGGCGATGTCAAAGACGGCGTTTACTGGCCGTCAGCTCGGCGAGGCGGCCGACGTGCTCGAGGCAATGGCTCGCGACGAGGAGTGTTTTGTGGTCATGACGCTTTCTGGCGCGATGACCGTGGCGAAGCAGGGACTCATCGTCACCGAGTTGATCGATCGGGGCATCGTCAATGCGGTGGTTTCGACTGGCGCCCTGATGGCGCATGGATTGGTCGAGGCTACGGGGCGCGCGCACTTTCGGCACAATCCCGAGGTTTCGGACGAAGAACTCTACGAGCAGGGCTACAACCGCGTGTATGACACGCTGGAGCCTGAGCAGAATCTGGATGACGTGGAAGAAGTGATGTCGGCGGTGCTGGAGGGCTGGGATCACAATGAGGTGATGTGCTCCTACAAACTGAATCATGCCATCGGGGCTTACCTGGCGAAGCATGCTAAAGATCAGCGTGGGATTTTGAAATCGGCGCACGAGAATGGCGTGCCGGTGTTTGTGCCGGCATTCAGCGATTCGGAGATGGGACTCGACACGGCACTGAACAACCGTCTGCGGGAATCAACCGGCAGGCACAAGATTCGATTCGATCCATTCGAAGATCTGGAACATTTTGCGGCCACGCTTCTGCGCCAGAAGAAACTTGGGATTCTGACCATCGGCGGTGGCGTGCCCCGCAACTGGTCGCAGCAGTTTGGTCCGTTCTGCGAGCTGCGGCACCGTCGCCTTGGAGAGAACGTGGCCTTAAAGCGCTATCACTACGGCCTGCGTATTTGTCCCGAGCCGGTTTATTGGGGAGGGCTGTCCGGCAGTCCGTACAGCGAGGCGGTCTCTTGGGGGAAGTTCGTGCCTCCCTCAGAGGGTGGCAGATTTGGGGAAGTTTTTGTAGATGCGACCGTTGGGTTGCCGTTGATTGTTGCGGCGGTGCTGGAGCGCCTGGATAAGAAGGGAAGCAGGGCGAGCAAAGCGAAGAGTGCCACGGCGCGGAAATAAAACCCAATTCAACGCTACGCGGTCTAGCTGGCGCCGGCCTCTGAGGCCGACGAATCGGGCGTTGCGAACTGCGGATTGTTTGACTCTTCGAGTTCCTCTGCGGGTCGGCTTTCTCCTCGAGTCTTGCGGTAGAGGGGCGCAAGGATGCTGTTTTCCAGCACTTGCGACTCGGCTTCCACCCAGTCTTGCAGAGCAAGGCCTTCCGTCTGGCCACGCTGGTCGTAAAGATGCTGCGCGTGCAGACGAATCTTCCTTTCGAGCAATTCGGTCATGAGTGCTTGCTGCTTTTTTCTGCGAGTATCGTTGTCCAAAACTACACCTCTTGCTGAATCGGTATTTCCACCGCTCATTCTTTCTTTCTTTCTACAGTCCCATGATACGGGAAAAGTGTTAACCAAAGGTTACACGGGGGGAGGGCTTAAGGTTACTAGAGTGCAATCATACCAATAATACCAACTACATTGGATGCGAGGGGGGTGCTCGCAGTCGCAGTCACTCGGTAACCTGCTTTGTATCAATCAGATAGCTATTTATGGGTCAAGGGTTTTTGGGGGTCGGGGGGGGTGGGCGCTCTCGCGACAGTGGCAATGAGAAGGCAAGTTACGGGACCGGAGCAAACGACGTGGCTGATTTGCCCGCGGTAAGCATCCTGCGCCGCAGGATTGGACTGATCATGCAGCTATCTTCGAAGGCGATCGTTCCGAGCGGTCCCTCAGGGGCTGAAGCCCGCGCGCTAATTGACGCTGGGCGGGCACGACTGAAGGCATGCCCTTTCCCCACCCAACCACACGATTTCAGTTGAAATTCTAATCAAAAATCAATACCGCGGAGGCAATCACCGTGGTCCACAGCCCACGCTTGTCGCCCACAGCGGATTGGGTGACATTAGCCGTTCGCACGATTTTGTTCGACAGGCGGTAGATCTGCTTTTTCTCGTCCCAGGAGCGGTCGGGATCGAACTCCACGTTCAGCGTGGTGGCGAGCATCTCGGCGGCGAGTTCTTCTGCATATTCTCCGGCGGCGTCTTCGGTCTCACCAAACGAGTGGTGTTCGCTGAGGTATCCGTAGGTATTTCTGTCGGCGGGAATCGCTACACCGATCGACGAAGCTAAGAGTCGATGGGCTTCGTGCGTGGAGTTCTCGGCCACTACGGCGAACACGACTTCGCCGGGACTGAGATACTTCACACCCTCTTTACGGGCCAGCATTTTGCAATTGGGAGGAAAGATCGAGGACACGCGAACCAGATTCTGCGCCGCGATGCCAGCGTCGCGCAAGGCCAGTTCGAAGGATGTTAACCGCTCGCGATGCTTCCCGACTCCCTTGGTGAAGAACATCCGCTTGGGAACCATGTCTTTACCCAACGCTGTAGCCTCCGGCGGGAAAGTAATGTATTGAGAATGCACAATTTAACACAATGGTTTGTAAAGAAAGTGTGAATTTAAACGCGAGAGCAAAAAAAGTGGGAAGCCGCGGGCGCGGATTCCCACCTAAGCCCGGTCCAGTGTCGGGGGAAGGTGCCGGGCAAAACGCGAGATAATGTACCACGTCGCGGCGGGAGTGCAACAAAAGACTTTTTAATTTCGCTTTTCCGAACAAGCCCTCTCTGTCGGTCCAGGCTCACCCCTCATTTGGCAACCACCGAACTGACTTGAATCGTATCTCCGTCCACACTGCCGCCGACCGTGGCAGTCTTGCCGGCCTGCGCGTCCAGCGTGGCCAGAGCCGATTTATCGGTGGCTTCCAGATCATAAATCTTGTCGCCAACGATCAGGGCGAACGTCGATCCATGCGCGACGCAGGCGCGAGTACACTCTGCCGACGGCTCGTCTTCCATATGTTTTCTGCCGCACATCGCGTCCCCTACTTCGCCAGTAAAGGTACGGTTGCCGCTCGCCCGAGCGTAGAGATTTGGAAATGCCTTTGCTGAAAATATCAGCGCTGCAATTGCCGCCAAGCACCATGAGCTGCGATTCACACCCTGCTCCCTTGTACTTTGTGCTCCGCCGCGGGACTCGTGCGGACGACAAGGCGCAAACCAGTTTATTCCGATATGCAATTGCGCGCGCGCACTAATGGACAGAGCTTTCGCATCTCGAAGAACCCAGTTCACTGCGGCGCCTTGGCCGTGTATTGCAGGTCTACATCCACTGTCTTGTCGCGAGCGATGGCGGTGACGTGCGGATCAACTTCCCAGTCGATCGTGACGGGCAGTAGTTTTCTGGCCAGAGGGAGGAATTCCTTGAGATAGGTAGCGTCGTAAAC
>DATNLE010000343.1:0-1211 GCA_035603035.1 Candidatus Acidiferrales bacterium | reverse complement strand
CTATGCCTGGGAGGCCGGCGATATCCTATGCGGTGATCCGCGTCCGCTGTCGCCGCCTCAACATTCGCTGCAAGGTTGGCCTGGGGCGATGAGGTGTTCCGGAATGCGTGTTCATCATTGTTCATTGGCTGCTCCGTGATTCGAATTGGTCCAATTCGAGCACGAAGCGGCGGCCGCAGTCTAAGATACTAATTCCGAGGGTCCAGAAAGATTGCGCCGCAGCTCAAAGAGCCCAGATTGTTGAGGCCAAGCGTCTTAAGTCTGTTTGGCCCGTAACCGTCGCCGCGCCGGCCCAGGGTTGAAATCAGGATCGTCGAATTCTTCCCGCGTCGCCTGGGTCAATGGGTCGGTGAAATCTTCCTCTTCCGGCGACCAAGTGAACGCAGCATCTTCAAAGATCGATTGAGTCTCGAGAAAATACTCATGCGCGGCAGACGCATGGGTGAGTTTCGGACCGCGTGGGACGACGACGCGGCGCCAAATGGCCTTCGCAATCCGGGACACCTCAGCTCGGTGAGACAGATCCCCCGCCAGGCAGAACTTGAGCGCCCGAATGAACAAAAGCCCCGCGAACCTCGGAAGTCCCTCGAAGAGACCCCGCGTCAACTCCGTCCCATCCATGGCCTCGCGGGCGACTTTGGCGTCGGCAAGAAACGCTTTCGTCTCCAGGCCCGGGTTGGCCAGCCGCCGCAGAGCCTGAGCAAATTCCCAGCTTCTCTTCGAGGTCGCCGCCCGGACGCGGCCCTCTTCGACGATCATCGCCGCCTGCATGCCAGCCCAATTGCGATCATAACCAAGCGTCTCGAGAAACTTCCCATAGCCCTTGTCCTTTGGGTGCTTCAGGCCACGACCGATCCTGACCTCGGCGTCGTCAAACGGGCTCTCGGGCTGATCACACTCGGGCCGCACTGTCCGCAAATGCGCTTCGACAAAAACGCGATCCGGGATCGTTGTCAGGCCGGGTTGGGGGTCGGTTGGTTCACGCGCGTCGGTTTCCTCCCGGCCTACCCGATTTCGGTTCGGATTCCCCTGTTGAGCTGAAGAGCGATTCATAACGGGTATTTAGCTCAGCCCACACAAGAACACAATGGGAACGGCGATCGCGTACACTGCAATTACCGGCGACGTCAAAGTCTGGAGCCTATCCCTGTTGTCTGAACATAGGTCCCTGTTTTTGCGATTTAATTCCCTGCTCTGTTTCGTAGGGAATT
>DATNLE010000342.1:0-49273 GCA_035603035.1 Candidatus Acidiferrales bacterium | reverse complement strand
TCATTCTCGGTGAGAAATGTCATAATCTGGGCAACTGCGCGTTCGACCTCCATTGGCAGCCTGGGAAGCTCTGCCCACGGGAGGTCCCGCCCTACCGACCACTGATTCGCGGTTGCCTGACCGTAAATGGTATTCAATTCCCTTGCCCAGACATCGCGTTTCTTGCGCAGGGTGAAGCTGAAGTCGGGTCCGCCGCTTTCGACGCGCGCGCCACGAGGGGCGACGCCCCAAGTCGGATCGGCCGTTTCAGAAACCTGAATACGAGACGTGGCGATTGACGGCGCGAGCCCGGCCGATTGTATGCGGTACACTCCGGCGATACCCAGCTTTGGCTCACCGTGATGACCTTCTCTGCGGCACCATGCCGCGAGCTGCTCGATAAGTTGGGGTGAATCTCCGCGAACTTCGAACCAATCGCCCGCGCGCAATTGCGTTAGCGTACGGCGCAAGAGAACCGTGGCTCCTTCGTGCAGCGCCAGGTCTTCGAGATCAAGCTGCTGTCTGGGTGTGGAATTGGCCATAGCGGATTCGGCTGCAACTCACCTGCATTCTTGCTATCTCGCCCCTGGTGTCGCTAACGCGAGATTCTTCGACTGCGTGTGCTCCGAACATTCCTCCCAGAACGCGGACGAATCTTAAAGCAGCTTAAGCGAAGTCCTCAGTGACCGGCGGTTGAAGCAGCTGAGCTATAAAAATTGAATCGGTCGACCGCTTTTTCGAGCTGCGCGTAGCCGGTTGTGCGCGCGGGCAGCCACTGCTTGAGGCCTTCGAGCTCCATAAGGACGCGGACCTTCGGATCCTGAAAAGACATTGCAAGCAGAGTATCGATGAACGGCTGGATCCGTGCGTCTGGCCGGTCGGCGCGCACCGTAAAGTTGCAGTGATCAAAAGGGGGCGTCGTGGCCAGCACGCGAGTGGTCCCGGGATCGAGCGTGCCCTCATTAATGAAGACGAGATAGTTGGCATCGAGGATGCAGGCGGCGTCAGCAAGGCCGGTTGCCAGAGCCTTTGCTGCGTCGCGTTCGCCCCCAACGTGATCGCCGTGCTTGCCAACCATTACTTGGTTGTAGGAGACCCGACAGTCGCGGCCCGGATCAATGCCTGAGTCAGCGATCATTCCGAGTGGAATCAGAGTCGCCTGTGGCGAATCCGAAGCGCCCACCGCGACGGTCTTGCCCTTGAGATCGGCGAGCGAGGTCAGCCTGGAATTTGCGCGGACAAGGATCTTCGTGGTCAAGTCGCGGTCCGAATCGCGCATAGCAATAGCGCGACAAGCGCCGCGGCTGACGATCTGGCTCTTCACCCAGGCGAGCGGCGAATTCCATGCGACGTCGACTGCGTCGCACAGGTTTGCTTCGACCTGAGCGTCGTATGTGGAGTAGAGGATGAAGTCGATCGCGACACCGCAGGCGGCGAAGTAATTCTTAAAGCCCTCCCAGATCGTCACGACTTTGGGATCGTAGGCAACAGCGCCAATACGCAACGCCTGGCTGCGAGATGTAGCTGGCATGGCTCCTCCATTTTCTAGATATTGCTATGCTAGAACAAGGGCAAGCCGAGGCAAACCTTACCCATGAAATCCTTCAGGACATCGCTTGAGGGCGCCATCACAGCAGCCGCCTGCGCGTCCCGGAAGTTTCGCTCAAGACCGCCGCGGCGTCCGAATGCCCAACCACCACCAAGGGTCATGGCACGGGAAACGACATTCAGGCAAGCGTCAGCTGCTTTCACTTTGACGGCAAGCACGTCCAGCATCGCAGTCGGATCGCCGGCAAGGGTTTTGCGGATTGTTTCGGCCAGATAAGCTCGGGCCGAGTTCAGTTCGAGCGCCATCTCGGCCACCAGGAACTGGACGCGCGGAATCGATGCCAGCGCAGCGCCGCCGGCGTGTTCATATTTTCTGGCCCCGACACGCGCCACAATCGTCTGAAACGCCGCCGTAGCGATGCCCACCGAAACGGATGCAACCCCGATCTGAAAGTGCGGAAGAACAACTTCGAGCATGGATTGAAATCCGCTGCCCTCGGGGCCTAGGCGCGTTTCGTCATCGATGGAGACATCGGTGAGCGTCATCGGAGCACTGGCGTTCCCTGCCAGGCCGAGACCTTCGAAACGCCCCTGGGCAGCCAGACCGCTGGCACCCTTGGAAATGAGGTAGAGATTTGATTCCGTAGGACCCGCCGCGCCCGTTTTGCGAGCCGAGACAACGTAGCTGTCCGCCTCACCCGCGCTCGTCACGAAGCTCTTGCTTGCACTCAGCCGTTTTTGGCGCACCTCACTCACGGGGGCGTAGAAGTGTCCTCCGGAGCCAGCCTCACTAAAGGCGAGCGTACTGAGATGCCCGGCACGTGCAAAAGAGGGCAAAAGCTCTTGCTTCAGCCGGTCACCGCCTTTCGCGGCTATCACGGCTGTGGCGCAATAGTGCATGAGCGTGACCATCGCGGTAGAGGCGCAGGCCTGGGATTGCGCATCTAACACGCGCGACATTTCTCCCAGGCTCGCGCCGGCACCGCCAAATTGAGCAGGAACAAGCAGGCCGAGCACGCCGGCCTTGCCCAGAGCTGCCATGTTTTCGCGCGGGAAACGGCGCGACTGGTCGATCTGGTCAGCGCCAGGGCGAAGTACTTCCTGAGACAGTTTTTCGTTTGCCACCAAGAGAGACTGAACGTCCGCCATATGTCCTCCACCGCTCACGCCGCAGGTCGATAGCGAAGTTTGCCCGGATTGCCGCGGACCTATCCGGATTCGGTTCCTAAATTGTGGCGGTGGATCCCCGGCGGCCGCCCGGCGCCATTAGGTAGGTATTCAAGTAAAGCCTTGCGGGGTGCGCAGGCGGAAGACACGATTCGGTTGGCGGTGACATAAGACGACCATTGGCAGTCCACCTGCGCGCCACACGAGCTTAGTTCGGCGCTGAGTTCTGCAGCAGACCGAGAGTATAGGCGCGAGTGCGTGGTGTTGCCAAGGACGTGTCGGACTCCATTTGAAAATTTGAGATTGGGTTCTGTGGACTTACCTCACTGATCAGGGAACAGTTGCCCGTCATACCGGAAAATGACTGAAAAGTGATGTAAATGACTCCTCGTCCTTTTCGGCCTCGGAGCGTGTGGATGAAGTAAGCGCCAAGGTTAAGTCCCTAGCGGATAAACATACCCTGCTCGCGGCATCGCCAGTTTCTGGTATGCCTTTGTGAAAGCGAACTCGAATCAGCCAGAAAATCAGCAGCGCCAGTGGCAGAAGGGCCGGCACCAAGAGCACGGGTGATCCGCGCAACCGAGCGGGAAATACCTGTTGCTGCCCCAAGAAAAACGAGCCTGTGGCAATAAACCAACCAAAGCACATGCGCCAAAGGTGCCGCGCAATCCGTCGTTTGCCGGAAATTCCGCGCAGCAGCATGCGCAGGTCACCGATACCAGCCAGCAGAATCACCGAACCCATGAAAATGTCCATGAAGCCTGGACTCCCATCGAACGGCACGCGCCCGGTGGCTTTTTGGAACCCGTGGATCACACTCAGGACTCCGATGGCGAATGCAAACAGACACCCAAGCCAATCCAGAATGCCGGTTTCTCCATCTCTGCGCCGGGCCGTCGCCCATGCCGTCGCCACCATATAGATCGTTAGAATGCCGCCGAACACATTGTTGGGTTGGTGCTTCATGTACGCCAGGCACGAGGCCGCCACCGCCATGCACAGCATGGCTGCGACAAAGATGTTTCCCGCCTTGCCGTGCCAGCGGGAACCCTTGCGGAACGACACTGCGGCGGCACCCGCGAACATCGCTAACACACCAGCACTGATGTGAAAAGCCAATAACGGCAATCGCATTGCCCGCACTCCTGTTGGTTTAGTCACGCATCGACTGAACCTGCCAGCTCTTGGCATGGTCAGCGGGATCATTCGTCGAAGTTACTCACGATACGCGAAGCGAGCCCGAAAGTTCCCGCATGTTTTGGACGAGTTGCGACCCCAGGCTGCAGCCAACAATCGGCGACGAGGTTGAGCGGCGAGGCGACCACGCGTAATCTTCATCCGCAGCACGGTGAGCGCACGGCCTCTTTCAGTCCACCGTTCTCACGTCATCCGGCAGCATGAGCACGAACGAGCAGTTGCCGGTGGCTGTCGAGCAGGAAAGAATTCCGCGGCGGAGGATTTTCACCGGCGTGTCGTCCGGGAAAGTGACGGGGTAGTCGGCGGTGCGAAGGGCGTCGGTGAAGCGCTTGAGCTTCTCATCGCCGCTGGCGAACTTCACGCCTTCCACGGTTGCGGCTGAACTGGCGCCGCGGCTCAGCAACAGGAAGAACTCAGCGCTCGCATCTTCTTTAGCAACTTTCCCCAGGTCGATGGTTCGTGTCCGCTGCAGGTCCGCTTTGTATTTCGCCACGGCGGCATCGGCCTTGGCGTCGCCGCCGCTCAGCGAGGCCAGACGTCCGCGCGTCTCAGGGTCAGGACGCAGCGCGTTCAGCGAAAGCGCGTAGGTGCGCAGGGCCAGATCTTTATCGCCGCGCTTCTCATAAATCTGTCCGAGGTGATCACCGACCTCACCATGGCCTCCCAGTCCCCACGAGGCCGCTACATATTTTTCGGCCTTGTCGAGATTGCCTTTGCTGAAATAAACCCAGCCCAGCGTGTCCCAGTAGGCAACGAGGGAGGGCACCAGAGGCAACTCCTGCGGCGTGAGGCGGTCGAGGGATAAGTTGCGCAATGCCGCTGTGGTGGCCGAGACCGCGGACTCCGCATACTGTTGCGCGCGGTCCAGATGAGATTTCTTGAGCGAGAGTTGGTAGGCGATGTTGTTCCAAACCAGCGGCGTGGCGGACAGTTCGACCGCGTGGTCGAAGGTGGCCAACGCTTTGTCGTCCTGGCCAAGGTTGAGATAAGCGTCCCCCAGGCTGACCTGCAGCTCTGGGTTGTCGGGGGTCAAAGAGGTGGCTTTCTCCAATTCGCCAGCAGCCAGGTCGTATTTGTGCCACTCGGAATACATCGATCCGAGCCCGGCGTGGGCAAACTTGTCGAGGGGATTGATCTCGATCTGCTTGTCGAAGGCGGTGACGGCGTCGTCGTATTTGCGTTCCTGCCAGAAGGCCCGGCCCAAAGCATTGTAGGCGTACTCATCGTAGGGATTGATTTCGATCTGCTTTTTCAGAGCGGCGATGGCATCGTCATTCTGGCGCATGCCCATGTAGGCGAGGGCCAGGGCGTACCACGCGTATTTGTTTTTGGAATCCACTTCCGTGGCGCGTTTGAGAAGCTGAACCGCCACCGGCAGGTTGTTGCTGGCGATGGCCGCTCGACCGCTTTCGACGAGGTCGTCCGCTTTCATACCGGCGGGCGCGCTGGGAGTTCCCGCCACGGTATTCTCCACCGAAAGAAACTGACCTAAGTCAGAACTGACGGCACGGCGGAAGGCCTCATAATCCTCCGCCCGCGGAGCCGGCAGCTCGTCCTGACGTAAGGTGAGCGAGCGGCCGGCGGTGAAGGTGTTCCCTTCCAGTTTGTAAGTGGCTTGATATTCCGCGTAGTCGCGCTTCACGGAAAATGGCAGAGGCGCACGCGCAGTGTATTTCGCCGGGATTTCGAGCTTTATTCTATAAACGTATTCCGCCTTGGGACCGAGCTTCAGGGGCTCAGCATCGGCCTCCTTGTCGTCATCACCGAGATCCGGGAGGTTGAACTGGCAGAGCGGCAATATTAGATCCGATTTTTTCTTTGACCAATCGAGGAAATTCGGCCGCGCGACATCGTATGACATGGTGAATGCTTCGCGCGTGGCGGCCGGATCGCTGATCTTCAGGTTCGTGACATCGCCCCCCATTCCGGAGTTCACATTCTCGACGACCCGCTGCCATTGCGCCTCGGGCACGCGGCGGAAGATCGAACGCAGCATCAATTCTTCGTCGCCACGAAAGGTGTAGTGCACGTGCGCTTCGAGTTTGCCAATCGCATTGATTTTTCCATCGACCTCGGAAATCTCGCTGTCGGGCATGGGAGTGTCGGCCGGCGTTTCCTCAAGGTGCGGCGTGCCTGAGGCCGGGATCACCAAAGCCTGTTTCTTGCGCAGACTGTAGGCCAGCAGGCGGAAGGGAGCCACTTCGCTGGTGGTATCCATCCAAACCTCTTCATGGGGCGTCGTCATGGGCAGCAACGTAATGACATGATCGAACTGCGATGGTGAAGGCACGTCGGGATCGAGCTTGCGGCTGGAGTTGATCAGCACGGACGAGGCATGCATGCCTTCCGCTTCGAGCAGCGAGGCCAGCAAGGTATGCTTGTCCTTGCAGTCGCCATACTGGTTGTGCAGCACATCGCTCGAGGCGTGCGGCTGATAGCGGCCTAGTCCCAGGGACAGGCTAACGTAACGGAAATTTTTCGCGACGAAATCGTAGAGGGCCTCGACCTTATCTAAATCGTTGTCGAAGCCTTTCGTAAGTTCTTCTGCCTTGGCCCGGACCTCCGGCGAAGGCGCACGCCGGTCTTTCTCCAGACCCGCATACCACAGGCCTATCTGCTCCCAACTCACAAAAGAGGTTAACTGAATGTCAGGCCGTTCCTCTTCGGGATGCTTCTTTTTCTTTTTGTCGTTAGCTTCTTCTTTGTCTTTCTGATCGTCTTCGCGCTCCAGGTGCGAACTGGTCCAGTGGTAGTGGCGGCGTCCCTGCTCTTCCGAGATCTTCGGATCCATGCCAGGTTTGTTCTTCAACTTAATCGGCCGGGCGGAAGGAACATCCACGTCAACTTCTTCGTCGAGGATGATATTGTTCTTATCGAATTCGTAATCCGCCCAGAACTGCCCCGGTGCCAAGGGGGTATGAATCACCGTTACGATGTGGTACTCCAGCACTTCGCCGGGGCGCAGGCCAGGTACCGTGATGTGCTTCTGGCGATAGTCCGTATAAACCGGGGCTTGTTGCTCAAGGGGAGCACTCAAATCCTGCACGGCATCTTCCCCGGCCTTTACTACGCTGCCGTCGGCCTTGATTACGCGGACGTAGTCCATTTCAACGCGTTCATTGGCGGAGTTATAGCCGACCTGAATCTGCCCCCACTGCTGGACCCCGGCCTCACTTTGCACCCGCACGCGCGCAACCGTTTCCTTGCGGCCTGTGCCATCGTTTTCGAAACGGTAGATTGACCGGTATTGCTCGACCACAAACGCTTCCGTGGAATAATCGTGCTTGGCTTGCTCGGGTTTGGAAGGCGGAGTCTCAGAAGGCTTGGAGTCGGTGGCCTTCGCGCCTTTTTTCGCTTTCGCTGGCAGGGTCGAGTTACTCGGCGCCTGATCCGATTGAGCAGAGCGAGCGAAAGGAGCGGCCCAGACAGAAAGAACAAGAAGCGGCAGAAAGAAACTACGCATTGGGTAATACTACGGCCTTTGCCATGTGAACCCCAAGGCCAGGCTTGGGGAGGCGCAATCATAGGTCTCACGCCGACCGGTACAAAGGGGAACTTTGGCCTGTCCTGTAGACCTCGGCCATATCATATTGAGAATAAATTTTCCCACATTGCTCTCGATAAGATTTTCATTGTTTCGCGCGCAACAAACTTGTCTGCCAGCAACAAAACCGTAGTAAAATTCTGCCCATGTATTCTTGTCCGGCCTCGTCGCCGGGCAGGCGTGACGCATAATGTACTTGCGCCACGATCTTTCCGTTCGGAGGTTTCCTGGTATGGAAGATCGGGCCCCAGCAGTCTCTTCCTCTGTCCAACCATCCACAGCCGGCAGGCATCGTGAAGGCCGCGGCGCTTGGGTGCTCACCGCTTACGGCATTTCTGGATTGGCTCTTTTCGGAATCCTGGCATATTTCTTTTCAGACTTCATCGCCCATTAGAGACATGTCCGGCAGTGACGAGCGGGCGTGCGCGTCCGCGGAAGAAGCGGGTAGTGTATTCACAGTGATTGGCTTTCCATCCTGGGGCTGTCCGGACAAGTAATCTCTTTCGAACGTGCTACAATGAGCGGCCTTAGAAGCTAAGGCTTCGCAAGAATCCAGCGTTTCCCCACAACCGAAGTAAAACGAGACTGAGAAAAGAGACCCATCAGGAACCCGTGGCTAAAAAACCCACGTCCGCCGGAACCCCGATCACCTACGCTGATGCGGGCGTGAGCATCGATCGCGCCAATCGCACCAAACAGCGCATCAAGTATCTGGCTCACAAGACTTTTACCCGAGGCGTGCTCAGCGAGATTGGCGGCTTTGGCGGACTCTTCGCGATCGACAAAACCAAATATCTAGATCCCATACTCGTCTCGAGCGTGGATGGAGTGGGAACGAAACTAAAGATCGCCTTCGAAATGGGTCTCCATTCCACCGTCGGTGCGGACCTGGTCAACCACTGCGTCAACGACATCGCGGTGCAGGGCGCGGCGCCAATGTTTTTCATGGACTATCTGGCGACAGGAACCCTGGATCCCTCGGTCGCCGAGCAGGTGGTGGAAGGCATCGCCGATGCCTGCAAGCACAATGGTTGCGCTCTGATCGGCGGCGAGACCGCCGAGATGCCCGGCTTTTATCCCGATGGTGAGTACGACCTTGCGGGATTCATCGTAGGCGTGGTCGAGCGAGACCGGATTATTACAGGCAAGGATGTGCAAATCGGTGACGTGGTTCTCGGTCTGGCCTCTAACGGCCTGCACACGAACGGATATTCGCTGGCTCGCAAGCTCCTGTTCGAGGTCGGCCATTATTCGCCAGACGACTACGTGAACGAAATCAAGAACAAAGTAGGCAATGAGTTGATGCGGACGCACAAGAGCTATTGGCCCGCATTGAGAAAGCTGATTGACGGCCAATGCGTTTCGGCGCTGGCGCATGTCACGGGGGGTGGCATCACAGAAAATCTGCCGCGCGTCCTTCCTCGCGGCACGGCGGCCTTGATTGAGCTTGGTTCCTGGCCCGTGCTGCCCTTATTCGAGCACCTGCAACAGTTGGGAAACGTGCCGCCGGAAGAAATGTTACGCACCTTCAATATGGGTTTGGGCATGCTAATGGTGGTTCCCTTGGCAAAATTCAAGAAAGCGCAGACGGTGCTCGAACGGGTGGGGGAAAAAGCATACACCGTAGGCCGCATCGTAAAGGGCGAGCGCAAAGTAATCTACAGCTGAGAGCGCTGACGTCATGCACAACCTTGGTATTCTCCTCTCAGGGCGTGGCTCGAATTTTGTGGCCATCGCCGACAGCATCGATGGCGGACGCATTAGGAACGCGCGAATAGCGGTTGTCATCTCTAACAAAGCGGACGTTCCCGGCATTACCTCAGCCCAGCGGCGCGGCTTTGACTCGCTCGTCATCCCCTCGAAGGGGAAGCCCCGCGAAGAACACGACCGTGAGATTGTCGCGGCGTTAAAGCAACACAAGGTAGATTTCGTCTGCCTTGCTGGTTACATGCGGTTGCTTTCGCCGTGGTTTGTCCAACAGTTCCCGCGTAGGATTCTGAACATTCATCCGTCATTGCTGCCCGCCTTCCCTGGACTCGAAGCGCAGGAACAGGCCTTCGCCTATGGGGTGAAAGTCTCCGGCTGCACGGTGCATTTCGTGGACGAGGAACTGGATCACGGTGCGATCGTCGCGCAAAAAGCGGTGGCGGTACTTGAGGGGGATGATGAACGCTCGCTCGCTGCCCGCATTCTGGAGCAGGAGTACATTGCCTACACCGAAGCGATCAACATTGTGCTGGGTGGAAACTTTGAAATCGTGGGACGGCGCTTGAAAAGAAAAAACGTAAGTCCCTGAGTCCCGTCGAGCGGCGCACAAACTCAATGTGGGGACAACCGCCCGCGGCTGTCCTCACATTAAGAACTTCGTCGGAGCGGGGGCGCGACTCTCTTTTCCATCTTCACAATTGGCAGCACTTCTCCGTTCCCCAGTGGAACCTCCTGATTTTCGACGGCTGCATATCCTTTCGCCTTATAAAAGGCCGCTCCGCTCAGAGTTGCGCCCATCTCCAAGCGCGTGAAGCCCGCTTCCCGCGCAGCGTTCTCGCAGGCTTCGAGAATCAAGCTGCCAATCCCGCAGCGCGCCCACTTCGGATGTATGAAGAACGCCCGAATCTTTGCCGCATGTTGAGTAGGGTCAAGGAGCGAGTCTTCTCGTCCCCCATATTGATCGCCACCATACAAGGTTTTGCGCTTGCTCCATCCACCACAGCCGACGATCTCAGATTTCGCCTGCGAGTCGATGGCTTCAGCCACCAGATAGGTTCCATCCGCGATCAGCTGGCTGTCCACGCCATACACCGACTGCAGCGCGCCTTCAATCTGCGCTGCTGAATAATCGCCTGCCTGCAGGCCCCGGACCGAGTCTTCAATCACTTCCCGCAATCGGGGAATATCCGCAGCAACCGCCTTTCGTATCTGTATCTGCATCTGTATTTTTGTTTTGGTCGCGGTCACAAGCGTCATTCACCTTCGCATCAATTCTAACTTCTGCATTCTGATTTCTGCCTTTCTTTATAATGACATTTCCTATGTCAAGCTTTGCATCTGTCGACGAACAACTCAGGTATCTTAAGAAGGGCTCCGCGGAAATCATTCGCGAGGCCGACCTGCGCGCCAAGTTGGAGAAGTCGCGCGCTACCGGCAAGCCGCTGCGTGTGAAACTTGGCATGGATCCCACCGCTCCTGACTTGCACTTAGGGCACACCGTTGTTCTGCGCAAGCTCAAACACTTTCAGGATCTGGGCCACACCGCGATTTTTCTGATCGGCGACTTCACTGGGATGATCGGAGACCCCACGGGGCGCTCAGTCACTCGCCCGCCCCTTACTCGCGAACAGATTGAAGAGAACGCGGAAACCTACAAGGCGCAGGTTTTCAAGATTCTCGATCCCCAGAAAACCGTAATCGATTTCAATCGACGCTGGATGGGCGCGTTCACCGCCGACGATTTCGTCCGTTTGATGGCGAAGTATACCGTCTCGCAGCTGCTTGAACGGGAAGACTTCCACCAGCGGTTCCAGGATGAGAAGCCGATTTCCGTACATGAATTGCTCTATCCGCTTGTGCAAGGATACGACTCGGTCGCGCTCGAAGCCGCCGTGGAACTCGGCGGCACGGACCAGAAGTTCAATCTGCTGGTGGGCCGCGAGTTGCAGCGTGCTTATGGCCAGGAATCGCAAGTGGTACTGACCACGCCAATTCTCGAAGGCCTCGACGGCGTGCAGAAAATGTCGAAGTCACTCGGCAATGCAATTGGCATTCATGAGCCGCCGCTGGAGATGTACGGCAAGATCATGAGCATCTCCGACGAAATGATGTGGAGGTACTATGAGCTGCTGACGGATGTTCAGCTCGCCGACATCGAGAAGATAAAGCGCGAGTCGCATCCCATGCAGGCGAAGAAGGATCTGGCGCGCAGGATTGTGGCGGACTTCCATGCAGCGGAGGCTGCGGGGAAGGCAGGAGAGGATTGGGCGAGGCAGTTTCAGAAGGATCAGGTGCCTGATTTGGTAGAAATGATAGGCATCCGGCTTGGCGACGTCGGAGAACACAGCCCGCTGCCGGGATCTTCCATCAAGGTGGACAAGCTTCTGTTCAAAACGGGTTTTGCTTCGTCAGTTACAGAAGCGGGCAGCAAAAGAAAAGCAGGCTCTGTTAGGTTCAACACCGAAATCGTGAAAGATCCAGTGTATCTGGCCGGAGTCCCGCCTTTGACAATTGATGTTCGCTTAGGCCACCGGATAAAGAGAGTGCAGATCCTGCCCTGAGGTATGCCGGTTTCTTTCCGGCGCGTTTTCCTCCGTGTCTCTGTGCTCCGTGGTCGATTCTGCTACTCTCGACCGCCACATGCGCGCTGCCGCCATCTTCGGGCCGGGATGTTCTCCGGAAAACCTCAAGCCTTTCGAGACTGACGAGACTGTCGACTGGCGGGTCGGGGTGCCCTCGGCTACGGATCAGGTGGACATCATCCTGCTGTTCGGCGGCGATGGAACCATCCATCGCCAACTGAGCCAGTTGGTGAAATTGAAACTGCCGGTGCTGATTGTGCCGGCCGGCAGCGGGAACGACTTTGCGCGCGCGCTGGGCATTCGCCGGGTGCGCGATTCGCTCGCGGCCTGGCGGCGGTTCAAGGACAGACAAGACAATGTGTGCGCCATCGATTTGGGAATCATTACTCCAGTTTCATTGGAAGCCGGTGCGCCTTCCGCGCCAGATGAGCCTCCACAATATTTCTGCAGCGTGGCCGGCATCGGCCTCGACGCCGAGGTCTCTCGCCGTGCCCACAAGTTGCCGCGCTGGCTACGTAGGCACGGCGGGTACGCGCTAACTCTGGGTCCAGCAATCTTTCGGTTTGCGCCGTTCCCCGTGAAAATTATGATTGCGGGCGACGAAGGCATTTGGGCAGTGCGCAGCCATCAGCCCACCATCCTGGCGGCTTTTGCCAACACTTCCACTTACGGCGGCGGGATGAAAATTGCTCCTCACGCGCAAATGGACGATGGCCATCTCGACGTGTGTGTGATCGGCGGTATTGATCCTTTCAAACTGGCCTGCATGTTTCCCACAGTCTATTTTGGCCGCCACCTGCGCATCGGCGAAGTGGATTATTTCCAGGCCACGCGCCTCCGCGTGGAAACCGAAGCCCCGCTCGAAATCTACGCAGATGGCGAGTACGTGTGCCGCACGCCGGCTGAAATCGGAGTTCAGGGTGGAGCACTAAAAATGCTTACACTCTAGTCCGGTGCTAAACTTTCTTCATGGCTGAACCACGTTCCCGCACCTTGCTCTGGATCTTGATTGGTGGAGGAGCATTTTTCCTCTTTGTGCTGGCCGTATTTTCGCTGGTTTACCTGACTCTGCACGCGGGCGGCAGCGAGAGCTCTTTGGGGGGCTTCGGCGACCGTATTGGCGTGGTGGATCTTGACGGCATCATTCTCTCCCCTCAACCGGTGGTCGGCCAACTTAAGAAGTTTGGCGACGATTCCTCCATCAAGGCCATCATCCTTCATGTGAACTCGCCCGGGGGCGGTGTGGCTGCGTCGGAGGAGATTTACCGCGAGGTCAAACGTATCCGCGAGGAAAAGAAGAAAAAGATTGTGGTTTCGATTGAAACCGTGGGAGCGAGCGGTGCTTACTACATCGCTTCCGCCTCGAACAAGATCTATGCCGACAATGGCAGTATCGTGGGTTCGATCGGCGTCATCGCGGAGTGGGTGAACTATGGCGATCTGCTGAAATGGGCGAAGCTGAAAAATATTGTGCTGAAGACCGGCGAATTTAAAGACACGGGCAATCCCGCCCGGGAGCTCACTCCCGCCGAGCAGGCCTACATGCAGTCGCTGATCGACAATATGTTCGGCCAGTTCGTGCAGGCGGTGGCCGATGGCCGCGGCCTGAAGTTTGAAGATGTGAAATCCATCGCCAATGGCAAGGTGTGGACCGGAGAGCAGGCATTGTCCATGAAGCTGATCGACAACGTTGGCGACTTTGAAGCCGTCGTCAAGGAGACGGCGAAATCGGTGAACATTTCCGGTGAACCCACGCTGGTGCATCCGGAGAAAGATCGTAAAACCCTACTTGACCTAATGCTGGGCGACGTTTCGCAGTATATCCCCAACACCGAGAAAATGCTGGAACAGCATGTCGGATTTTACTATTTGTGGAAGTAGGGTGACGTGGCGGGAGACGGCAGAGAATTCGGCCCCAAGGCTGTGACTTGCATACAACCCCTGAAATTTGAGAAGGTTATGCAGGTTGCCCGACCTGAACCCGAGATTCACGCCAGCGATTGGCAGCATGTCGGCCACCCTCACCGCTAGGAGCGAACAATCACTATGACGAAAGCCGACCTGATCGATGAAGTCTCGCGTTTAGCGGAACTCACGCGCAAAGACAGCGAAGTGATCGTGGAAACGATCTTTGACAGCGTGGTGCGTTCCCTGCGCGCGGGCGACAAAATCGAAATACGCGGCTTCGGCAGTTTCCGCACGCGACAACGCAAACCGCGCGTGGGACGCAATCCGAAGACCGGTGAAAAAGTCGAGGTGCCCGCCAAGAAGATCCCTTTCTTCAAGCCCAGCAAGGAGTTAAAGGATTTGGTGAATGAAGGGGTCGGCGAGGCCGCGGCGCTTCCCACACCCCCCACCGCGCCGCCCATGGCTTGAGAATTCAGCGGGTAACATCGAGAACATGCGATCAGATTCTTGCCGTCTGACTTCTGCCTTTTGATTCTTGCGGCCCGGGTCGGATCCCCACCACTCCCATCATGCGACCTGTTCTGCCTTTTTCAGCGCGATAGGAGAACAGCAAATCGGTCCGGCAGGACGTGCATAAGGGGGAAGCTTCGATAGCGTTCGCGGGCAAGCCAACCGCCAGCAGTTGTTGGCGATTCGCTTCCACCAGGTCGAGAAAAATCTTCTTCGGCAAATCGCTATGGCCGGGGGCGCGTGCCGTGAGAAACAGCATAGGATATTTTTCGCGCACGGGATCGGTCTCCTCTATCTCGCGGAACAATTTCGCAGCATAGGCGAACTGGGAGGCGAACTGCTCTCGAACCTCTTGCCCGACCTCGTAACAGCAACCGTGAATGCCGGGGCCAATCGCGGCTTTAAGATCTCGCGCCCGGCTGCCGAAGCAGCGGCGCATCTCGCCCACTCCCTTCTCGACGATCCTCTTGAGCGTCCCCCGCCAGCCTGCGTGAAATACGCCGACGGCACGGCGCTTCGGGTCGACAAGGATGACAGGGAGACAATCGGCCGTCTGGATAGCCAGCCCTAAACCAGGTGTGGCGGTAATAAGTCCATCGCCGGCATGCTGCGATTCCGCGGGTGAATCGACGAACCGGATTATGTCGGAGTGAACCTGGCGCAGCGTCACGAGCGGCCAAGGGTCTGACCCTGTTCCGGGCTCGTCCCTGACCCCGAGTGTAGCCAGGAACGCCGCACGGTTAAGCTTGACCGCAGCCTCTGAATCGTCTTTGGTGAATCCCAGATTGAGCGCGTTCTTCCCATATGCGCGCGAGAATCCGCCCACGCGCGTGGAAAATCCGTGGACGAGCCAGGGAAGCTGGCTCAGTTGCGCGGCGTGAAGAATGTTGAGTTTGCTTTGTGCGAGATTCCGATTCAGCACCTATCCATGTTACCCGAGGCTACGATCATGGGCCGACCGGCTCGGCTGAGTCGGGTTCTCGCACCCCAGCTCGTAATTTCTCTTTTGTCGCGTAGCATCGAGTCCAGCAGCGGCTGATTGCCGGTTTTCTGGCGTGAGGCTTCCAGGCAAGGCTCCGTCAGTACCTGAGCTAACCGACCTCAGTCGTGCAGAAACCTCGCTCTGAAGCCAGCTACATTTTTTTGCCTGGATTGTCGATTTGGGCCCCAGCCGTTCGACTACATAGTAGGGGTTACGTCTGCACCAAAGAAGGTCATGCTTTGGACGGCGGACCATCAAGAACGCCGAACTCAAACGAATAAAGGAGAAGCAAGACTTATGAAAACCGGACCTACGCACGAGCAAGCTCAACTCCATCTGCAAATTTACGAACAGCGCCGGGAGGCACGTCTGCGCCAAGCCCGCGACTGGTTCTTTAAGAATTATTCTGTAGAGAATTTTGACGACGCCATGCGAATCGCGGCTCCCGGAACCGAAGGCGGAACATTCGCGATGATGGTGCTCACTTACTGGGAGCAGGCCTGCGCGTTGCTCAACTACGGCCTGCTTCACGAGGATCTGTTCTTTGAAACCACCGGGGAGTTTTTTGGCGTATGGGAAACGGCGAAATCAATGGTCCCGCAAGCCCGGGAGAAATTCCAGAACCAGCAGTTTCTTGCACACATGGAAAAGGCCGCACAGCGGTATGAAGCCTGGATCGAGAAACGATCCCCCGGCCATGTCGCCGCTATGCGTGGATTTATGAAGCAGATGCGCAGCCAGCCCACTGCGAAAGCAGCTTAGAAACCGCGGGGAGAGCCTGCGTCGAGGTGCACAACGGTGCCACGGCGCAGGCTCGCATTCCGGTCTCAGGGAGACGAAGAGTTTGGGACGTTGTAGGATTTGATGCGCAATGGAATGAAGGAGGAAGACGGAATGAGCAGCGTACGAGTTCTGGTAGGGACACGCAAGGGTGCGTTCGTTCTGACCTCGGACGGCAAGCGCGATAAATGGGACATCAGCGGTCCGCATTTTGCCGGCTGGGAAATGTATCACGTGAAGGGATCGCCGGCGGATCCTAACCGGCTGTATGCGTCGCAGTCCAGCGGCTGGTTTGGGCAGATCATTCAGCGCTCCGATGACGGGGGCAAAACCTGGCATCAGCCTGGAACACCAGCGGGTGAAGCGCCCGCCCCCGGTCCCCCGCAGCCAGCAAGCAACAAGTTCGTCTACGACGCGTCGGATGAAAGCGGCAAGCCGCTGACCACTCATCAGTGGTATGACGGGACGCAGCATCCCTGGGAGTTCAAGCGCGTGTGGCATTTGGAGCCATCGCTCCAGGACCCCGATACGGTTTACGCAGGCGTGGAAGACGCCGCCCTGTTCCGCTCGACTGATGGCGGACAGAACTGGACCGAACTCGCCGGACTGCGCGGCCATGGCACCGGTCCAAAGTGGCAACCGGGCGCCGGTGGTATGTGTTTGCACACGATCATTCTCGATCCCAGCAATCCTCAGCGCATCTACATTGCGATTTCTGCGGCGGGAGCATTTCGTACCGACGACGGTGGCAAAAGCTGGAAGCCAATCAACCGTGGTCTGTATTCCAAATACATTCCCAACCCGACGGCTGAGGTCGGGCACTGTGTTCACCACGTCGCCATGAACCCATCGCGTCCTGGCATACTCTTTATGCAGAAGCACTGGGATGTGATGCGGAGCAATGACGCCGGCGATTCCTGGCAGAAGATCAGCGGGAACCTTCCCACAGATTTCGGTTTCGTGATTGACGTTCACGCGCACGAGCCTGAGACGATTTACGTCGTGCCCATCAAGAGCGACTCGGAACACTTTGTTCCCGATGGGAAGCTGCGCGTGTTCCGCAGCCGCACCGGAGGAAACGAGTGGGAGGCGCTCACCAAAGGTTTGCCGCAAAGCAACTGCTACGTGAACGTGCTGCGCGACGCCATGGCCATCGATTCGCTGGACGAGTGCGGCGTGTATTTCGGCACCAGCGGTGGACAGGTCTACGCTTCGGCCGATGCTGGAGATAATTGGGCTCCCATTGTTCGTGACCTTCCGGCCGTGCTTTCGGTGGAGGTGCAAACGCTGCCGTAATTTCTCGAGAGGCGTGTAAACTCTTCTGTGAAAGCGCAGGAGGTCTATGCCCTTCATCGATACGCGCACGCTCGATGTGATTGAACGCCTGCCCGGCTGGTACGGACGCTATTTCCACTCGCCGAGCATGACATTCGCGCACTATGACTTCATACGCGGCTCGTCCATTCACGAGCACTTCCATCCTCAAGAAGAAGTCTATGAAGTGACCGAAGGCGAGCTCGAGGTAACCATCGACGGCGTGGCGCAGATCGCCCGAGCAGGTGTCGTCGCGATTGTGCCAGGAAACGTCCCTCACTCGGTCAAGGCCCTCACTGACGGGAGGGCCATCATCATCGATTATCCCCTGAGGCCAAATTTCGCATAACCACGTTATGCGCAAATAGTTGTTGCTTTCGAATTCGACGGGCCGGCAACCGCCCTGGAAATCTAAATATCCTGAGAGATGCGATGCGAACAATTTTCAACCTGATAGCGGTGGTATTGGCTGGTGTGGGATGGCTAAGCGCAGCCCGGGCACAAACTGCAGAAAAAACCGATTTGAGCAAGCAGCCGACGCTTTATGTGGTTGGCTATGCCCACCTGGATACGGAATGGCGGTGGGAATATCCCCAGGTGATCGACGAATACATTCGCAAAACCATGGAGAATAATTTCAAACTTTTTGAGAAATATCCGCACTACATTTTTAACTTCAGCGGCGCGAACCGCTACCGCTTCATGAAGGAATATTTTCCCGGCGATTTCGCAGGAGTGAAGAAATATGTCGATCAGGGACGTTGGTTCCCGGCGGGCTCTTCCATGGAAGAGGGCGACGTGAACACGCCCAGCGCCGAAACGATCATTCGGCAAATTCTGTACGGAAATAACTGGTTTCGCAAAGAGCTCGGGAAGGCCAGCGCGGAGTACATGCTGCCCGACTGCTTCGGATTTCCGGCGTCATTGCCGACAATTCTCGCGCACTCCGGAGTGAAGGGATTCTCCACCCAGAAGCTGGTATGGGGATCGTCGGCGCCGGGCGGGGGCGTGGAGTCGCTCGAAAAAACGCCGGAGGGGACGCCGTTCAATGTCGGCGTGTGGGTTGGCCCGGATGGCGAAAGTGTGCTGACCGGACTGAATCCGGGCGATTACAGCGGAGGAATTTACAGCGATCTTAGCAAGCCATGGCCGCCCGTCCCGCCCAATGCGGCTCTTGAAGACCTTAACCAGAGGCTGCAGCCGCTACAACAGAAAGTTCAGAAGGCTGAGGAAAGTGAACAAACCCTGGATGTGAAAGAGATCGAGGAGTTCCTCGACTATCGCAATCAGCAGAGGGCATTCTCCAGGGCCGAGCAGGATCGCGAACTGAATCGACATCAGGGGGACTGGGCGGCACGGGTTGAGCTGAATGGGAAGGTCACCGGTGTATTGACCGACTACCATTATTTCGGCACGGGCGATATCGGGGGAACCCCGGACGAAGACTCAGTAAAGCGGCTCGAAGCCATCGTGACTGAAGGCGCGGCAAGTTTCCCTTCCGGCCCGGATCCGCTCTTTTCTCGTCTCTCGCATGCGCAGGGGCCGCCGGTGAAAGTCGGCGATGGGCCAGTGCATGTGATCTCCGCGAATGCCGAGCAGATGTTTCTCGATATCACGCCCGACCAGGCCGCTGAACTACCGCGCTATACCGGAGAAATGGAGCTTACCAATCACTCAGCTGGTTCGCTGACCTCGCAGGCATATCAGAAGCGCTGGCTTCGGAAGGAAGAATTGCTGGCCGATGCCGCCGAGAAAGCCTCCATCACCGCGGAATGGCTGGGAGCGCGGCCCTATCCGCTCGAGCGGCTGAATGATGCGTGGACGCTGGTAATGGGCGGGCACTTTCACGACCTCGCTGCCGGCACGGCCACGCCCAAGGCGTACGAGTTCGCCTGGAATGACGATGTGATCGCGATGAATCAGTTTGCCGGCGTGCTCTCAAACGCTACCGAGGGCGTTGCGGCGGCCCTCAACACCGAGACCAAGGGCACCCCCATCGTTGTCTTCAATCCATTGAACATCGCGCGCGAAGATTTGGTGGAGGCGAGCGTGAGCTTCCGCGGGGGCGAACCGAAGTCTGTGCATGTGACCGGTCCGGATGGGAAAGACGTTCCCGCGCAGATTTCGAATGACAAAGTGGTCTTCGTCGCTAAAGCGCCATCGGTCGGCTACGCGGTTTACGACGTGCAGCCGGGGTCAGGACCGGCCGACCAGTACGGTCTGAAAGTCTCGGAGAATTCACTCGAGAACCAGTATTACCGGGTCAAGTTGAACGCCGATGGTGATGTCGCCAGCATCTTCGACAAGTCGCTAGGCAAGCAGTTACTGAGCGCTCCCGCCCGGCTGGCGATTTCCTACGACAACCCGGAGCACTGGCCGGCGTGGAACATGGACTGGGATCAGGAGCAGGCTGCACCGAAAGCGTATGCCGGCGGTCCGGCGAAGATTCGGGTGGTGGAAAGGGGCCCGGCGCGTGTGGCCGTGGAAGTTTCGCGAGAGGCTGCGGGCTCCAAGTTTGTACAGACCATCAGCCTATCGGCGGGCGATGCGGGACAGCGCGTTGAGTTTAAAGACGTGATTGATTGGAAGACCAGAGAGTCGAATCTGAAGGCGACGTTTCCGCTGACGGTTTCAAACGAGATGGCCACTTACAACTGGGATATCGGCACGATCGAGCGACCGAGTGCGGAGCCGAAGAAGTTCGAAGTGCCCACACATCAGTGGATTGATTTAACCGACGCGAGCGGCGAATTCGGCGCAACGATCTTGACCGATTGCAAGAATGGATCGGACAAGCCGAACGATCATACCATTCGATTGACGCTGATCCGAACCCCCGGAACTCGCGGAGGTTATGCGGACCAAGGCACCCAGGATATTGGACATCACGAATTCGTTTACGGAATCGCCGGGCATAAGGCGGGCTGGCGCGACAGCGGGACCGACTGGCAAGCGCAGCGGTTGAACGATCTGATGATTGCCTTCGAAACTTCACAACATGCAGGCGCGCTAGGACGGGAATTTTCTTTACTGCAGGTCAGCAATCCGCGAATTCGAGTTCTGGCGCTGAAGAAAGCGGAGCTGAGCGACGAGATCATCGTGCGACTGGTGGAACTGGATGGTAAACCGCAGGTAGATGTCCGTGTGGCCTTTCGAGCACCGATCGTCGCCGCACGTGAAGTCAATGGGCAGGAGCAGCCGGTGGGAACGGCCAGGGTGAACGGTGGCGCCCTGGTTACTTCGTTCTCAGCTTATCAGCCGCGCACCTTCGCAGTGAAGCTAGCGAAAGGGTCAACCAAAGTACCGGTGGTGCAATCGCTGCCGGTCCCGTTGAAATATGATCTCGCCACTGCGAGTAATGACGGGACACGCTCAGTGGGAGGGTTTGACAGCGAGGGAAACGCGCTGCCTGCAGAGATGCTGCCGGAGCGGATCAGGTTCAACGATGTGCAATTCCAACTCGCCCCAGCCAAAACGGGCGCGCCCAACGCAGCTGTAGCCAAGGGGCAGATCATTGATCTGCCATCGGGCCAATATAACCGGGCGTATCTATTAGCAGCTTCGGCGGATGGCGATCAGAAAGCGATATTCGAAGTCGATGGCAAGAAAGTAGAACTGAATATCCAAGACTGGGGCGGATTCATCGGCCAGTGGGACGACCGGCAGTGGAGTTCGAAAGATACTTCGCACGACGATTATGGCGAGATGACTGCCATCAAGCCGGGCTACATCAAGCGCGCCGAGCTGGCGTGGTATTGCTCGCACCATCACAACACCGCGGGACAGAACGTGGCTTACCGGTACTCGTATTTGTTCGCGTACCCGATCGATCTTCCCGCCGGCGCCAAGAGCATTCAATTGCCCGACAACCAAAAGATTCGCGTTTTGGCCATATCTGTGAGCAAAGAGAATCCGGAGATTAGACCGGCGCAGCCGCTCTATGACTTGCTGGCGGCGCCGGCCGCTGACTCGGCAACGCTCAGCCGAGTGCAACCCTAACAAAGCATGCGTTCTGTCGAACACTTCGTGGGCTGCACGGCTGAAGCGTTTTAATTGACCGTCAGGGGAATGCTTAGCACAGAATCAGGATTCCCGCTTGTATTGCTGACGGTGTAGGAACTGACTGTGACGGAATAATTGCCCGGACGGGTTGCGTTGCGCCTTCCGCCTTTAGGCAATCCCGGCGGGTTGGCGATGGTAGTCAGCTTTACGGTAGCGGAGCCATGGCCGGTCTTGCTGAAGTCTACGGTATAGGTATTCAGGACATCGCCAGAGTTGATCGAGCAGGTCGCCTTGGGAGCCGTGGTGGTACAGGAGAGATAGACGCGCCCAGTGCCACTCGTCGAATTCACACTGAGCGTGGCGCTACCTGCGCCGCCAGACTTCACGCTGATAGGGGCAGCGCTCATGGTTGGTCCTGCCACCGCCGACGGCTTATACCAGCGAACATAGTCCACCGTCATAACGGCAGGATTGGGCGTGTTGCCGTCTGCCGGCCCTGGCCAACTGCCAGTCCCGCCCACGGCGAGATTCAGCAACAGAAAGAATGGACGATTGAAGTCCCAGCTAAAACCTGCGGGAAGGTCATTGACGGTGCGAACCAAGAAGACATTCCTGGGATCGTCAACGTAGAACTGCACCATGTTTGTCGACCAAATTGCGCCATAACTGTGGAAGCCAGCGACAGTGGGGCGGCTGTGATCCTTGATGGGAAACGTGTACGACTGCCCCAGACCGTTTCCGCCACAATAGCAGCTGCTCGACGAATTCCCGCCATGGATGGTTGACCGGAAGGCATTTGGTCCCAGTCCGCCTGAGGCCGGAACATTCTCCATGAAGTCCATTTCGCCTGAGGCCGGCCAGCCTATGCCGCCAATGTTATTGCCAAGCGCCCAGAAGGCGGGCCAAAGTCCTGCCCCGACGGGAAGAGAAATGCTCGATTCCAGCCGGCCAAATTGAAAGTTCCGCAGATTCCTCCCCGTGTTGAGGCGAGCGGAGGTCCAACTGCCGCTGTATGGCGTCACGCTGGAATTGATCCTGATGGCCTGAATGACGAGGTGCCCATTGCCATCAATGTAGGCATTCGGCGCGGCGGAAACGCAGGGCGGCGTGCTGCTCGCTGGCGCGCAGTAGTACTCCACTTCATTGTTGACCTTCAGGATCCCAGTGTCGTACTGCCAGTTGCTGCTGTTTATGGGGCTGCCGGCGGCGACGTCGAACTCGTCACTCCAGGCGAGCGTCCAGCTTTGCGCGGCGCAGGCGGCAGGGAACAACAAACAAACTAAGGCGAGAGCCCGCAACCTGCGCCGATTTCCTCGCGCGGAAACAAAACTGCGAGGGGAATGCGCGGACTCCATTCCGACCCTTTCACGAGAAGATCGTGCCCCACATCATAACCATGGACCGGGAATACGACAACGGCTTCCTGCCAGACTTTTACTGAATCCATAAGCCCAGCCGTCAAACCAGTTCAACTGGGACACGCGAGAAAATGCATCACCGTGAACTTCAGGACTTGATTGCTGTATTCTTCGTGCAATGCGTTTATTTCTTATCTGCAGTCTGTTGTGCGCGGCTGGGTTGGCCCAGAGGGGGCCAGCCCGGCCAAATTCTGCCTCTCCCCGGAGACAGAGTTCGACGGCCATCGCGGTTCCACATTTCGAAGACATCGGCAGTCAAGCTGGTTTGACCGTCTCCCACATTTCTTCGCCGGCCGCAAGGTACATCATCGAATCGGTGAGCGGCGGTGTCGGCCTGATTGACTGTGATAACGATGGCAAACTGGACATCATCACAGTCAACGGTTCAAACGTCGAGCGCTACCGTCAACAGGGTGGTGATCCGATGATCACGCTTTACCATCAGGACGCCGACCTCAAGTTCACCGACATCACAATACCGGCTGGACTCACGCGCCGGGGCTGGGGTATGGGAGTGGCCGTTGCGGACTACGACAACGACGGTCTTCCCGACATCTACGTTACCGGGTACGGAGGAAATGTTCTCTACCACAACCTGGGGAACTGCAAGTTCGAAGACGTGACCGAAAAGGCGGGGGTTGGCGGCGGAGAGTTGAGCCTGGGGGCGGCCTGGGGAGACTACGACCGTGACGGCAACGTGGATCTATTTGTATCCCGCTATGTCCACGTTGACATGAATAAGCTCCCGGAGTTAGGCAGCAACGAAAAGTTCTGCCGCTTTCGTGGGGTGCTGGTGCAATGTGGGCCTTGGGGTCTGCAGGGAGAAACCGACCTGCTGTTCCACAATCGCGGGGATGGCAAATTTGAAGAAGTCTCGAAGAAGGCGGGAGTAGACAATGCTCACCACTACTACGGCATGGGGGTTGAGTGGGCTGACTATGACAACGACGGTTGGCCGGACTTGTATGTAGCCGACGACGCCGGACCTAATTATCTTTTTCGCAACAAGGGCAACGGAACATTTGAGGAAGTCGGTCTGATGCTCGGCGCTGACCTTAGCGGAGACGGCCAGGAACTCGGTTCCATGGGCGTTGACATGGGAGACTACAACCACGACGGACTTCTGGACATCTTTGTGACGGAATTCGTGGATCAGTCGGACACTTTATACCACAACAAAGGAAAGAACGGCTTCGAGGACGTGAGCTGGAACTCTCACATTGCGCAACCGAGCCATCCTTATGTGGGCTGGGGCACAGGCTTCTTCGACATGGATAATGACGGCTGGCTGGATATCTTCGTGGCCAATGGCCACGTCTATCCACAGGTGGATACAATTCCTGATGCGGCCCATTTCCGCCAGCCCATGCTGCTGTTTCGAAACAATCGGGATGGAACCTTTGATGAAGTTGCATCGGCCGCGGGGCTCAACAGTGCTGCTCTGCAGTCGAGGCGGGGGGCGGCGTTTGGAGACATCAACAATGATGGCTGTGTGGACATTGTCACTCTGAACTGGGGTCAGCCACCGTCGCTGCTGCTGAATCACTGCCAGAACGGCAACCATCGCGTGCTGTTCAAGCTGCTGGGAACCAGGAGCAACCGGCTTGCGATTGGCGCGCGCGTCACTGTGCGGACCGGCAGTCTTACACAGTTCAGCGAAGTGAAGGGCGGCAGCAGTTATTTATCACAAAATGATCTTCGCCAACATTTTGGCCTGGGAAGCAACAGCGTCATGGACGAGGTGACCATACGCTGGCCGAGCGGGCAAAGCGAGGTTTTCAAGAATGTCCCAGGCGACTTCATCTATGCCGTTGTGGAGGGGCAAGGCATCAAGTCCAAGGTTCCGCTCCCTGCGCCGGAAGCCGCTGCTTCGCCCGTGCGGCCCGAAGTGGGCAATGCTACAATCGGCGGCGTGCAGGCCGTTCGTCCCTAGATTACCGTCCGCACGGTCTTAAGTCTTGCCCGAGGAAACATGAAAAGACGAATCGGGATTTGCGGGCTGTCGCTGATTTCGGTCGTCGTGCTGAGTTTTTCAATTCCTTCAGACCCACAAGACTCCCACAATGCCTCCCCGACTAAGAACGATTCCCCCGGTCAATCGAACTCAGCTCCGGTAATCCACGCCACTTCGCGACTGGTGCTGCTCGACGTAATTGTGACTGACCACGACGGAAAATTCGTGCCCGGCTTGAAAGCCGGTGACTTTACAGTTTTCGAGGATAAGCAACCGCAGAAAATTTCGGCGTTCGGGGTGCATCTGGCTCCTCCAACTCCCTCCAAACCTCTACCACCGCTTGAACTTCCGCCGCATCAATATACGAACTTCACGTTCATCAAGCAGGACAGCGACCAACCTGTCACTGTGGTTTTGATGGATATGCTGAACACCAGTGGGATAGACCAGGCTTACGCGCGCAAGCAGATGATTCAGTTTCTGAAAGATCTGCCCCAAAATCGGCCAGTTGCGTTGTTCGTGCTCACTACGAAACTGAAAATGATTCAAGGATTCTCGAGCGACTCCGGCGCGCTGGTGGCGGCGGCAAAGTCGTTGCTGGGATACCAGTCTCCTTTCACCAGTCCGGAAGCGCAGTGGCAGCAAGAGGAAAATGGTGCTACAGCCCTCGAGAATAATGCTGGTCCGTCGTCGACGGGACCGACCGGCTCTTCCCCTTCCATGCCGGTGGCGCCCGTCGGCCAGGCCATCCGCGAAGCCTTGGCGGCACAGGATTCGTTTCAGAAATTAGAGCGCATGGATCTAACGCTCCAGGCACTTGACGCTCTGGCGCAATCCGTCGCCGGCTATCCGGGGAGAAAGAATCTGATATGGCTCTCCGCGGAATTCCCGGTCACCTTTGGACCCGACCTAAACCCCTACAATCAGGCCGGCATCGTGGAAAATGTGGGACTTGAGACGAACCGTCAGCTTCGCAATCTTCAGGCTGAAGCGCCCCCGGTGCAGCAGACCGCCGCGCTGCTCGCGGCCGCACGTATGGCGGTTTATCCCATTGACGTTCGCGGGCAGATAAGCCTGGGAACCGGAATCGACATCAGCACACAGACCGCCTCTCTGGGAACGGTTGACCTACGGAACGAGGTCAGCTCGACTTATACACGGCAGACGACAGCGATCTGGGACGCGCATGAAGCCATGGCCGATGTCGCGCGGGAGACCGGTGGGCGCGCCTTCTACGGAACCAATGATCTCAACAATGCCATGTCTCGTAGTGTGGAACAGGGCTCCTCCTACTACACGCTGGCCTACGCTCCGAGCAATCGCGATTGGACCGGCAAGTACCGAAAGATCGAAGTCAAGGCCGCGCTTCCGGGCACAGACTTAATCTATCGCCGGGGCTATTACGCTCTCGAGGGAAGAGAGTTGTCCACAGCCAGGGCGGCGGCGGTTATGACGGCCGCCATGCAGCCCACCGTGCCGGAGTTTACCGGGCTGTTGCTTAAGGTACAGGTGTTGCCTCCCGACGCCGCGCATGAAACCGTTCGCATCGACTACGCTGTCGATGCTCATGACATCAATTTCACGGATAGCGCCGACCAGCGCAAGCAGGCGTCGATCGATTTCGTGGCCACTGCCTGGGATAAGGACTTCAAACAAGTTGGCCGGGTCGCGGGCGGCATGGACACGACTCTCCGCGCCGAACCCTACCAGCAAGTAATGCGCACGGGTTTGCCCTTCCATCAGGAAATGGAATTGAAGCCCGGGACTTATACATTGCGGCTCGGAGTCTTGGATCGCGGCAGTCACAAAATCGGCAGCGTCCAGGCCTCTGTAACCGTTCCCGAAAAAGGAAAGCCAGGCCTTTCGAAGAAAGCCCAATGAGTCGCCGGGCGCCGAAAAATCCTTACTCAAACGGCGTCGAAGGCGGCTGCAAGCGGCCCAAGCTCCGCTCTTCCATCATGTTAAAATCCAGGGGTTCTCATGGGCACTCGGTTCAGTGTTATTCTCGGGATGTTTCTGCCCGTTGCCCTCCTGGCCCAGACCCTTCCTGCAGCCCGGCCTATTCCGCAGTTTGAGGACATTACCAAGCGAGCGGGTCTAACCGTTCCCCACAACTCTACGCCGGAAAAGCGCTACATCGTCGAGTCGATGAGCGGCGGCGTGGGCTTCATCGATTGCGATAATGACGGCAAGCTAGACATTCTTACGATCAATGGGTCCTCCGTAGACAGATATCGCAAAGGTGGTGACCTGATGATTACGCTCTATCACCAGGATGCCGATCTAAAATTCACCGACATCACGCAAGCTGCCGGCCTCACGCGGAAGGGATGGGGCATGGGGGTATCCGTCATGGATTTTGACAACGACGGATGGCAGGACATTTACGTCACGGGGTATGGTGGAAACGCGCTTTACCGTAATCTGGGAAACTGCAAGTTCGAGGATGTAACCGATAAGGCCGGTCTGCGCGTGGGTGGATTCAGCACCGGGGCGGCGTGGGCTGACTATGATCGCGACGGACTCGTGGATCTATTTGTGCCCCGGTACGTACACGTGGATATGAACAACCTGCCCGAATTTGGCAGTGACGATAAGTTTTGCCGCTATCGCGGGGTCATGGTGCAGTGCGGGCCCGGGGGACTACCCGGCGAGTCTGATTTCTTATTCCGCAATCGCGGCGACGGAACCTTCGAGGATGTGTCGAAAAAGGCCGGGGTGGACGATCCGGATCACTACTTTGGCATGCAGGCGGTTTGGGCCGACTATGACAACGACGGCTGGCCCGACCTCTATGTACCCAACGATGGCAAACCCAACTATCTTTACCATAACAAGCACGACGGAACCTTCGAGGACGTTGGACTCTTGTCGGGCACGGCGCTGAGCCTCGACGGCAAGGAGCAAGGCTCGATGGGCGTTGACTTCGGGGATTTTGACCATGATGGCCGGCTGGATATTTTTGTCACGAATTTTGTGAACGAGCCGGATGCGCTTTACTGGAATCAAGGCGAACAGGGGTTTATCGACATTGGATGGAAGGCTGGCATCGCCAAAGCCACGACTCCGCTGGTGGGGTGGGGCGCTGGCTTTGTCGATTTCGTCAATGACGGCTGGCTCGATATTTTTGAAGTGAACGGCCACGTCTATCCCCAAATGGATTACATAAAAGGCGCCGCGGGCTACAAGCAGCCGGTGATTCTGTATCGCAACAATCGCGACCGCACATTCGAAGACATCACCGCGCTCTCTGGACTCGACAAACTACCGCCCGCCTCCCGCCGCGGAGCCGCATTCGGGGACCTTAACAACGACGGCAGGATTGACATCCTGATGCTGAACGTTGGTCAGCCTCCCACGCTGCTTCTCAACCGGACCCAAACCTCCAATCATGCTGTGCTCTTCAAACTGATCGGAACTAAGAGTAACAAGGCAGCTATCGGCGCGCGGGTTTCGGTCACCGCCGGCGGAGTTGTGCAGTTCACCGAAGTGCGCAGCGGCACCAGTTATCTGTCGCAGAACGATCTCCGCCTCCATTTCGGGCTGGGAAAAGGAACGACGATGGACACGGTGGAAGTCTCATGGCCGAGTGGCAAGAAAGAGATTTACAAGGACCTCGCATCCGATTTCATCTACACGATTACGGAAGGCACCGGCGTGCAGCAGAAAACCCCATTTGAGGTGGGGGACAAGCCGTAAGAAGCAACCAGTCAGTCGGGAATGGGCGCGCCTTTCTTGACGATACGGATCAAATGGTCGGTAAACTTGGTGTGCATCTCCGGGGTCTCGTACTTGGGCATGTGGCAGGTAACACAATCTTTGGTGCTGACGGTGCATGCCGTGCCGGGATGGTCGGCCTTTGGTTGCGCACCAGTGACTTGGTGGCAACTTAAACATTGCTGGTCGTAGGAAGCCGACTCCTTTGCCAGCGCCCGGTGGGGGTCGTGACATGCGATACAGGTGATGCGAGCCTCTCCCTTGCCCCAGCATCGGCTTTTTTCTAGACGGTATGCAGGAAAGCGCAGGGTTGCGATCCCGGTGAAGCCGTCCTGATTCACATCCCACCATGTTCGGTGACATGCGCCGCAGAAATCCACTAAGTCTCCAGGCGAGAGTCTAGCGGGATTCAGGACTAACCCTGCACCCTCGTCTCTAAAGCCATTTTTTTCGGCTGCGGCATGGGCTGCTCCCGGCCCGTGACAAACCTCGCAGGTAACGCCGGGTACCGCCTTAGTTGGGGAAAAAACTCCGCTGAGAGTGGAAGCGGTCGTGTGACAGCCGAAGCATTTCTGCGCTTCAGCGCCGGAGATCTTTCGGCCAATTGCTTTTTCCAGAGATTCGGCAGGGGAACTTGGGTGGTTCGGTGTAAGACCGAAGGATTGCGATGACTGATAGTAAGTCAGACGAGTTTCGTAGAGAGATCCCAAGTGCTCAAATAGATAGCTCTGTCCGTGATTGCCCGTGCCAAATGCCCAGGTTACGGGCTCAGAAATCATCTGTTGCCCGTCGATGGTTGTGTAAACTTCGCCCCGCGTGGTGCGCGTCATCTGGTAGGTGTAGGGCGCTTGCGAAAAAGCCGCGGTTTCGCGCCAGCGCAACACCTCGGAGTCGGCGGGGGCCATTGCGGTGCGCGCCATGTTGGTGGTTTTCTGAGACCCAGCCACTTCGGAATGGCATCGAGCACAGGCGGCTGCTCCAACATATTCGTCTTTGGGCGCATCGCCCTTGGTAGGCCACCAGCCGTGTTTCTTGAGTCGTTCAGCGGTGCTGAACTGATCCGCAATGGTTTGGGGACTCTGGGCTCGCGTGGCGAAAGAAATAAGAAGACACGCAACAAAAACCTGCCAAATAAAACGGCCGCCCGGGCGATTTATGCGCATACTCTGAGAATTGCGATCCGGAATTCCAATTCATAATTTCAATTCAGAATTCCAATTCAAAGATACTCGACGGTATCAGGAGGCACAAGCCGGCCTCGATCTTGGCGCGAATTCTGCGGTGTTACAATCATGGGGCTTTATGCGGATCCTGTCACTGTGTATCCTCTTGTCTTCCCCACTGTGTTGTGTTGCACAAGCTCCGTCCCCTCCCCGGTTTGAAGACGTCTCCCGGCAGGCTGGTCTTACGGTTTCGCACATCGCAGAGCCTGCCCAACACTATATTGTCGAATCCACCAGCGGCGGCGTGGGCTTCATCGACTGTGACAACGATGGGAATCTGGACATCGTCATGGTCAACAGTTCGACCATGGAGCACTATCGCAACGGCGGCGATCCCATGGTGACGCTCTACCATCAGGATGGGGACTTACATTTCAGCGATATCACGCTGGCGGCCGGCCTGACTCGAAAGGGCTGGGGAATGGCAGTGGCGGTTGCAGACTTCGATAACGACGGATGGCAGGACCTCTACGTTACGGGATATGGCGGTAACGTGCTTTACCGCAATCTAGGCAACTGCAAATTCGAAGACGTGACGGAGAAGGCTGGCTTGCGGGCCGGAGGATACAGCACCGGTGCGGCCTGGGGAGACTACGACCGGGATGGCTATGTAGACCTGTTTGTGCCTCGCTACCTGAGTGTGGACCTGAGCAAGCTGCCCAAGCCGGAGGACATCGACAAGCTTTGCGATTTCTCGGGTGTCTCCATGGAATGTGCCAGGCGTGGTCACACCGGGGAATCGGACTTGCTGTTCCGCAATCGGGGGAACGGAACCTTTGAGGAGGTTTCGAAAAAGGCGGGGGTCAACGATCCTGGGACCTATCTCGGCATGCAGGGAATTTGGGCGGATTACGACAATGACGGCTGGCCCGATCTCTACGTCACCAATGATGGCGGGCCCAACTATCTGTATCACAATAAACACGATGGTAGCTTTGAAGAGGTTGGCCTATTTTCGGGATCGGCTCTGAGTTTGGAGGGTCAAGTGCGAGGCGCAATGGGGGTAGATTTTGGCGACTTCGATCACGATGGACGTCTCGACATTCTCGTGACCAACTTTTATGGGGAGGGGAACGCGCTTTACTGGAATCAGGGCGAGCGCGGATTTCCCGATGTAGGATGGCCCGCGGGAATCGCTCGTCCCAGTGTCCCTTTCGTGGGGTGGGGCGCCGGATTCGTAGATGTGGACAACGACGGCTGGCTCGATATCCTTGTCGCCAATGGCCACATTTTTCCGCAGTTTGATAATGTGAAGGGGAGCTCGCCCTACCGCCAGCCCGTGCAACTTTTCCGCAACAATCGCAATCGAACGTTTGAAGACATCAGTGCTCTTTCTGGACTGGACAAATTGCCGCCGGCGTCGCGCCGGGGTGCGGCGTTCGGAGACGTGAATAACGACGGCAAGGTGGATGTTTTACTCCTGAATGTTGGGCAGCCTCCCACGCTGCTGATCAATCGCACGCAAAATCAGAATCATGCAGTGCTGTTTCGTCTGGTCGGGACCAGGAGCAACAAAGCCGCAATCGGCGCTCGGGTGACGGTTACGGCAGGCAACCTTCGCCAGTTCAGCGAAGTGAGGGGCGGCGCGAGCTATTGCTCGCAGAACGATCTGCGATTGCATTTTGGTCTGGGGACGGAAAAAACTATCACGGCTGAGGTTTTTTGGCCAAGTGGGAAGAAAGAAACCTACCAAGAGCTGGCTGCTGATTTTATTTACACCATCGTGGAAGACAAAGGGATTATCGAGAAAACCCGCTTTACCGGGGCATCGACCGGGGCCGCAAGTGGCGCGGCCGGGAAACAGTAGCTCTTGCCCGGAAGCTAAACCGTCGCCGACTGGATTAGTATTAGTGAGCATCGCGAGCTGCCGGGGGCTGAGCGTCTTTCAGCTTGCGGAATCTTGCAAGATGTTCTCGCGCCATGGCCGTTTTGCCGAGCTTACCCAGAACCAGGCCCAGGTCATATTCGGTTTCAAGATTGTTCGGATCAATGACTTCTGCCGACTGCAAAGCCTCCTGAGATTTCTCGAGATCTCCCGATTGCAAGTAGAGATTGCCCAAACTCCACAATGCCTTGGCATGTTGTGGTTGCAATGTTACCGCTCGCTGGAAATGCTGGATGGCCTCGGCTGAACCGCCCTCATTCTTCGCCACCACACCGAGTTGGTATTCCGCTTCGGCGATTTTAGGATCGAGATGCAAGGAATGCTCCAAAGGCCCGCGGGCCTCGGAATACTTCTGTTGCTGCACATACGCCATTCCCAATCCCAACCAAGCCTTAGCATTGTCGGTCCGCAGGGCAACATATTTTTCCAGAACCGTACTCGCGGCGGCTGAATTTTCCTGGAGCATGGCTGCGCCCGCGAGATAGAGATCGTCAGGATTGTCGGGACTCTTAGCCGCCAGCTCGGATGCTGCATCGAGTGCGGTCTGTCCCTTTCCGGTTTTTGTCGCCTCCACCACGAGATGGCGCAGAACAATGACGTTATCGGGTGCGAGGCTGAGCGCTTTTTGAAGCGCACTTACCGCGTCTCCATGGTGGTTCTGCACAGCATACAATTCCGCCAGGGCCACGAGCGTGTCCGCCGACTTGGGATCGGCCACCAGCGCTTGCTGCAAGGCAACCAGGGCGAGCCTCGGCTCCCCCTTAGCCTGGAGCGCCCTTCCCTGAAGGTAATAGAATCGTGCGGGCCGCCGTTTTAGGTTTTCGGCAGCGAAGGCCAAGCACCGCAGGGCTTGATCGGGGAGCTTGGCGTCAAGGAAGACTTCGGCGAGCTCAATTTCGGCGAGCGGAAAAGCTCTGGCCTGCTCAACCAGCGGCAAGACGTCTGCGCTTTTCCCCAGCGCGAGAATACTGGCGGCCTTCACCGGAATCGCTTCCGCGGGAAAGCGGTTTTGGGGAATCGCCTGCAGCAATGCGAGCGCCTGTGGAAATTGCCCACGCCCGGCATAGAGGCGGGCGATATCCACTTTTAATCGCAAGTCTTCGGGAGCCAGGTCCATGGCTGCTTTGTACTGCTCGATAGCGTCATCGATATGATTCTCGGCCACGAATGCGCTTCCCAAGCCGCGATGTGCCATGCCGGAATTTGCATTGAGCTGCAAGACTCGCCGGAAAAGGGCCTCGGACTCGGTGTAACGCTGTTGGCGGCCGCGAATCGTGCCCAGCAGGGTCAGCGCCTGTTCTTGATCAGGATTGGTGGCGAGCACAGTCCAGAGAGAAGTTTCCGCACCCCCAAGGTCTCCACGAGCGAACTGGGTACGCGCCTTGGCCAGCGAATCTCCGCTTTTCTGCGAGTCTGCAGAGGCGTCTTTTCGAACTTGCGGAGAGGCGGAGTAGGCCAAGCACAGAGAAAGCGCCGCGACCGGTAGAAGCCGAGCCCGGTTAATTTGATGGCGGAGGCTCATGATCTCCACGGCGGTGCTCTTTCATGGCTTCGTACACCCGCATTTCTCGCTCGGCGTCTTCGGTGCGAGAATCATGACGATAGGCCATCGCAAGCTGGTAATGAGTGTAATCGCTGGCGGGACTTAACTTAGCGCTGATCTCCAGATTCGAAATGGCTGTCTTGGTATCACCCTGTTCCAGTTGTAGTTTGCCTAACTGGTAAAAGGCGTCGGCGTAGGCGGGATTCTGCAAGACTACTTCACGCAGCAAGGTTTGGCCTTCGTCTTTTTTCTGCATCTGGATCAGGGCGTAAGCAAGATGATATTTCGCGGTTGCATCCTTTGGGTCCAGCCGGAGAGCGGCGCGAAATTCCTGCGCGGCATCGGCCTCGGTCGCTTCGTGCATTAAAGAAAGGCCCAGCAAGAAGTGCGTTCGTGCCTGATTTGGATCGAGCGATAGCGCCTTACGGTATTCCTCAGTCGCGGTCCCATAGAGTTTCTGGTCTGCGTAAGCTTCCCCAAGGGCTACGTGGACGCCGGCGGCATCAGGGTTCGCCTGCTCAAGGGACCTCATCCGCGCCATGCCTTCGTCATATTTTCCCGTCTTCGCCAGCGAAACCGCGTAAGCCAGCGCCAAGCCCGGATCTGTATTGACCTCTTCAGGTTTCAGGAGACGCAGAGTTTCGAGCACCGCAGAATACTTTTCAACTTCGAAGTAGCTGAGCCCCAGGGCGGCGCGTGCCCGCATGTCGTCGGGGTGCTGCTCCAGGTGATGCCACAGGGGGGTGATGGCGTCAGAATACTGACCGGCGTAGAAGCCTGCCATACCCAGGTTGCGGTCGAGAGTCGGAAGAGATGGATTCCATTTTGCCGCACTGCGGAAGTATTTCTCGGCGGCCACGAAATCCTTCTGGCCGGCTGCGGTTACGCCGAGATTGTTGTAAGCATCCGCGATCCCAGGCTTGAGTTGATCGAGATAGGCCTCCAATTTTTGTTTCTCCGCCGACTGGTCAGGCGTGGGGTAGGGACGTATTTGATTTTCCTTAGCGGATGGAGGAAGGGCATCTTGCGGCTTTCCGTCTCTTTGGAGCTCCGGATGCGCCTGCTCGCGCAGTTCGGCGGAAAGCTTTAGCTCTTTTGTCCCTTCCTCGCGGTGTCCAGACTGGATGAGGATCCGGCCCAGAACGTAGTGAGCGCGGTGAATCTGATAGCCTCCGCGCGCGGGATCCGTCGTCAGGGCTATAGCTTTCCGCATGGCAGCTTCAGCTTCGACTGGGCGGTCCAGGCCGGCATAGAGCTCGCCCAGATAGATCAGCGGGTCGGGATTCTCCAGCGCGAGTTCGGAGGCACGTTTCAGCTCGCGTTCGGCTTCTTCGGCACGGCGCTGCTTCAAGGCAATGTTGCCCAACTCGTAGTGGGCACGGAAATCGTCGGGATTGTTCTTGATCTCTTCCCGCTGTTCCTGCGCGTCTTCATCCCAACCCTTATCTTCGTCGCGCTCGAGATAAGCGAGTCCGAGAAAATAGTGAGCCTGGGCGACCTTCGGGTTCCGTGCCAAGGCCGTCTTGAACTCTTCGATCGCTCTGTCGGGATAGCCTGTGCGCCAGTATGCGTGTCCGAACTGGAGGTGAATCTGCGCCGAGTCTCCAAGACCAACGATCATCTCGTCAAACAAAAGACGCACTCGGTTCAGGTCCTTCAGGTGCAGATAGGTCAGCGCGAGGTTATATCCAACCTCAAAGGTTGGGTTATCAATAATGGCGGCCTCTAGCTGCGCCTTGGCGCCGGCATAGTCTCCCTGTTCGTAGAGGATGCGCCCGAGCAGATAGTGCGCCCGCATCAGGCCAGGTGCCAGCTTCAGCGCCTCTTCTGCCTGCAACTTTGCTTCTGCGGGGTCCTCCTGGTCGAGACACAGTACTGCATAGTCCAGTCGAATCTCCGGGTTCTCCGGAGCAACTGCTAAAGCTTCTTTGAACAGCGAATCCGCGGCGGCGCGATTGCCCTCGTGAGTGCGCGCGTTGGCGATACGCCGGAGCGCCTCCGCCAGGAAGGTCTTGTACTCTAATGCGGCATGCTCCTGGTCGCCGCCGACAGCAAACGTGCGCGCGGCATCGTAGTGCTGCTGAAGCAAGTCTGGTGGTTGTGTTTCTTTGGAAACCGAAGGCTTCGGTTTCGAACTCTGCGCAGCCAGGGCAGAAAGAAAAAACAGGAACAGCGCCGCAAGGGCGAGGACACGATCAGGTCGCGATCGTGGATGCCTCGGTTTACTCAAACACGAGAGGGAACTGCGGGGGCCCATTCGTAAGACAGGATAAAGGGTGAGGCATGACTTTCGTCAAGCCTCACCCTAAAGGTTAGAGGACGTTTAGATCAGAAATCGACCTTCAGGCCGTATTGAATTTGCCGCGGTCCACGATCGTTTTCGACTTTTCCGAAAGCACTCTGCGTCTGTCCGACAATCGTCTGCGTGCATGGGGGACTAGAACATGCGCTGTTGGGCAAAGCCCATGTAGTCGAGTTCTGCTTCCAGAAAATCGAGTTGTCGGCGTAACCAGCACACCAAGGCGTAAGCGGGTTTGAGCTTGCTCCTACGCCGCAAGTCGTACCGCTATTTGATAAAGAGAGATCCATCCCGATTGAGTTGAATTGAGTCTTGTTGAAGAAATTGAAGAAATCGAGCTCGAACTGCATTCTGACTCTCTCGGTGATTTTGAAGTTCTTGCGCACCGAAAAGTCAGTATCTGCAATCCCAGGTCCTGAACAAATCCCGCGCGGTGATGTTGGGTCGGCTCCGAGCTGATAGTGATCCAACGTGAACATCGCGGGATTAATCCACTGGTTTCCCGAGCCTGAGCACGAAACTCCGGGAACTAAGTTAGGCCGCTCGGTCGCGGTATTTCCCGTGCCCATCAGACCGCCCGTGGTACCACCAGATCCAGCTAACACGGTCAGAGACGGACCGCTGGCGTAGGTGAGGATGGTGCTGGCCTGCCAGCCGCCAACCGTATTGCGTACGAAACCGTTGTGCCCCGCCAAAGCTGGGAGATTATAGACGATGTTCCCGGTGAAGACCTGGGGGCGGTTCAGTGTAGTCGGCCCGTAATCGAGATGGTGGTTGACTGGATCAATGAACGTATTTCCAGCATCATTGGAGCCGCTCGAATCGCCAATGTCGGTATTGGCCAGAGACTTTGACCAGGTGTAGGCGAACTGCGCATCCAGATTCTTAATGCGCGTGCGCATCAGAGCCTGCAGGGCATTGTAGTTGTCGCCCGCCTCATACTGCTGCTGCGGAATAAAGCCCCAGCTGCCGGCGCCGAAAGGCCGCAGGTTGTTGAGGCCGTTGTTGAGTGCATAAGCCACCCGGTCTGCTCCTGCGGGCACCGGATTTGTATCCTGGAAGTCAAGCAGATGGTAGCCCCGGTTGCCGACATAGCCCATCTGCAGCTTTGTGTTTCTGAAGAGCTCACGTTCAAAGGTCAGGTTGTACTGCAAAGTGTTAGGAATACTTGTTGTCTGCTGGTAGGAGCGGGTCGGCGTTCCCGAAGCCGTGAGATTGGTCGGAGCTACGTCGAGCTGGCGTGTAAAGCCCGCAGACAGAACGAACGGAGTGTTTGCCGCTCCGGCTTCGCGGATAGCGACGCGGTCACGCTGGAAGAACTGTCCAATACCGGCGCGAATGGAAGTCTTGCCATCGCCACGGGGATCCCAGGCAATGCCGATACGTGGACCAAACAGGTGGTTATTGTTTGGGACCAGCGAGCGGTTGGAAGTCAGCACCGCGCCTTGACCCTCGTTGCCAGGCAAGGCATTACATGCGGCCAAGCCTGGCCTGAGTACCGACATTCCGTTGCAAGGCTCAGCCCCAACTGCCGGGTTGTAAAGCGCCGGATTGAACGTAGAATACTGGTCATTCCCGGCGTAGGGTTGGCGCAGTTCCGAAAAGCGTATTCCATAGTCAATCGTGAGGTTGCGACGAGCCTTCCAGCTATCCTGGAAATAGGCCTCGTAATCGTGCCAGCGCATGAGCGCGTTTACGTTGGTGGTGACTTCCGACCCACCCCATGTGCTCTGATTCCACAGCAGATCGAAAACACCGTTACCGCTTGGCGCCGCCGGATTGGGAATCTGTTGCGCGCTCGTGCAATTCGGAATGGCGGGCGGACAGATAGTCGCGGCGTTCGCGCTAGTAGTGCCCCAATACTGCGAGTTCTCATTGGAGCTGTTTCCATTGATCTCGTTTTTCTGGTTACTCGAGGCCAGGAACCCAACCTTGAAAGTGTGAGATCCTTTTACCTTGGAAAAGTCATCCTTCAGAATCAGCAACTGCTCGTTGTTCACCCATGGGCCCATGTCAGAGATGCCACCCACCGCGGCGCTTCCACCCTGGTAGTTTCCGGTACCCGAGATCGCGGACCAGAACAGCGGCTGCCCTATTCCCGTCTGGCCTCCCAACTTACTATTGGGATTGAAGAACGTAGGTGATGCCGCATTGATCTGGGCCACCAAAGCGCTCGGTGATAGACCGTTCTGACCAGTTCCTCCTTGGGCAACGGTAATTTTGTTGGCCGCGTAGGACACTTGGAAGTCATTTACCGCGCTGCCCCCAAAGAGCTTGGTTAGCTTTACAGTAGCTTGCCGTCCGGGTTGGGTCCAGCTACCTTCGACTGCTGGGTAAATGTCGTCGCCCCAGTATCCCAGGGTATCAGGGGAGGGATTTGACCAGGAATCTTGGGTAAAGCGACCGAACAGTTTCCAAGTCTTGGTAATGTTGAAATCGATACGGACATTGTCTTCGCGCCATGGAACGGACGTGCTTTGGGAGAAGCCGAAGTTATCGCAGTTGGTGACATTGGTGAGATTTGGGGCAGGATAAGTGTCTTTGGCCATGATTTGCCCGGCGGCGGAGAGCCCTCCTACCGGAACTTGGTTGATGTTTGTAGCAGGCCCCATCGCTCCCGTTGCTACATTCAGAACCTGAGGCACGTTCTCGCACGGCGTTCCATTACTGTTGGTCCGAAGGTGGGAAAAATCTCCGTTGAGTTCAGCGAGCGTTGGAACCTCGGCGAAACGACCCACCCCGCGAAGTTCCTTGTTCCATTCTTCCGACTCAAAGAAAAACAATCGGTCTTTGACAATGGGGCCGCCAACATTGAAGCCGTAATCGTTGCGGTGCAGAGCGCTTCTCGGCTGATCGTGCTGGTTATTGAAGAAATCGTTGGCGTTCAGTGAGGTATTGCGGCCATCGTAGAACGCGCCCCCATGGATTTGGTTGGTTCCGCCTCGAGTGATGATCGAAACCACGCCACCGGAAGCCTGACCATACTCGGCGCCGTAACTATTGGTCAGAATTTTCATTTCGTCGATCGCCATGATTGAGGGGTAGACCAGAATCGTGCGATTCGAGCCAATGTCATTGTTATTGACGCCGTCCACCAGGAACAGATTGCCAGTGGTATTGTTGCCGTTAATCGAGAAATCCACACCGGCTTCAAGACCCTTATGCACGGTGCTAAAGGTGTCTTGGGGAGAGACGCCCGGGGTGAGCTGCGTGAGTTCGACGAAGTTGCGGCCATTCAGCGGCAACTCGCGGACCTCATTGCCTTCGACTGTGGCGGAAAGCTCACCGCTGGCCGTCTCCACCTGTACGGCACTTGCCTCCACGGTTACCTGCTCGTTGACACTGCCCACCTCGAGAGAGGCGTTTATGGTTTCAACGCTCGATACGTCCAGTTCGACGTGCTTGGAGACAAACTCCTTGAAGTTGGGCGCCTTGACAGTAACGTCGTAGGTACCCACGGGTAAATCGGGAGCGGAGTAGACACCTTGGCCGCTGGCCGTCACGGTTCGCGTTTCGGCGGTGGCGACATTTTTGATCGATATTTGCGCGTGGGGTACGCCCGCCCCCTGGGGGTCTGTGACTACGCCTTCTATGGTTCCGGTGGTACTCTGCGCGGCCGCGGGCATCGCGATGCATAAGCAAGTCAACAATAGCCAAGCTGAACTCGTGCGCATTTTCAAGCCTCCACTGTGAGGACCACTCCAGAAAGACGTACTTCCCCGGAGCGACAATAACGTTTTTATACTAGACAACTGTGCGGCGTTATTAAGCTGCAGTAGGGGGGCGCTTGTCAAGAAGAAAATCGATTTTTCGAATTATTGACACTGTCAAGCCCTGGCGGAGCTCAAATTCCTTGCCTAGAGGTGAAACAGGAGCAGCATCAGACCTGTGGCGGCGAGGGGAACCGCCAGTCCGACCCCCAAATTATTAAATTGGTGGGAGGAAAAGCCCACAGCCCAAGGCAGAAAAGAGCCCCCGAGATTGGCCATAGTGAACATGACGGAGCCGAGCCATGAGGCCGCCGGTCCAAAATCATAGGCTAATCGGGAGATCGTAATCGGGTAAACGGCAGCCAGTCCCAAACCTGCCACCGATACGCTGCTCAACACCGAAGGGAGGGCTCGCGAGAAGATAAGTCCCGCCATTCCCATGAATGCGAGCAGGAGTCCGGCGCGCGCCGCTGTGATTTCGCTTGTCTTCTTCAAAACCAGGGGCGTCGACCATCTTCCGACCATCAAGGCAGCGTAAAAGAACGAGGGCGTCATTACCGACAATGTCGGCGACGAACTCCTGAGGCCTTGGGCGTAGGACGCGATCCAACCACCGAACGCGTTCTCCGCGCCGACGTACAGGAAAAATAAGCCAGCCAGGATAACGAGCGACCGCCAGCTCCCCTGAGCTAGCCAGGCGTTAGGGTGCTCATTCTTGCGCTCCAGTATGGGTTCGACCGCAGGTTCAACAAAGGAGCGAAGGCTGGCAATCGCCAGCAGCACCAACAGCAGGAATCCGGCAAGCGCGACCAGGAACAGTCGAATCTGATCGACTTTAGCCGCTACAGCCACGATAAAAGGGCAAGCTACAGCGCCTACACTCCATGAGAAATTAAGCAGACTGAGGGCAGCGCTGCGCCGGTCGGCGTTCATCGCCGCGACAAGCAAGTTGGCGGCCGGAATCGAAAGTCCGAGACCAATCCCGTAAGAAAAAATGCAAATCAGCCCTGGGAAGCGCGAACTGAAGGGCAGGCTGCCCACGCCAATGACCATGGCAAAAAGGCCCGTGATGATCGCCAATCGATATCCCCAACGCGAAACAATAGGGCCAGAAAGCACTGTTCCTATGGTCGCTCCCAGGAACTGCGCCGTGAAAAGGGTGCCGGCTTGCGCATAGTTGAGCGACCAACGGGCCGACAGCATTGGCAAAAGCGGACCGAGAAGTACCGTGACCATTCCAATCGGAATGAAGGCAGCGTGAGCTGCCTTATTCGTAGACGAGGCGGAATCGGTGTCGGTTAGTGCTGGCCGCATGGTATCCCTAGCGTACAGAATACGCAGCCAGGTCCCGGGACGAGAGGCTCATTTCTTGTCTCGATAGGAGTTAAGACCTGGTGCCGGAGAGAGGCGGAGGGGAAGGAGCTGTGGATTGCCGCACCACGAGTTCTGGTTCGATCGGGATTTCCGCCGGGTAATCGGTTGCGCCTTCGATTCGGGAAAGCAATGCCTGCGCTGCGAGGCGCCCCATATCGGCCAGGGGTTGCCGTACGGTGGTCAACCCCGGATTGCTGAAGGCGGCGCCCTGGATGTCATCGAATCCAATCACAGAGATATCCTGCGGGACCCGCAGTCCCGCCTCCTGGAAGGCTCGCATCGCTCCCAGGGCAGAAATATCATTGTAGGCAAACAGCGCAGTGAACGGAACTTTGCGCTCAAGAAGCTGTTTGGCGAAGGGATAGCCGAGTTGCGGAGTAGGGTCGTCGAGGTCGAGCTGCACGGTAAGCTCGGGCCTGATTTTGATCTTCAAATCTTCGGCGACTTGGCAGATGGCTTGCCAGCGGTGCTCGGAATCTGAACTAAAGGCCTGTCCTTTCATGAACGCGATGTCCTTGTGTCCCAGTTGCAGCAGGTGATTGAGCGCGGAGCGAGCGGCGTGCTGATGATCCAGCACAATGTTGGTAACACCGGGAAAATTCTGGTGTCCAGGGACAGCTACGGTTGGCAACAGGAGCGCCCCAGTCAATTTCATGTCCACGGTAATAAAGCCTTCGACACCCCGCTGCATCAGAAGCTGAGTGTATCGATTCAGCAATTCAGGGTTGTGGCGGTGAACGACGGTAAGAAAGAAATAATCTCTTTCCCTAAGATATTCTTCGATCCCGCTGATCACCAGAGAACCATAAGAATCCCCAATCTCCTCCGCGATTACTCCAATCATGTAGGTACGCTTGTTGCGCAGGCTACGGGCAAAAAAATTGGGGCGATAATCCAGCGCCTTCGCAGCCGCATGAATCCGATTTTTGGTGCTTTGCGGAATGGAATGAGCAGACGGTGCGTCGTTCAACACCGCAGAAACTGTGCCCGGCGTCAGCCCGACGTGTTGCGCAACCATTTTCAGCGTGACCACTGCCGGCTTAGGGCGGGGCTTTCTTACTTGGCCCATAATTGAGACGGTCTCCGATCAGTTTGAATCACGGCGAAAGACCTTGATTTGTCAGAAGGTCTTTATATCAGATGGGGAGAGTTCCTGAACGCAACCCGGATCTCGCCCTTTGGGATTACGTTGAGATGCCCCTCGAAGTTCAACTAACGTTTTTTTGGCACGACAAAGTTCGTGTTATAAAGAATAACGATTTTGTAGACCTCCTAATCTCCATCTGACTTTGGCGAGAACCTGATTCTTCGGAGGAACTTATGAAGCGACGGGTCGGTTATGCGGCGGGTCTGTGCTTGTTCGCGGGACTGTTACCCGGTTTCGTCTATGGGGCAGACTCCATTCCTAAAGCCGCCTGGAAGAGAGGAATCGGCGAGCCGTTAAGCGCTCCGGGCACCAGGAAAGCCGATCTTCAGGTCATCGACGACGGCTATTGGCAGGGCGCGCCGGTGGGCGGATTCGGATCTGGCACATTTTCCCGAACGTTCGCGGGGAATTTTTCGCGATGGCATCTCAAGACGGGGGTTCACAAATATCAGACCCTTTACGCCAATCAATTCGCCATGTATCAGCAGACGGAAGGATCGAAGGAAAGCGTTGCTCAAGTCTTATCTACCGATCACCCGACGGCGCATTCGTTGAACACCTGGAAGTGGGACTATCCCGTGGGAGCGGGTAACTACTATTCCCTTTATCCCAAGTCCTGGTACGACTACCGCTGGAACAAGTTTCCCGCGCACGTCACTTTGGAACAGTTTTCTCCCATCCTTCCGAACAATTATCGTGAAACCAGCTATCCAGTCGCAGTTTATCGCTGGCATGCCGACAACCCCACCAGCCAGACCGTTCACGTTTCGGTTTTATTGTCGTGGACAAATATGATCGGCTGGTCGCGTGGAGTTTCCAGCAATTTCAGCGAGCACCTCAGTGAAGGCAACTGCAACCGGTTCGTGGCGGAGTCGCGGGCCGGCGTATCCCTGAAGGGTATTGTTTTCGATCGCCATCGCATCGGTTCGACCGTTGCCGATGAATGGGACGGGCAGATGGCGATTGCCTCGTTGGAGTCTCCAGGCGTCGAAGTTAGCTACCAAACCACGTACTTGCCGGACGCCGATGGGGATGAAGTGTGGGCGCCTTTTTCTAAAGATGGCAGGCTCGGAAATAACGATCGGCAGTGGGTCAGCAGCGGAGAAAATCTTGCCGGCGCCATCGCGATCAGTTTCACCCTCAAGCCAGGTGAAAGCCGCATCGTCCCGATGGTCGTTTCCTGGGACTTGCCGGTGGTGGAGTTCGGATCTGGCCGTAAATGGTACCGGCACTACACTGATTTCTACGGCACCAGCGGAACCAACGCCTGGAAAATTGCCGCCGATGGATTGACGAATGCAGCGCAATGGAGCGACGCGATCGACTCCTGGCAAGCGCCGTACGTGACGGATGAAAGCAAGCCGCTCTGGTATCGCGGCGCCCTATTCAACGAATTGTACGTGTTGGCGGATGGCGGTTCACTCTGGGGACGTCCTGTGGACTCGCCTAAAGGCACGCCGTCGACGTTCGGCTTTCTCGAATGCTTTGACTACCCGTACTACGACACCCTGGACGTTTTATTCTACGGATCGTTACCCTTGGTCAAGTTTTGGCCGGACCTGGACAAACAAGTGATGCGTCAGTTTGCCGACACGGTTCCCACCCAGATCGACGACAAATATATGTGGGTATGGAAATCGCAACAGACCGGCAAAGACCAGTTCCGAACGCGCAAGGCCAAGGGCGCAGTTCCACACGATCTCGGAGTTCCGAAGGAAGACCCCTTTATTCTGGTCAACCAATTCAGCTGGCAAGATACGAATGGCTGGAAGGATCTGAATCCAAAATTCGTGTTGATGGTTTATCGAGACTTTGTCTTTACCGGGCGCAAGGATACTGCTTTTCTGCGATACACCTGGCCTTCGGTAACGGAGGCGCTGGCTTACGTGAGTCAGTTTGCCAATGGCGGCGACGGCATTCCCCAGAATGATGGTTATCCCGATCAAACCTACGACGAATGGGTGGTGCGAGGAGAAAGCGCGTACTGTGGAGGGCTGTGGCTGGCCGCGCTGCGTGCCGCTGAGGAAATGGGCCGGTTGCTCGGCGATACGAGTAACGCGTCAAGGTACCACGAACTGTTTAGCCGGGGACAGGCGAGTTATATCAAGAAACTGTGGAACGGAGAGTACTTCCTCTACGACACCCAAAGCGAATACAGGGACGATATCCAGGCTGAGCAGCTTGCCGGACAGTGGTACGCGAATATGACGGGACTGGGGAATCTGGTGCCGCCAGAAATGCAACGCAAGGCGCTTAAGAAAGTTTTTGACTTCAATGTCATGAAGTTCGCCAACGGCGAGATGGGTGCCGTAAGCGGCATGACCGCGGATGGCGGCATCATACGAAAGAGCGACAATGAGCAGGCGGGCGAAGTCTGGACCGGTGCAACATTCAGCATCGCTGCTCTGATGTTGAGCGATGCAATGAAAGAAGAAGGCTACCGTACTGCCTGGGGCGTGTACCACGTTGTGTACGAAACCAAGGGATACTGGTTCAGGACGCCGGAAGCCTACGACATCACAGGCAACTTTCGCGCCTCAATGTACATGCGACCGGCAGGGATCTGGGCGATGGAAATGACTGCTCCGCCCGCCGGGGCTTCGATTTCTGCGGCTGCGAATTCTGGAGAGCAGGGCAATGAGGATTCATCCGGCTCTCAAAACCAAAAACGATGAGCGTCGCCCTTTTGCCGATGGCAAGATGCGGTCTGCATCGACATCCAGTGAGCTCGGTGGCTCGCGAGCTGCCCCATTCATGTGATACTCTGCCTCGCGACGAGGTGCGCGTATGCACGGTTCGATTCGAGCTGCCCGGCTCGGAGTCGTAGTACTAGTTTTGCTTTCCTGGGTATCAGCTGTGTTCGGTCAGCCGCCGGGCCAGTTGCCCGCCGGGAAGGAAGGCGACTACGTTTCCCCCAATTTCCATTTCAAGTCAGGCGAAACGCTGCCGGAGTTGCGCATGCACTATGCAACTTTTGGAAGTCCGATCCGTGACGCGAACGGCCGGGTTACAAATGCCGTGCTGCTTTTGCATGGTACGACTGGTACGGGTGGTCAATTCCTGGCGCCACAGTTTGCCGGTGTATTGTTTGGGCCGGGACAGCTCCTCGACCTCACGCGGTACTATGTCATTCTGCCGGATAACATTGGTCACGGAAAATCCAGCAAGCCTAGCGATGGGATGCACGCCCATTTTCCCCAGTATGACTATGACGACATGGTGGCAGCGCAACATGAGTTGCTGCAAAAAGGACTGGGCGTTGACCATCTGCGCCTCATCCTGGGGACCTCGATGGGATGCATGCATTCCTGGATTTGGGGCGAAACCTATCCCGACTTCATGGACGCACTCATGCCCCTGGCTTGCCAGCCAGCTCCGATCGCTGGACGGAACCGTGCCTGGCGAAAAATGGTGATCGACGGGATTCGCGACGACCCAGGCTGGCAGAAAGGCGACTATACCAGCGAGCCCCGGTCGGGGCTGAAAGTGGCGGCAGAGCTGTTCTACATAGCCGCGAATTCAGCTCTGCAGATGCAGAAAAACTTTCCCTCCCGCGAAGCAACCGATGCAGCGATTGCCGAATTCGTGAAACAGTTTTCCGCGAGCCACGATGGTAACGACCTGCTTTACGCGATGGGTGCATCGTGGAATTACGATCCCTCGCCGCAGCTGGAGAGAATAACGGCGCCAGTGATGTTCGTGAATTCAGCCGATGATTTCATCAACCCTCCGGAACTCCCCATCGCGGAACGCGAGATCAAACGAGTGAAGAAGGGCCGTTTTGTCCTGCTTCCTGTCTCCGAACAGAGCCATGGGCACGTTTCTCATACCTGGGCTGTGCTTTGGCAACAATACCTGAAGGAGTTGCTGGATTCCTCCCAACACTAAGGTTCCGGCTTAATGGTAATGGCTCAATTTGAATTCTTGCCAGCAGCTATTGCCTGACAGATCGAACCCACGATGTATTCACGAGCCGTTAGTTCTTTCGGTCGCCGTTTTTCACAAGAGCCGCAATCTGCTTCTCAATTGCCCGCCAAAGTACGCTTCCCTCGAATTTGATGTAAGGGTGCTGCTTGCGCGACTTCGACATTAGTTCTCTCCGTTAGCCCGACCCATTCTTCCACACTGCAGACGTGGTTGCTTAGTACCACTCGCCAATCGGTCGTTCCAATGCCGAATCCTTCGCCACCGCTTGAGGCGTCTGATAGCCACCGTCGAACCCGTTCTCGTTAACCGTTTCACCCCGGCTCGATTGCGGCTTGATCGGTCGCTGGAATAATCCCCGCAAGTGCGAGAGAATGGGGAGTTGTGTCTGGCGGAAAACAAACTGTCCTCATACCCCGCAGAGGTGCTTGCGAGGCCCTCTGCATTTCGCCAGGGATAGCGTATTCCGCGTTTCATTTTATCGGGAGACATCAACCACCATGGCCACCATCACGATAGAAGTTGAGGCAGCCTCGCGTAGCCCCCGGCACGCGAAGCTGGAGCGCTGGGTCGAAGAAGCTGCACAGCTGTGCAAGCCCGATCGGGTTCACTGGTGTGATGGTTCGACCGGGGAATATGAGGCCATGCTCCGGCTGATGGTGTTGACGGGCACTGCGATCCCGCTGGATCCGGCAAAGCGTCCAAACAGCTTTCTGGTTCGATCAGACCCTGCGGATGTGGCCCGGGTCGAGGGCCAGACTTTCATCTGCTCTCGAACCAGGGAAGATGCCGGTCCCACGAACAACTGGGAGGATCCGGCGAAGATGAAGCAAAAGCTGGCAGGATTATTTGCCGACTCGATGGTGGGCCGCACCATGTTCGTGGTTCCTTACAGCATGGGGCCAATTGGATCGCCGATCTCAAAGATTGGAGTAGAGATTACCGACTCCCCCTACGTGGTGGCCAGCATGCATATTATGTCGCGGGTGGGAAGCCACGTGCTTGACGTTCTTGGCGAAGGTGGGGAGTTTGTGCGGGGGTTGCACTCCATCGGAGCACCACTGGCCCCCAATCAGCCGAACCCGACATGGCCCTGCAATGCGGAGAATAAGTACATCTGCCACTTTCCTGAGACGCGTGAAATCTGGTCGTTTGGTTCCGGTTACGGCGGCAATGCGTTGCTGGGTAAGAAGTGCCACGCGCTGAGAATTGCCTCTGTGCAGGCGCGCGACGAAGGCTGGATGGCCGAGCACATGTTGATCCTGAAGCTGATCAACCCGTCGGGGCAGGCGAAGTACATGACCGGTGCCTTTCCTTCGGCCTGCGGGAAAACCAACTTGTCGATGATGATCCCAACGCTCCCAGGCTGGAAGGTCGAGACCATCGGGGATGATATCGCCTGGATGAAATTTGGCGCAGATGGACGGCTTTATGCGATCAACCCTGAGTTTGGCTTTTTCGGGGTAGCGCCAGGCACAAGCATGAAGTCGAACGCCAACGCCATGCTCAGCGTAACCCGGGACTGCATCTTCACGAATTGTGCAATGACGATGGATGGCGATGTTTGGTGGGAAGGGATGACCGAGCAAAAACCCGCCAAATTAGTGGACTGGCTGCGTCGGCCATGGACTCCTGACTCAGCTCGGAAGGCGGCGCACGCTAACTCCCGGTTTACATGTGCGGCATCGCAGTGTCCGGTGATCGCTCCCGAATGGCAGGATCCGAAAGGCGTCCCGATCGATGCCATCCTCTTCGGCGGAAGGCGTGCCGGAATTGTGCCCTTGGTCACCGAAGCCTTTAATTGGCAGCATGGAACGTTCCTCGGGGCCACTGTCAGCAGCGAGACCACCGCCGCTATCACTGGAAAAGTGGGCCAGCTACGCCGCGATCCCATGGCGATGTTGCCGTTTTGCGGTTACCACATGGGCGACTACTTTGCGTATTGGCTGAAGGTGGGTTCGCACACACCTGCATCGAAGCTACCCAAGATTTTCTACGTCAATTGGTTTCGCCAAGACAAGAGCGGCAACTATCTGTGGCCCGGCTACGGTGAAAATAGCCGCGTGTTGAAATGGATCTTTGAACGGTGCGACGGCAAAGTGCACGCCGACGAAACTCCTATCGGACGCATTCCCCAAGTTTCTGATCTCGACACCCGGGGGTTGGACATTCAAGGCGCGCAGGTGGAGGAGTTGCTCAGCGTCGACATCGAGGGTTGGCTGGCCGAAGTGCCATTGATCAAAAAACACCTCGCTCAGTTCGGCAGTCATCTGCCAGAAAAATTGAATGCTGAGGTCGAGGCGCTCGAAGAACGCCTCCATGCAGCGAAACGATAAGCATTCAGGAATGAGAGCCACGTCCGCTTTGATATCAGGTCTTGGGCTTAGGCGAGACCTGAGGTCAGAGGACCTCGGACCGCCCTCAGATCATCAGGCGGCGCAGATAGGCAACACATATTTCCCGATAGCTGGAGCGGCTTTTGATATAGTTCCCTACTGCTATGCCGCGTTCCGCGACGAATGATGCGATCCCTTCGGCATCCGGTCCCGTCCCTGTTCCGGCGGTAGCTCCAGCCCTCACTCGCAATCAGATTCGCGGCTTCTGGGCATCGTGGGGCGGATGGACTCTCGACGGCATGGATTCGGTGGTTTACGCGCTTGTGCTCGTGCCGGCGTTACGCGATCTGCTGCCTCGCTCGGGCATCGTCACCAACAAAGGTAACATCGGCTACTACGGATCCTTGTCATTCGCCTTGTTTCTGGTCGGCTGGGGACTCGCGTTTTTGTGGGGTCCGATCGGCGATAGGTTTGGTCGCGTTCGCACACTGATGCTGACCATTGTTTGGTATTCGGTTTTCACATTCTTGAGCGCTTTCGTCACCAGCGTTTGGCAGCTTGCGATTCTGCGCCTGCTCGCCGGAGTTGGCATTGGCGGAGAATGGGCCATGGGCGGAACATTCGTCGCGGAAGAATGGCCCGAGAGCCGCCGCCGCATGGGCGCGGGCTTCATGCACACGGGTTACTACGTCGGTTTTTTTCTCGCCGCACTGGCCAACTACGGCATCGGCAGCCACTACGGATGGCGTTCCATGTTTATCGTCGGGGGCTTGCCCGCTCTCTTGCTGGCATGGATTCGGCACGGCGTCGTGGAACCCGCTGCCTGGAAGAAGAAAGAAAGCGCGATTCGTTCGTGGGCGATCTGGCGTCCATTCGCCACGCTGTTTTCAGCCGCCTTGCGCCGCCGCACCGTGGTGAACGCCTTATTGATGCTGGCGTCTATCTGCGGTCTGTGGGCCGGAACGGTCTACGTTCCCGCGGCAATCACAGCGCTAGCCGAAGCTGGAGGCCACGTCGGTCCGGCTGCCGCCCAAATCGCCTCCTGGGGAGTCATGCTGGTTTCTTTGGCCACGATTCTCGGTTGCCTGGCCATGCCGTCGCTGGCGGAACGGCTCGGCCGGCGCGGCGCTCTCGCCTTATTCTTTGCCCTCATGATGGTGTTTATAGCGCTCACCTTTGGCAAGGTCTTCTACCTCGGACCGAGCGCGCTCCCCATGTTTTTTGTCTGCCTCTTTTTCCTGGGTCTGGGCGGAGCCAACTTCGCCGTCTACACGCTCTGGCTGCCGGAGCAATATCCCACGGAGTGCCGCGCCAGCGCCTTCGCGTTTTCCACTTCATTTGCGCGATTCGGCGGAGCGGGGATTACGTTCCTCGTAGGAAGCGGCGTCCGCCATTACGGATCGCTGGGAATGCCCGTCGCACTCACTTCAATCGCCTTCGCCCTCGGACTCCTCCTGATTCCGTTCTCCGCAGAAACGCGCGGCAAACACCTGCCTTCTTAGCAAGTGATCGTAAGATTAGTC
>DATNLE010000335.1:0-1523 GCA_035603035.1 Candidatus Acidiferrales bacterium | reverse complement strand
TAAGACTTTCTGCAGTAGAGCGCGTCGATACCGAATTTTCGAAACAACTCCTGATAACTATCCTGATACGCATAAATATAGAAAAACGCCTCGTTCTCTTCTCTAAGCGCTCGACCATAATTAAATAGGCCCATTCAACAGCGAAGTGCAACAAGTTGATTCCTGGCGTTGAAGAAAACCTCGCTTGGGGTTCTGTATCCGAGAATCTTTCTGGGGCGAGAATTGAGCTTATCCTCGACCGTTTGGACTTCGACGTTGGTTAGTATAGAGAGGTCTGAACCCTTTGGGAAGTACTGTCTGACGAGGCCGTTGGTGTGTTCGTTGAGGCCACGTTCCCAGGCGTGATAGGGCTTGGCGAAATAGCAGTTTGCTTGCAGCGATGCGGCGATTTCGACGTGCGCGGCGAACTCCTTTCCGTTGTCGTAGGTGATGGTTTCGATGCGGTCCGCAAGCGGCCGCAGCACGTGGTCACTGGCCTCGACCACCACATCGGCGGTCTTGTCGGGCAGCCTGGCGAGCTTGGTGTATTTGGACTTGCGCTCGACATGCGACAGGATGGCGCCCTGGTGCCGGGCACCAATGATGGTGTCCGCCTCCCAATCACCGATGCGGCTTTTGGTCGCCACGATGGCCGGTCGCTGATCGATGTCGACACGGTTGGGGATCAAGCCGCGCCCGGAATTCCTGCCCTTGCGCTTGTTGTATTTCTTGCCGCTGTGACGCAGGTGCAGATACAAGTTTCCCCCGTCTTTCTTGTCGTTCCAGACATGCCGGTAGATGCTCTCATGGCTGATCGTCGCGACGCCCTCCTGGGCGAGACGGCCGCTAATCTGTTCGGGGCTCCACTGCTGTTGGGTCAGCTTTTCCTCGATCACCGCCACCACCGCCGGCGTCATTTTGCGCGGCGTGCCGGATGCCTGGTGACGCCGCAGCGACGCTTTCTCGTCCGCCTGCTTGAAGCGATAGCCGCGCGCACCGCTGTTGCGGGCCAGCTCGCGGCCGATCGTTGATGGATCGACGCCAATTTGGTGCGCGATATGGGATTGCGTGTGACCGCTTCTCAGCAGCGCATAAATCTGGCAGCGTTGCTCGCAGGTCAGGTGGAGATAGCCTTCGGGCATTAAATCCTCCGTGAGATGTGGTGTCCCACGCGAAGATAATCTCCATCTGACCGCCCGGAAATCCGCTTACACGACATGGCATAGTTTGGTGGGGGAAACGGGCGGCCTCAAGGGTGCTCGCTGCGCTCGCATCGCCTTCGGCGACTAAAGCCCTTGACCCCCCGTTTCCCCCACCTCCCACGCTGCCATACCGTTTAAGCTGACGTGTTGCACTTCGGATGTGAATCGGCGAGCTATTTTCCGAGGTGCTTGTCGAAGAATTGCGCGATTTCCGTGAACACCTCTTTGGTCTCCGGCGCAAAGGCGTCGAAGATGTACTGAGCGTGGGACATACCTTCGTAGACTTGTAGTTCCGCGTCGACGCCGGCCTGTCGGAGCTTGCGGTGGGTCAGCACGGTGAGG
>DATNLE010000329.1:0-1276 GCA_035603035.1 Candidatus Acidiferrales bacterium | reverse complement strand
CGTGTAAACGGCCGTGCGTGAGGCTTCCGTGGTTAACCCTTGCGAGGGTGCCCCTCGATCGAGGCGCGCCGAAATCTGTCTCCGATGTTAGATTCTTACCTCGCGATTCTTCGACAGAACGACATTAACATTGATATCGGCAGTAGTGGCGCGCTCACGCAGCTGCCAGCAATTCGACAATTTGATTGATGGCCTTGTCGGCGCGGTGGTAGGCGGCTTCGAGCTGACTGTTTGGGCGATGTTTTGCGTCGGGCTGGTGGTGGAAGTGGCTGTTGGCGAGCGGTCCGCACAGAGGTTTGTGGAAGAATAGAAACAGCAACGCGACCTGGACACCCTTCGGGGTGAGGCGGTAGGCGTAGCGGGTTCCATCACGCTCGATAAGTCCGTGACCCCTGAGTTTGCGCAGGTCGTAGCGGAGCTGGTTTAGACTGTAACCTTTATCGGAGAGATGGAAGGTGGTGAGGACGGCCTGATGGATCTGCTTGGCTGTCCATCCGCCGACGTGAGTGCCGCCATGCAGGAGAACTTCGCATAGGCGGATGACGCGCGTATCGTGGATTTTGATGCCGGGATAGCGGACCGAGCCGATGGTGATGGGCAGAGCAATCCGCTGCAGGAGAGGAAAGTCGACGTGGACGTTGAGCCATTGCGCTTGGAAGCCGGCAAAACGGTCGGTGATGGCTTGGAACGTCTGACGGACCGCATCGAGATGGTCCAGCCCTTTCTTGAGACCGAAGTCGGTGAGGTTGTTGGAGCAGAGTTCGTTGCGCAGGAAAGTGGAGAACTTTTCATACTGCTTGAGGAAGGCGCTCTTGAAATAGGCGCGGAAGACATGATGGCCATGCTCGATCTGATCGATGACGGTGGCGAGCTTGCCGCGGTGCCTGCGGTGCAGGCGGGTGCCGAAGATCTCGGCAATCTTGTTGGCGGTGAGCCGCCACAGGCCGAGTTCGCAACTTCGCTCGAACAGCTTGTGGATGGGAAAGTTGCGCTTGAAAATAAAGTTACGGCAATACTCGATCTGGGTGATGGCATAGAAGCGTGACAGGTTGAGCTGTTTGCGCTCTTTGGCGGAGAACTTCGGCCCCAGGATAAGGGTCCAGTAGTCGAGCCGTTTGCGGATGATTTCGGGGCTTAGTCGGTCGGCGGCGGCCTGCAGCGCGGCGACGTCGTCGACGGCCAGGAAGGCATTGTCGTTTTTGCGGAAGCCTACCTGTGCACGGTTGAGTTCCTGCTCGATGAAGCTATGGCCGTTGAGATAATAGGTGGTCTGGAA
>DATNLE010000302.1:0-1000 GCA_035603035.1 Candidatus Acidiferrales bacterium | reverse complement strand
GGCGCAACGATACTGTCGCGAATTTCTCGAAACGCGCACCAGGCGAAAAATAAGGAAGCCAGTATCCACAGCAAGGGTTTTTACTCTTGCGTGACTATAGGCTCGCGCTCGATGGCGAACTGTGAAGCCGCTCAGATTTGCTCCGGCGGCCTGGCTTTCCAAGAGGTCGGCGTCGTTGGCGCCGCGGCCCCGGCCCAGAATGGGCACATTCGGTCTTAAGCTATCGAATCAAAGACACCACCATTGCTATGGTCAGCAAAGCCATCGTTGCAATCAATACGTTGTGGCCCCAGCGGGCAATCGATCCAAGCATACTCAATCTCCCGGTAACATAATCGCAAGACACGGCAACTCGGGAAAGGTTGCAGCCTCGCTGCACCACTATGGGTGCGATTCGTTACAGTTCAACCTTGGCCGAATGTGAACGAATCGACATATACCGCTAAAACTGCGCTTTTATTGCGTCAAGTGAGCAATTCTCAGCACCGGGTTAGAACATCTCGTCTATGAGCGGCATTCAAGGCGGATCGGCGGCGAACAACTGCGTTTCGATGTTCTGAAACGCTTTGAACTCGAGCGCATTGCCGGTGGGATCGAGAAAGAACATCGTCGACTGTTCGCCGGTTTGGCCTTTGAAGCGCGTGTACGGCTCGATGACGAAGTCGACGCCGTGACGCCGCGCCCGGTCGGCCAACTCCGCCCACTGCCCCGGCCTTAGCACCACACCGCAGTGAGGCACCGGCACACCTTGTCCGTCGACGGCATTGAAATGGCTTGCCAGCTTGCCGTTCGAGCCCAGATGAGGATTCAGATGGCAGACGAACTGATGGCCGTAGAGATTGAAGTCGACCCACTGCGCGCTGCTGCGGCCTTCGCTGCAGCCAAGAATATCGCCGTAGAATCGGCGCGCTTCAGCGATGTCGCGCACTTGAACGGCAATGTGGAATGGTGTTAAAGCTTCTTTCACCATCGGATCCCTCGCAGCAGGCGGTTAGTGAGA
>DATNLE010000289.1:0-2990 GCA_035603035.1 Candidatus Acidiferrales bacterium | reverse complement strand
GAGGATGCTGAAGGCAATATCTGGGCACTGACTCATACCAAAGTACCTGACCAGATCCATCTGTTTCGCATCAAGGGCCCACGAGTAGAAGAGGACATCCGGGTCGACAACATTATCGATGCCTACTTTCTTGCGGCAGATCGGGATGCAGGAATCTGGTTGGGCTCTAAAGGTGGCAAATTCGTTCACTATCGCGATGGCAAGGCGGAAGCTGTTATTTCCTTATCGAACGAGGGGATTGGGATCAGGAGTTTCTTTGTTGATTCCGACAATGCCATCTCGGCAGCCACCGTTAAAGGATTTTATCGGTGGAAAGATGGCCGCATGAGCGTGATGGACTCCCGGAACCGCCTGCCCTGTTCTGCAGTTGTCTCCGCGATCAAAGATAACTACGGCTCTTTCTGGCTCTACGGAAGGTGCGGGCTTCTGAGGGTTCCCGCATCAGACTACGAGACTTGGCTGAAATCCCCCGAGGCTGCATCGTCGGTAAAGACATTCGACACGCTTGACGGAAGCCAACCAGGTTACGAACCCGGCCAGCCGGAAGTGTCGAAATCCACCGATGGGCGGCTCTGGTTCGCGAGCAGCGACAAAGTACAAATGATCGACCCCAGCCGCACCTACACCAACGTGATTCGGCCGCCCGTGTTTGTTGAAGAGGTTATTGCCGACAGAAAGAACTATCTACCCGGCGTCGGCCTTCGTCTTCCTCCTCTCACGCGTGATCTCGAGATCGACTACACCGCGCTGAGCTTCGTCGTGCCGCAGAAAGTGCGCTTTCGTTACAAACTGGAAGGGCGCGATACGACTTGGCAGGAACCGGGAACCCGGCGTCAGGCTTTCTACAGCGATCTTCGTCCGAGGAAATACCGCTTTCGCGTGATAGCCTGCAATAACGACGGCCTCTGGAACGAAGAAGGAGCAACTCTAGATTTCAGCGTCGCGCCAGCCTGGTACCAGACGATCTGGTTCCGCGTCTCGTGCGTGGGAGGCTTTGTTCTGTTGCTGTGGGCGCTTTATCAGCTCCGCCTTCAGCAACTGGAACGGCAATTCGGCATGCAGGTCGAAGCGCGTGTCAACGAACGGACACGCATCGCGCGGGAACTGCACGATACTCTGCTGCAAAGTTTTCAGGGATTGATGCTCCGCTTTCAAACCGTGGGCGAGATGCTTCCGGCACGCCCACTGGATGCCAAGAACGCCCTCGAAGGCGCTCTCGATCGGGCGGATCAAGCAATCAGCGAAGGCCGGGATGCTATAACCGACATTCGTGCCTCTTCGTTGGCAAGTCGCGACCTGGAGAAATCGATCACCGCGCTGATGACTAACTTGAGTGAAGAGCTTGCGGCAGGCAGCGGACGTTCAGTAACGTTTCGCGTGTTGGTAGAAGGGGCGCCACGAACCGTGCGTCCGACTCTTCAGGACGAGATATACCGCATTGCGCGGGAGTCATTACGAAATGCCTTCCGCCACGCACAAGCCGGACATATCGAGACGGAAATCACCTATGGCGAATCTCTTCGTCTACGCTTCCGCGACGATGGAAAGGGCATGGACCCAAGCGTGGTTGAACACGGCGGACGTTCCGGGCACTGGGGCTTGCCAGGAATCCGCGAGCGCGCCAAACAGATCGGAGCGGAATTGGCGATCTGGAGTGAACTCGGAGCGGGCACGGAGGTAGAGTTGAGCATTCCAGGATCGATCGCCTATGAGGCATCCCCCACCCGGCCCCGTTTCCGGCTTTTCCGTAAGAGAACGGAACAAGATCATGAGCACCGATCCTAGCTTGATCCGGACAGGCGCTGGCCTCTGCTTGAACAACGGCAGTAAATCCGAATACCGCGTAGCCAAATTTCATTTCAGATAGGAAACGAGTGCCGTTGGTCGCATGCGCTACGCGGCTAGCTGATTGAAACGACCAATCCCGGACGATCCGTCGACATGCCGACGGTCGCCTCACATGTCATCTCTAAGCAAGCCCTAAGTACGCCCAGCCTATTCTCTTTGTATTCACTTCTCTGTATCAGGCTTCGGATGCGTTGGCTTTCGCCCAATTGACTGGCAAGCGAAATGCTTCAGGAAGAGACGACTGTTAAGGAGGCTTATGATCGCGAACTACCTAAAGGCAGGGCTCATATGTCTGTGCGCCCTTGGAATGTACAACAACTCAGTTGCCCAAACATCGGGTACGCCGATCAAGAACATCGTGCTGGTACACGGAGCGTGGGCAGATGGTTCTGGCTGGCGGGGCGTTTACGACATTCTTATCAAGGATGGCTACAACGTTAGCATCGTGCAAGAGCCGGAAACGTCCTTTAAGGACGATGTGGCTGCGACGAAGCGCGTCTTAGCCCTGCAGGATGGACCATGCATTCTCGTCGCTCACAGCTATGGAGGATCTGTCATTACCGAAGCGGGCAACGATCCATCGGTTGTTGGCTTGGTGTATATCGCGGCCCACATGCCGGATTCCGGTGAGAAAGAGTCCGAGGACGGAAATCGCTTTCCGAGCGATCTGGCCAAGTCAGGCGCCATAAAGAAAACACCGGACGGTTTCACATACATCGACCCGACACAATTTCATGAATTGTTCGCAGCCGACCTCCCCGCCGACCGGGCCGCGTTCATGGCGCGCTCGCAGGTGCTCAACTATGCGGACAATTTCTCAGCGACGATCACCACGGCTGCCTGGAGAAGCAAACCGAGTTGGATGGCGGTGGCGACGAAGGACAGAACCATCAATCCCGATCTCGAACGGTGGTACGCGAAGCGTGCGAATAGCCACACGGTGGAAATCGAGGGAGCCAGTCATTCCGTATACGCCTCCAGACCAAAAGAGGTTGCAGCTCTAATCGAAGACGCGGCGACGCACGCACGGTGAAACCGCGTGAAACAAGTCTTGCAAGATCGAAGAGTTGTTACGAGTGAATGAGGAATAGCCTGATGAATAACGAAACGCAACAAAGATCGCCTCGCTGCTGGACGACGCG
>DATNLE010000226.1:0-42706 GCA_035603035.1 Candidatus Acidiferrales bacterium | reverse complement strand
GCTCGGGAAACTGTATTCCGATCGCTGATGTCTCTCCGCAGGCGGCGGCAATTCTGGCGCTGTTCCCCGCTCCCCAAAATGGGAGCCTTTTCAACAACTTCGTCTCCTCCGGATCCGGCCCCTTCACCCAAAACAGTTTCGACACACGGATTGACTTTGCGGCTAGTTCAACCCTGAACGTTTTTGGCCGTTTCAGCTTGGATTACTTCAAGTTGTCGGGTGTCGGATCTCTGGGTCAACTGGGTGGTCCGGGTACCGGGTTGCTCGGACTGGCTGGCAGTTCCATCACCCACAACTACAGCTTAGCCTCGGGCTTTACCAAAACTTTGAGCACGTCGCTTCTTACCGATTTCCGCTTCGGGTGGTTCAAATACAATCCGCAGACTCAGAAACCCGATGGCGGCACTCCGATGACCAATTTCGGAATCCCGAACGCAAATACCAGCGATCCCAAAACCGCCGGTTTGGGTGCATTCCTCCTCGGACCAGACCCGAACACAGGGGAGGCCGGCACGAACAACAACGGCAGCGCCCTGACCATATCCAGCTTCGGTGATGGCCTTGGCGTAGCTCGTTGCAACTGCCCACTCACAGAGCGTGAAGATCAATTCCAGTTCGTCAACAACTGGACCAAGACCAAGGGCAACCACATCATCAAATTCGGAGCCGACATCCGCTACGCCCGCAACCTGCGTATACCCAGCGATAACAACCGCACGGGCGAATACAATTTCAGCCCGCTGGCGACGTCCAATCAGTTTAACGGGAATCTCGCGACTCCTCTACCGGTTGGCGGCTTAGACTTGGCAACATTTCTGCTTGGCGACGTCACTTTGCTGGCGCGTTATGTCGACAATCCAGCTCTAACCAACATCAACAACGCCGCTGAACGCCAGTTGCGTCTGTTCTTTTACGGTCAGGATACCTACCGGATAACGTCAAAGCTGACCGTCAACTACGGACTGCGGTGGGAAATTTATACTCCTGAATCTGTGCTTGCTAAGGGTTACGGAGGGTTTGCAAACATCGTGGACAACGGGGGCACGGGCGTTATTCGTGTCGCCGGATTTGGACCCTACGGACTGAATGGAAATGTGGATAATACGTTCCACGCGTTCGCCCCTCGTCTTGGAATTGCCTATCAACTCACGCCGAAGACGGTTCTGCGCATGGGCTACGGACGGAGCTACGACATTGGAGTGTTCGGATCAAACTTCGGACACACCGTGACCCAGAACCTGCCAGTGCTTGTAAAGCAGAATATTGATGCTTCCGCGGTCAATAGCGCAGCTAATCCTAACGAGATCCCGGTCTTCAACCTTGCGCAGGGGCCCATCGCCCCCGTGTTCCCCGCGGTTCCAGCCAACGGGCAAATCACTTTCGCCAGTCTGAATGGCCAGGATAGCGGTGTACACATTCGCCCAATCAAACAGGTTTTGCCGACCTTGGACGCGTGGAACTTGACAGTCCAGCGCCAGGTAACCAACACAATCTCGGCCGAGGTTGCGTACGTCGGGAACAAGGGCTCGCACGGATTTTCCGGGGATGGTCCAAACTATGACATTAACCCGGTTTCTATGTTCTTGTACCAGACAGGCGCGGCCTCGGATTTGCGGCGTCCGCTGTGTCACCCGGTATTCACGGTTGCGCCGGGAACGGCCGGAGTTACCCCAGTCGGCACTTGCACTGGTATTCCGGACGATCTAGGCAACTACTACGGCAACGATGCCAGCAGCGAATACAATGCGTTCGAAGTGAAGGTCGACAAGCGGTTTGCCCAGGGCCTCCAGTTCATCGCTCACTACACTTACGCGCACGCCGATGATTACAACAATAACTACTATGCGATCAGCCACCCCATCGCGTACGGCCCAAACGATTTCGTGCGCAACAGTGTGTTCGTGATTAACACCGTTTACTCACTACCCTTCGGCCGGAGCAAGTCGTTCCTCGGCAACTCCAGCCGCCCTGTGGACTATCTGGTTGGAGGATGGCAGATATCCAATACCACCAACTGGAGCAGCGGTCTGCCGTGGACGCCCACCACCAACGAGTGCGGCGGTGAGCAAGACGTGGGCATCTGCCGGCCGAACAAGGGCTCGGGCTCATTCCACTTGGGTCCAGGATCGCTTCAGACCCCGGCGGGGAGGGCGCCCTATATTCAATATTTCACTCCTCTCACTTCACTAGGAGGGCCCTTTACGGACGCTGGAAATGGGAACATTGGTAACGCGGGTTATAACTCGCTTCGAGGGCCGAAAGGGTTCTATTCGGATCTGTCGGTGACCAAGGACATCCCAATCGTGGAGCGCGTCAAAGCACAATTCCGCATGGACGCGTTTAACATCTTCAACCACCCGGTCTACGCTTTCAGCGGAAACAACGGCGCGAACGCGTGCGTTGACTGCCAAAATACCTCTCTATCCAGCAACAACGGACGGATCACGGACATTGAAGCTGGAACCACGATGCGTGAACTGCAGTTCGCCCTGCGCTTCACCTTCTAGGTTCGAGACAACTCGGTTTACCAGAGGGAGCCCTTCGGGACTCCCTCCTTTTGTCTCGCATACAATGGGACCGGAATTGTCAGGTTAGGCGAAACGTGATTCGCTCGGGATGGTTCGACAGGCGCGCGTCGGCAGCAGGATTCCTTTCCACTGTCGTGTGGTTTGTCGTCGCCTCGGCGCAGAATCCAGCCGCGACTTACGCTATGCCTGCCCAAGTCTCCAGCCGAAACGCTTACGTTGGCAACCAAGCTTGCGCCCGCTGCCATTCCGCGATCTATGCGTCCTACCAGCGTACCTCGATGGCGCGCGCCAGTGGTCCTGCAATCGACCGCTTCATGCCAGCCGAATTCACGCACAAGGAATCCGGCGTCCACTACCGCATCTACGCCGAGAACGGACGCGCCTGGTTAAACTTCGACCGGCCGGGCGATCCCGAAGTTCGCGGTAAGCGCGAACTCCTTTATTACATCGGCTCAGGTCGCCGTGGCCTCACCTACCTGTTTGAGACGGACGGGTTCCTCTTCGAGTCTCCCGTGAACTGGTACGCGAACAAGCAAATCTGGGACATGACCCCCGCCTACCAGACCGCCCGCGAGGTCCCGCTGAACCTTCCCGCTTACACGAGCTGCCTGCACTGTCACGCAACTGGGATGCAGCCTCCCGCGCCCGGCACCGACAACCGCTATCCCGAGCCTCCGTTCACGCACAACGGAGTGGCATGCGAACGCTGCCATGGCCCGGGAGATGCTCACGTCAATGGCGGCGCCATCGTCAACCCCGCCAAGCTGACTCCCGCGCGACGCGATGACATCTGCATGCAGTGCCATCTGGAAGCCAATGCTTCCATCGAACGCCCGGGACGACATGTGTACGAGTTTCGACCGGGAGACCAGCTCTCCGACTACGCCTGGTATTTTCTTCTCGTAGACGCCAAGGGGTCGGGCTTGGGCGCCGTCAGCCAGGTGGAAGCTTTCGCGCAAAGCGAGTGCAAGAAGAAATCGGGAGACGCCATGTCTTGCACGAGCTGCCACAACCCGCATCAGTCGCCCTCTGAGGAGGACCGGGTCGCGTTCTATCGCGGCAAGTGCCTTGCCTGCCACGGCGCCGATTTCGCGACCAGGCATCATCCGGATCGCTCCGATTGCGTCGTATGCCACATGCCGGCCTCGGCCAGCACCGACATCGCACATACTGAGGTCACCGACCATCGTATTCCGCGGCGGCCCCAAGTCGCCCCTCAATTGCTGCAGAATTCGGAACAGACGTCGTCCTCTTTGCCAGGCCTGGTGCTGCCGCGACTGGTTCCGTTCCCCGATGCCAAAGCTGCGCCCGACTTGCGAGACCTCGCCCTCGCCTGGAACTCAATCGCAGAGAAGGGAATGTCGGTGGCCGAGCCTCAGGCGAGAGAATTACTTTCTAAGGCCGTGAAGCAACTCCCGGATGATCCCGCCCTTCTCTCCGCGCTCGCTTATTCTGAACAACGGAGGGGATCGACCGACCACGCCCGCCTGCTCTACCAGAAGGCTCTTGCTCTGGATCCAAGCCTGGTCGATGCTGCAACCAATCTCGGCGTGATCGAAGCCCAAGCCGGCGATCTGCAAGATGCGGTAAAGCTCTGGCAGAATGCATTCCAGCGCACCCCGGCCAGAAGCAGCATCGGACTCAACCTCGCGCGCGTCTACTGCGCGGCGGGCAAGTTCGATGAAGCTCGCGCCTGCACACTTCGCGTGCTGGAGTTTAATCCCGATCTTCCTTCGGCAAGAAAACTAATGCAGTCGTTGAATCGCTCTCCGACAAGCTGCGGCCCATCAACAACGGGAAAATAACGGAAATCGAAGGCGGGACCACGATGAGGGAGCTGCAGTTCGCACTGTGCTCACCTTCCAGGTTCTCGAAAACTGAGTTTCGTCAGAGGGAAGCCCTTCGGACTCCCTCTTGTTACTCAAAAAGTTCACAAGAGAGGCCGATGGCGCACCAGCCGTTGTAATCTTAGTTGTGTATGGTTCTCTTCCGGCAATTCCAAACCATCCAGCTGTCATGGTGGTGCTGTGTGTTTTTCTGCAGTACTTGTCTGGCCCAGCAGGCGGCGGCCTTGGATGCACATGTCTCTCAAACGTCGCAATCGTCCTCGGCCACGTCTGCCGATTTCTCACACGCCCGGAAACTGATGCAGCAAGGCAAGCTCGATGACGCTATCGCCGAGTTAGAAGCCGCCGCCCCCGACACGAAAGGGCTCGATCTGGAACTCGGCACCGCATACTACAAGAAGAGCGATTACGTGAAAGCGATCGAATTCTTGAAGAAAGCTGTTGCCTCCGATCCCTACAATGGCGAGGCTACGCAGTTGCTCGGCCTCTCTTACTATCTGAATGGATATCCAGCTCAAGCCATCCCGCTTCTCGAAAAAGTACAAGGCTGGTATCCCAGGGCGAACGTGGACGCGTCCTACATCCTGGGAATCTGCTACATCCAGACCAAAGATTACCCGCACGCGCGCATGGCCTTCGCTAAAATGTTCGACGTGCCATCCGATTCTGCCGCCAGCTACCTGTTCACGGCTCGCATGCTATTCCGGCAGGAGTTCGATCCAGTAGCCGAAGAGTACGCCCAGAAGGCTGCCACCCTCGACCCCAAGCTTCCGCTGGCTCACTTCCTGCTCGGCGAATTATTTTTGTACAAGTCGCGGGTTCCGGAAGCCATCGAGGAGTTCAAGAAAGAACTGGCCATCAATCCCGCCCACGCCGCAACGTACTACAAGCTCGCCGATGCCTACTCCCGCATTCAGAAGTTCGACGACGCGGAACGGCTCTTGCAGCGCTCCATCTGGCTCGACGCGACGTCTACTGGTCCCTACATCCTGATGGGAAAAATTCTGGAAAAGAAAGGAGAGTTCGCGTTGGCCGTCCGCGCACTGCAGAGAGCGGCAACCATGGATCCGAATAATCCCATCGCTCATCACCTGCTCGGCCAGGCGTATCGCGACATGGGAAAGAAAGAAGAAGCAGAGAGTGAGTTGAAGCTAGCCGAGCAATTGCAAACCAAACAGGATTCCCGCCCCTGAGGCGAGATCTGATTGTTATCGTGAGAGAATGCGTATTTTGCACGAACGAAGAATCTGAGCGAGCCGCGCGACTGGCTCGCTTCCTTCCTTCCTTCCTTACTTCCCACCCGCCGCCAACGGCCTATCCTGCTCCCTCGCCAGCCGTTCCACCATCTCGTTAGGCAAACCGTGGAGCAACTCCAAAAACGCCGCATTGGTCCAACCGAACCCAACGACGTTTATCGCGTATCCGTTTTCCACGTGAGCCTCGGACGATCGCGATACGACATCGTACTTCTCCCGGATGTTTCCGTCGCGCCGAAAGTTCTCCGCCACCATCGACAGAAACTCGTACGAAATCCGGTTGGCGTCGGCATTGAACCCGTAGCGGCGCAAACCATCGATGGCCAGCATTTCAATGTTCCCCCAGCCATACGGCAGGTCCCATTGCGCGCCCGTTTCCTCCGGACTCATTGCCAGACCGCCCGGTTTCTCGAGCGCCGAAAGATTCTTCACCACGGCCTTCGCCTGCTCGGCTGTCGCCAACCCGGCCCACAGCGGATAAAAAGTCGTTGCGTAGCGATAGGACGATCGCTGCCCCGACTGCAAATCAAAATCGAAAAAGAATCCGGCTTTCTCATCCCACAGATAGCGCGCGATCAGCTTCTTTCGCTCATCGGCGCTCTTACTCCACTTTTCCGCATCGGCATTGTGGCCCAGCCAGCGGCTGATCTGCTCCAGATCTTTCTCCGTCTTGTAGAGCAGGCTGTTCAGGCACACCGGCGCATAGTGATGCGTCGCCGCGCCGAATGGCCCAAAGCGAAAACTAACGTCGAATCCCGATTCCCGCATCGACCGGTCGCCCTTGTAGTAGTCGGAACTCAGCTTGAATTCCCGCCGTTTTTCGCACTCCGCGCGCGCCATCTTTAAGGAAACGTCACACACCTGTTGCGTATAGGCAGCTCCCGCAACCGACTCCGTCACTCCCGGCAGATTCTCCACAATGTAGCTGTCGGTTTGCGCGGGATGAAAGAAGAAATACGTAGCAACTTTCCGGTAAAAGCCAGTTTCGTCCTGCAACGCTTCGGCAGGTGGACCTTCCCCGAAATCGTAGTAACGAGACAAGCCCGTATCGCCCGCCAGATGCGGATCGCGGTTCCACATCTCGTAATCTTTTTCAAGATCGGCATAGCCTCTAGCGAGCCAGGCGGTATCCCCGTGTCCCGACTTCTGCAGCGCGCCGTAGACGTCCACAAACATCGAACTCAGAAAAGGCGGCTGCGAACGAGTCAGATAGTAAGTCCGGTTCGCATTGAGCATCGCGCCGTAGTGCTCAACCTCAAAAAAAAAGTTGTCCACCATGCCCCGCGCCAACTCCACGCGCCCCGCCTGCAACAGCCCGCGAATAATAAAGTAGCTGTCCCAACCGTACATCTCGTTGAAGCGGCCCCCGGGAACAACGTACTTATTCTCCAGGTAGAGCAAGCCGTGGGGCTGGATCTTGGCGGTGTCCACCTCGCCGAGACGATGGATCTCAATGGGCAGATGCTCGATCCGTACATCGCATTCCCGTGCAAGCTTCTGCACTGCAATCGGCGTAGTAAATCCGGCCGGCAAATACAATACTGGGGCGACTTTTATCTTGGGATCGACCAGGCTCTGGCATTCGGACATAGAGCGGGTCAGTGTGTCCCAAGCGGAGGAGATATATTGCAGAATCGGCTTGAGACCTTCGTCTTGACTAGGATTGGAGTTCGGGGCGGCGGCAACTTGGGAGCAGTTTGCCGCACCTAGTGTGACCCCGCAAAAAACTAGCGTGAGCGTTAATCCCCGAAGCCCCAAAGTCTGGAAGAGATGGCTTTTCATTATTGATGAGATGCGGCTCTGTAATTTTACTCCTGCCGCTAAGTCCCACAAAATGAATTCGATGCGGGGAGAGGGATGAGCGAAAAATGGTCGACGTAATGTCGGACGTGCAGCCGATACGCGAACACCGTTAGCGGTTCGCCTCTGCTTTGGCGTTTCGAAGAGGCTCTGCTTGCAGAATTTTGTAGTCTTTATATTCGATGGAAAGGCGGGCCACGCCCCCGAGCCGTACGACAGTCTCGGTGCGATTCTGGGCCGGCAGCCAAAAGTCACCGACTTTCTCATAGTTGTGTTCAACGTCGGTTTTCTTGATCCAGAACGACGGGTTTTTCCCCGGTTCTGCTTTAATCCGCACCACGGCAAAATCTTTCGCATCGACCCAGATTTTTCCGCGATAAAGAAATCTGTTCTTCGTCCTAGGCGTCAGATTGATAACGTATCGTCCCCCCTCCGGAGCAGGTTCGTAGCCAGCCAGCGTGAAATCGTAGTTTTCGGTGGTCAGAGCCGTATGCTGACGATTCTCTTCGTTGGCCGCCTCGTCCTCGCCCTCCAATAATTTCTTGAAAACGCGGTCTATGATCAGCTTGGAACCGGTTTGCGACACGACCCTGAACTCTTTGGAATTCGGAGCGCGGTACGCCATATGGATGACCATCTCCGCATCACGATCGCTCGGGAAGCCCCGATACTGCATGCGGTAGATACGCGTTGCCTCGTACTGCTTCAGCGCCGCGGTTCGCTCGGCGTTTCTTTCTTGTAGTTTTTTGACGACCTGCTCTACCGGCAAAGGTGCATTCACAACCGCATGCGAACTGGATGGCGACTCATACCCTTGCGGTGCGGGCTGACACAAGGCCGCAAGGCTCCAGGACACCAGTAGTATGGGGCTGACATGACGTTGAAAGAGCCGGCTTCGCGTGAATTCCATGGGGAGATCTTTCTTAGTTTACCCGAGACCGGCGACCGCAAAACGTCCCGCCCGTTCGCATTTTGCGGTCGCTTCCCGAAATGCCACCATTAGTCCAGGTGGAGCGCGTCTTCCTCTGTCAGCCGCAAGAATAATTTGGCGGCAATTAGGTTGCGTGCGATGATGTCAGCGCTGTTGTGAAAGTAGGCTCAATGAAACCGAACTCCTATTTGCTGAAGAGTACCGTAGTGGCCGCTCTGGGAGGCTTGCTTTTCGGCTTCGACACGGCGGTTATTTCCGGCACCACAAGCAATCTCATGCAGGTCTATCATCTGACTCCCGACTTGCTGGGCATCACGGTCTCTGCAGCGCTGATTGGGACGATTCTCGGCGCGATGTTCGCTGGAATTCCGGGCGACAAATACGGCCGCCGCGACAGTCTGCGCGTCATGGCCGTGCTCTACATTGTTTCAGCGCTGGGTTGTGCCTTCGCCTGGAACTGGCCCGCTCTGGTAGTCTTCCGCTTCATCGGCGGACTCGGCATCGGCGGTTCCTCGGTGCTGGGCCCTATGTACATTGCAGAAATCGCGCCTGCGAACTGGCGAGGACGTCTGGTGGGAGTCTTCCAGTTCAACGTGGTGGGGGGAATTTTGCTGGCCTATTTCTCGAATTTCTTGGTGGGAACTCAGCATTTCGGCGTGGATGCAGAGTGGCGCTGGAAGTTCGGAGTCGCCGCTTTTCCGGCGGCGTTGTTCTGCCTGCTGCTGTTTACTATTCCGCGCAGCCCGCGCTGGCTGGTAAAGAAGCAGCGGGTGGACGAGGCCCGAGAAATTCTGCGCCTTACCGGAGATGAGAACTACGAGAAAGACTTGCAGGAAATTGTCCAATCCATTGATGCGGAACACGGGCATGCCGATGAAGCATTATTTTCCAGAAAGTACCTTCTTCCCATCTTTTTAGCGATCAGCATTGGCATGTTCAACCAACTTTCAGGCATCAATGCGATTCTTTATTACCTGAACGACATTTTTGCCTTCGCGGGCTACAGCAAACTATCCGGCGACTTGCAGGCAGTCGCCGTGGGTTGCACAAACCTGATCTTTACCATGATCGCCATGTCGGTCATCGACAAGCTCGGCCGAAAGAAGCTGCTGCTCATTGGCTCCGTGGGAACCGCGGCCTGCTTGGGTGGCGTAGCCGCGATTTTCTCGACCAACAAGCATCACGAACTGCTGGTGTGGCTGCTGATCGGCTTCATCGCCAGTTTTGCCTTCTCCCAGGGCTCGGTCATATGGGTCTATCTCAGCGAAGTGTTCCCCAATCGGGTGCGCGCCAAAGGACAGAGCCTGGGCAGCTTGTCGCACTGGCTGATGAACGCCGCGATTTCGTTCGCGTTCCCCACGCTGGCGGCGTGGTCCAAGTCCATTCCATTCATGTTTTTTTCCGCCATGATGGTACTGCAGTTCTTTGTAGTTCTCTTCGTGTATCCGGAAACCAAAGGGGTGACCTTGGAAGAGATGCAGAAGAAGCTGCATGTTGTATGAGGTGGAAGAAGCGGACTCGTTATTTCCCTTTGGTCAGCGGGTAACCTTTTTCCCGCCAGTCGCGAATTCCACCATCCATCGAAATCACGTTCGTGTAACCCATCTTCTGCAGATTATCAGCCGCCAGCGCCGAGCGGAATCCTCCGCCGCAGTAGAGCACGATCTCCGCATCCAGACCTGGTACGCGCGCCTCGATGTCACGCTCGATGATGCCCTTGCCCAGGTGAATCGCGCCGGGCAGATGGTCGTTGGCGAATTCGCTCTCTTCGCGCACATCGATCAGCACGAATTGCTCGCCGCCATCGATTTTCTTTTTCACTTCCGCGACATTGGTTTCGCGCACGCGAGTTTTCGCCTCTTCTACAATTTTAAGAAAGCGCGGAGGGTGTTGAGGGGACATGCGTTCTCCTTCTGCCTATATGAGCAAACAACTTGACCATATCGTACCAAGCGGCCGAGCATCGTGCATGTCGAAGCCCGGAGCCTGAAGCTTTTCCCAGGATTCTCTTTCAGCGTTCTCGGGTAGCATGAAAAGCGTGGACGATAAGAACGCAATCCCACGGACCGGACTGGCGCGAGCCCTGTCCAAGCTCGGCTACTGTTCCCGGTCGGGCGCGGCGAAGTTGATCCGCGCCGGGCGCGTGACCTTGAACGGACGGCTACGACACGACCCCGAGGCGTCCGTTTCCGGCGAGCACGACCAAATTGCCGTTGATGGAAAGTTGATTGAGCGGCCGAAAAGGATTTACCTCATGCTCAACAAACCGCGCGGCGTAGTGACGACAGCCTCGGACGAGAGAGACCGCGAGACCGTGTATACCATCCTTAATAGACACTTCGCGGAAACCAGGTTGCCCGCCGAAAGCTCGTCCTGGGTAGCCCCCGTGGGACGGCTCGACAAGGCCAGCGAAGGCTTGTTGCTGCTGACCAATGATTCTGCTTGGGCCGCCCGCATTGCTGCGCCGGAAACTCATTTGGATAAGGTCTACCATGTGCAGGTCGGAACTGTCGCGGATGAAGAATTCCTTCAGGCATTGCTCCGGGGAGTGAGGACGAAAGACAGGGAAGTGCTGCGGACAAAAGGCGCTCGTCGGTTGCGTGCGGGACAGAAAAACTGCTGGCTCGAAATCATTCTGGATGAGGGAAAGAATCGGCAGATCCGTCGCATGATAGAAGGCATGGGAGTGGATGTCTTGCGGCTAATCCGCGTAGCGATTGGGCCGCTGCAACTGGGGGATCTTGCCAAGGGCGAGTACCGCGCTCTGCTTCAAGAGGAGAAACAAATGCTCGATCGTCGATTGCGGGAAAAATCTTCATGAACCATCTAACCTTTCTTCCCGCTGTTGCCATGGCAGAGAAGATTCAGAAGATGGAAATTTCCCCGGCGGAGCTTATTGAGGCCCATCTGACGCAGATCGAAAAACTGAATTCAAAGCTAAACGCATTCATTCATGTCGACGCTGAGCGTGCACGAAAGGCCGCTCGGGATGCGACTTCTGCGGTACTGAATAAAACCGCGCCCGGCCCTCTGCACGGAGTCCCCATCAGCATTAAGAGTTCACTCAGCGTAAAGGGCCTGCGCTGCGAAGCTGGGAGCCGGCTGCATGCCGGATTGGTCGCGCGACAGGATGCTGTGCTGGTCACACGCTTGAGAAAAGCCGGCGCAATCATACTGGGAGTAACCAACACACCTGAATTACTGATGGCATGGGAAACAGATAATCTGCTCTACGGCCGCACCGATAACCCATGGGATCTGGAGCGCACGCCTGGCGGTTCAAGTGGCGGGGAAGCCGCAGCCATCGCCGCCGGCATGTCCGCGGGAGGAGTGGGAAGCGACGGTGGTGGCTCCATTCGCGTGCCGGCCCACTTCAGCGGCATCTGCGGTCTGAAGCCGACTCCCGGCCGCATTCCCGCAACCGGGCATTTTCCCGTGCCGGAGGGACCGTTTGCCTCAATTGGGGTCGTAGGCCCGATGGCCCGGACAGTTGCCGACCTGAAACTTCTTTTCGAGGTGATGCAAGGGCCTGATGAGGGCGACACCAATGCCGCTCCGGTACCGGTGCGCTGGGAAACTGAAGAAAAAACCAGGACGCTGCGGGTGGGCTATTTTGAGGACGATGGTCGCACTCCAGTCACCGGCGAAACCCGCGCCGCGGTGCACACCGCAGCAGAAGCCTTGCGCAGCGCTGGTTTTCGCGTAGAACCTTTTCAGCCGGACGGACTGGAAGAAGCCCGTCAACTGTGGTGGGAATATTTCGTCGTTGCCGGTGGCATGCTCCTGCGGCCACAGTTCAAGGGTCGAGAGTTGGATCTAACCCCCATCCTTAAGCAATTTCTGGAATGGTCCGCTGCCCGGCCAGTTCACACTGGACCGTCACTGCTCGACGTCTGGATCCGCCGTGATGCGCTGCGCGCGCAATTCTTCACGCAGATGCAACGGTATCCGATTCTACTTTGCCCGGTGGCAGCCATTCCGGCCTTCCGCCACGGGGAGCGCAGTTGGAAGATTGCAGACGAGACCGTCCACTATCTCGATGCCTGGAGCTATACGGAATTTTTTAATCTGTTGGGCAATCCTGCCGCGGTGGTGCCCGTTGGCCAATCCTCTGAGGGGTTACCGATCGGCGTGCAACTCGTCGGACGACCCTGGGAAGAAGAGCAAGTATTGTCGGTGGCCGCGGTGCTGGAGCGGCAATGTGGCGCGTGGAGGATTCCTCCGCACGCATGAACTACCGTCACGATTTAGCATAGTATTTTTGCACTATTTCCCTTGCGCAGACACCTCAGTACCTTGGTTCGCACGAGATTTCGGCCACTGTCGGACTGAAATCCGCCGCCAGCATTTTGATCGTTTCCCATGCGAGAAGACCGAACACCCCAGAGTCTCGTCCGCCGGGCCTTATCCTGGCTTCTACCCTTTCTAGTAGTTTCCGCCGCATATCTTTATACCTTCCCGCAGGCGAATGTTTTTTATGCCGGCGTGGTGCTGCTGCATGCGTTAGCGGGAGTGATGGCAGCTATTCTGCTCGTTCCCGCGCTTTTTCGTCTGCTGAGAAACGGAAGTGTTCTTGAACGCGCGGGATGGTTAATCATCGCTGCCGGGGCGGTTCTTGGACTCATTCTCATCAAAACGGGCACGCCGCGCACGGAATGGAAATGGCTTTATCTTCACATCGTGATCTCGCTCGTCGGCGCCGGTTTATTAATCGCCAACCAGCTGGGGAGTCGAGGACATTCAGCTTCAGGCGCGATCACGGTGGCTTTGCGGGCGGCCCTTTGTCTGGTTGTCATTGCGGTCATCGGCTACGGCGCGCGCTACATCCGGGAAAGTTGGCAGACGCGCGGCCGCATTCAGAATCCCGCCATGCCACCCCAAGATATGAATGGCGAGGGCGATGGGCCGGCAGGATCGTTCTTCCCCAGTTCCGCCCAAGTTTACGGCAAGCAGAAAATTCCCAGCAGGTTTTTCATGGAGTCTGACTCCTGCAAGCGCTGCCACGAGGATATCTACAATCAATGGTTCAGCTCGGCTCACCATTTTTCTTCGTTCAACAATCAGTGGTATCGCAAGTCGATTGAGTATATGCAGGATACGGTCGGCACCAGGCCGTCGAAATGGTGCGGCGGATGCCACGACCCCGCTGTGCTCTATGCCGGGCTGATGGATACGCCGATTAAGCAGATTGTGCACCGTCCGGAATCGCAGGCCGGTCTGGGTTGCATGATGTGCCACTCCATTGCCGACGTGAAGAGCACCATGGGGCAGGGAGATTTTTATCTGGAATATCCCAAGCTCCACGAGTTGGCAGCCACGCAGAATCCTGTGGCGCGCGCCCTGCACGATTTCCTGATCCGATTAAATCCTGAACCGCATCGGCGCGTCTTCCTCAAGCCCTTCATGAAAACGCAAACCGCCGAGTTCTGTTCTACCTGCCACAAAGTGCACCTCGACGTGCCGGTGAATCACTATCGTTGGTTCCGCGGCTTCAACGAATATGACAATTGGCAGGCGAGCGGGGTCTCAGGACAGGGTGCGCGGTCGTTCTACTATCCGCCGAAGCCTCAGCAGTGCGCCGATTGCCACATGCCGGCGGAGCCTTCGAAAGACGCGGGTAACATCAATGGAGTGGTTCACTCGCACCGTTTTCCAGGCGCCAACACCGCGCTGCCCACGGCCAATGAAGACGCTGCGCAATTAAAACTCACCGAAGACTTCTTGAAGAGCGGCGCCCTCACGGTCGATATCTTTGCCGTATCTCCGGCGCAGGCGCCGCTGAAGACGGGCGCCACCAGTCAATCGGAGCTGGCCACAACCTTTGCGGTCGGCGAAGAGGCGGAAACCAAAATCACTCCGGGCACGGGCGGAGAAGTTGCGCCCGTCACCGCTCCGCTGAATCGCATACAGCCGGCCCTGCGACGCGGCGATACAGTGCGGGTGGATGTCGTCGTCCGTACCAAGAAGGTGGGGCACTTTTTCCCCGGCGGCACGGTCGATGCTTACGACACGTGGCTTGAACTGAAGGGCACGGATGAAAAAGGGCAGACTATTTTCTGGAGTGGCATGGTAGAGGGCGATGGCAAGGGGCGGGTGGAAAAAGGCGCGCACTTCTATCGCTCCTTGCAAATCGATGCGCATGGTAACGCCGTCAATAAGCGCAACGCCTGGGCCACAAGGGCGGTAGTGTATGTGAGGCTTATCCCGCCGGGCGCGGCCGACACTGTGCACTACCGAATCTCGATTCCTGAAAACGCGGGCAGTAAAATCACGCTGCATGCGCGTTTGTGCTATCGCAAATTCTCATGGTTGAATACGCAATTCGCCTTCGTGGGTGAGGCCGATGAAAAATCGGGCCACAGCGTAACACCGGATTACGATGACCGTCCCTTGGTATTCACGAAGTCGATTCAGGGAGTTTCGGCGAAAGAAGAGAAGATCCCTGACGTGCCCATCGTTACCGTCGCTGAAAACGAAGTGACGCTGCCTGTGGTGGCGCACAACGCACCTGCCGCCGTGTCGCGAACAGTCGTTTTAAAAGAAGAATGGCAGCGCTGGAATGATTACGGAATCGGATTGTTTCTACAAGGCGATCTGAAGGGAGCGGCGGCAGCGTTTCAGAAGGTAACCGAGGCCGATCCCAACAATCCCGATGGATGGGTGAATCTCGGCCGCTGCGCCGTGCAAGAGGGCGATATGGAACGCGCCCGCAACGTTCTAGAGAAGGCGCTGTCGATCTCCCCACGTCTGGCACGCGCAAACTACTTCTATGCTCGGGTGCTGCGTTCGGATGGCAACTATGACGGTGCTGCCGCCCGCCTGCGCACTGTGCTGAGCCAGTATCCGCGGGACCGCGTGGCGCTCAATGATTTAGGCCGGGTCCTCTTTCTTCAACGCAAATATCAAGCGTCGGTGAACACTCTGCAGGGAGTACTGGCGATCGATCCCGAAGACCTGCAGGCGCATTACAATCTGATGCTCTGCTACAACGGGCTGGGCAACGAAAAGCTGGCGAAAGAGCACGAAGCACGCTACATGCGATTCAAGGCGGACGAGTCGTCCCAGGCGATTACCGGACCATATCGCCAGAGGCATCCGGAAGATAACAACGAACGCCAGTCGATCCATGAACATATTTCCGTGTCGCTGCCGGTTGTCGGATCGAAATCGACGAGGACGACCAGTTCGGCAGTCCAACCGGGCAGAGTTCGGAAAGCGTCCACCCTCGCGTCGGGCGGAGCCTCACGATGACCTGCTCGTGTCGAAGACTCATCCGGGCCTCCACGGCTCTGTGGTGGTTGGCCTTTTCGTCGGTAACAAGTCATGCCCAGCAAATCCAGTTCCGAGATGTAAGCGCCCAAGCAGGCATCCATTTCACCCACAACAACGGCGCTTTTGGAAAAAAGTGGCTGCCCGAAACCATGGGTCCGGGCTGCGCATTCATTGACTATGACAACGACGGCTATCCGGACATCTTGTTGGTGAATGGTGCGGACTGGCCCGGACACGCTCGCAATGGCGCGACAACTCCGAAGCTATACCACAACAATCGCAACGGAACCTTCAGCGACGTAACTCGCCAGGCTGGGCTGGCGATTCCAATGTTCGGACTCGGAGTGGCGGTGGGGGATTATGACAATGACGGATTCGACGATCTGTTCATTACCGCGCTCGGGCAGAGTCATCTTTTCCACAATAACGGCAACGGGACGTTCACTGAAGTAACGAAACTGGCCGGCATGTGGGGACCGAGCGAATTCTCGACCAGCGCCGCGTGGGTGGACTACGACCGTGATGGCAAACTCGATCTGGTGGTCGCGAATTATGTGCGCTGGACCGAGGACACCGATCTTTACTGCACGCTGGACGGGGCGCACAAATCCTATTGCACGCCGGAATCGTACAAAGGAACTTCGGTGCGTTTGTGGCACAACCTTGGCGGTGGCAAGTTTGAAGATGCCACGCAAAGGGCTGGCCTTGGCGATCCAACTTCAAAGAGCCTGGGCATCGCCATCCTCGATTACAACGCCGACGGCTGGCCCGACATACTTATCGCCAACGATACCCAGCCCAACAAACTCTACCTTAACAAGAAAGACGGAACATTCGAAGAGCGCGGCATTTCGTCTGGAATAGCTTTCAGCGAAGATGGCATCGCGCGGGCTGGCATGGGCGCGGATGCGGCCGACTATGATCGCAGTGGTTACCCCAGCGTAATCATCAGCAACTTTGCCAATCAGATGGTTTCGCTTTACCACAACGAGGGCAGCGGGCTGTTCGTGGACGAAGCTCCGCAATCGGAAGTAGGGCGCGCCACGCTGGTCACGCTAGGCTTTGGATGTTTTTTCTTCGATTACGACAATGATGGGTGGCCTGATATTTTCGTTGCCGATGGGCACATCGAGGATCAGATTGAGCACGTCCAGAAGCGTGTGCGTTACGCCGAGCCGTCGCATCTTTTCCGCAATCTCGGCAGCGGCAAGTTCCAGGAAGTCACGGCGCAGATGGGGGAGGGCTTTGCCGCGCCGCGAGTGGCGCGGGGCGCGGCCTATGCTGATTTCGACAATGACGGATATCCTGATGTTCTGGTCACGACTAACTCCGGACCGGCTTACCTATTCCACAACGAGGGGGGATCGAATCACAGCTTGCGTCTGAAACTGGTGGGAACGAAGTCGAATCGTGACGGTATCGGAGCGGTCGTGCGGGTGACTGCGGGAGGTGAGAAGCAGTGGAAAATGCTGCGCTCCGGATCAAGTTACCTTTCGCAGAGTGAACTGGTGCTCACCTTCGGACTGGGCGCGCAAACCAAAGCCGATACTATCGAGATTCAATGGCCCAGCGGGCAAGTCGATAGACTCTCGAACCTCGATGCCGGACAAACCGCTACCGTGCAGGAAGGGAAGGGAATTGTTGGAGCACGCGCATACGGGCGTTCATCGAAATCAACCAAGTGAAGTGAAAGCCGCGAGCAGTCCCGCCGAAATGAATTAACCTATGTTTCCCCCACGCCCTCGTGTTTAAATCTTTGAGCAGATGAATCCTCGAATTTCAATCGCTCTTGCCGGCATGCTCCTGGCCGCATTCGGCTTGTTCGCGACTGCCCCGCAAACGCAACCGAAGCCGAATCCCTCCCAGGCCGCGCGCATGAATAACCTCGGCGCCGCCTACATGAACCAGCAGCTTTTCGAAAAGGCATTGAAGTCCTTCCAGCAAGCGGCCGAGCTCGATCCTAAGCTGGCGATTGCAAGGCTCAATGAGGGCGTTGCCTTCCTGAACCTGCAGAAGATTGACGAAGCTAAAGCCGCGCTGGAGGACGCATTGAAGCAGGATCCCAAAAATCCACAAGCATGGTATAACCTCGGCCTGTACGCAAAGAATACGGGCGACGCCCAGTCGGCGATCGATGCCTTTCGTCACGTTTCTGAGATTGATCCGAGCGACGCTGACACCTGGTATTTTCTAGGCTCGGCGTATGTGCAGGCGAAACAGTTTCCGCAAGCCATCGAAGCATTCCAGCACGCGCTGCAATTGAATCCGCTGCACGCTTCAGCTGAATTTGGATTGTCGCGTGCCTACCAACAATCGGCCGACATCGACCATGCCCGCGAGCACCTGAAGAAATTTCAGTACATCACACAGAACAAACTCGGGGCGCCCATGAGTATAGCCTATGGAGAGCAGGGTCAGTACTCGCGCGCAGTCGAATCGCCGTCGGCGGTGTTGAAGGCTCCCGCGCCGATTAAAGTGCGCTTTGTAAATGTGACGGCGCAGGCGGGGATTGTGTCAGGAGCGACGACAAACGAGAAGATGGGAGAAGATGGGTGGTTAGGCGCGGGAGCCTGCTTCATCGACTACGACGGGGACGGCAAACTCGACGTCTTTCTCTCAGATATGGGAGCCAGGGGCGGCATCGGTCTGTATCGCAATCTAGGAGGTGGAAGGTTTGAAGATGTTACACAGAAAGCAGGTCTAGATCCTGACATGCACGCTGTCGGATGCACGGCCGGTGACTACGATAACGATGGGATGACTGACTTGGCATTCACATCGGGCGGCCGAATTTTCTTGCTGCACAACGAGAAAGACGGAAGATTTAAAGACGTAACTCAAAGCGCTGGAATCAAGCATGATGATCTAGCCATCGGTCTGACCTTCATCGATTACGACCACGATGGCGATCTGGATCTGTACGTCACTCGTGCCTTGAACAAGGCCCCGCAACCACCACACGGCTATTCAGCTGTGGAAGGCACCGGTTGGGGCGAAATGTGGCGCAACGATGGAAATGGCACGTTTACCGAAGTTACTGAGTCACTTGGCCTCTCAGGAATTGGACCGTCATTCGGAGCAGTCGGAACAGACTACAACAATGACCGGGCCATCGATCTCGTTGCTACCGGACTTGGCGCTGGAACGATATTTGAGAATCCCCGGGAGGGGAAGTTTCCGGCACGACGGCCTTGGCCGAAAGTCCGGTCTGAGATCACGCTTGGGGTCGCCGTGCTCGACTTCAACAAAGACAGCTGGATGGACTTGGCCTTCACCCACATGGGAGAGCCTGGCATTACTCTGTGGCGAAACAGTCACGGCAAGAACTTCGAGGAAGTGGAGCTACCCGAGACGAATTGGGTCCGCGCTTACGGCGTTGCCGCGTTCGATTACGACAACGACGGCTGGGTCGACCTCGTTGCCGTCGGCGAAACCAAAGACGGCAAGGGCGAAGTGCGGCTTTTCCGGAATCTCGGCGCGGATGGTTTCAAGGATGTAACGGTCGACGTGGGTCTCGACAAGATTCAACTTAAAGAACCGCGCGCCGTTATTACCGGCGATTACGATGGCGACGGCGCGACTGACCTGCTGATCACGCAGAATCACGGTCCGGCGGTTTTGCTGCGCAACGAAGGCGGGAACCAGAATCACTGGTTGCGCCTTTCGCTTAAGGGACTGGCCGACAACAAGAGCGCCATCGGTACTAAGGTGGAAGTGTTCGCCGGCGGCAATCGGCAGAAGTTCGAGATCGCTGGTTCGTCCGGATATTTGGGGCAGAATTCGCCGTATCTTACCGTCGGCCTTGGCGATTCGAAGGAAGCTGACATCGTTCGCATGTTATGGCCCACCGGCGTCTTGCAGGACGAGATCAACGTCGCCGGCGACAAGGAACAGAAATTTCTGGAGATCGACCGCCGCGGAAGTTCCTGCCCGACATTGTTTGTATGGAACGGCGAGCGCTACGAATTCGTCGCCGACATGCTGGGCGCAGGGGTGGTCGGACACTGGGTTGGGCCGGGACAGCGCGACGTTCCGCGGCCGGTGGAATACATCAAGATTGATCACAACGCGATTCGTGAAAAAGACGGCAAGTTGAGTTTCCGGTTCATGGAGCCGCTGGAGGAAGCTGTCTATCTTGATCAGACACGATTGCTGGCGGTCGATCACCCGGCCGATTTGGATGTTTATCCGAACGAATATTTCGCGTCGAACCCGCCCTATCCTGAGTTCAAGGTGGTGGTGAGCAAAAGCAGAGATGCGCGTCCGCCCGCGGGCGCGTTCGATGAGCACGGCCACAACGTGTTGCCCGATCTTTTGGCTCATCGATACTTAGGCGATTTTGCGCTGACGCAATTCCAGGGCTTTGCCAACCCGCACAGTTTAGTGCTCGATCTCGGCGAGGCTTACCGCGGCGGGCCGTTGTGGCTGCTGCTGCATGGCGAGGTCGAATACTTTTCGGCGAACAGTATGTATGCCGCGTCGCAGGCGGGCGTGCAGGCGATTTCTCCTTACCTCGAAGTTTTGCATCCGAACGGAAACTGGACGCGCGTGGTCGATGATATGGGTTTCCCTGCGGGCGGGCCGCGCACCATGACCGCCGATCTTACTGGCAGGTTGCCTCTCGGCGCGCGGAAGATTCGCATCACGACTAACCTGCAGGTTTATTGGGACAACATTCTGATCGATCGTACGCTAGAAAACGTAGAAGCAGCCGAGGGCGGGATGCCCCTTCGACAGGCTCAGGGCAGGCTCTCGGGACAGCCCGCAGGATGCCGGCGCTCCGTATGCCTGACGCCGGTTCCGCTGGTTCACGCTAATCTTAGCTTTCACGGGTTTCCGCTGAAGATCGAAGGCACTCCACCGGGAAACGTGCAATACATCTATGAGAAGGCGAGCGCAACTGGTCCGTACACGCGACCGTCTGGAACCTACACGCGCTACGGAGATGTGCTGCCGCTGCTGACCGCACTGGACGACAAGTTGGTGGTGTTCGGATCAGGCGACGAGGTTAGCCTGGACTTCAATCCGGCGCAGCTGCCTGCGCTTCCGAAGGGATGGGTCCGGGATTATTTCTTTGCGGCCAACGGCTACGAGAAGGATATGGACTTCTACGCCGCCGAAGGAGGCTTTGTAGCGCCACTGCCATTTCTGAAAATGGGCGACTATCCGTATCCCGCGGGCAAGGGATTCCCGCTGGACGATATGCACGTGAACTATCTTCTCGAATACAACACCCGGCACATGTCGGGAAACGAGCAGCGCGGCTATTGGTTCGATTACGGACCTAAGTAGGTCGATTCGAGGCTATAGAAACGTTTTAATATTGACATTTTCGCACTCCGCGTAATCCAATAGGCGGACCCATGGAAACTACCACTGCCCCTGTCGTCGCCTCTGGCCCCCGCCTGCGTCGCACGTTAACGCTTTGGGATCTGATTCTTTACGGCGTGATCGTCATCCAGCCGGTTGCGCCCATGTCAGTATTCGGCGTCCTCAGCAACCGCGGCCGGGGCCACGTTGTGACCACGATTCTCATCGCCATGGTTGCGATGCTTTTCACCGCCATCAGTTATGGACGCATGGCACGAGCGTATCCCAGCGCGGGTTCCGCCTTCACCTACGTTGGGCAGGAGATTAATCCTGCGCTGGGCTATGTGACTGGTTGGAGCATGGTCATGGATTATCTTTTGAATCCCATGATCTGCATTATCTGGATCAGCCAACAGGCGCATGTTTTCGCCCCCGGTGTTTCGTACGGTGGGTGGGCGGTTTTCTTCGCGTTGGTTTTTACAGCCTTGAACGTGCAAGGCGTGAAGACTTCCGCCCGGGTAAACACGGCCTTGGCTGCCGGCATGGGAGTGGTGATCGCAATCTTTTTTGTAGCTGCCGCGCGGTACATTTTTGGCCATCCTCACGACGGAGCTGCATTCTTTACGCGGCCTTTTTACGATCCGTTGAGCTGGAACACTAAGGCGGTGCTAGGGGGGACGTCGGTTGCGGTGCTGACTTATATTGGTTTCGATGGTATCTCAACGCTCTCGGAAGAAGCCGAGAATCCACGGCGAAACATTTTGCTGGCCACGGTGCTCGTCTGTGTCGTAATCGGAATTTTGTCCGCGTTTCAAGTGTATGCGGCCCAGCTGATCTGGCCGGCTTCGGAGCCGTATCCCAACATGGACACGGCTTTTACGTACGTGGCTGGCCGCGCGTGGGCGCCTTTGTTTGCAATTGTGGGATTCACGCTGGTGGTCGCCAACTTTGGTTCGGGCATGGGAGCTCAGTTGGGTGCGGCGCGGCTACTGTACGGCATGGGCCGCAGCAATGCTTTACCAAAATCCTTCTTCGGCGCAGTCGATGCAAAGAGACGAGTGCCACGCAACAATGTTCTTTTTGTAGGCGTCCTTGCGCTGGCTGGCGCTTTTCTGCTTCCTGTCTTGGCCGGAGCCACCACAGGCTATGATCTCGGCGCCAATCTGCTGAATTTCGGGGCTTTGATCGCTTTCATGGGAGTCAATGCCGCGGCCTTCGTTCGCTACTATTTGCATGAGAAAGAAAAGAAGCTCGGCAATCTTATTCCGCCGGTGCTGGGCTTCGTCATCTGTTTCTTTCTTTGGATCAGTCTGAGCCCCAAAGCTCTGGTCTTCGGAGCGATTTGGATGGCGGTGGGGATCGCTGTGGGGGCGTGGAAAACGAAAGGATTCCGCGGAAACCTGGTCGATTTTGAGCTGCCGCCCGAAGAGGAGTAGTATCCCCACTCGACGGAAAGAGGCACCCCCATGTTCGGTTCAACGAATATCGTCGCTTTCGTTCCCACCAAAGATGCTGAGAAGGCGAGAGCCTTTTACGTGGACGTCTTGGGGCTTCGCTTTCTAAAAGATGACGGCTTCGCCATGGTTCTTGACGCGAATGGAATTATGGTGCGGGTGGCCAGGGCGCAATTCACCCCCGCACAGTTCACCATTCTGGGTTGGCAGGTTAAGAACATCGAGAAAGTGGCAGCGGAACTGCAGGAGAAGGGAGTCCACTTCGAGCGCTTCGGTTTTTTCGAGCAGGACGCGCTGGGGATATGGACCGCTCCGACAGGGGACAAGGTGGCCTGGTTCAAAGATCCCGACGGCAATGTGCTGTCTGTCTCACAACATGTTGCGTGATGAGTTGAAGTGTTTCGGTCGGCGCTGGGCCGGCTTCCGCGAATTTCATTTTATCGTCAGGTTGCAAAACATCGGCTACGCCCATCGAAGAATGAAAAGCGACTCGTCGAGGAACTCATTCCCATCGCTCGCCACGTGCTGGCACGCTACCGAGAAGGCCGCCGCATCAAGGTAACTCCGTTGTCTCATTTCTGATGATGCAATTGCTCGAGAACCTTCTGCGCTGGATCACGCTGCATAGCCATGGGCGCCCTTTGCGCCTCGGTTTGAATGTCCGCTTCAAACTGAGACAGAGAAAAGACTCCGACTAGTTCTTCACCGGCCTGCTGTGTGAAGTAGAAAGGGTCGTGCAGCGCGGCGCGCACCACTTCAGTCAGTTCCGGAACCTGACTCGGTGTCATTACTTCTTTCAGGCTTTCCAGTCCAGCGAGCGCGATCAGCCGGATTCGCTCCGGCACTCCGGGCTGGGCTTCGGCCAGCAGGATTTCCACTGCGTTCGGGTTCTTGGTTGCCACCAGGCCGCTCAAAGCCGCTTGCATGACGTGTATTTCGGGCTTCGTCAGTACCTCTGCTTGCAGGACGTCGAAGGCCTCCGCTACGCCCGATTTACCCAATCCCTTGGCCGCAGCGGCTTCTACCGCGTAGCTGGAATCGTTGTGCAGCGCGTTCACCAGAGCGCTGTAGACCCCCTGGTCCTTCGCGTACTTTCCCAGGGCTTCGAACACCGCCGTTCGGACTCGGCTATCTGGTTGCTGCAAAGCGGAAAGCAGAACCGACTTGGCCCGTTCCGTTCCAATACTGCCGAGACTCGTCGCAGCGGCTGCGCGCACGCCATAGAACCCATCGTTGCTCATCACCTGCGCCAGCGCTTCCACGCGCGCTTCCAGGTTAGCAAGCGTAGCTGTGCCCAGTTGCTGGGCGGCCCACAGCCGGCTCATCATCGACGGATCTCCCTCCGCTTCCGCAATCAGGGCATCGACCGGCTTATCAAACTGTATGGTCTTATCGATGAAACTGTCGGGATCGAAATCTACCCACCGCGGCTCGAAGTCGAGTGGAATCTCGAACTCTTGCTGCGGCAAATTGTCGCGAACCTGAATTGTCTTCCGTTCTCCATTCGCGCCGTAGAACGCTAGCTCGATGGGCATGTCAAAAATCGGCGTCTCGGCATCGGTTCGCTGCGTCTGGGTGACGGTGACTTTCTCCGTCTTTTTTGTGGCGTCGTAGCTCGCCGCGACCCGGTAGTCCGGACGTCCAGCCAGGAACACCCATTCGCGGAAAAACCAACCGAGTTCCTCACCGGTGGTTTCTCGAATGGACTTGATCAGTTCAGGCGTATCCGCGTCCTGTGCAGGATGCACGACCAAATAATGGTGCAGCGCCTGAAAAAACAACTCATGTTGCGACGCAGGATGCGAGGTGGCCTCCGCGCCATCCATCAAATAACGCAACATGTCCAGCACTGCTGCGCCTTTCTCATGTGTGGTCGCGTCGAACATGTCGAAGGGATCGCTATAATGGCGATCGACGATCGGCCGTCGGTAGGAGTTGCGATCCTCCTCTTGCTCGGCCAGCTGATCGTTGTAAATCGCAAAGCGATAGGCGTCGTTCCCTTCGTGATGCTGCGTGTACAGTCCCTCCAGATAGGTAGCAAAACCCTCGTTGAGCCAGATGTTGGCCCAGTCGCGCCCTTGGACATAATCGCCGAACCAGTGCTGACCCAACTCGTGGGAAACGAGGTTGGTGCTGGGATAATCCTGGTCGGCGCGTTCGTCGTGCAGCGTACGATCGGTCAGCGTGGTCGCACTGACGTTCTCCTGGCCTCCGAACAGGAAGTTCTGCGCCGTGGTTTGAGCGTACTGCTCATACGGATAATCGACGCCTGTGGCGCGCGAAAAGAATCCAATCATGTCGGGAGTCAGGTGAAAAGACCGGCGTGCCGTGGCTTCGTCGACAGAATCTGGAACGTAGTAATCGACCGGCTTGTCCTCATATTTGTCGCTAAACTTACGCCAGGGACCCACAGCAAGGGAGATCAGATACGAGCTGTGCGGAACGCTTTCCACCCAGTCGTACGTTACCTGACCCACGGCACGCGTGACCTTCACCAGCTTGCCGTTCGAAACCACGATCTGCCCGTCGGGGACTGTCGTGACCGTCTCGCTTGTGGCCATGTCGTTCGGGTAATCCCAACAAGGAAACCAAAAGTGATTTAGCTCAGCTTCGCCTTGCGAAAAGACCTCGTGCGGCCAGTTAGGATAATTCGGCGTTGGATTTACGAAAAACAGGCCGGTGCGCGGAAAGCCGTGATACACGATCCGAACATTCAACGTGCTGGTCGGCTCGTAATCGTGATCGAGCACAATCCACAAACGCGGATCTTGCGACGTGTAGGTTAACTTGACGGGCATACCGTGCCCCTGCTCCATAGTTACCGAATCGATCGTCAGTTCGGAGCTGTTCAGATAAAACTCGTGGAAGGGCGGTTGGATGGGCCGGAGCTTAACCGTTTCGTCCCCGAAGACTTCACCTTTGAGCTGGTCGAAGCGCAGCTTCAGCTTGTAATTTTCGACGTGATAGGTTCGACTTGGCGCCCACTGCAAAACGTCGGGGTTGCCGAAACTGTGGCCTGTTTCCCCTCCTGAGGCCGTTACGGCAATAATGCCGCTCATCATGAACGCAATTAGCCCAAGCCCTCGCTTCACTCTGGGTTTTGCAAGAGCGGTTACCGCTCCCACGCTCTTCAGAAAACCTCTGCGTTGCATGAAACACCTCTCGCTCGACCTGCCATCACCGCGTTTATTTCAGTAATTTACTTGGCCCTCGCCGGTGCTACAAATTCAGCAGGCTTCGGACAACGACTCCACTTCCGACCCAGCGTTCAGAGAGCGATGCGCACCTTGTTGAAATGAATGCGGAGATTCCGCCTGTGCTCGTGATGGCGTGCTGTTCGCACTGGCGGGAAACGCATGGTCAATCCGACTTGAACCCTCATGGGCTGTTTAAGGCCTGCAGATTTTCATACCGTCAACGGCTTTCACCGCGCTGGGCAAAACTGGCTTGAATTAAAGCAAAATGTGGCACTCCCATGACCACGCGATCATTCACTCTTGCTCTTCTCCGACGGAGTCGGAAAGTGTTCTTGGATCCAGGCTTCCCAGAGCGGTGTCTCACCGGCTACGGTCCCGGCCGACTGATCGCCGTAGAGGTAGAAGCTTAGCGTGACCATGCGCTGGCCGCCGAAGTTGACGGCGCCAAGGGCGGCGGTGCCCGGCCCGGGATGGTCGAGCCGCAGCAGGGCGTTGTACGGACTCCGGCTGACGTGCTCCACCACGCCGCTGAGCGCCGGGACGCCCGCCGGGGCAGTCCAACGCTGCCCCGCGCTCACGCCCTTCAGCCCCAATGCCGCAGTCAGCGTTTCCCAGGCCTCCGCTTCGGTTCCCGCGGCGGGGGCCATCCACTGCATCATCGCGGAGCGCTGCCCGCGGAAGTGCGTGAGATAGATCCGCAGGATTCGGAAGAAGCCAGGCCAGCCGGATTCGGTGCCTTCCAGCTGGCTGTCCCAGTCGTCCGTGCTGGCAAAGAGGCTATGCACCACGCGAACGACGCAGATGCCTCCCCCGCGCGCTTCCACGCTCCACTCGTCCGCGATGGGCGGCGAGCCAGGGGCCCAGCCAGGAGCCTCGGCGGCAAACCTCCGCGGCGGATCCCAGGCCGTCACGACGGAACTGGACTCCATGCCCGGGCCGAAGTTCAACTTCACCGCAACCGGCTTCCCGTCGCGGTCCTCGAACTCAGTCGGCACGAACCAGGACGAAATACCCGGCCCGGTGGCAATGGCCTGCCAGACTTCCTCCGGCGTGCCGGGGACCTCGACTTCGACCTGGACTGAACGGCGTCCGGATGCTTCTTTCTTCACGCTCATGATGGCTCCTTGGGATGGGATTTCTGGGGCAGAGGGTGCGCCACGACTACCAGGCGATGCGCGCGGCCGCCGGGGGCGGACTCATCGTGGTACTTCGAAACCAGTTTCGTGATGGCCTCGGCGAGTTCGTTGCTGAAAGCCGCCCGGTCCGTCGCCGACCGGAAGCGAACCTCGGTATCCACCGCCAGGGTCGCCAGGCGTTTGTTCGTCTCCTTCGCACGACGAACGAGATCGCCCACCTCGCGGACGACCCGCGCGCCCAAGGCGATGAGATAGCTCGCGGACAGCCTATCGATTTCCCGATTCGGATCCGCGGCGACCGGCCCCAGGGCGCCCGGCGAGACGACGTAGGAAGCGGCCGTCGCCACAAGTAGCCTTTCCGTCAGCCCGCCCCACTTGCGTTCCTCGGCCAGCCGCACCAGCCCGTGCGCCTCCAGCCCGTGCAGGTAATAGTTGACTTTCTGCCGAGTCAGGCCAACCCGCGAGGCCAACGTTGCCGCCGAGGCGGGCACGACTAGCTCGGAGAGGAGTCGACTCCGCATGGGCTCCAAAGCCACCGTCGCCACTGCCGGATCATCGATGACTTGGATGTCGAGCACGAGAAGACGGTACCATTGACAATTTTTCTTGTCAAGAAGGCTTCGATGCCTTTTTTTACGAATGTGCAGAGTCGATTGGTGTGGCGCAGAATAAACCGCGGATTACATGTGAACCGATGGCCGGGTGCTCTTTGTTAATTGTGGTGTGGCGGCGAGGCCGCGGTTTTTCTATGGGGACAAGTTCCACCGATCCTCAATGATCGCGGTACTTATTCCACATTCCAGCCGCTGACGCTCACTACCGGCTTTTCAGTTCCAAGTTCGCTGGCCCGGTACGTGGCTGTGACTTCGCGTTTCTCGCCAGGCAGCAGGGAGATGTAGTTGTCTTCCCAGACCACCGGCAGGATTTCTTGGCCCTTGAAGCCTTTTTGAACTTTCAACCGGGCGAAGAAAGCCAGATTCTTGCTGGAATTTTCTAACATTACATGCGTGATGGAGTCTGGGCCCTTTCGTTCCGTACGCTCCGTAACTTTAAGCTTTACCTTGGGAAGTTGCGCGAGGGCGGTGTAGTCCGCGAAAGAATTGGTTGGGGTCATCCACCATGTGGATTTCGCCCAGTCAATGGTCTCAGGTTTGGTGGAGAGCCAATAGAAGTCCGAGCCTACCAGTTTGCCGTCTGAGTCGGTGAGGCGGAGGGCGAGGAAGTAAACGGGGCTGAGGTCCTGCAGGTCGGGAAGCGTGAAAATCTTCGCCGTACTGTCGGCGGGCGCATCGACGGAATCTTCATGCGAAAACTTCTCCGTCGCGTCGAGATTGTAAATCTTAGTAGTCAGCTTCAAGCCTTTCACATCTTCATACTGGCTGCTGACCACCCAGATGGAGTGATCGTCGTAACCATAGACAGGGTGCAGCGCTTCCATGGCGCGCTTGGCGCCGAAATAGCCGCCGCCGGGACGCAGATAGTAGTCGTACAGATGCCAGATCAGCGAAGGCCATGCGTTGTTGAGCATCCACTGGATGACGCCGGTCGCTTGATATTTGTTGCGGCTGTAAGCTTCGTACATCGCGCGCACGCCCTCGTAAGTCTGCAATTGGGACTTGAAGGCGAAATCTTCCACGCTATCCGATTTTCCGTAGCGATTGGCCAGCGCATCGCTGAAGACCTGGATGGTTTTGAATTCTCCCCCGCCGGCGTGATAGTTCCAAACGTCGTCGATGGGCCACAGGTGATCTTTTCCCACCATGCTGCGGATACTTTCGAGGGGCGGAACAGCGGGCCCCATGCTGGTTTCGGTATTAAAGCCGTAGGCACCGCCGCAGCCACCAGGGTTGCACTGCTTGCGGTTAGGCTGGCCCTGCAGGCTGTCCTGCTCCCAATAGCTGGGAGCTACGTATTCATAGGGCCCCGTCATTTTGACACCGCTATCGCCGGTAACGCTGGTGGGCTTGCCGGTTGCAGAGGAGACGACGGGATTTGGCCACAGAAGTTGTTTTTCGATATCGAGATACATCTGTTCGACGTCTGGGGGTGGGGGGTTGTCGCTTCCGTTGAGCCACATGACGAGGCTGGGATGGCTGCGCAGACGGTAGATCTGATCGCGCAGCGATTGCTGCGCAATTTCAAAGTCCTGCGGTTTCCACCGCGGCCAGCGCTCCCAGAAGTCGCAACAGCACCATCCGGCCATAACCAGGATTCCCTCATGGTCGGCGAGGTCAAAGAATTCCTGAGTTTCGAGCTTGCCTTCAAGACGAACCGTGTTCAGTCCCATATCGCGGACGTAGCGGAACTCGTCGTGCAAGCGTTGCGAGTCTTCGCGGAGCATCAGGTCGGGGGTCCAGCCGCCGCCACGGATCAGGACGTTCTTACCATTAATATGGAAGGCACGCCCGCCGGTCGCATTCACTTCGGAAGTTACCTCGCGAATGCCGAATTGAGTTTGGGACCGATCGCTCGCGGCGCCGTCGATGTCGAACTCCAGGTTCAGCGGGTAAAGGTTCGGCTGGCCCATCTGCTTGGGCCACCACAGCCGCGGATTCGAAAAAATAAGTTGGGAGAACTGGTCCGGGGTGAAAGTGACGTCTTTCGTTTCGTTGGCGGCGAGTTCGACGTCCTGCTCGAATGCGATGTTCTCAATCTGGCCTTTCAGTTTGCCGTTGACCGGATGGCTGGCGCCGTTCTTCAGTTGAGCTGTGACGGTGAGACGAGCGGAATCGTTGCCGGGCAGGTCTAATTTCGACACAACCGTTGGATATCGCAGGGCAACGGGGCCGCTGGTCGTGAGATAGACTTCGCGCCATAGGCCCATGTTCTTGTCGGGGGGTGCGGGGTTCCAATCGACAAAAGTAATCGCGAGATCGTTTTCTGTGGGGGCAAAAACTTGCACGGCGAGCACGTTTTCAGCTCCCGTTTTCAGCGCCTCGGTGACATTCAGTTCGTACGTACGCCAGGCTCCAGCGATGTCATCGGAGGTGGCAATCTGCTTGCCGTTGAGCCAAACGTTGGCGCGGTAGTTGATCCCTGTGAAATTCAGCCAGACGGTCCTTCCGCTCAAGGTGGCGGGCGCGGCGAATTGCTTGCGATACCACCAAGCGACGGCGTACGGGCTGTCCGGCTGCATCGCAATGTTCGAGAAATTTCCGCCGATGGGATAGGTCACGCCCTCGAACTGACGGAGGTTCATCGCGAAGAAAGGGTCGGGCAGGGTTTTGTCTTTGACCAACGCCGCGACCACCGTGGTGGGAACGGTAACGTTATGCCATCCATGCGGAGCAAAGGCGAGCGTAGAAACGACATCACCCTTGGCTTCGACCTTGGCGGACGATTGCAGGTCCCAATGGTCGCGAAGAACCAGCTTTTCTGAGGGCGGGTTTTGGGCTGGTGATTTAGGAGCAGAGGATTCGGTTGCGAAAACGAGATGCGAAATCAGAAATAGGATGGCAAACGACGGCGCCGGTAAGTAGGTTTGGAACCGCTTTCCAAGAATCATGTCGCTCCCTTGCGTGCTATCGGGGTCACAAGCGTGGAGAGTATTTCTCCGGGCACAAGATGGATAACACGTCTATTGATACGTTTCAATAGGTGATTTTCGATGAGGATAGAAACTTCGCGGAAGGACGCGGGGCGCTTCCAGCCGTGTCAGCAGGTTGCGTAGTCTATAATTATTAATTCCGCTCGAACCTCCGGAGTGACAAGATGATTCGATTTCTGCAAACTGAAGGACCGTTCAAGAAAATTGTGCTCAGCGGACTTCTGCTGCTGATTTGCGCTGCCATGGTGATTGCTTTTATCCCGGGCAATTTGGGCAGTGACCTGACGGGTACGCCCGGCAAGGGCGTGGTGGCGAAAGTAGATGGCGAGGACATTACCGCCGAGGAAGTGCGCGAGACCGCACGCGGGATGCTGCAACAGCAGGGAGCACAGTTGGGTGCGAACGCTGCCATGCTGTTGCCGTTTTTTGCGCAACGCGCGGCCGACCAGTTGGTGGACCGGCAGGCGTTAGTTGCCGAGGCGCAACACATGGGTTTGAAAGCCACGCCCCAGGAAGTGAAAGATGAACTCCAACACGGGCGCTATTCTGAAATTTTCTTTCCGGGCGGAACGTTCATTGGCGAGGCCGAATACCAGGGATTGCTGCAGCAGCACAATCTGATTCCCGCCACCTTTGAAGATTCTGTGGGCAAGGAAATTCTGATCAGCAAACTGCAGGCGCTGATCACCGGCAGCGCCTCGGTGAGCGATGCCGCTATCCGGCAGGAGTTCGATAAACAGAATACCAAGGTGAAGTTTGAATACGCCGTCTTGAGTCAGGACGACATCAAGAAAGGGCTGCATCCGACGACGGAGGAGCTGAAAGCCTTTTACGACAGTCACCAGAAAAATTACGCGAACTCGGTTCCGGAGAAGCGCAAAGTCAAGTACGTCATGATAGATCTTTCTAAAATTCAGAACGGCGTGCAAGTGACGCACGACGAATTGCAGTCCTATTACAACCAGCATCGCGATCAATATCGAATGGCTGAGCAGGCCAAGGTCAGCCACATTCTGATCAAGACGCCGCTTCCGGGGCCTGATGGCAAGGTTGACGAAAAGGGCGTGGCCGAAGCCCAGCGGCGCGCGGAAGACTTGCTCAAGCAACTGAAAGCAGGGGCAAAATTTGAAGACCTGGCGAGGAAGTATTCCGAAGACCCGGGCAGCGCCAAGGAAGGCGGATCTTTGGGCTGGATTGGCAAGGGCCGGACCGTTCCAGAATTTGAGAAGGCGGCTTTCTCGCTGCCCAAGGGGCAGATCAGCGATCTGGTGAAGAGCAGTTACGGCTTTCACATCATCCGCGTCGACGATCGCCAGGACGCGCACATGAAGACCCTTGAGGAAGTGAAAGACCAGATCGAGCCCATCCTTAAGCAACAGAAAGCGCAGCAGATCGCGCAAAAGCAGGCGGAAGACTTGTTGCAGCAGGCCAAGACACAAGGCCTGGATGCTGCCGCTGGTGCGAAAGGCTTGACCGTCATCACTTCCGAATTTTTCGGCCGTAAGGACATGCTGCCAGGACTGGGGCCGGCGCCGCAGTTCATGGACGCGGTTTTCACGACTGCGGAAAAATCGCCGCCGGAGATGGCGGCGACGTCCGGAGGCTTCGCCCTGTTTGATTTGCTGGCGGTGAAGCCGCAGTCGACGCCAACATTTGAGGAGATTCGCACACGAGTGGAACAGGAATTCGAGAACGAACGCTCGAGCGTCCTTTTGTCGCAGAAGGCGCAGGAACTTTCCGACCGCGCCAAGGCAGAACACGATCTGAAGAAGGCGGCAAAAGAGCTGGGTGCCAGGGTGAAGACAAGCGAGTTCGTCTCGCCCGATGGCCAGGTTCCGGATATTGGATCGATGACCGGCCAGGCTGCGGTGGCTTTCAGCATGAAGCCGGGAGAGATCAGCGGACCGATCAACAGCGGAGGAAACGGAGTGGTGATCGCAATCACCGAGGTGCAGGCCCCGTCAGAGACTGACTTCGCCGCCAAGCGCGACCAGATTCGCGATACCCTTCTGCAGGGCAAAGAGCAGGAGCTTTTCGGGTTATTCGTCACGAATTTGCGCGAGCAGATGCAGAAGGCGGGAAAAATCAAGATCAATCAGGAAGAGATGAAAACGCTGACCCGTGCGGGGAGCGAATCGGGAATCTGAGGTAGTGATCGAGTTGCATGTCTTTTCCGCGCTCCGCAGGCATTCTGTTGCACCCCACGTCGCTGGCCTCGAGTGGCGGCGTCGGTGACTTCGGCTCGGCGGCTTATCAGTTTGTCGACTTTCTAGCCGCCGCGCGTCAGGGATTGTGGCAGGTTTTGCCCCTGGGTCCGCTGGGCTACGGGAATTCGCCCTATTCCTCTACGTCGGCATTTGCCGGCAATCCTCTGCTGATCAGTCTGGAACGTCTGGCCAGCCATGGCTGGATCGGTCAAGATAAAATCTCCCACCTTGCCACCGAATCGGGTCCAGTTGCATACGATCAGGTTTTCGCCACCAAGATGCCGTTGCTTTTTGAAGCCGGTCGAGGCTTTGTGGCTTCAGCACCGGCCGGAGCACGCGAACGCTTTGCACGCTTTTGCTGGGAGAACGCGTGGTGGCTGGATGATTTTGTTTTGTTCGATGCGCTGCGCGCGCGACAGAAATTGGCAAGCTGGAATGAATGGGCACCGGAATTGGCGCGTCGCGACTCGGGTGCGTTAGAGAAGGTACGCAAGGAATTGGCAGCGGACTTGAAGATTCGCAGCGCCCTGCAATTCGCTTTTTACGAACAATGGCAGGCATTGCGACGTTATTGTTCGGCGCGCAAAATCCGCGTCGTAGGTGACGTCGCCATTTTCGTAAATTACGATAGCGCCGACGTCTGGATGCACCGCGATCTGTTCCGATTGAATGAAAATCTCGAGTCCGAAGTGGTCTCTGGCGTACCGCCCGATTTCTTCAGCAAGACGGGTCAACGTTGGGGCAATCCGCTCTACCGCTGGGATGTGATGAAGGCGCAAGGATATGAATGGTGGATCCAGCGCTTGCGTTGGGCAACGCGGAACTCGGATTACATCCGTCTCGACCATTTTCGCGGATTCGATCAGTTCTGGGAAATTCCTGCCGAGGATTCAACCGCAATTACAGGCCGCTGGGTGGATGGTCCGCGAGACGATTTATTTCACAAGCTGCGCGAAGCTCTCGGCGGACTGCCATTTTTCGCCGAAGATCTCGGCTACATCACTCCCGAAGTGCACGCTCTGCGGGAGCGGCTGCAGATTCCGGGTATGGCGGTGTTACAGTTCGGCTTCGGCGACGAGGGTGCGCACATGTATTTGCCGCATCGCGCCGCGGGCAAGGTCATCTATACCGGAACGCACGACAATGATACAACCGTCGGCTGGTTCCAATCCGGCGCCGCCGAGCATGAACGTCGCAGTGCGGAAGCCTATCTGGGATGTTGCGAAGATGGAATTCATTGGGCGTTTATCCGGGCGGCGCTAAACTCGGTCGCCGATCTCGCGCTCGTACCGATGCAGGACGTGCTTGGGCTGGGAAGCGAAGCTCGTATGAATACTCCCAGCATGGACGGCGGAAACTGGAAGTGGCGTCTAACACCCGGACAGCTCAATTCTGAAGTGACCGCCAAACTTGCCCTGCTCGCTGAACTGACAGACCGCTTGCCTCAGCCATTTCCACTTCCTCCACATGAGGACTTCGCGGCCTGAGTTAAAAAGCTAGCGGTTCAGTTTATACCGCTGATTGTTAACGGTTTGTTAGAGGGTGTTGCGGGCGCTTTGCGCCTTGCCGCAGATCGTGTATAGAAGTTACGGAGAGTTTCTTGGCCAACGAACCCATTATCGAAGCGCGTGCGATTGAGAAGTCTTATCCGCAACCCGATGGGACGCGCATTCAGGTTGTTGGCCTCACCGACTTCGCCATCGAGCCGGGGAAAATCATCGCCTTACTGGGAGCCTCTGGCTGCGGGAAGTCGACTCTGCTGCGAATTCTGAGTGGCCTCTCGCAACCTTCATCCGGCGCTCTGTTTTGGCACGGCAAGCCGCTCAACGGCCAGGCGCCAAACGTGGCGATTGTCTTCCAAAGTTTCGCCTTGTTTCCCTGGCTCACCGTTCTGGAGAACGTGGAAGCTCCGCTCGAAGCGCGCGGCGTAGCCGCTGTCGAGCGGCGCAAACGCGCACTACGCACGCTGGACACGGTGGGTCTGGATGGCTTCGAAACGGCATATCCCAAGGAACTTTCCGGCGGCATGAAGCAGCGCGTGGGGTTCGCGCGTGCTTTGGTGGTGGAACCGGAAGTGTTGTTCATGGACGAACCATTTTCCGCGCTCGATGTACTCACGGCGGAAAATCTGCGAGGCGAGCTGCTGGAGCTCTGGCTGAACAAAAAGATGCCGACCAGTGCCATCTTCATCGTGACCCACAATATTGAAGAGGCGGTGATGCTGGCGGACCGCATCGTGGTGCTGGGCAGAAACCCGGCGCGCATCCGTTCCGATTTCAATGTGCGGCTCTCGCATCCCCGTGATCGCAAGTCCAGTCGTTTCGTGGAACTGGTCGATTACATCTACAAAATCATGACCGAACCGGATGTCGAGCATGCGCTGCCCGATCCGGAGAGCACGGGAGAGATCGTTGTGCCGCCGGGCGGTCAGAAGCGGACGCAAGCTCGGGTTCGATCAACGAAGTATCAGATTTTGCCCCACGCTCGGGTCGGAGGGATCGCCGGCCTGCTCGAACTTTTGCATGATCGCGGCGGGCGCGAAGACCTCTTTCGCCTGAGCGAAGAACTGGTAATGGACGTGGAAGATTTGCTGCCGATTCTTGAGGCTTGCGTGCTGCTGGGTTTCGCCTGGCTGAAGGAAGGCGATGTCCAACTCTCCCCGCAGGGAGCCGCGTTCGCGGATGCCGACATTCAGACGAGGAAAGTGTTGTTCCGGCAAGCCGCGCTGGAGCACGTCACCATCTTGAAGCAGATTGCCAGCATTCTGCAACGGAAATCCGATCACTCGATTACGGACGACTTTTTTCACGACATTCTCGATGAGCATTTCTCCGAAGAGGAAGTACAGCGCCAGTTGGATACGGCCATGAACTGGGGCCGCTATGCGGAGATTTTCGACTACGATCGCGAGAGTGGAAAGTTAACGCAAACCGAAAGCGCACCAAGCGAACTCGCAGAACACGCCATTGAGAATGACCAACCAAAGAATGACCAGCCAACTTCCGTACCAAAAGCCTGATTGAAGTTCGCGGTTAAAGACTTAACAGCGCCGAATGAAAAAGAGCATTAGCCTGCGAGGATTCTCCGCGCACCACTTGTGGTCGCAACTACCGACCCTCGAGGTCTCGCACCTTCCCGATGTCATCATGTTCGCGGCCGGCATCGCACTGTTCTACGGCGTCGTCACAGTTGGGCGCGGGTGGCTCGGTCCCTTCACACCTTCGGTGGAGATTTCGCGCAGCCTGTGGGCGCTGCCCGCCTACGCGGGCTATTCACTGTTGCGCATCGCGATTGCCTACTTCTTAAGCCTTATGTTCACGCTCGTGTACGGGTATGTAGCGGCCTATAACCCGCGCGCCGAGCGCTTCATGATTCCGCTGCTGGACGTCCTCCAGTCGATCCCCGTGCTCAGCTTTCTTCCCGGAGTAATGCTGGCGATGGTGGCGCTGTTTCCCGGACGGCAACTGGGGGTAGAGTTGGGCGCGATCCTGCTTATTTTCACCGGGCAAGTTTGGAACATGGCGTTCAGCTTTTACGCTTCGCTGAAAAGCATTCCGAAAGAAATGAGAGAGGCAGCGACCATCTATCGCTTTAGCTGGTGGCAGCGCTTCACGCAGATGGAGTTGCCCTTTTCAGCCATCGGATTGGTGTGGAACTCGATGATGTCGGTGGCCGGAGGATGGTTCGCGCTGATGGTTTGCGAAATGTTCGTGCTGGGCCCACGCGATTTTCGTCTACCCGGCTTGGGTTCCTATCTGCAAACCGCAGCCAGCGCGGGGGACACCGCCTCAATCATGTGGGGCGTCGCGACTATGGTTGCGGTAATCGTGTTGCTGGATCAATTCATTTGGCGGCCGGTCATCGCGTGGGCGGAGAAGTTCAAAGTCGAGCAGGTGGAGAGTACCGACACTCCTCGATCATGGGTGCTTAATTTCGTCCAGCATTCCACCGGGCTCGCAAGAATTCGCCAAAAGACTCTGCGGCCGCTGAGTGAGCGTCTGCTTCTACATTTTGCGCGGAAGCACACAGACGAGACCGCCGAGGAACCGGCGTCTCCGTGGCGAGAGTGGATGATCCGTGTCCTGGCGATATTGGCGCTGTTTGGCATTGGTTACGGAGTGGTGCGCGTCGCAATCATCCTAAGCGGCTTGCAGAAGGTGGAGTTGCATGAGGCCGCTCTCGGACTGGGCGCAACCTTCCTGCGGGTAAACCTCGCCCTGCTGATTGGCGCGCTCTGGACGATTCCGGCGGGAGTGGTGATTGGCTTGAATCCCCGACTGGCTCGGATCGCACAACCGCTGGCACAGATTGCAGCATCCGTGCCTGCCACTGCGTTGCTGCCTGTAATTCTGCTGGTGCTCATTCGCATGGGTGGCGGACTCGGAATTGCATCGATTGTCGTGCTGCTACTGGGCACGCAGTGGTATGTATTGTTCAACGTGATTGCTGGCGCCATGGCGATCCCCACTGATTTGAAGGAATGTTGCTCCGTGTTTCAGATGCGAGGCATCGAGCGCTGGAAGAAACTGATCCTGCCGGGAATCTTTCCCTATCTTGTAACCGGCCTGGTGACGGCCTCCGGCGGCGCTTGGAACGCCAGCATCGTGGCCGAGTATTTCCATTTTAAAGGCCAGATCTATACCACGACGGGGCTGGGTGCAACGATCAGCCAAGCCACCGATAGCGGAAACTTTCACTTGCTATTGGCCGCGACCATGATGATGGCGGCCACCGTGGTGACGATTAACCGGCTGGTCTGGCGCAAACTCTACGCACTAGCCGAAACCCGCTTCCGGCTGGAAACCTAGAGAAAAAACTTTCAGCACTTGCTTCACCCCGGTTACCTTCTGGTGTCGCGTCGCGCTGGTTTCATCACCTTTTAATCTCCTCTTCATCCTGCAGCAAAGCTCCTGCGCTATTTCTTTAGCATGCCATCAAACCAATTGCACCGGGAAGAGACACGTGCGGAAGTTTTATCGCACGTCACGGGATTTCCTGAGATCCCGCCGCTCGCTGAGAAGTTCGTTCCCGTGGAAAGGGTGAGGGATCTCTATCGCAGGGTGCAACGATCTCCCGACGGCTTCGGGTTTGGGAACCTGCTGGCGGCAATGCGAGTGGAGTTGCGCGTGGATTCCGCGAACATCGCAAGAGTCCCCACCAGCGGTCCCGTGGTTGTCGTGGCCAATCATCCCTTTGGAATGCTGGATGGAGCTGTGCTGGCCACGTTGCTGACTCGGGTTCGCCCGGACGTAAAGGTGATGACCAATCACCTCCTGCGCGATGTGCCGGAACTTGGGCGCCACTGTATATTCGTGGATCCGTTTCAGAGCGACACCGCCGTTCGCGCCACCCGTGTCGACACGAATCGCCGCGCCCTGCAAGAGGCGCTAGAGTGGCTAGGCGGCGGTGGAATGCTGGCCATGTTTCCCGCGGGTGAGGTTTCGCAGTGGCAATTTCCTCAGGGCCAGATCACCGATCCGGCGTGGAGCGATACAGCCGTGCGTCTGATTCGTCGCACCCAAGCGGCCGCCCTTCCCATTTATTTCTGCGGACGCAACAGCGTGAGCTTTCATCTCTTCGGGATGATACATCCTCGGCTGAGAACCGCGTTTCTGCTGCAGGAATTTCTTCAGCAGGAAGGGCGAGCGGTGGAGGTCCGCGTGGGCAGCGAAATTCCCCGCGAATCCCTGGCTGGAATCGCAAACGATCGAGAGGCAACGGAATACTTGCGCTGGCGCACATACTTGCTAGCTCGTCGGAGTCGACCGGAGAAATCGCGGTCGGTGGCAGTACGTTCCAAAATTTCAGAGAAGGTGCAGGAGCCTGTGGCCGCCGCGGAGCCGGCGCAAGGTCTGACAGAGGAATTGGACCGTCTTGCCGGCGATCGTTGTTTGGTGGAGAACGCTGATCTGGCGGTCTACCTGGTGAAAGCGAACGAGACGCCTCGAATGTTGCGGGAGATCGGACGTCTGCGCGAAGTCACGTTTCGAGGAGCGGGCGAAGGGACGGGCAAACAACGGGATCTTGATCGTTTCGACTGCTACTACTGGCATGTCCTGCTCTGGCACAAAACCAGGCGAGAACTTGTGGGGGCTTACCGCGCAGGCAGCACGGCTGAGATCCTTGCTGAGCGCGGAGTGAACGGGCTATACACCAGCACGCTGTTTCGCTACGATGTGCGGCTGTTCGAGAAGCTCGGTCCCGCACTGGAATTGGGACGTTCATTTGTGAGGCCGGAATATCAACGCCAGTATGCTCCGCTGCTTTTGTTGTGGAAGGGAATTGCGCGGTTGCTGACGATGCACAGTGACACCCCGGTGTTGTTTGGCGCTGTCAGCATCAGCAACGATTACAGCACAGCCTCGCGCGAGATGATTTACCGTTTCTTCCAGGCGCGCATGCAGGAAGATAAGTGGGCGGGGATTATTGAGCGGGGAATGATCGAACCGCGACGAGCATTTCGTCCAGCGGGGCTGCGGCCTTGGGACTGCCGCGCCATGTGCGCCGCGCTGCACGATTTGGAGGACCTCTCGCAACCCATCACAGACGTCGAGACTGACGGCAAAGGGCTGCCCATCCTGCTACGGCAATACGCAAAGATCGGCGGCAGGCTATTGGGATTCAACGTGGATCGGAAATTTTCCGATGTGCTCGATGGCCTTGTCGTAGTGGATCTTCGGAAAACCGAACCCCGGGTGCTGGAACGGTATATGGGACGGGAAGGCGCGATGATGTTCAGGCGTCGCCATTGCGGGTGCAGCTCGTGACGAAGTGAGTTGACTATCTTTTCCCCTTCAGCTTGGTGGCCTGGTTCGGCAGGAGACACGAATGTGCGACATCTTTCAAAGCCGTTTCTAGCCCTATTCCAAGACTTGCGAGCTCTGGAGGTTTCATCAATTGCTGCATGCTTTCAAACAGCAGACGTTCTTCCTTGCGGATATGGGCGGAAAGTTGTTGCGCGAAGGCCGGCAAGGTTTCCGGGGACATGCGACGCGCCTCCGCCTGGCGAAACAAGCCGCGCAACGAGGCATGCTCCGCAGTTAATTCTTCAGCTAACCGAACTAGTTCCGCAAACTGTCGAGCAGCCGGAAAGATCACAGCTTCCTCAGCAGCGAAATGAATTTTGATTTCCTCTTCGAAAAGCTGGCAAATCTCAGCTTGCCAAGTCTGCACATCCGCGTCGGGGATGGGCTGAGCGCGATCGATGCGCACACATAAAGCTAATGCCCGCTGGTGCTGGTGAGAAAGTGGAATAAGGTTCTGATCACGCAGCATGAAGTTCAGACCATCGAGTCAAAGCGTAGCAGTGGAGCCGTCACGCCAAGCTTACCGGTTCTTCAGTCTCTGTGATGGCCGGACGCAATGTTAGCCAGTCGGTGCGAACCCGCTCCCACTCCTGAATCAACATGCCGTTAGCCTCAAAAAAGCTGCGAATGCGGGAACGCTCCCATCCCAGGACTTCCTCAAGAATAGGCGCGAGCACCGCCAAAGCACTGGTGCACAGCACCGTGCGCTTCGCAATCTGTGAAATGTGTGGTGACTCCGAGACCGCGATGGTGAGACCATCCCGCGCGTTCAACTGCAACATCACGTGAATATCGGAGCTGCCATCCCCTGAATAGATGACGTGGTCAGGGCCCATGACGTGCTCCGCCAGCAACTGGTTAAGCACCGCAACCTTGCCGTAGCCAGCCGTGGCACGAACAATGCTATCGATTTCGCCGGAAACCTTATAGCGGAACTCGGTACCGAAGATGTGATCTCTCGGAACAATGCCTTCGAGAGCGGAGTGGATTACTTCCACGGGCGCGGCGGAAAGAACATAAAAATCAAAAAAATGTCCGTCCACACCGCTTGCGAGAATCTGGTAAAGAAGTTTGATATCACTCTTGAGGCGAATGCTCTTTCCTACTTCGTGCAGATGCTCTTTCCGCACCTTGGCCTTAAACTCCGGGTCGTGGAGCAGCAGGTAGGCAAGCTCAGCTCCTTGCTGTACCAGATTAATTTTCGCCATGCCCTTGGCTTTGCGTTCGAACTCTGCAGTAGGAATGCCAACCAATTCCGCCAGCACGTACCCGGAATCGTTGAAAGTGAGCGTCTGATCGAAGTCGCTTGCGAAAATATAACGTTTCAGGGGGTTATCAGCCATATAGTCATTAGATTCGCAGGCAGAAGGGACGGCCCATTAAAAGAACCAATCGGAATTATAAGCTGCTCCCGGTTAAACCGTTGCTAATAAACGGGAGATGTGTGCCGCGTGTGCCGCTGCCCGCCTTTACTAAATTCGCAGACGCGTCCAGAATAGAGGTCGGCCCAACCATTTTCGCTGAGAGTGAAGCGGGCAGACGGTCAGAGCCGACTAAAACAGCCGACAAACCTACAGGAGTCCTCATGCTTGCATCCGGTGAACTTATCCGCTCGATGAATTACGTGGAAGATATAACGACTACGCTGCGCCGCATCTGTATTTCAATTCCGGCAATGAATGTCGAGGAGCGCAAGCGCTTGGCGGACAGTTTGCGGGCCGCTGGCGGCGCGTTGAATGATGCGATCAAAGATCTGGAAAAAGAAAAAGTGATGGCGCAATAGTGGCAGCGGTTAAAACCATCGCGGTGATCGGCGCCGGCATCATGGGCCGGGGCATCGCGCACGCGGCTGCGGTTGGTGGCTATCGAACAATTTTAGAAGACTTATTGCCGGCTGCGCTGCGTCGAGCGGGGACTGAAATTCGGTCCAATCTCGACAAGGCGGTTGAGTTGGGGAAAGTATCGTCGCCCGACGCAGAAGCGGCTTTCCGCCGCCTGGAATATGCGGGATCGGTGGAAGAAGCCGCGCGCGAAGCTGATCTCGTCATTGAAGCTGTACCGGAAGAGATGGAGTCGAAGATTGAGATCTTCACTCTGCTCGACAAGATTTGTCGGCCGACCACGATTCTAGCCTCCAATACTTCTTCTCTCAGCCTTACCGAGATTGCCAGCGTGACCTATCGCGCAAACAGGTGCGTGGGCATGCATTTCTTCAATCCCGTGCATAAGATGAAACTGCTCGAAATCGTGCGAGCGCTCGAGACCGATGACGACACCCTGGCGACGGCGGTCGAAGTGGGCCAGCGCATGGGGAAGGAAGTGGTAGTGATCAAGGAAGCGCCGGGCTTCATCACCAGCCGCATCAATGCCATGATCGGCAATGAAGCGTTCTATATGCTGCAGGAGGGGATTGCTTCGGCGACGGATATCGACAAGGCGCTGAAACTTGGACTGAATCATCCCATGGGACCGTTCGAACTGGTCGATCTGGTGGGACTCGACACGCGGCTGAATATTCTCGAGTACCTCCACAAATCCTTGGGAGAGAAGTATCGTCCCGCGCCGTTGCTGGTGCAGTATGTGAAGGCGGGGCGGTTGGGACGCAAGTCCGGGCGCGGAGTGTACGAGTATCCGGAGGCTGCGGCCGCGGAATCCAAAACGCCAGTTGAAGTGGCAGGCTAGAGCATCACTCCAAGCTTGGTGTGTCTGATGCCAGCCTTCGCTCAGGCCCAACGGACGCGGCTGTCTCTCCGTGAGGTCCTGAATGTGAGCGGCCGAAATTCAGTCCGGAAAGTGCTGAGACCGTTTCTTCTGCGATTCCCTTACTGGCAATCAGGACATGGAAGCTTTCGCCCATGCCCGCGGGCGTAACCAGATGCTTAAGCTGTAGGGCGACCTTCGCTCGTTCCTGCGGCAGGCGGCATTGTTCGAAGGCATCGGCGAACTGGTTGGCTTCGCCAATACCCATTAGGAACTGGGATTGAGTGACGAGTTTATGTGTCCGCATGCCATGTTTTGCCGCGGCCGCTGCCAGTGCTGTGAAGTTCACGTCGGCGGTGATGTCTTGTTCTCCGGGCGCCTGATATGGGTTGGTGCTGATCGAATGCTGGCGCAGGGCCTTGAGGGTTCCGCGATGGCGGCCGGCGAGTTGTTCCTCGCGGGTGTAGCCGTAGTCGATGGCGATCAAGAATCCTCTCTGGACGCTGGCGGCAATGCGATTCATGAAGTGCTGCGCGGCGACGGTCGCCTCGACGCGTTCGTCCGGCTCGGGATGGATTGAGTGGCGGTCGAGGAATTCCAGTTCTTCGAGCGAAGACGGCGCCCAGGTTTCGATGAAACGCCCAGCGCACGCGTCGATGCGCAGGGAACCTTTCGCGCTGAGGATTTCGACCGGCAGGGCATCAAAGAATTCGTT
>DATNLE010000220.1:0-4492 GCA_035603035.1 Candidatus Acidiferrales bacterium | reverse complement strand
GCCAGCATGCGTATCGCGAAGCGCGAGTCCTGCAACAGGTTTTCAAAAAACGGCAGACCCTGCTCTGCATGGTAATCCTCTCTCACTGTCCCCACCCCTCCGAACTTCATCACGGCCTGCCGCCGTGCCTCTTCCACATTCATCCCCGCGCGCAGATTTTCCTCCGTCTGCCGCGCCAGATGCTCCTCCATCTCTTCCCGCAGCCGTTTGTCGTCTCGCCGCCCGGTGGCAAAGTTCTTGAGCCGCGCCAGAAACCTTCTCAGGAATCTCATGTCAAGTCCTCCGCCTTCAGCGCGAAGAATCGTGCGATGATCGCCGCCGTTTGCTCCCAGTCCCGTGTTTCGGTCTCGAGCAGCTTTCGTCCCGACCGTGTCAGGCGATAGAAACGCGCCCGACGGTTGTTCTGCGAGGCGCCCCACTCGGACGAAATTGCGCCCTCCTGCTCCAGCCTCAGCAGGACGGGATACAGAGTGCCTTGGTTCACGGCCAGCAGATCCCCGCTGATCTGCTCGATCCGCCGCGCAATCCCATAGCCATGCAGTGGACCGAGCACGTCGAGCGTCTTGAGGGCCATCAGCGCCAGCGTTCCCTGCAGAACATCCGCTTTTTCGGTCATAGAGTCGCTCTTTGGGTTTCCCACAGGAACATCGTGCCACACTTCCTTTTGGAAAACAACAGGTAATGATTCGAATAGCCCGGAATGACCCAAAGGGTTCCCAAACGGTTCCCTAGAGCGCCAGAACCTTCGCCAGAGTCGGATGGTTTACAAGTTCAGGTCGCGTCCGCTCAACTTCAGTAATGAAAGAGCGCTTCTGAACTCATCGCACCTTCACCTTGGGTTCGACCGACAGACCTGGCTTTAACAATCCTTCGACGTTGAACTCTTGACCCGGAGCGCGATCGAAATCGATTCGCACCGGCACGCGCTGCACGATTTTCGCGTAATGACCGGTGGCATTTTCGGGCGACAAGCTGAATATAGACCCGGTTCCGCCACCCACATTGGCGATGCGGCCCTTCCACTTGCGGCCATATGCGTCCACGTTGACCTCGACTGGCTGGCCGGAGTGCAAGCGGGCCAGTTGCGTCTCCTTGAAATTGGCGGTCACCCAAACGTCATTGAGCGGCAGAACGTCCACAAGCTCCTGTCCGATATTCACGTTCTGGCCCACCTCAACCCTTCTCTTGCCGACAATTCCTGTCACAGGAGAACAGATTACCGTGTAGCTGAGGTTCAGCTCTGCTTGGGAGAGTTGGAGCTCTCGTCGCGCCACCTCGGCGTTGGCTATATGCACGTTGTCATCGTGGTGGGAAATCGCAGCTGTGAACAGCGCTTCGGACAGATTCAGTCGCGCAAGTTCTTCCGCGATCTTGTAATCCTGAGCGTCTATGGTCATCACAGCTTCGCCAGCATGAACCAACTGACCCTCATCGACGTACACGGCCTTGATGTGCCCATTGACTCGAGGGCTCAGCGGCATTACATGGCCTTCGACTTGTGCATCGTCAGTGTCTTCGTAGTGGAAAGCATTCCAGCCGAAATAGCCACCTGCGATTACAAAGATGATCACAGCCGAAATTACCAGGATTCTTTTGTGACGGGTTTTTGACTGTTCGTGAGGTTTCGAATCCGGCTGCAAAGGGCTAGCATTAAGATCCACGACAACAACCGACTTTTCATCCGAGATGGTCTGAGTACCATTGTTGTTCGGCATGATTTTTCCTCCCAGATGCTGATAGGCCCGTTATCTCGTCCGACTAAACATCTCGGCGGAACTTCCGGGTCATCCGCTTGAGGACCTGCTTCGTGAACACACCGGACGAGCGGAAGCTGGCTCCTTCTTTCATTAGCTCTAGAAGTACGTTTTCTCCGTCATCGCTAATAGCAGTTAGCCCCTTCACGTCAATAATGAGCGCACGACCGTTCAGGTCTGCCTTGGTCTGCCGACAGACTCTCGCGAGCTCAGTGGCCCAAGGGCCAATGAGCTTGCCTTCTATCAGCAACCGGCACTGGCTTGGAGTGTCGAGAATGGAAATCTTCAACATGGCTTTTGCCCACCGCTGGCGTTAGTGCAAGCTCCGCGCCAACGTCCAGAATCGTAAGGCACTGAATTTTCAGGAAAAGCACACTCGCAGTCGAAGGCGTCGGAGTTGAAGGAGTTGAAAAGGACGAAAGTGCCGAAGCGGTCATCAGGCAAGGCTACGATGAAGCAGACACGCCGCAAATTATGGACGCTGGTTCTTGTAGATGGGATTGTAGCCACTAGGTGTGCGATGCGGCGGTGTTCTAAGCTCGAACTCGTAAGCCGCCCGCGTAGAGATCTACCGTCTCCATCGCAAAGCCGGCGTTCCACCAAGCTCGCAGGCCGTCGCTCAAGACATAGAAACTCAAATCCTTGCGCAACCGGTGGAAACGAGAGTAGCTTTTCGGGACGTTATCTGTTGCATACAGTACGACGCAGTTTCGTGGAGGCAACCAGCCAATCAGGGCTGGCACATCCACTTTCGTCGTGAGCAGTGCTCCGGGAATGATGTAGGGATAGTGCTCCACCTCATCTCGCCGCCGCAGATCAAGAATTATGAGCCTGCTGCAGAGGGTCTCCATGAGAACAGAAAGATGCTCCGTGCTGATTCCCATCATTCTTCCTAGCGACCGGTTTCGTTGAAATATTTTCCACATATCTGCCTCCTCTTCTGCGCTCAGGCCAAGCACATTTTGAAGTCAGCGGCTTTCTGCCCCGGACTCGCTGTCAATAACAAACGCGTCGCAATCCGAGACACTCATTTCGAAACTTCTGAGCGTCGGGTGCATATCCATCCTCATCGAGGATTTCACTCTCAAATTAAAAGCGCCTTCACAAACTGACGCGCTCGGTCAAGTCGGTCCGCACTCGTAAGAGGCGATGAAGGTCGCTCAGGGACGAGAGTTCCGACCTTCGATACCGTTTCGCCCTGCCAGGCTCAGGAAAACCATAAGATGCAATAAGTAAATCAAAAGAGACCGCACCATGATCGCCTCCAGCAGTTTCGGCGCTCTTGGTCGCAACAACGAGTGACATGGGCACGGGCCACACCAAACCTGCAGAATCGTAAGTCGCTGAATTTTCGGGAGAACGCCGCCACGAGTCAAAAATGTCGGAGTTGAAGAAGTTGAAAAAGTCGAAAACCGTCGACGCTCTGGGCCACTACAAACAGGCGGGTCGCAATGTCAAGAATACTTCTTCGCGAATATGCCGAATTTTTTCATTCGAGAGAGAAGAGTTGTGCGGTTCATTCCCAGGCGCGCGGCAGCACCATCGGCGCCACCCACACGACCCTTGCATGCAGTTAGTGCTTGTATGATCTCATCGTGCTGCTTTCTTGCGTATTCGTCAGCAACGCTCGTTTTGCCGCTTCGCGAGTCTGTTCTTTCTTCAGCAACTTGCTTAAGTTTATGCAAATTATCTGGAGAGTCTTCCTTACTTGTTTTTCGAAGTTCCGCCAGAGGAGCGTCCAGCGATCTGCCCCTCGTCAAGATCACGGCTCGTTCCATAAAATTCTCAAGCTCGCGAATGTTGCCAGGCCACTCTGAGTTCGTCAGTCCCTTCATGACCGCCGCAGGAACCATTTCGATGCACTTCTGCATTTGCTTCGCATACTTCTGGACGAAATAGCTGACGAGCAGTGGAATGTCTTCTTTGCGGTCCCGCAAAGCGGGAATACGGATCGGAAACACGTTCAGCCGATAGTACAGATCACTGCGAAATTCCTTGTTCGCAACCATCTTCTCCAGGTCGCGGTTCGTAGCGGCCACCAGGCGGACGTTCACCTTCCGCGTGTGGGTGCTGCCGAGACGTTCAAATTCCCGCTCTTGTAAAGCCCGAAGAAGCTTCGGCTGAATCTCAATCGGGATGTCTCCGACTTCGTCCAAAAACAGTGTCCCTTGGTCCGCGAGCTCGAGCCGCCCAATCTTTTGATTTATGGCTCCTGTGAACGCGCCTTTTTCGTGGCCAAACAGTTCACTTTCCAGCAGCCCAGTTGGGATCGCCGCGCAGTTCAGCTTCACTAAGGTGCGCTGATTGCGGCGGCTTCGGTCGTGAATCGCGCGGGCGATCAACTCCTTTCCCGTACCAGTTTCACCGAATAGCAAGACCGTGGCATCGCTGGGAGCAACCGTTTCAACCAGCTGTAAAACGTGCTGCAACGCCGCGCTGTTGCCTATGATCTGCTCGAAACCCATCTCGCTGCGAAATTCCTCTTCGAGATAGACTTTCTCTTGGGCGAGCTTGTTCTTGAGTTCCGAAATCTCCTGGAACGCCAGAGCGTTTTCAATTGCGATTGCAATCTGACCTGACGCCCGGCTCAGGAAATCGACATCTTCCGGCGAAAACGGAGTCTCTGTTGTGCGCATAATCGACAGAATTCCGAGACCGCGGCCGCGATCTACGAGTGGAATACTGCACACGGCCTTTAAGCCCTCGGCAGCCACGACGTCATATGGCTCGGCCGCGTG
>DATNLE010000215.1:0-11372 GCA_035603035.1 Candidatus Acidiferrales bacterium | reverse complement strand
GGCCCTCCGCGTAGATGCCCTCGTCGTCAGGACCGCGGTGAACAATGGTCTGACACATCCGGCGGACATCGTCGGCCTCAACCACCTCTCCCTGCCGGCCAACCATGCCCGCTATTCCGCACACCACTGCACCTCCGAGACTTCCACCGTTGGAGTGGACTCACCGACTCGTTGCCTGCGTCCCTACACGCCGATAGTGGGCTTGATCATACGAAAGTCTTTTGATGCGGAGCTCGGGCAGAACGGTCCGTCGTGCCCCCGATCCAGGGGTCGCGGGTACGCCAGACAGCGCCAAAGAGTCGGCACTTGCCTAGCGGGTCCAGGCCAATTCCCGGTCGCGTTTTGACGTCTCTCCACGTTTCTTTCTTCCTCCGCCTTTGGCATCGTCCTGATGAGGATCTTTCGCGGTCTCGGAAACCCTCGCGATCTGATAAACCGCGCAGATATAGCCGACCATGAAATACGGGAAAAGGGTATATTCGGTCGACGCAAACGCAGCTCCTGCCATGTAAGCGGCCAGCGCGGCCCATAGGGCGCTGGTCCACAAGCGTATGTTTTCGCTGGACTCGTACCCCGGTAGTTTCCGCACACGCCTTATTTTGCGAAGCGAGAGGACAAGCATTAGCACGAAAAGAAAGACGCCAGGGACTCCTGTCTCGGCCCCAAGTTCCGCATAGGTGTTGTGCACCACAAGCCAGGTCTGAGTGTAGCTGGGGAAATTGCCCGGCCCAATTCCTGTTAAAGGGTGGTGGGTCATAATTGTCAAGCTTTCCTTCAGCAGTTCCTTGCGTGCCGCCAGAGAATTTCTGTCTCCCGAACCTTCGATATTGCCTGCGAACATGCTCTCGATCCGGACCAGGTAGTGCGGCGTGGCGATGACGACTCCCAGGGCGATGAAGCCCGCCAGAGCAGCGCTAACCAGAACGGTTGTGCGCCTCCCTCTAATACCAAACTCCCATATGCAAATTATCACGGTCACCACCATCGCCAGTAGACCGCTGCGGGAATAGGTCGCGATCACGCCCCACGACATGAAAACCAGACTGACCCCCCAAAATATCTTCCGCGCTTGGCTCTTGGCTGCAAACATAAAGGCAAGACACAAGGGGAAATTGATCGCGATATTGATGGCGAGGTCATTGGGATTTTCCAGAATGCCTTTCTGGATGCCCTCCAACCTGCCGAATTCCGTGCGGTGAACAAACACGGAGACTACCGTCACCAGGGCTATCGTTGCCGCCTGGATGGCCAGCAGCTTGCGAACCTCTTTGACGGAAGTCGCAACCATGTAGATCAGGACGGCGACAATAACCCCTTTCGAGAACTTGTTGATCACCGCGTCGTAAGCCCCATATCTCCATGCGGCAAAGGGAATGCATAACATCATGTGGGCCAAAAGCAGCAGCAGCACTTTGAGTTCGATGGTCAGCTTGTGACGCTGCTGTGGCGGGACCACGAAGATGAGCGCTAGCAAAGCAATTCCACCGGAGATCTTTCCTATGGGAATTACGTTGAGTCCGGGGATAAAGTCTTCTGGACGAATGAAGTAGATCAATGAAAAAAAGACTAAGGCGCGGTAAGCCAGGCTGCTTCTGGCATTAGTGTCCGCCGCGAACTGCCTTACGCGATCCGTTCCCCATCGGCGCTGGTTCATAGCTGCTCCGAATCTGCAGCCCGGTCCGCTGAAACAGCGCGACGCGAACCGTACCGTGACCGCAGCACATCGGCACCAACATTATGCTGAATGCCACAGGTTCGGCCTGCGCTTTCGGCGTGGGCCGTGGGCTTGCCCCTGGATGAAATTGATTTCATCGGCTCCACGCAGCCTTGCGTCCGACCACAAAGTTAGCGAAAGCAATGACGGCCGCTGTGTTTAGCAGTACGAAAGTGGCAGCCACATTGGCGGCGCGTCCCAGGATGCCCGCCTTCAGCAAGCGCGCCAGGGCCAGAAGAGCCAGCCCGTAAAAAGCCAACTGCAAAACCAGCGCCATCCGGTAAAGAGGAGCGCGAAGCCACAACGATGAGATCAGCATTGCCGCCAGGGCAAATGGCACGACCAGGCGCAGCAGTTTGTGGCTGACGAACCTTAACAGCACGGGATTCTGGCCGCTCAAAACCCAGGGCATCAACTGCACCAGCTGATAATTGCCGCTGAGCGTACGCACCTTTCGCGCGAACTCAAGTCCACCACCCAGGTCGGGACTGTCCCACGCCCGGGCACGGGACTCGAACACGACCCGCCTTCCCTGCCGCACCACCTGCAGGGGGATATACACGTCATCCAAGATTGTTCCCTCTGGCAGCCCAGTCAGCAAGCCGCGCCGCACCGCGTACAAGGCACCGGTGGCGCCCACAACCGAACCCGAGGCCGCCTCCAGTTCGCGAATATATTTTTCGATGCGCCAATAAAGTCCCATCCCTTGCCTGGTTTCGCCAGCGCCCGGATCACCCAGCATCAGTTCTCCGCTGACGCAGCCCACTTCCGGATCGGCAAAGTTCTCGAGCAAAATGCGCAGCGCTCCAGATTCGATTTTCTGCCGTGCATCCGTGAAGACTACGATCTCTCCCTGGACCCATTTGAACGCATCGTTGAGCCCACTCGCTTTTCCGCGAGACACCTGGTTGATGACCACATGCATGCGCGGATTATGCAAGTGTTGGCGGAGAATCGCTTCAGTCCGGTCGGTGGAGCCGTCGGAAACGACCACGATCTGACAAGACTCTGCGGGATAATCCAGATCCAACAGATTCCGCAGCTTGCTTTCCAGCACCTGCTCTTCATTCCGGACCACCATTACCACCGAAACACCCGGCTCCTCAGGCGCGCGCCGCACCGGCCACGGTGACAATTGGGCTCGCACCCATAACCAACCCGCATAGCCCAGGTAGGTGTAGGCGATCAGCAAAGTTGCGCCCCAGAAAATCCATCTCATTGCGCGCCCCGCCCCAACAGCACGATCTTGATGGTCTGAAACATGATCAGCATGTCCAGACCAATGGAGGCGTTCTTAATGTAAAACAGGTCGTACTGTAGTTTCTCGCGCGCATCGTCGAGCGTATTTCCGTATTTGTACTGCACCTGGGCCCAACCCGTGATTCCGGGCCGAACCACGTGGCGGACACCGTAATAGGGAATCTCGTTGCTCAGCCACTCGACAAATTCAGGGCGCTCCGGTCGCGGCCCCACGAAGTGCATATCGCCCTTCAACACGCACCATAGTTGGGGAATCTCATCGAGCCGCGAGGAGCGCAAAAATTTGCCCACGCGCGTGATCCGCGGATCGTCGTCGGCAGCCCAAGTGGCGCCGGTGTCGGCTTCCGCATCCTGCCGCATCGTGCGGAACTTGTAACAGAAAAATATCTTTCCTCGCCGCCCTACCCGCTGCTGATGATAAAGCGCGGGACCCGGGGAACCGAGCTTGACGGCCAGCACAATGAAGGGAAGCAAGGGAAGCGAAAACACCAGGGCAGTCAGGGCCACTGAAAAATTCAGTAACCGCCGCATCAACCGGAAGAAAGTGCTGAAGCGAAATCCCTCCGCAAAGATGAGCCAGCTGGGGTACAAGTGCTCGACTTCGATTCTGCCAGACATTTTTTCCAGCCAGGAGGTTGCTTCTTCGACTTTCAAGCCTGCCAGTCGCAAGTCCAACAGTTCCTCTACAGGCAAGGTGCCCCGCCGGTCGGGCATGGCAACGATCACGCGATGTACTCCGGCGCCGCGGGTGGAGGCCAACAGATGCAATGCCACCGACTCCCGAGTCAGCTCGCCGTCAACATCTCCGGTCCATCCCACCACTTCAATTCCCATGGTGGAGCGTTCGCGTAAACCGTTCACCAGTCGCTCCGCGCGCTCGCCCGTTCCCAGAACGTAAACCCGCTCCCGCAAGAATGGCTGCTTCACCAACCAGCAGTACGCCCCGCGCCAGCAAAAAAGCGTGCCGGTCAGGATGATGATTCCGAACAGCGCCGAACCATTCCCCGGCATAAACTCGGGAAACAGGAAGCCCACCGCGGAAAGCGCTAAAGCCACGAATCCCAGCACTACCAGCAGGCGTAGACCCTGTTCCCAGTTCTTGCTGAGGCTGGACGAATCGTAAAGGTCTAACCAGTGTGAGAGGAGCAGAACAGCTCCGGTAACGATGAGAATCTTGAGGTATCCACCTTGGACGTTGAGCAGCAGCCAGCTGTCCTGGTTCCGCAGCATCGTCGCCAGGACGAAGGAAAACCAAACGATCAAGGCCTCACCCGCCAGCAGAACCAGCGTGCGCAGTGGATAATAAACTTTGAACAACCGGATCACGTTTCCCCGATTCCCTAGGTCTTAGACTCGGTGCCATTCTTCTGATATGAATCGTAGTAGTAGCGGGTATACGGCATTGCATCCCCATTGGCGCCATTCAGAACGACTCCGACCAGGGAGTCATCGGGAAATTCTTGCCGTGCCCGGCGAGCCATATCGACTGGCGTAGTGTTCGAGCGCACTACCAGCAGCACCCCATCACAAGCCTTCGCCAGCACTCCGGCATCGGAAACCGGCACCGCAGGCGGTGAATCGATAATGATCCAGTCAAACAATGCCTCGACCCGTTGCAGCAGGGTCTTCAGGCGTCCATTAGATACCAGTTCGGCGGGATTGGAAGTTTCCTGACCGCTGGGAATGAAGAACAAGTTTTCCATGGGTCCGCGCTGCATGATCGAAAACTCATCGCAGTCTCCCTGTAAGTAGTCAACCAGGCCGGGAGACGAAGTTGTCCCCAGCATCATATGAAGACGCGGCCCACGCAGGTCGGCATCTATCAGTAATACGCGGCGGCCGTGCTGACGCACCAAAACCTGAGCCAGGTTCGCGGCGGTGAAGGACTTACCTTCTTTGGGCAGCGCGCTGGTGACCAGAACTTTCTTTAGCGGCATTTTCTCGCGAGCGTGATAAAGACGGGAACGAAGCGTACGGAATTCCTCAGTTCCGCGCGCGCCGTCGTCGCCGTGAAAAAACAACATCGTTTTTTCATCTGGACTCCACTGCTGTGGGACGCAGCGGCCGAGTAGGGTATCGAGACTAAAGGGGCTGGCGAATGTCGGCATGGCTGAGGTCAAGGGAACTCCGCCACTCTCAAGCACATTCGCAGAAATTTCTATCGGCTGCTCTTCAGCCGAAGCGCCCGCGGGAGGCTCGGCAGCGACGGTGGCCGCAAAACTCCCCTGGGATGGACCTCCTTGCGCCGCCCGTTCTTGTTCGGCTTTCTTTAATGCTTCGTGAATTCTGCTCATAGTTTCCTTTCCTTGGGGAGGTCCTTCTCTTCATCGCGTAACCGATCCGCTAGGCTGGCTATCGACCGCAAGGTTTCTACCAGATCGAGTTTCGCAGAGCCATTGGGCGGCGGGGGTGTGGCCATCGCGCCGGCAGCGCTGCCATCGCCCAAATCAAAGTCCCGCGCCACAAGTTCCACGACGGCTGCCCCGACCACCTTCTGCTGGTCGACGAAGGAACTCACCAGACAGTGCTCGCACAACAGGTTGATTACGCGCGGGATGCCGCTGGCATAGCGGTGGATCGCGACCACAGATTCCGGGTCGAAGATCTGCTGACCGCTGGAACCTGCGATTCGCAAACGCTGCTGGATATAGGCTTTGGTCTCCTCCAGAGTGAGCGGATAAGTCTTCGCCCGTAACGTCAACCTCTGGCGCAACTGTCGCAATTGCGGCTGCTTCAGTCTCTGCTCCAGCTCAGGCTGGCCTACCAGCACGATCTGGAGTAACTTCTCCGTGAAGGTCTCCAGATTGGTGAGCATGCGAATTTCTTCCAGCACTTCGTCAGTAAGACTCTGCGCCTCATCTACGATCAGCACAGCGGTCTCGCCGGCACGGTAGCGATCCAGAAGCCAGTTGTACAGCCGTAGCAGGATCTGGCTCTTCGATTTCGAATCACACGGTATGCCGAAATCCGCCATCATGTAGTCGAGAAATTGAGTCGTGTTCAGGCGCGAGTTAAAGATAAACGCGGTAGGCACTTGCTGCAGGCGCAACCATTCCAGCAGTTTGTTAATGAGCGTGGTCTTCCCTGTCCCCACTTCGCCGGTGAGCAGCACAAACCCTTTGCGGCTTTGAATGCCATAGGTAAGACACGCCAGCGCCTCCTCGGTGTGCCGCGTGAGAAACAGATAACGCGGATCGGGGTTGACGTTGAACGGATTCGCCCGCAGGCCGTAAAACTCTTTGTACATATTTCGCTTAATCTATTCGCCTAGAACTTGGCGATTTCCTTTCTTTCCTCCGGCTCCTTGTTCCGGTTCCAGAAATGGCCTTTGCCGTTGCCATTGGCCGGCGCAAGCTCCACCACCCAGGGCACAGCGACGAGCATGGGCAGTTCCAGAGCCGCCTCGGCATCCGCCTGGGTACGAATGGATTTATCGCGCAGCTCCAGCCACAACGCGAGACCGAGCCCGAGTACTAGACCGGCGCCCAATCCGCCGGCGGCGAACAGCGGCCGAAGCGGAAAGCTCGGCGAGTCCGGCAGATTCGCGGGATTCAGAAGCGCCATCTGTTCCCCCTGCTGCTGCTGCGCCGCCTGCATCGCCATCTTGGACGTGCTTTGCTTCGCCAGGTCGTCCTGGTACACCTTTTGAGCGTTATCGTAATCGCGAGCCAGTTCTTTGTACTCTTCTTCAATGCCAGGACTCGAGGCCACGCGGCCTTGGTACACCGCGATCTCCTGCTGCAGTCTCTTTTGATCGCGCGTCCCCTGGGCCGCCAAATCTTCATACTGGTGAATCTGCAAGCGCAATTGACGTATTTCCGCTGGCTCTGAAGCCGACCCCTTATCGCTCGCCCCCTCATCTGCCTTGGCCGTAGGATCATTGGCTTCCGCCAGCCTCTTCCTCACCTGCGCAATATCAGCCTGGGTCTTGATCACGTCGGGGTGATCGGCGGTATAGCGAGCCTCCAGGTCGATGAGTTGGGCCTGCAGTTGCGAAAGCTGCGCCTGGAGCGTTTGTGGGTTGCTGCTGGATTGTGACGATTTCCACGCGGCCACCTGTTGGGCCAATAACGATTCTGTATAGGACTTATCCTGAGTTGCCCGATTCAGGTTTTGCGTGTTCGCGTCGAGCTGGGAATTCAGCCCCATCAGAATTTTCAGATTATTATCTTCGTCACCCGGAAGCTGCCCCATGTGTTGATTTTTGAAGGCGGCAAGCTTCTTGTCCAGGTCGTCGAGATTCTGCTTGGCATTCGCCACCTGCTGCGTGAGGAAATCCGTTGTGCCCTGCGTCTGATCCTGCCTGGTTTTAAGATCCTCCTCGATGAGCAGCGAGGTCAGGCCGGCGCAGATGTTTCTTGCCTCCTCGGCGGTCGACGAGGTGTAGTTCACGTAGAAGCCGGGAACTGGGCTGGTGTTCTGGCCTGACTTCTTCTTCACGCCTCCGCCGAACTCCGACAGATCGGGCACTGGCTGGATCGTGGTATTGAGCGGGATTCCGTTCACCACGTCATCGACATTTTGCCCCCCCTTGGCCAATCCGAGCTTTTCCACCATGGGCCGTAGCCGACTCGGGCTCAACACCTGCTGCGCAATCGTAGTGATATGCTGGGTCAGATCCTCGGTAAAGACCTGCTGCACAACCGCGTCAGGAATTTTCGGCGGCGCTACCAGCACCTCCGACACCGACGTGTACTTCGAGGGGAAAGCGTAGGAGACCAGAAAGCCGGCCAGCGGGGCTAGCAGCGCAGGAATGAGAATCACCTTCATCCGGCGGCGCAACATCGCCAGATAATCGTCCATCGTCAATTCGCGATTTTCCATTTATTGATTACCTGTTCTGCCAGCCTTGATGGCCAGCCTCAAGAAATTAATCGAGCCGGATTGGCCGGGGGGTCCAATCCAATCCGATTGATCCTACATGGCGCTGCGACATATTGCTGCACGACGCTGTGGCCGTACCTGGCACGGTCGCCAGCGGACATGAAGTATCGAAAGCCAACTCGTTGAACTGATAGCTCACAAAGCCTCGCAGGCTGCGTCCAAACTGACGATGCAATCCAACCCCGGCATACCCGGCGGTAAAGGAGCTGGCATTCACGGTTGTTCCTGGAATCTGCAACCGCGTGTTCTTGGAATAGCCCAGGTCAGCGAAGACGTCCCAAACACGGCTCAACGGCCGTCGGGCGCTAAAGTGTGCAGTGTTGCTAAGCGAGCCCGCAAAAATCCCAGATCCATTGGTGTTGTAACGCTGAAAACTTAGCGAGACCGTGGTTTTCGGGAACCTGTAGTGCAGCTGGACACGGCCAGCGACGCCAATGTGGTTGGCGCCCACGTGATCGACCTGTAGATCGCCTCCGCTGGTTGTGCAATCGTTGAGCGGGATGCCGACAAGTGGGAGACCTAAAAAGACACAAACCGATTCGTTTGCATCGATATGGGTAAACTGCGGCCCGACTCCTATCAAGAAATCCATTCGGCCCGAAATGCGGTGCCCATACATCACCTGAACCACATTCGAATGAAACGCAGTGCCCGCTGTCGAAAAGTCAAAGCCCTGGTAGCCGTAGCTCAGGGCGACTTGGTCTTTCGCAGTGAGAATCCGGTCATACCCAATCTGAGCAGTCACTTCGCGACTGCCGACAAAGTTAATGTTGTCATTCACACCCGTAGGGGAAAAAAGGTTTCCGTAAAAGTGTTCGAGCCCGTAACCTCCGGCCATAGTCACGGAAGATTTCGGCGTCAGCTCCTCCACCACGTCCGCCAATCCCAAATTGGTGAGGCGCGGGACTTGGCCCACGGAGATGCCCTCTCCCGCCGTGAAAGCGTTGCTCTGGCCGCCAAATGCGCCAGCCGCCAGCATGCCGCCGCCTAGGCTGCCCAGACCTATGTTATAAGCTCCACTCCCGCCGTAGGCGGAGAAGCCGAAGGTACCTTCGGGCAGATAACTGAACGAGTCCCGCACTGCAAACTGTCCACGCTTCCAGTTGATTCGATTGTCGATGTCGAATTGCTGCAATTGCTCTAACCCAACGCCTTTGTGAGCATAGTAGGCCGCGCCACCGATGTAATCCATGGCTACATCGTAGTTTTTCCAGAGCTTTTGTAGGGTCAGGCTTCCCAAACCCCGCGTCACCGAACTGGTCGACGACCCGCCCACCGTGTTCGCCACGTTGGAATCCGCAGACTCACTGAAATGGAGTCCCGGCAAAAAGAAGCTCTCGGGTGCGGCGTGGGGCTCCAGGCCGGGCTGATCGATTGCGGACAGAGGCGGATTCTCGCTCACCTGGGGAGCCAAATTTTCCGGCCCAAACGCCGGCACTGGCGGAGGAGCCGGAGGCGGGTTCTCGTCGCTCTGCGCCCATACCACGCCGACCGACAGCAAGGTCAGCGTCAGAATCATCGTAATTTGGCCTTTGCTCATCTCGGTTTCTCTTCGACCTCCTTGCCAAACTTAGGGAACAACGATCGTATCTCCAGGCCTAAGTGTAATATTTTGCTGGGTGCCGCGCCCCTTGATCGCATCTTTGTAGTTAAACGGTACTTTCGTCTGCTTGCCGCCTTGTACGCGCAACAAATAGATCGCCTTGAGATTCGCGAATTGGGTGAATCCGGCACTTGAGAGCGCCTGCAGGACGGTCATGTTGGGCAGTAAGGGCATGGCTCCAGTATGCGTTACTTCGCCCAACACATAAATGCGCTGACTGTTCATCGCCGTTACCACCACGGTAACCCGTGGATCCGCAATGTATTTCTTCAGCCGGTCCTTAATTGAGAGGGCGAGCTGCATTGGGGTCATGCCGGCCGCTTGAACGTCGTCCAGTAACGGTATTGATATCTTGCCATCGGGGCGCACGGGGAGAGTGACATTCATGTCAGGTTCTTTCCACACCGAAATACGCAAGGTATCGTCCGCCCCAATGACATAGTCCGATGGCACGCCCGGAGTGGACGCCTGAACCTCCGGTACGGTCTCTTTGGCCGCCTTCGTATTGCCGGCAGGGTTGGTGGCGTCCTGGGCCCACATGCCGGTGGCCGCGAACCCTAACAGCGCCGCCAGGCAGGTAAGCTTAATCACTTTCTTCATGCACTCTCCTATGGAGCATGGAACGTTGGTCTCAGAACTCAGGAGGCCCTCTGTTCCGAGCATCCCATCTGTTTGAGTTTGTAAAGCAATGCTTTGTAACTGATTTGCAGATCCTGCGCCGCTCGCCGTCGATTCCAATGAGTACGGGTAAGCGCCCGCAGGATCAACTCTTTCTCCGTCTCACGGGAAGCGGCACGCGCCGCTTCTTTCAGAGAAACCCGGCCATTGCTGACGCCAGCGCTCGCCCGGCTTAGCATCGCACGCAAGCCGCCCATGGCCACAGTCTCGTCTCCCAAAGCTACAATCGCCTTGGCTGCGTTTTCCAGCTCTCGCACATTTCCTGGCCAGGAATAGTCCTGAAATAAGCGATGAGTCTCCTTGCTGAGGATTGGAACCGTACGCTGAAAATCGCGCCCGAATTTCCACAGAAAGTGTTCCATCAAGGTCGGAATATCTTCCCGCCGTTGACGCAGGGGAGGAATCCGCAAACACACGCCGCTGAGCCGATAATAGAGATCCTCGCGAAAGCTTCCCGCCTTCACCTCGGCTTCAAGGTCGCAGGAGCTGCCGCAGATAAGCCGCGCAATCCCTTGCGCTCGGCTGCCGTTCGTGGTTCCCCCGGTTATGGCCTCGAGTAAACGCGATTGAGCCGGCGCGCTCAACTCTGACAATTCCTCCAGAAAAATCGTACCTTCACCAACCAAAGCGTCCTCGCCCGCTGAATCTTGACCCTTGCCGGGCTCCATCGTCATGCAAGAAAGTACCCGAAACCACTGTCCCGTGCGCCGGGATAGTTGGTGAATGCGCTGAGCCGTCGCCGTCTTGCCCGCGCCCTTTTCAGCCAGTAATAGCACCGGCACTTCGCTCTGCGCCACCTCCAGCATCACGGCAACCAGGCTCCGCATGCTGGGGCTTACACTCTCGATAAACTCGTGACCTAGAGTTAGTTCCTGCGGTGCGTTCACCCCGACCTGGCGCAGGTCTGATTCCATCTTCCAGCTTCTCCCAGGGACCACTGACTCCCAGAACTACTATCCGAGAGCATGGCAACTGCCATCTGAAGTTCTCTCCAGGGATCTTCCACGACGACCTTAGCTCCCTATTTTCAATACTTAACGGCCATAAAGAAGCTCAAGCGGAAGGAAAAATGACCAACCTTACACTACATCTTGCGGCACAAAAGGGAAAGTATTTACCCATTGCGGTAGTAACCTGACGGTCACCCACGGGTGGATAAGGCGTTTCCCCTGAGCGATCAGGGTCGGCTTCCCGCATTGTTTCCATCGAAACGATTTCATGACCGATCGCTTT
>DATNLE010000232.1:0-13421 GCA_035603035.1 Candidatus Acidiferrales bacterium | reverse complement strand
GACTGAAGGAACGAAGGGATTCAACCCATTCTTGAAACAGATATCCAACAAGGCTTTGCAGTATCCCTGGCTGGAACGCCAGCCACGTTTGTGAAATATGGTCTTAGGGGGACTGAATGGCCACCCTCGCGATTCGGCACTTTAAAGCACCCGCAACAGCACCCGCTGAGGTATTCAGCTACCACGTATTATCAGGTACTTGGCAGTCCCCGGTAGCCCTGTTAAGTTGTTGAAAGTATTGAATCGGGAAGAAGTGTGAAGATGGCACTCTACCGCTGAGTTAAGCGCCCAACTCTAAGAGTGTCTATAGTTTGCCATCGCACTCCAAAATTGTCCAACCCAAGTTTCCACCCAAACAGGTTATTGCATCCGCTTGAGATCGAAAAAAATCGCGTCTGCCATGACATCTTGCGCTGCAAGTCGCAATTCCAGACTGGACTCGGTGTACCTCACGAGAGTCACGTCCGGCTTTTCGTGCCGCAGGGTATCTTGAATCGTCCGCACGTCAGCCTTCTTTCCCTCGTTCAGGTAGTCGGAGACTGCCTTGCGAAGATTGTGAAAGCCAAAACGCGTGACCTTGCGACCCGTGGAATCGGCGTAGCTGCCATCCCCCTGTCTGAAGATGATCCCGGCGTGTTCGGCTGCTGGGTACAGATAACCCGAACCAGCATTCCTCCAAACCGAGGCGTCTTGCCGTGCGTCTTTTCCGAGGCGAAGACCCAATCTGTGTCTTCTGCGTAAGGTGTTTCCTTGCGCCAAAGTTCCAGATGGCGTGCCAACACTGGGGTCAACGCGACGTAGCTGTCTGATGCGAGTGTCTTCGGCTTCCCGATCTTGCCCCGTCGCCATCTCTGCCAGGTTTTGGTCAAACCCGCGATTGTTGGGCTTTGGCGTGGCACAAGAATGGCGCAGGTTTTCCGCTCAAGCCAACCAATGTTGTATAGCTCCCCGGCGTACTTGAAGGGGTTGAAGGGGTCTTTGGAATACTCATATCGCGTGAGGTCTTTAAAGTACACCATGCCGGAAACACTGAACGTGCTTGAGGATCGTAGCAGTCGTGGTTGTTGTTGAAAAAGTGCCCCGGGAAAGGCGCTGGACTTCAGCGGGTGAAACTCCCGCCCGGGAACAGGTTCGCCGTGTCAAGTAAGCAGCGGACGTTTGTCAACGCCCGAGCCTGATCAACGCATGTTACGGTTTGATAGCCGTTGCTTGCAACGCTACCGTCAGCCAGCGACCTTTTTGCCTGACATAGACTCGGGTAAATCGGTAATCACCGCTGTAGTCCTTCCGTTTTCCATGCCCTTCTGGTTCGAGCGTCCCGTCACGACAGCAGTGTCTCCGTATACCCTGATGGTCAGGTCAGAAATCTGCCGCGACTCATATTTGAACGATCCTGACTGGAAGCCCTTCACGATCTCTGATTTTGTCCTCAACTCTCCCCGCAGGGTGATGAAGGTGTAATCATCCGCCGTCATTCGGTCCAGCGCCGCAGCATCGCCATTGAGAATGGCGACGTTCCGCTCCTGCTCCAGTGATCTGATCTCTTCCTCGGCTGATGGCGCAGCATTATTCTGCGCCCACGCCTGAAGGGAAACTAAACTCATCAACAGCAAGGCTCTACAGACCGATCTCATGATTCCCCCTTAGCCGTTTTGGATTTACGACGGCAATGATCGCGCAAGATGGCATTTGACGCAATTCGGAGCGTGGTCGGGGAGCGGATTTAGGTAACCAGAATCCCGTTACGACGGGCAATTGCGCCTGCGCAGATCAGAACGTAAGGTGGGTGAGAGCAGTTTTCGGGGGAGGACTGATCGACGGAGCGTCCCGTGACTCGATTGAGTCCGGGGCGTTTTGTTTTTCTAAGCGACTTCTAGCTGCCCGCTCTGCGGCTGGTCGCCCCGCAAGGATGATCGCTGGTCTTGATCCTGCGGCAACGAGTGGAATTTGTTCGATATTGGGGGAGTTTCGGCTGCCCGTGTATCGGTACTACGAGAGTCTCCACGGAGACGGTGGCGGCGTCGGATGATCGTTGTAACAACGTGCCGCGAACGGCGCTGGGCTACAGCGGGTCGAGGTAGGCTCTGCGCTCATTCGCCGCACCCCTACAGCCGCCGCGACGCAGCGTTTTCGAACAAACTTGAGACGCGATCTACTTGGAACCTAGCAATTTGATTTTTGATTCAGCCGCCTTCTTAGACCTGAACTTGGCTCCTCCAGGAATAGGCGGAACTGCTCTACGAGCTCTGGCTGGAGTTCAGTTGTGGACACGTCGACGCGATCTAGCATATGCTTGGCATATGCTACTGGAGGTCGTTGATGAGTGCGGAGCGTCACGTGAAATTGTTTAAGAATGGTCGAAATCAGGCGGTCCGGATTCCCCGTGAGTTCGAGTTTTCGGGCGAGGACGCCATCATGCGAAAGGAGGGCGACCGGCTCATCATCGAGCCCGCTCCACCTAAGTCTCTGCTTGCGGTGTTAGCGACCTTGGCGCCGCTGCACGAGGATTTTCCGCCCATTCAGGACTTGCCCCCTGATTCGGTTGATCTCTGATGCGCTACCTTCTCGACACCAATATCGTTTCTGATCTTGTCCGCAGCCCGCAGGGAAAAGTGGCACAGCAGATCCACAAGGTTGGAGAAGCGCAAGTCTGTACCAGCATCATCGTCGCTGCGGAACTGCGCTACGGGGCTGCCAAGAAAGGCTCACCACGGCTCTCGGCCCAGCTTGAAGCAGTGCTTGGGGCGCTTGAAGTTTTGCCCTTTGAGGCTCCAGCCGATGCAGCTTACGGATTTCTGCGTACGCGGCTTGAGCAGACTGGCAGACCGATCGGCGCCAACGATCTGCTTATCGCCGCTCAGGCGCTTACTCTTGGGTACGCGGTTATCACCGATAACGAAAAGGAATTCGCTCACGTAGAGGAGCTTCGACGGGAGAATTGGCTACGCTAAGCCGATGGTGTTCGATTGGTCAAGAACTATGCTCCAGCTTTGCACGTGCTCGCGGCCAAGCCACGGAGCGAGATACTGGCTAAGGAAGGACGATTTGTTAACAACGGACATTATTAAGAGACAGCGTCACATCTGCGTTCGCAAGCAGCGCGCGTCTTCAGGAAAGAGCGCAAGCAACGCGAGGTTTCTAGTCTTCTCATGCCGACCGTGCAATCAACAGTGGAAACCTAAATTATAGAAGCCCTCAAAACAGCCTGCCGGCATTCTCGAACGGCTGAACGTCCACCCTCGCGATTCGGCACTCCAAAGCACCCGCACCCGCTGAGGTATTCGGCTACCATGTATTATCAGGTACTTGGCAGTCCCCATAACTCCGCCCTCATTTCCGGCGTCGTCAACTCCGAGTAGATCGCATCGAGTGTCTGTTTCACACTCGCTTCGATCGACTGCATGTAGACGTTCACCGTAGTGTCGGCCTTGCTGTGACCCAAGACTCCTTGCACGTCTTTGACACCACCCTTGGTTTGAGCGCTATGAGCGTGCCTCGCCATGGTTCGGCGCAGCACCTGGAAGTTCAACTTGGGAAGCCCAAGCTCCGTCGCCAGCTTCGTCAACACTCGCGTGGGGTAGTTGTCTGTGCGGATGAAGCCGTTCATCTCCGCTCCATTTCGCTTGCGCGCATTGGGAAAGATGAACGCCCCGGGCGAGTGATCCGAACATTCCTGCTTCCATAGCCACAGTTCGTTGACCAGACCTTCGGGAAGATGCACTGTCCGCAGCGCTTTCTGAGTCTTGCCGAAGTCGCGCAGCTTCCCCCGGTACGCCGTGTGTGACTTTGAGCGTGCGTCGGTCCATATCGAAACCATCCCACCGCAGCGCAAATAACTCGCTGGGGCGAAAGGTTTCGGTCATATCGAGCTTTAGCAGGGCGCGATCCCGGAGCGAAACCGATGCCAGCACGGATCGCAGCTGATCCCAGCTCAGGGTGGTTCGGTCCACTGGCCGGAGTTGCTTCGGCAAAGCCAGTTTTCGAGCCGGATTCTTCGTTACGAAGTCCTGGTCGATGGCCTCCTCGAAGATCGCCTTCAAGTAGAAGCGCGCGTGCTTGACCCGTCCTTCTGACTTCTGACAACCGCTTCGCTGGATCGTTGAGGTGCGTCTGCAACGCAACCTTGTCGACCTGTTTCAACGGCAAGCCACCCAGCGGCTTGAGAATGTCCTGCTCGAAGTGCCCGATTCGGGCATGAATCCCTCTTCTATTTCAGCCAAGGTTTAAGATAGCGGCGTGAAAGAAACCTGGCGGTGGTTTGGCCCGCAAGACCCAGTTTCGCTCGACCATGTCCGGCAGTCGGGAGCGACCGGAGTCGTTTCGGCATTGCATCATCTCTACCGTGGGGAAGTCTGGCCGCTCGACGAAGTGCTCAAGCGCAAGGCGGAGATCGAGGCGGCGGGACTGACCTGGTCGGTGGTCGAAAGTATTCCCATTCACAATTCCATTAAGCTGCAGAGCGGTCCGTTTCGGCAATTCACGGACGCCTGGAAAGACTCTCTGTCGGCCATCGTACAGGCTGGCGTAAAGATCGTTTGCTACAACTTCATGCCGGTCGTCGACTGGACCCGCACCGACTTGCGCTGGCAATTGCCTAGCACCGGATACGCCCTGCGCTTCGACGTGAGTGATTTCGCCGCGTACGACGTATTCATTCTGCAACGTGCGGGCGCCGAAGGAGATTACCCGGAAGAGCGGGTTGCGGCAGCGCGAGCACGTTTCGAGGCGATGTCGGAGGGCCGCCGCAATGAACTGGAGCACACCATCATTGCCGGACTGCCCGGCGCCGAAGGATCCTACGACCGCGGGACATTGCGGGAGTCGATCGACCAGTACAAAAATGTGACCACATCCGAGTTGCGCGGTCATCTCATTTCGTTCTTGCGGGAGGTAGCGCCAGTCGCTGAAGAGCTCGGGGTCCGTCTCGCGATTCATCCCGACGATCCGCCTTGGCCGTTGTTCGGTCTGCCGCGCGTTGTCTCAACCGCCGAGGACGCGCGGTCGATTCTTGCCGGAGTTGATACCGCGGCAAATGGATTGACGCTTTGCGTGGGATCCTACGGCTCGCGCGCCGATAATGATCTGCTTAGGATGGTGGATGAATTTTCATCGCGCATTCATTTCGTGCATCTTCGGCAGGTGATGCGCGAGGCCGACGGCTCCTTCTACGAGGCGGAACATTTGCACGGGAGTTCGGACATCGTCGGCGTGATCAGCGCTGTGTTAAAAGAGGAGGCCCGCCGGCGCAAGCAGAACCGATTGGACAGCGAGATTCCCATGCGTCCCGATCACGGGCACTTGTTGGGGGGTGACGTCGGACGGAAGGTGAATCCGGGTTACTCGCTGGTCGGCAGGTTGAAGGGCCTCGCTGAATTGCGAGGAGTGGTGGAAGGGCTGAAGTATGCCATGCCAGAGTTAGCCGAGTAAGTTTGCACCGGCGATCGCCAAGAGAATTGCGGTCCGCTGCGATCCACCAGAAGGAGCCAGGCATATGAAAGAATTTGAGAACCAGGTCGCGATCGTTACCGGCACGACGGGGATCGGTCGGGCGATCGCAAAGCGCCTCGCCGCCGGCGGATGCCGCGTGGTAGCGTGTGGCATCGAGTCGTCAGCCAACTATGAACTGCTGCAGGAAGCGCAAGCGAGCGGATTATCGCTGCTTGTGGAAACTTGCGACGTGAGCCAGCCCGAGCAGGTTAAGTCGGTGGTTGCCAAGACCGTTAAAACCCATGGCGGCCTGGATATCATCGTCAATGCCGCGGCGATTCATCCCTTTGGCACAGCCGCCGAAACCGAGCCCGATTCCTGGAATCGGTGTATGGCGGTGAATGTTGGCAGCATCTTTCTGCTGGCCCATTTTGGAATTCCCGAGATCAAAAAACGAGGCGGGGGATCGATGGTGAATCTTTCGTCGGTGCAAGGTCATGCTTGCCAGCGCGGTGTCGTGGCTTATGCGGCGTCCAAGGGCGCGGTTCACAGTTTGACGCGGGCTCTTGCGCTCGACCACGCCAAGGATCACATTCGTGTGAACTCCATCAGCCCGGGCTCGATTCGCACGCCGATGCTGGCGCGCGCCGCCGCGCATTTCGGACCTGACTTGCCCGCAGAGACCGTGATGGAGCGGTTTGGCGAAGCGCATCCGATGGGACGGATCGGCACGCCCGAGGAAGTGGCCGAGTTAGCGGCATTCCTGGTCTCGGACAAGGCGGGATTCTGCACCGGCGGCGATTATCTGGTCGACGGCGGATTGCTCGCGGGCATAGGTGTGCAATGAACTCAAGAATGGTCGGTGATCCCGTTTGTGTCGCGCCCACCGGAGATGTGTGCGGCGAAGGCGCAGTCTGGCATGCGGCGCACGACGCCGTGTATTGGACCGACATTAACCGCTTCCTGATCCATCGCTTCACGCCAGCGGATCAATCGGTCCGCACATGGTTCTTCGATGAGCCGGTAACGGCGCTCACCCTGACGGATCGACCGGAGGTGCTGGCGGTGGTTCTGGGATCGCGCGTGATTTTGTGGGAACCGGCTACGGATACGCGGCAGGAGCCTCTGTTTTGTCTTGAGGGGTGGCCCGCAGTACGGCTGAATGATGCGCGCGTGGATCCGCGGGGTTCGCTGTGGATGGGAACCATGCGCAACAACGTCAATCCTGATGGGACTTCGAGCGAAGCAGGTGAGAAGGATGGCGTGCTGTTCCGACTTGATCCGGACGCCAAAGTCTCAGTGTGGCGACGAGACATCGGAATCGCGAATACTCTAACCTGGAGTCCGGACCGCCGGCGCTTCTATTTCGGCGACAGCCTCGCCAACGTGATCTGGCAATACGACTACGATGCCTCGAGCGGCACGATCGAGAATGAACGTCCGTTTCTTGCGGGCTTCGAGCGGGGCGCGCCCGATGGGTCGGCCATGGACTCGGAAGGATATCTCTGGAATTGCCGGTTCTTTGGCGGATGTATCGTTCGCGTCGCGCCCGATGGAAAGATTGATCGCGTCGTCGAAATGCCGGTACAGAACATTACGACCTGCACGTTTGGCGGAGCCGATCGCAAGACGCTTTACGTCACCACGGCGAAGGCCGAGGCCCCCGCGGGAGACCGACTGGCTGGCGGGTTGTATGCGATTCAGACGGAAGTCGTCGGCCAGGCTGAGAATTCGTTCCGCGCATTCGGGCGTAGGCCTGGGCTTCCGCTGCCGTAAGAAGCTTTTGACCGCTGAGTTCGCCGAGACATGCCGCAGAGAACGCGGAGGAGAGCATCCCTGCGAAGCGGTCGATCGCTCTCTACTCCTTCATTTTTTTCTGCAGCAGGGAGAAGCGGGCGGTCGAGCTGGTGGCCGTGCCAGTCTTCGAACTTTGTGCCGGCGCGCTGCCTATCTAGAACACCGAACGGTCCGCGAAAATTCCACAGCGCCTATCCGGAGCGCAGATCGCCGAGCACGCTCGAGGTGTCGTCGAACCACGTTAGGACTACTTTCGGGGGCGCGTGCTCGTAGCAACCCGTTTCGCCGAAGTGAATGGCAACCCCGCGAGTTCGCCCCATGGCGGGAACGTTCCTGCCAGTTGGGCACGGTCGGCGGTGAGAGCCTTGCTGTCCTTGATGGGCCAGGTCGGCACGGGTTCATTGCCAGATAGAAGACCACGCACCCACTCGTACTGGTAGTGCGTCAGCTGTACTCGATCGTAGGCAGGTATGGCAACGCTGCAGGACCGCGGTGCCGAATAAAACCGGGATCGGAGCCGTGCCACCGTTGTACCCATCGGCGACGACGAGGCGTTGCCGATCATGCTTTGTAATCGCTTCGATGGCTGCACGGGCAACGCGGGCGTAGTCGGCCGCGACTTCTCCGTTGAAGAAGTCCTCAGCTCTGAGTTTGCCGGATTTCTTAAGTTCTTCCGTCTGCGCGGGAGCCGGCGTTACGAGCGGCTCGTTCACCAGATTGAAGCTGAGTTTTTCGCTGGGTACTCCTTTATAGCGGCCGGTGAAATAGGTCCACTGGTAGACGAACGCGTCGAGCATTTTCGGATCGGTGAAGACACTGCTCTTCTCTTTGGTGACGTGAATACCGGTGAGCGCTTCGTCCATGCTGTCGAGGATGCAATATCCCGGCGCCCGGTGCAGGCCGAGGTTGATATGGATTCCGTATTTCTCGCCCAGTTGTGGGGCGCGATCGGATGGGCGCAACTTGTTTTCGCGAATTTTCAGGAGATCCCGAAAGGCGGTCCAGAACCGGTAATCCATCGGCAAACGGACCCAGTTGAAACCCCAATCGCCGAATCCAGCGAAAGTCGTGCTCCTGGAACATGCCGTCATTCTTATAGGGGAAATCCTTCATCCAGTCGGGATCGGTCGAAAAATATTCGAGCAGATTAAAGCCGTACCACTTCGGATTCTTTTGCCGGACTTTTAGCTTGTAATCTGGTCGCGAAAGCCGTGCTTGAAAATCCAGCGGGCAGCAGCAAAGCGCCTGCTGCCATGCCGAGGAGTCTTGATTGCAGTTCTCCGGCTCACACCGAGAAGGGTTGGGCCAGAGTGAGTGCGTTCAGCGGCAGCGTGAGCAGATTGCTGGTTGGATTGCGTCATGGCGAACACCTCCATCGTGTGAGGTCAATTCGCGATTGTAGGAACTTCTCGAAACTGCGGATTCCAAAACCTAGTGATCTCTTCCAGTGAACGTCCCTTGGTTTCTGGAATCAGCCAGGCAACCAGAATGATCGTCAACAAAGCTCCGGCGCTGAAGCACCAGAAGGTGCCGTCGGATCCGAGATTCTTCTGCATGGTCGGAAACAATTGATTGCCGAGATAGCCGACCAGCCAAAGCGCAGTGGTCGCGATCGACATGCCGCGCCCGCGAATTTTCGTGGGATAGATTTCGGAGATGATGACCCAACAGGCCACGCCGTTGCCGAAAGCGTGCCCGGCCACGAAACTCATGACCAGAACAAGAATTGCCAAGCCGCTGCCGTGTATGTGATAGAACCAGCCCGCCAGAGCAAACGACAGGCATTGCAGCGTTGTTCCGGCAAGGATGAGGCGTTTTCTGCCAGCGCGATCCACCAACCAGAGGGCAAAAAGTGTGAACAGTAAATTGATCAGGCTGACCAGAACGGATTGAAAGAAAGCATGGCCGGTCGCGCTTCCGGCCGAGCGAAAAATTTCGGGCAAAAAAGAGAAGAGCGGAGTAATGCCGCTGATCTGTTGCAGTCCCGCCAACATGATGCCCAGCAGCAGAGGACGGCGGAAGGTGGTGAATAGATCCGAGATGTGGCCCTCTTCACTCGCCAGGGAATATTCGATTTCAGCCGCCGCGCGCTGCGCGATGTCAGGGTCGTTGATCTGAGTGAGGACGCGGATGGCTTGCTCGCGACGGCCCATCTTCATCAGCCAGCGTGGGCTCTCGACGGCGGGCAGAATCATGCCGCCGAACAGAATCGCGGGTACGATCCCGGCGAAAAACATCCAGCGCCAGCCAACGTTGGTATTCCATGCTTCATCTCCCATGCGCTGAATGAGCATGTTGACGAGCACCGCGGCCAGAATTCCGACCACGATGCCCAACTGGTACAGCGTCACGCAGCGGCCGCGGACGCGCGTGGGAGCAATCTCGGCAATGTAGTTCGGAGAGATTACCGAGGCTGCGCCGATGCCCAGGCCGCCGATCAGACGCCAGACGACAAATTGGCGAAGGCTGGATGCGAAGAGCATTCCTCCGGATGAAAGAGCGAAGCAGACGGCGCAGAGCGCGAGACCTTTCTTCTTGCCGAGATGATCGGCAACCGTGCCGGCGAAGGCGCAGCCGACAATGCAGCCCAGCAAGGCGCAACCTGCGGCCCATCCCGTGCCGGCGGCGTCGAGATGAAACAACCGACCCAGATAGCCAATCGCGCCGCTGATCACGATGTTGTCGTAGCCGAACAGCAGGCCACCCAACGTCGAGACGCTGGCCGCGATGAAGAGCGGTCCGCGAGAATGGGGTGCGGACGAAGCGGACGAATGCGGCGGTGAGGTGGAAGAAGTCAGTTTATCGACCTCGGTGCGGGGATTCTGTGCTAGACACGCTTGCCGAAGACTCCAGCATGGCTTTCACGGCCAGGATGAAGCCAATGGTGTGAGCCATTCCCGCGTGCCAGGGAGCCGCGCACGACATCTGTGGAGTGTGGTCGGGTATGATGACGCCGTCGAAATGATCGCGCTTCAGAATCGACAGGATCCGCACCATGTCCACCTGGCCCTCATCGATAAAAGTTTCGCGATAGTGCGGGACTCTTCCCACCACGTTGCGCAGATGAATGTAGGCTATCTTCCCTTGCCCGCTGTACTGATCGACCGCGTCGTGGGCGTCTCCCTCGGTCATTTCGGCGATCGTTCCCACGCATAATTCCAGAGCATTCGAGCGGCTCGGAACCAGGTCGAGCAGTCGCTGATACATGTAGGGTTGAAACACCAGTCGCGGCTGGCCGCGCATGTAAGGCATGGGAGGATCATCGGGATGCGCCGCCAGGCGGACGCCGGACTGCTCCGCGACCGGGACCACATCTTCCAGAAATCGCTGCAAACGACGCCAGAGTTCCTCGTGAGAAATCGGCGGTAAGGTAGCCGGCGCGGCCGCCTGATCGTAGATCATGTTCCAGATCATGCCAGCCGGGACCGGTTCGTCGTCTGCCGATCCGTCCATGCCGACGGTCAATGCCCCGCCCCGACCGGACGCCGTGGTTACGCGCCCGCACACACCGGCCAGGCTGAAGTTGTATCCGAGGACGGGAATGCCGGCCTCGCCCATGCGCCGGATGATGGTTTTCACATTCTCGATGTGCTGAGAACGACGCGGACCATCCAGAAGAATGTCATGCCAGTGGGCGGGATCGAGGTTTTCAATTGCGGCGAGCGCGAGGCCCGCATCTTCGATCTCATGGCGAAGCTTCTTCAGTTCAGCAACTGTCCAAAGTTTTTCGGGATCGCCGGCCACGCCCCAGGGCTCATACTTGCCGCCGGTGGGCTGATTGTCGTGAGGATTGCTCGCGCCCTGCTTGAAATAGTCCACCAGGTGCACCACCACATGGGTGCATCCTGCTTGGCACGCGAAGTCGTAATAGTCACGCGTCAGCATGTGCCGGTACAATCCGAGTCCCACTTTCATAACCGGTTCCCGATTCCTCCTCCGTAGTCGGCGCTGAGGATTTGTCCGTTGATCTCCCTGGCGAGCGGCGAACATAAGAAGACGAAAGCGTCGGCGATCGACTCCGGGCTATTGCGTTGCCCTAGCGATACGCGGAGAACGAAATCGCGGTAGGCCGCATCTTCTTCAAAGACTTTCAGTGAACTCCCTGCAGCGACATTTCCCGGCGAAATTACGTTCACGCGGATGCCCGAGGATGCGTATTCCAGTGCCATACAGCGGGCAAAGTTTTCCAGCGCCGCCTTGGCGGAGGCATAAGCAGAAATCTTGGTATGCGGGACGCGGGCCACATAAGAAGAGGTGAAAATGAGATGGCCCCGGGTTTTGCGCTTCATCCATTGCGCAAAGACGGCTCGCGCCAAGGAGACCTGCGCCAGAAAATTAAAGCGGAAAACGCGCTCGAAGTCTGACTCCGAAGTCGAAGCAAAAGGATGCAGACCGCAGCCTCCGGCGTGGCCCAACACGGTATCTATATTAGGGAAACGCTCGAAGGAATTGTTCACCACCTGTGCGAGCTTCGCCGAGTCAGTCAGGTCGAGAGAGTGATAGATGAAACTCTCGTCTGGAATCTTCCAACTTGCTAGAAGCTCGTGAGCCTCGTTCGGGGGTTTGAGATCGACAACAATCAGCATCGCTCCCGCTGCGTTCAGCCTCTTGACCATATGCTCAGCGATGGCGCCCATCGCGCCGGTGATCAAAATAACTTGGCCGGTGAGATCGATTTGAATCATGGGCTCCGTTCGCAGCCGTGGCCGCGGTATTACATAATTCCGTGCTTCTCAAATGCGGCAACCGCGCTGCTTCCCTCTTCCAACGCTTTTCTGACAAGTTTTTCGCCGCGAGCTTTTTCCAGCGCTTTGCTGAATACTTCAGTCGCAGCCTCAACCGGGATCACACAAACCCCATCGATGTCGCCAAAGAGAAAATCACCCGGCCGGATGCGGACCGCGCTGATCTCGATGGCGATGCGAAAGTCCACTACTTTGTAACGAGGCGCGGAGTCCTGCGCATACGATCCCCAGCAGAACGCGGGAAAATCCAGCTCGAGGACAGCCTTGGTGTCGCGCAAATAGCCATTCAGCACGGCTCCTGCTGCACCCAGCTTGCGGGCGCGGATGCTCATCAGTTCGCCCCAGAGCGCGTTGCGCGGGGAGGAACCGGTGTTGACGTAGACTTCGTTGGCCTTGAGATCGTCGAGCGCCTCAAGCATCAAGCCGAATGGCTTCTCCATGAGCCGGTTATGCGCGCCCGCGATCTTCTCTTCAAAGACGTCGACCGCGAGCACGGGCATGGCGCGGCCGATCAGCACCATGTCCGGGCGCAAGGCATGAATCTGCGGCGGCAAGAATTGGTGCTGCAGACCGAGCTTATCCATCACATCGCCCACCACGCAGGTAAACAGTTCCTGGCGGATAGTGGAGAACAGTTCCTGGTCAAAGCTTGAGAATTTCATGGTCTTTGCTATCCGCTACTTCAGTTTGTAGTGTTGCAACTTTCAAATGCAGACAAGTTTGTCGCTGAGCCTTCTATTGTTTGTCCTCAGGTTGCCAAATCGAAAAGGCGGTCGATGCCCTGAATCTGGCAAAGAAGGTTGTCTCCTGCCACCCATCGAACCTGCCCTTTCCGGATCCTGTGAACCGCTTCGTAGCCTTGAATCATTCGCCGGGCGCCGCAGAAGGGGAGGCTATGCACTCGCGTTGATGTCTTTCCGAGAGCCGTTGGTGAATCCCAGTCGTACCGTATGATTCATTGCGGGCGAGGGACCATCGAGCGTAAGTTCCGCCCGTAACCGGTTTACCACCCGCCTGTGCCAGCTTTTGGTAGGGCGGTTGAGGTACGCCGCCAGGAGGGGAGTGGTAATCGTCAAAGCGCGCTTTTCTACAAACGGTTTCATGCCGTAAGCTTAACCTAATTCTCTCTGCAACCTCTTGCCTGGACTACGCCGAGATCAGTATTTCGCCACTAGGCACCCGCTCCCTTTTCCTGGCGATCGCCAATGGTGCGGAAGAAAGTGCACCATGGCTGCAGCGGATTCTGCTGTTTTACAGCCAATCAGGATATGGGTCTGGAAGTGTTTCATTGTGTCTCCCCTGTGCCAGGATGCACTACTATCAAATAGTCATTATGGCCCGTGAAACGAGAATTTTGTTCTCGTTGTAACCACGTTGTAACGTCCAGTTGCAGCATCCGGGTGCGATGGAATATCAAGGGCGAAGCCCTTGGCTAGTTAGTGCCATCCGCGC
>DATNLE010000223.1:0-1262 GCA_035603035.1 Candidatus Acidiferrales bacterium | reverse complement strand
GAGGTTGCACTGCAAGGTCGAGATCGGAGTCCCCGGAGGGGCGGCGCGTTGAATCTTTGCCCAATAGCCCGTCGCGTTCGGCGGGGTAGAAACAGTCACAACACTGCCCTGCGGGATGACAACCGTTCCGGTCGATGCTCCCAGCGCAGTCGCATTGAAGGATGACTGGAACACCGTCGTAGCACCGCATCCCGTGAGCAGTAGCAGCAAAAGTCCGACGGAGCTCAGCCCAAGGATGCTTTTCAGACGGCTTGTGGATGCTTGCGGGCAATCGCGTGCCGTTGCAATCGTGTCGAATTCGGTCCGCGCATCGAACGAATATTGGGTCACGGGGACTCCTTTCGAACTCATTGGGAATGGAGGATATACCAAGTGAACTACAAAGACAATGTTGCCTGCACGTTCTCCAGGTTTCTTGAAAAGGGATTCGTTCGCTCGAGTAAACCGTATAAGAGTGTGCTGTTCAGCTTTTAGGCTGGACGCTGCGCGAAAAGATGGCAACCGGAGTGAAAATAGGGATGAGTATTGGAATGAGCGCGCACCAAAGCAGTGGTTTCGCGATGAAGAAGGCCGCTGCAGCGTCGATCGCCGCCACTACACAAATCAGAATAGCCATCCTTCGCGCACATACCGGCACCGGTAATATTCGCACGAAGCTCCCTCCTCGCAACGTTGCGCTATATTAACGCCGCTCCATTGCACCAGCAATCCCCACCTGCTGTGCCTAATGCCCAGCGACGTACAGGCTGGGAAATTGCTGCTGGAGATTTTTGACCTTGGGCAGGTCGAACATGGCGATGTAGGGATTGTCCGGATGCTCGGTGGCATAGTTCTGATGATAGTCTTCCGCGCGATAGAACGCTTTGAACGGAACGATCTGCGTCACGATGGGGCTCGAAAAAACTTTGGCCTGGTCGAGCTGCTGCACGTAAGCCTGCGCGATGCGCTGCTGGTCGGCGTTGGCGAAGAAAATTATCGAGCGATATTGCGTGCCGGAGTCGGGTCCCTGGCGATTTAGCTCCGTCGGATCGTGCGCGACGGAGAAAAATACCTTCAGCAATTGGCCCAGCGTAATCTTCGACGGGTCGTACACGATCTGAACGGACTCAGCATGTCCCGTTTCGCCGCTGCTGACCTGCTCGTAATCAGGATTCTTCACATTGCCGCCGGAGTAGCCGGACGTCGCGCTGCTAACGCCTTTCACGTGCTGAAACACAGCCTGAATTCCCCAGAAACATCCTCCCGCGACGACAACGGTTTCC
>DATNLE010000221.1:0-4703 GCA_035603035.1 Candidatus Acidiferrales bacterium | reverse complement strand
CCTGGGCGGATAGCGGCGGTGGCATCTCACCGGATTCCATCCCGATTCCCTCCTGGCAGCGGCTTTCGGGCGTGATCACCTCATCTAACAGGGGGTCCACCACTTTGCGGAATGGGCCAGACGTCGCGGCCAATGCGAACTTTACCTTTTACGTTTGCGCTGACCAAACTACCTGTACGGCAAACGAGTTCGGTGGAACGAGTTTTGCGACGCCGATGTGGGCCGGCTATCTGGCTCTGGCCAATCAACAGGCGGCAGCCAACGGGGACTCGATCGGCTTCATTAATCCGACCATTTACCCGGCGGCTCTGGGTTCAAGCTACAGCACGCTTTTCCACGACATTACCAGCGGCAGCTGCGGCACCTTTTCAGGCATCACAGGCTACGATCTGTGCACCGGGTGGGGCAGTCCGAAGACAACGGGCCTGATCAACCTTCTGGCTGGGTCGTCGACGCCGAGCTTTACGCTATCGGATTCGCCGAGCAGTCTGACGATTACCCAAGGCAGCAAAGGCACCAGCACGATCACAGTCACCGATGTAGGTGGATTCACAGGTAGCGTAACTCTGGCCGCGTCCGGTCTGCCGAGCGGCGTGACCGCGGCGTTCGCCACGAACCCAACCAGCGGGACGAGTGTGCTCACGCTGACCGCGAGCAGCACGGCGACTACCGGATCGGCCACGGTGACGATCACTGGAACCTCAGGCAGTTTGACCGCAACCACAAAGCTGGCGCTGACGGTGAGTTCGTCGGCGACGCCCAACTTCACCATCGCCGCTTCGCCAACTTCGGTCACGGTAACTCAAGGCGCAAATGGAACCAGCACTATCACCATCACCAGCACGGGCGGGTTCAATTCAGCAACGACGTTGAGCGCGACTGGCTTACCGAGCGGCGTGACGGCGGCGTTCTCCACCAACCCGGTCACTCCGCCGGCGAACGGGAGTGCGACCTCAACATTCACGCTGACCGCTTCCTCGAGCGCCACGGTCGGCACGGCTACGGTGACGATCACCGGAACATCGGGATCGACCACTCACAGCACCACCATCGCCCTGACGGTGAATGCTTCTGCAGGAACTGCGAACTTCACCCTGTCTCTGTCGCCATCTTCCTTCACAGTCGATGAAAGCGGCAGCGTATCCACCACTCTCACAGTCACCAGCGTGAATGGATTCCATTCGGCAGTGGACTTGAGCGTGAATGAATTTCCCAGTGGCGTATCGGCGACGGCCTCGGCCAACCCCGTGACGCCGCCGGCGAATGGCAGCGCGAAGGTAACCATCACCTGGAGCGCTTCGAGACGCGCACCCACCGGAAAGACGACCATTGAGCTGATCGGGACTTCCGGATCACTCACAAACGAGACGCCCGTCGCTATAACGGTGGCACCTTGACGAGCGTCTGAAGAACGATCACGACGATCCGATTCTTGCCGTGAAGTAAGACAAGACAGCAAATCGGATTTTGAGCCAATCAGTCGAGCCGGCCCCATGCGGGGCCGGCTCGATGTTTCTCGCCTTTGAAAATCGTTGCGAACACCTTAAAGTTTCTCAAAAGCATCGACGCAATGCCTGGAATCGTAGCCTAGTCGTCGTATGACGATTGACACGCCGTTGTGTCCACCAATCATGCAGTTCCCGGTTTGGCGAACCGGAAACTATCCACGAACGGGTTTGGAGGTGATCAACGGCGATCTCCTCGAGGACTTTTACGGCGTGATCGTCACGAAGGTCCCTAGGCTTCTTCGCTTTGTTCTTCAGCTGGTTGAGCGCGATTTCAGATCCGCACCGCCTTCTTCGTTGGGCGGCCTTCCGAAGGCCGCCGGCTTGACGGGGCAGGCGCCGTGGCTTATATACTCTTCTCCTCAGCTTACTGGACGCGCATGGTCATTCTTCGCAAACGCGGCTGCACTTGACGGGCGCTCCCCAAAACGCCGGTCGGTCGTTGCGTTAACCCCTTTTGACTGTTCACTTCATTGGAGCAGCCTCCGCAACGAGGAGGAGCGTATGAATTTTTCGCAGGTTCGCAGCAAGCCCATCTTTTTTTGTTTCCTAGTAGCCGGCGTAGCAATAGGAGCCTCCGTCGGTATGTTCGGCGGAGATGCCTCCAATCGGACTGAACCAAACCGGGCGTTGTTCGAGATTAAAAATGAATTCAAGGTCCAACCACCAAAAGGGGCCAAGACGGTGCGCATGTGGTTCGCGGTCCCTCAGGAAGACGCCGTCTCTGTAGTTCGGGAATTTCGAGTCGCCGCTGATTTTCCAGTCCAGTATTTCCGGGACGATTGGGGAAACCGGGTGGGGTATGCGGAGGTCAACTCACCGGCCGAAGGCCCGATCACAATCCGGGAAGAGTTTGGGCTGACACGCACGGAGATCCGGAACGCAATCGATCCAGCGAAGACGCGAGCACTCACGACCCAGGAACGAGCCGCGCTCTTCCTATACCTGCAACCTTCCACTCACGTAATCGTCAGCGACCAAATCAGGGCGCTGTCCGCTTCGATCGTCGGGGGCGAGACAAATCCGATCCTGGCCGCTCGAAAGATCTACAACTGGACGCTGGAAAACGTGGATTACTGGGTAAAGGACCCGGATCATCTGAAGGCCTCTCCGACCGGCAGCACGGAGTATTGCTTGAGGACAAAAACTGGCAATTGCACGGATTTTCATTCGCTATTTGCGTCACTGGCCATGGCAGCGGGGATTCCCACGCGCATGGTCTACGGTTCGCTTCTAAAACCCACCCTGAATGGAGTGCAAATCGACGGGAGCTATCACTGCTGGATCTATTTCTTCGCCCCTAACTATGGTTGGCTTCCTCTGGATGTTTCCCTCGCGAATATTTACGGCAAGGTGTTCCCGGTAACAGACAAGAATAAAAAGCTGGTGGAGTTGACGACGGCAACCGGTTACAGAGGGCTCGACCCGAGCAAAGTAGACTATTACTTTGGGAACCTCGATGAGAGGCGGGTGACGTGGTCCATGGGCAGAGACCTCATCATGCAGCCGCCGCAGGAAGATGGGCCGGTGAATGCGCTCGCGAAGATGTACGTCGAGATAGACGGCAAACAGTTTACGGATTGGACGCGCGAGCTCACTTACGCCGAGGCGACGAAATAGTCAGCGAAGGTCGTTCGTCGGCGGTCCATTGCGAACGACTATCGCCCGATCGTCGAATGACGACGGATTCACCCAAGAATTCATTTCAGAATAGGAGAATTCACGTGGAACTTTGGCGACCTGACCCAACTTTTTATCCTTCACCAAGAATGGCGATGCAAGCGCCCCCTGAAAAGGTAGCGTTCGTGGCGATGCTCAACGCGGAGAGCAATGGGCGTCCCGACGCGCTGGGTGTTGTGGACGTAGATCCGGCATCCAGCGCTTATGGCCGAATCGTCGGCCGGGTGGACATGCCCAACGCCGGCGATGAATTGCACCACTTCGGTTGGAACGCTTGCAGCGCTTGTCTCTGTCCCTACATGCCGCATCCGCATACGGAGCGGCGTTACCTGGTTGTCCCGGGCATTAAGTCCTCACGAATTCATATCCTGGATACGAAGCCAGAGCCGCGAAAGCCGAAGATTGTCAAAGTGATCGAGCCTAAAACCCTGGCGGAACGCACTGGATACAGCCGCCCCCACACTATCCATTGCGGTCCTGAGGGAATTTTCTGCAGCGCGCTTGGTTCCACCACCGGAGATGGCCCCGGCGGGATCTTCGTAATGGATCCGGAAAGCTTTGAGATTCTGGGAAAATGGGAAATCGAGCGCGGCCCACAATACTTTGCTTACGATTTCTTTTGGCACCTGGGCCTGGACACCATGATCACCAGCGAATGGGGAACCCCGAATATGGTGGAAACAGGCGTGAATCCCGACATTCTCTTGAAGGGCGGCTACGGCCACTCCATTCATGTGTGGGATCTCCGAAAGCGGCGCCACATCCAAGCGTTGGATTTGGGCGCTGAGCAACAAATGGCGCTGGAGTTGCGGCCCGCGCACGATCCGAGTCGCGCGTATGGATTTCTCGGCGTAGTCGTATCACTCAAAGACTTATCCGCTTCCATTTGGGTGTGGCATCGGGAGAATGGGAAATGGGCGGTGAAGAAAGTAATCGAGATTCCCGCAGAGCCGGCCGACCCGGAAAAGCTTCCTCCTTTGCTCAAGGGATTCAAGGCCGTGCCGCCGCTGATCACCGACATCAATCTGTCGCTCGACGATCGCTTTCTTTATGTTTCTTGCTGGGGAACCGGCGAATTTCTGCAATACGACGTGTCCGACCCTTTTCATCCCAAGCGGACAGGTTCCGTGCATCTGGGTGGCATCGTGCGCCGTGCTGAACATCCGAAGAATCCCGGAGCGCCCTTGAACGGTGGCCCGCAGATGGTGGAAGTGAGCCGCGACGGACGGCGCGTCTATTTCACGAACTCGCTTTATGCTCCATGGGACGCGCAATTCTATCCTGAGGGAATTCGAAGCTGGATGGTAAAACTCGACGCAAAACCGGAGGGCGGCATGGAAATTGACCCGAAATTCTTTCTTGAATTCGGCGATCTCCGCGGCCATCAGATCCGACTGGAGGGTGGGGACGCTTCGTCCGATTCTTACTGTTACTCGTGAGCCACTTTCCGGCCTGGCCGTGGGCCGCGATGTTTCTTCTCGGGGCATACCATGGTATCAATCCGGGGATGGGCTGGCT
>DATNLE010000193.1:0-23884 GCA_035603035.1 Candidatus Acidiferrales bacterium | reverse complement strand
GGCCGAACATCCGCAAGAGTACGGAGGTCCCTGGCAGACGGTCGTTATGAACGAACTGCTAGCGGCGATCGATGAAAATGACCTCGAAGAGTTCAGCCGGTGGTTAGAGCGGGAACCCGATCTGCTCGGCCAATCCAATGTGGCGCTGCAAGTGGAACTATTAGAGCGAGCGGTATTGAAAGATCGCGCACCCCTTATCCTACGGCTGCTGGAGTTCGCTCCCGCGCTAGCGATGAGGCGCCCTCCTTCGTCCGCGCTGGTGTTCGCTCTGGAATATGGGAAGGCGCATCTCATTCCTATTTTGACGCCGATTTGGCCGCTGCCCGATGATCTCTGCCACGCGGCCGGAGTAGGGGACTTCGCGCGAGTCAGGGGTTGGTTTGATGAGGCCGGCCGGCCGAGGTTGGGGAGTCTCGGTCAGCATTACCCTGCCAACGATTGTTCCGTTTTGCGAAACCTGCATTGGACCCCCGCCAACGCGCAACACATACTGGACGTAGCGCTGGCCTGGGCGTGCATGAACCGGCATTTTGAGATTGCGTCTTTCCTGTTGGAGTGCGGAGCCAACATCAATACCAACTGGAGCACGCATGAGCCAGCTAGCATCTTGCACGAATGCGCCATCCGTGAGAACTATGAAGCAGCACAGTTTCTCATTGACCACGGCATCGATATGACGGTTCGAGATTATCGCTGGAACGCCACTGCGGAAGGGTGGGCGTACCACGCTGCCAAGGACCGGACCATGGCGGAGTTCCTGGCGCGCGCCGAGAGCGCCCGCAAAGCACAGTCCCTTTGAAAGCACACGCTCAGCGCGTTCGAGTCCCAACCGTGAGGAGAGCAGGCCCAAACGGCGTTCTGGGAAACGTCCGGTCAGCTCTGGCCGGTAATAAACGGCAATACAGAAGTTATCCATAAACGCGCTTCGAGTAGATCAATGGCGATCTCCCCGAAGCCGATAAGAGGAGCGACTTTGAAAGCTCAGCGTGGCGCGCCCCGTGCTTGCCGTGTCGGCCCTGATCCCAAGGCCACCTGCTTCACGTTGTCACCGGGGATTCGGTCGATCAGCAACGTAAACGGATCGATCCCTGCTTTCTCGGGCAGCTGAGCGGTTGTGAACGTGAACGTGGAATTGCGCTGAGTGATGTGCAACGTTGGCGGTAGAGAACCGGGTGATGTCTTCAAAGAAGTCTTTGATCAAGTATCGCTGGTGGGGCGAGTCACTGGTTTCATAGACTATCCAGACCCCGTCTCCCCACCTGCGCTTTCGTCCGGTTTGCCCGGCATCCGCCGGGAATCGCGTCCGAAGTTACAAGTCGACCCCAGAGCGCTCGACGCGGCAGCAGCAGACGCCGCAATGGGGGGCAAGCTTGAAGCCTGCCCCCCCGCCACGGAGCTCCGCCCTGCTTATTGTTCTTGGCGGCGACACCTTCACCTTGATCTCCGGAGTATCCGAAGACAGCTATCTGTTATGGTTCACTATCGCTGTCCCAACATTTCCTCCTGGGTCAATCTCGGCGTGCCATAGGCGTCGGGATGGAGATAGCGGCCGCGCTCCTTCTCGGGTTTGCGAGCCTCCACTACGAGGGGATGCGCCTTGGAATAAGCATCATGGCGTACACCGGTCACTTGCCAGGAAACCTTCATACCCGGAGCGCCACCGGCGATGCTGAACTGGTGATGAGCGACTTCCTGAGCGATGTGCAGGTTCGGGGCCGGGGCGCCGATGGCTGTGAGCTGGTAGCGGGCGTCGGTGTTAAGGGCCTCAAACCACTTTGGTAGTGAAACCACTGCCTCGCCACTATTGTCCAGGATCGCGTTTCCGGTGTAGATATTCATCATTTCCGAAGACTCGACCGATGTATGGGAGAGGTATTTGTTCTTGGGATCGAGGGGGTGGTCGATTTTGAAGTTCTTCGCTGCGGCTGTAAGGGTGCCGTTCAGGGTGAGGTTACCACCAAAATCGAAGAACGCCACCTGATCGGAAAGGCTCTGCTGCAGGATGACATTATCGTCAGCGTCGTCGTAGTACCATCCCCATTGTGGAAAAGCGGGGCTGTGCGCCCACATCATGCGGTTGCCGAAATTGCAGCAATCCACGGCGTTGATCAGGAGAGAAGGTTGGAGATTCGTGGTGTGATCGTCGGTAAACTGGATCGAGCCGGTCTCCGTCTGACCGGCGCCTACGCTAAAGGCCCCGCCCACTGCAACGCCCCCGTCGAAGGTGCCAGAACCGCTCGTGCCGAAGTTTCCGTTCACGCTCAAGTTTCCGGTAACAGTGCCCGTCCCCGCAAGGAGTGAGGTGAAAGAACCGCCAGCAGCAGAGATTGTCCCGGTCGCGCTGAGGTTACCTGTGACGCTCTGATTGCCGCTGAAGGCGTTGCCACCGGCGAGCTTGGCGAACGAACCGGGCGCAAAGCCACCCAGAAGGCTGGCATTCAGGTTCGGTACTTGCGTCGTTGACGTCACAGACAGCGGCGCCGTCCCCGTAGATATAGTCGAAATCAGCCGCTTGGCGGTGAAGATGCCCGCATTGCTGAGAGACACCCCTGTCTCTGCCGGAGCTGCGGTCCCAGGAGCATACAGCAGGTCCAGTTTTCCGGAGGGCGTTGCCGTGTCGTTTCCCACTGGCTCGGCCTGCCAGCGGAAATGTTGAATCACGGCGGTTGCAGTTTTGCTGTCGAAAGCCGAGCCTAGTAGATCCAGGGGCTGCGAGTTGAACCCCTTCGCTGAGGTGGCGGTGCCGGTAGTAGGCAAGTTTAGAGTGCTTCCGATCGTAACCCCAGTCGAGGTTTGAGACACTTTGGAGTTGCCCAGGGTCGTGCTGTTGGTCCAGATGGGAATGAAATTGGTCGTGCCGGTGCCTGCGACCGCTGGTGAAATTGTTGTTTGCGACGCTTGCTGGGCGAGAACCAATGGCATACCACCCAGGGCTAGGAGTACAACACAAAGCCAAACGTTGATACGAGTCACAATTACGCCTCCTCCTGATTTTCTAAGTGAGCTGGGTCAATCGGAACTGGCGCCCGTACGACCCAGGCCTTTGCGCTTCAGTTTTTTCCCTCCGCCTGGGAGTCGTACGTCCCTTGCCCTAATAGCGGCCTGTTTGCGATCGGTTAGACACTGCTTTCCGTTGTGTTCATTGCCGAGGGGCCCTAGGGAAGCGAAGTCGGGGGGAAAGGGTTTCGAAAGCTTCCCCAATGAGGTTTCCGAAACTTAGCGCCGGATGCTATCACTACGTGAACGAGCTGTCCACCTTTTTATTCTGTGTGTCAACCGACAGTAGAAATGTTTCCGCGCTCGTAGTACAGAAAACGGTCTGCGTGGCCGCGTCTGGAACTGTCATCACGAGATCGTTATTGGTTTGCTAGGTCTATATCAAGACACGCTGTGCAATGTGGGCGCAGAGGAGGGCACAGAGAAAAGATAAGCAGGCCAATAAGCCGACCAGCCTGCTCGAGACCACCCGGTAGCGCTGCTCGTTGCTGGAGTGCCGCGTAAACACCAACGAAGGATGTGGGTTTAGCCCTCAAGGGAATGCTTGCGCGCCGCGGAAGCCCTAGCTCCAGCAAACTCTGATCTGCTCCCGCAGCACACGCCCGGCGGGATCGGGGCCCCGTGTGGGCACGTCCTAGGGTGTCCCAGGAACGTGCAGATCTTATCCGTAGCTTCCGGCGACAGAATGTGTTCGAATTTGCAGGCCTGTTGCTCGATCTCCGATTCGCTATCCATCGCCAGACTGTCAGTAAAGAGTCGCTCGGCCAGACGATGACGCCGAATGATGCTGCCTGCCCGCTCCCGTCCACGCTCCGTAAGTTCCACGATCAGCGTGCCGTCGCCCACCGAGGCGGATACGGGCTTCAGCGCATCGTGACAGGGATTCACAAATGGCTTATGCCCATGCGCCAGGGGAGGATGCGGCGCAGAAACCACAAACCCCAGGTGCATCATCTTCTCAATCGCCAGACTCACCGGCAACGCACCGTGGACCTCCATGCGCTCGACTTCTGCAATTTCGCCGTGCTCCTTCAGCACCCACAACTCTTCGAGCACCTCGTCGAACTGCTCTTCGTCAGCCATCGCGAATACTTCCTGCGACTCGATCTTGCCATGATGAAATTCAATGCGCCGGTCGGCGAGACGGGCCACGACGGGGTCGTGCGTGACCATCACGATCGTCCGCCCCTGCTGGTGAAACTCGCGCAGCAGTCGCAGCACGATTTCTTCGTTTTGCGCGTCCAGGTTGCCCGTCGGCTCATCGGCCAGAATAATTTTCGGATCATTGATCAAAGCTCGGGCGATGCACACCCGCTGTTGTTCACCGCCGGAAAGTTGCGACGGCAAATGATGCGCACGATCGCCCAGCCCCACACGGGTCAGCGCTTCAATCGCCTCATTCTCGTCGGTCATGCTGTGAAAATACTGCGCCAGCATGACGTTCTCTACCGCTGTGAGAAAGGGAATGAGGTGAAACTGCTGAAAAATGAATCCTATTTTTTCTGCCCGCACACGATTCAATTCGCCAGCGGAAACTCCGGCAACATTCTGCCCGTCAAGCCATATTTCTCCCGAGGTCGGACGATCCAGACATCCGATCAGATTCACCAGCGTCGATTTACCCGATCCCGATGGCCCCATGATGGAAAGCCATTCGCCCTGCCCCACATGCAGAGAAATGTGATCCAGCGCATGTATGGCTGCGCTCTGGTTTTCCTTGCGGTTCGCGCTCTCCTGGCCCGCGCCTTGCGAGGGGTAGAGTTTGGTCACGTCTTTGATCTCAATCATTTCACTCTCCCCTCAGGATGACCGCCGGCTGCACCCGCCGTAGCAGCGAAATCGGCAGAATCGCCGCAAGCATTGTCACCACCATGCTACCAGCCAGAATGAAAGGTAAGACGCTAAAACGTGGCGCCACGGGTGCGTGAAAGTCAACCCGCCCAATCCAGGCCGCAATCCCGATACCCAGAACAAATCCAATCACGGCGCCGGTTGCACCCAGAGCGGCGGCTTCCGCGGCGAAGAATCCGTTCAGCATTCGGTCGGAGGCCCCGAGCGCTTTCAGAATGGCAAAATCGCGGCGCCGGTCGAACACCCACCCCATCAGGGTGGAGAGGACGCACAGCGCCGCCGTCAAAATGATGAGCGCCGTTGCAGCCAGTAACGTGGCCCGAGTCTTGCCCAGCACGCGCGCTTCGCCTTCAATAATTTGCCGCACCGGCCGGACCTCCGCTTGCGGGATCGCGCCCTCAAGCCGATGCAGTATTGCACTGATTTCCTCCGGCGAACCAGTTGCCGCGACCTCAATCGTCGACGGACGAACTCCCGTCCACGAAACGAAGTCTGGAAGCGAAAGATACACGCGGCTGTCTTCCGCAGCGCCGGTTTGCACCGTTCCCGCAGACATCAAATGAATCGAATGTCCTTGAAACGTAAGATCGAACGGCTGATTCTTGGGCGAGATCACCGAAAGTGCACGCACGCCCACCAGCGCTTGTTGCGGACCAGAGGGCCAGTTGCTTACCGACCACCAATGATCGAGTTGCCGCACTCGCGCGAAATCGGTGCCTGCGACCACCACCGCCTGACCGTCGCTGGTTCGTGCCACAATCAGGGCGAAGGGCGCAACTAGCCCACGACCAGCCAGAACCGATTCCACCCCCGCGAGAGCGTCCGAGGGAAGGGAAGCGCCGTCTTTTCCGGCCACAATAATGTTTGCGCCATAGTTGCGGAATTCACGCCGCAGCTTGGCCTGCACATCGACGTAAAGATTCAGCATCGCGGTTGCTACCGCGGCCGCCACCACCATGGCGAGCAGCGCGGAGAGCGCGCGTCCGCGCCGCAACACGGCAGCCCGAACCAGCATCCGCATAAACATGGAGGTGTGCGAAGACCGTGCCCGGCTCGCGGCCACTTCCTGCGCCGAGCGGGATTGCACGGAACCTGACTGCCCAGAAAACCAGACGCCCCGGATCAAGGTTGACCTCGCAACGCAAACACCGGATCCAGCATCACCGCTTTACGAATGGCGGCCGCGCTCCCTGCAAACGTGACGAGCACCGCTATCACCAGAATTACCGGAAACAGCACCGCCGAAATCGTGATCTCCGAATCGAAGATGGAACGGCCGATCTGGTGAGCTAAGAATCCCCCGGCAACGAAGCCGGCTACACCTCCAAGCAATGCAAGTAGCGTAGCTTCGGCAAAAAACACAGAAGCCACCCCCAGCCTTCCCGCGCCCAGAGCCTTCATCAGACCAACTTCGGCGCGCCGCTCGAAAATCGCGGTCGCCATCGCCGCTGACACCGCCAGCGCCGATGCAAACAGCGCAGCCAGCGTCACTAAAAAAATCAGGCCTTCAATGCGAGTGAGAACCGCTCCTTCGTTCTGTGCGACCTGTCGAATCTGCTCGGCATGCGAGTGCGGAATCGCTTGCTGCAACTGAAACGCTATCGATTGCGGATACGGCGAACAATACCAGCGGTCATACACCGCGCCAGACATGCTCTTAGGATCGCGGCGCGCGAAAGCATCTTCCGGTTTTGTGAGGGCACTCACATATACGCGACGCACCGCGCCGGGTTTCCCTAGAATCTCCTGAGCGAGTGCGATGGGCGCAACGATCTGATCGTCTTCACTGCCGCCGGTGGAAACAATTCCACTGACTCGCAACGCTCGGCCGGGAAGCGTGATCTCATCCCCAGCCTTCGCCGAAAGCCGCGCCGCCAGCCGCTCTCCCAGCAAGACATCGCGCGAAGAATCATCCGGCCACGCTCCCGAAACTTTCCACCACGGGTGCGTCGATCTCACGCCCGTGGCAAACTCTTCTTTACCGAAGGCGATCCGCTTGGCAAAGTAAGTCCCGAGCAGGGTCACATTTTCTGACTGACCATCCTGCTCGAGCGCAACCTGCACCGGCAGCATGGGCGCAAACCCTGTGATGTTGTTATGCCAGAAAGTGCCCTTGATTTTCGGCAGGTCGGCCTCGTTGAGGAAAGCCCCGTCGCTCGGAGGCTTCAAACTAACGCCGCCAATTTCAACATCCAACGTGTCTTCTTGGGGAGTTACCAGCAGGTTCGCGCCAATGGTGCGCAGCTCGCGATTAATTTTGTCGCCAATATCGGTGGCCACCGCAATCATCGCCGTTGCCACCGTAACGCCAAGCGTGATGGCTGCTCCGGCCAGCAATTTACGCCGCTTCTGGCGACGGAAGGATTCGTAAACAAGGCGGACGAACATCCCTTATTGCTTTTCGAACGCGCGGCTACCTGCCGCGACGTCCGCCTCCTGAATGATCACGGAATCGGCCGTCTGCGTCGCCTTCAGAGGAATCGGATTGCAGCCTCCCGCCGTTCCTACCGACTGCGGATTAATGGGAGCGGCGCAGTTCTTGCAAACCACGCCATTGGCCGATTTATAAAATCCCACCCCTCCGCAAATCTGGCAAGCATCGAACACCGTCGCGACTTTTCCGTCCGGCTTCTGATAGAGCCAGAAACGAATTTCCGTGCCGTTCTCCTGAGCCTGGAAGCGGTGCAGGTCGCCGTCGGAAACCTGCGCCAATGGAATCTTTACCTCGCCGCTGCTGAAGCTGACTTCCGTGGCCGGCGACAGGGCGCTCTGGCTCTTGGCATAGACAAACTCCGCGGTCAGCATGGCAATAAACATGAAAGAGAAAATGTAGACCGAGGCCATCCACAGGCGCTCCCGGCGCGCGGTCCAGGCAGACTTGCGGCGCTCAGCTGCAGAAACTGGGTCAGGCAAAGGCTCGCGCCGCTTCGCGTCAAACAAAACCATCAGCCCCACGAGAGCCAAAATCGTTACGAAAAAGAAAAGATCATTTCGTACAATGGGCCCGATCAGCGCCATCTCCCGCTTGGAAGACGGAATCACACCGCTTTCCGAAAGCTCATGCAACCCCGCGATCACCAGCTGTGCTGCCACTAGAAAAAGAATTGCCGTCGTGACCCGGAAAAACTTTTGCAAATTAATCCGCACGCTGCCCTTTACGAACATCACCCCGAAGGCGATCGCCGCGATCACTCCCAGCAGCGTCCCCAGAAAGCTCATCAGTTCCGTGGAGTTTAGCGTTACCGCCGAAAGAATCAGCACCGTCTCCGCGCCTTCGCGCAGCACCATCAAGAAAACGAAGAAAAACAGCCCGATCCATGCGTCGTTTCCCGCCAGCAATCCTCCGACCTTGCCCTCAATCTCGCCTTTCATCTTGCGCCCCGTCTTCATCATGAAAATAACCATGGTGACGACGAAGAAGGCAGCCACCAGCATGACCCACCCTTCGAACACGTCTTCGTTCAGATTCAGCCGGGAGAGTAGAATCGCCACTCCGATGCTGCCGGCGAACGCCGCTCCCAGCGCGGCATATACCGCCTTGCGCAGATCGTTGCGCCCAATCTTTGACAGATAGGCCAATGTAATCCCCACGATCAGCGCGGCCTCGACCCCCTCGCGCAACGTGATAATGAATGCCTGAAGCATTTATGAGCCGTCCACCATCTTGAAAATGAATTTCAATTTCAACTTCAAGGATAAGCCGTTGGCGGCGAGGCCGTCAATCTGTTGCGTCACGAGCGAGCCTGATCTGCAGCACGCGGCGGAATAGCGAACTTAAACGGAGGTCTCCGGAGATTCCATTCGCGCCTAATTGTGTTCCGGGCAGATTCGGGTTTCGACAATTTGCTGAAATGTAGGGTATAGCTCAGCGGTGAAAATAAGGAAGCAGTTTTCGGAAAAGGCCCATCGCCGCGATTCGCGGAGGCGATAGTTGCCGAGAGATTTTGAGCGAGAACTCAGCTTGTAAGCTGAAGGTTTCGAGCCGCACACTGTAACAGCAGCGCTTCATCAATGTCATCTTTGGGGGGTCTCCGTTGGCAGGTGGTGATCTTGTGGTTCGGTTTGGCTACAGCCGTGCGGCGACTGGGAGGACAGCTTACCCCAAGAGGATAAAGCCAGGACCGGTCGGGAACGCTGGCGCCTGGTTTCGAGCAATAACCCCACGTTCATGGGTCGATTTCAATCGGAGTTCCCACTCCAACCAGTTTCCAAATCTCATCCATCTCTTCGTTTGAAACTGCAATGCATCCGTCGGTCCAATCGTGCAAGGCGTGAGCCTTTCCCACGAATGCGTACTCCTTGGGAAGGCCATGCAGCATTATGTCCCCTCCGGGATTGAGGCCTAACTTCCTAGCCGCCTCTATGTCCCTTGAGTTCGGGTACGATATGTGGAACGCTTTATAGAAATGGCTCTTGGCATTTCTCGAATCGAATATGTACAAGCCCTCAGGAGTTCGGTGGTCACCCTGCCTGAACTTCGGCCCATTGGGTTCGCCACCCAGGGCAATTCGGTACGACCTCAATTCCTTTCCTCGTAACAGGAGCACCAGCATCCGTTCTCCTTTGTGGACAACGACACGGTCTACGCCGTTGCCTTGCCTCTCTGCGAGCGCGAGGAGCAAGGATGTGAGAAGGAAGGTTCCAATTACACGACCTCTCATGGAATGGAATTCTATCCTTTGCCAACACTGTCGTAATAAAGGCTAGGCGTTTCCGCTCAGGGGCAAGCCGCTCGTCCTAGTGGCGAGGCACTAGATCCCTGACATTTCCGATACATCGCGCCCGGCGTTGAACGCGACTTCACTTATAACCTTTTCAAGAACGCATTCGCCCGTTCCAACTGCGGAAACAATTTCTCTTCAGCATGAAACTCCGCAGAATGCACGCATCGCCGGCTCCCGCGCAGCCGCACCGGATGCTTCAAATGCAGCATCTCGTGATACACAATGTATTCCACCGCATATCGCGGAACGGAGAAATGATCGAAAACGCGGCTGATGACAATCGCATTGTGCGCCGGATCGTAATGCCCCAGAATGCGGCGCGTCTTCGTTGGACTCCAGCTCATGCGCGGCCGGCCCATCAGCCCGTGAAAGAATCGCGTGTTCAGATCCTCGAAAATAGCGTCGAGATCGTAGACGTGACCCTGCGGCGAATGCAACCGCTTGCGTCCCCGGATCTGCCGCACTAAATGCGCCTTGCTCACTACGTCATGGCTGCCCACAAATTTTCGATAGCGCGCCGCCAGACCTGGATCGATGGGCTTGCGATACATCTTGGCCAGCAGGATGTGGGCAATAGCGCGCACTACAGCGTCCGGCGCACCCTCCAGCAGATCGGATAGCCGGATCAGAAGCCTGCCCTGGCGCAGTCGAATGGTGTTGTTTACATTTGCGAAGGCAAAAAATTCGATCTTCAGTTCAGGCAGCGCCGTGCCCGGACGCAATTGCCGATGTTCCTGATGGAAGATTTCGAGCAGTCCCTCACGCACAGTGAGCTTAGACTAGCACGCGCGGAATTAATCCGGAGGAGAGCAAAATGGAGGCGGTCACTCCGACCGGCTGCCAGCCTGCCGCGAGTCCGATTTCTTCCGATGCTTGGCAGCCTCTTCCTGGTCAGCCAAAGTTTTGTGGTGGTCCTCGGCTGCGCTGTCCAGCGTATCGAGCGCGTTGCTCAGAACAAATTCGTATTGCTTGGCTTCTTCGGGCGGAACGTCTGCTGCATCCCTTAACGCGAGCAGCTTCGCCTGGAATTCCGTATCCGCGTCGATAATGACTTTCAACGGCTTGCGAATGTCGTCCTTGCGGTCGACATAAGTGTCGATGTTGTCGTTCAATTCATCGTAGATCAGTAGAAAGTCATCCAGATGGTCGTGCGTTTGTTGCGCCCGGTCCTTCGTCTTGGGATCGCTACGCATTTGCTCGAGACCCACCAGCCGCGCTCGCGCAAACTTCACGTAAAGAGCCAGCCGCAGCTGTGGTTCCCAACTAGTGTCGCGGATCTGATCTATCTCCGCCTGAGTAAACGGATCCCGATGCCGTTGGCCCAGCGCTGACATCGCAGCGAAGAGCAATAGCAGGCCGATACCAGCCTCGACTCGAAACCGGCGCGTTTTCATGGCTTCACTCCATTGGGAAACATCGCCGTCAGCAGGTCGTCGCGAATCCGCTGCAGACGGTCGATTGCGTCCTGAATCTGCGGTTGGTCCTCGTGCGGGACGGTATGCTTCAGGTTGGTTAGTTTGCGGGTCATCTTACGGATAGCAATCTCGCTCTGCTTCTCATGCTTGTGCGACTGAATCGCATAGTCCCGGGCGTGTTCGGCAAATGCCGTCACGTCCGCCAGCATCGCCCGGCCGTTGTCGGTGTCTCCCGCAACGTAGAGCCGGTCCGCCGCGTCCAGTTGCCGTTCGCAGATCCGAATGCAAAGCGCGGGACGCTCGGAAAGGTTGGCATTGGCCACTCGCTCCTTCAATTCCCCGACCGTATATTCCCGGCTCGTCGTCCGCGCGAACGGTGCCATCCACGTGAACATTGCCAGCGCCACCGCCATCCACCGGCAGCGTGCATTTTTCGTCCCGCTTTCCATGACTTCCGCCGAGTCTACTTCTTGGGTTCGATCGCAATCAGCCGGTGTTTCGCCTTCCACTCGTAATCAGGATACTTCCCCTTGGCCGTGTTAAGAAAGAGGTGATAATTTGCCGCCGCCGTTTTGAAGTCGCGCAGATGGTCGCTAGCTGAAGCCCGCAAGAAGTATGTAACCGGATTGTCCGGCATCAGCTTGGCTCGGGCATTCAGCGCCCGTATCGCCAGTTCATAATCCTCATTCTCGCTGGCTGCAAACGCCAAGTCTCCGTAGGCTTCGCCCAAGTCAGGTTTGAACTTCACTGCTGCCAGAAATTCCTGTTGCGCTTCCTTGGTTTTCTTCTCCCGCAAAAGCGCCTGACCAAGCCGCCGATGAAGCTCCGCATCGCTCGCATGAGCCGCCACTAGAGTTCGATACATGGACTCCGCTAAATCATATTTCCCCGCATTTGTCGAAAGCTCCGCTAGATCACGCTGCGCCGCTTCATCGCCGGGAGCCAGCTTGATTCCCGTCCGCAGGGCGGCGATCGCTTCATCGTTCTTGCCTTCAGCAGCCAGCACCCGCCCTAACTGTATTTCTACCGCCGCTGAGTCCGGATGCTCCGCCAGCACCTTTCGCAGAGACTCCTCCGCCTCCGGAAACCGTCGACCGCGCATATAGACATTCGCCAGCCCTACGATCGCATCGGACGATCCGGGATCAATTGCCAGCACTCGCTTATACTCGTCCGCCGCCGCGCTGAACTCGTTCTCCTGTTCGAGAAGCATGCCAGCGGCGAAATGCGGCTCGGCCTCTTTCGGCTGAAGCGCCGCCGCGCGCCCGTAAGCAGTCAGCGCCTCTTCGGGCTTAGATTTTTCCAGCGCATGTCCCAAGGCCAGCCATGCGCGGTATTGCCCCTCCTCGATATGACTCGTAGGCTTTAGCCGGGTCGCAGCCCGTAAAAATTCCTCCGCCCCGGGCCGCGCAGTCTTGGCCAACTGCAATCCCAGATTCAAATTGGATTCGAAGACGTCCGGCTTCGCCGCCACCGACTTACGGTAAGCCGCAATCGATGCATCCACGTTGCCCAGAGCATTCTCCACGAAGCCCAGGTCGAACCATCCCACGTAGCTTGCGGAATCCCGTTCCACCAACTTATGCAGAAAAGATTCGGCAGCAGCGTAGTTCTTTTTCTCAATTGCCGCTTCTGCCTGAATAAGTTCGGGAGGCTGAGTCGGAGCATCTTCATCCGGAACCTGTATGTGATGGATTGCTCGATGTTTGGCCGAAGAGGAAGACGAAGGAGGCGGTGGAGAGGGAGCCTGACTCGCATCCTGCGCGCAGCCGCACGCCGCCAAAGCCAGCAGCACGCTGGGGAGAATTTTACTTGCTGCCATCGGGACGCGACGCTCCGTTGCCACTGCCATGCCCCTTCAGCACCCGAGCCAGATACTGCCCAGTATAGGACTCCGGCAGACTGGCGATCGTCTCCGGCGTCCCTGCTCCCACAATCCTGCCGCCGCGCGCTCCCCCTTCCGGCCCCAGATCGACCACCCAATCCGCCGTCTTGATGACCTCCAGATTATGTTCGATCACGAGAATCGACCCGCCTGCCTCAATCAGGCGGCGGAACGCCGCCAGAAGCTTGCTCACATCGTCAAAGTGCAGTCCCGTCGTCGGCTCGTCAAAAATGTAGAGCAAACGCCGCCCGCGGCGCGGCTCTTGCTCCCGCCCGGAGCTGGGCCGCCCAATCTCTCTCGCCGCCGGTTGCAAATGCGCCGCCAATTTCATGCGCTGCGCCTCCCCGCCCGACAATGTCGTCGCCGATTGGCCCAGCCGTAAGTATCCCAGTCCTACCTCATCCAGCACGCGCAACTTTTCGGTAATCTTTGGCACCTCTGCAAAAAACTTCAGCGCCTCTTTCACCGTCAGGCTTAAAACTTCGTGGATATTCTTTCCGCGGTACCGCACCTCGAGTACCTGTGCCTTGTACCGCGTTCCTTGGCACTCTTCGCAAATCAGTTCTACGTCCGCCAAAAACTGCATTTCGACCGTCACCGTGCCGTCGCCCTGACAAGTCTCGCAGCGTCCGCCCGGGATATTGAAAGAAAAATGTCCGGCCCCGAATCCCCGCTTCTTGGCCTCCGGCAGGGAAGCGAACAGATCGCGAATCGCATCGAAAGCCTTGATATAAGTCACCGGATTCGAACGCGGCGTTCGCCCTATCGGCGATTGATCCACCAGCACCACTTCGTCAATAAACTGATCTCCCTCCAAACCCTCCCAAGTTGCCGCTCCCCGCGTCGCCCCGGAGGTGGGCTGTTGTTTAGCTTCTCCCAGCGCCTGATAAAGCACCTGATGCAATAACGTAGATTTGCCCGACCCCGACACGCCCGTGATTGCCACCAGCATTCCCAGCGGGACGCTGATGTCGATCCCCTTCAAGTTATTGGCCCGCACATTCTTGATCTTGATCTGTTGCGCTCCCGGTTGCCGCCGCACCGCGGGAATCTGTATACGCAAGTCATCAGACAGATAACGCCCCGTCAGCGAAGCCGGATTCCGCAGAATCTCCTCGTAGGTTCCCGCCGCCACCAGCTTGCCGCCGTTTTCTCCCGCGCCCGGCCCCAGATCGAGGATCCGGTCCGCCGTCCGCATAATGTCAGGATCGTGTTCCACCACCAGAATCGTGTTTCCCAAGTCCCGCAAATCATGCAGGATCTTGATCAGCCGGTGCGTGTCGCGGCTGTGCAGCCCGATCGAAGGCTCATCCAGCACGTAAAGCGTTCCCACCAGCCGCGATCCCAGCGAAGTCGCAAGTTGAATCCGCTGCGCTTCGCCGCCGGAAAGCGTCGACGCCAATCGATCCAGCGTCAAATACTCCAGCCCCACATCGTTTAGAAAGCGCAGTCGCTCGCGGATTTCCTGCAACAACCTCTCCCCGATTTCCGCTTCTTCAGCGCTCAGCTCAATGCTGTCAAAAAACTTTGATACATCTTCAACCGTCATGCCGCAGATATCACAAAGGTTGCGTCCGTTGATCTTGACCTGACGCGCCTCCAGCCGCAGCCGGCTTCCGTGGCATTCCGGACAAGTCGAATATCCGCGATAGCGGCTCAGAAACACGCGGATGTGCAACTTGTATTTCTTCCGCTCCAGATACTGGAAGAAGCCGCGCACCCCCAGGAAATCACCTTCTCCATTCAGAATAAATTCCTGCTGATCCGCATCCAGCTCGGCCCAAGGCACATCGAGCGGGATCTCAGACTGTTTCGCGAAGCGCTTCATCTCCGTAAATACCGGACGATATTTCGGCTTGTTCCACGGATCGATCGCACCTTCCCCCAGCGTTTTCGTCTTGTCCGGAATTACCAGGTCGAGATCGAAGTCAATCGTGTTTCCAAAGCCTTGGCACCGGGGGCAGGCGCCGTAGGGATTGTTAAACGAAAACAACCGCGGTTCCGGCTCCTCGTACCGCAGGTTGCAGTGCTTGCATTCGAAACGCTGGGAAAAACGCAGCTGCGCCGATTCCCTAGCATTTGCCGGCAAATCAAAGATCACTTCGCCGGACTCGCGATAAGCCGTCTCCACCGCATCCACAATGCGCGAGCGTGCTTCCGCGGAAACCGTGAGCCGGTCCACCAGCATGAACACCGGTTGGTCGAAGTTAATGTCCAGCAAGGATTCGGGCGTGGAAAACTCGAACACCTGTCCCGCTTGATACAACCGATTGAATCCTGCCTTGCGCAAATCGAACAGCCGAGCCTTCAACTGCTCTGTCAAACCCGACGCCGCGGCGGTGCTTTTCTTATTACCCTTGCGCGCGCGTAGAGCTTTCTTCGCGGGCTCCTGCGGAGCACTCGCCACCGCCTGCAACGGAAAAACCACTTGCACTCGCGTCTCCGGATCGAGCCCCAGAATCGCATCCGCAATCTCATCGACCGTATCTTTCTTCACCTCGCGGCCGCAATTCACGCAATAGGTCCGGCCGATGCGGGCAAACAGCAACCGCAGGTAATCATAAATTTCCGTAGCCGTAGCCACGGTCGACCTCGGATTGCGCGTCGTGTTCTTCTGCCGGATCGCCACCGCCGGCGCAATTCCGTCGATGGAGTCCGCATCCGGCTTCTCGATGCGCTCTAGAAACTGCCGCGCATAGGCCGAAAGCGACTCCACATACCGTCTCTGCCCTTCCGCGTAAATTGTGTCGAAGGCGAGGGAAGACTTGCCCGAACCGGAAACTCCTGTCACAACCGTCAAAGCGTTGTGCGCCACCTCAAAATCAATATTCTTGAGGTTGTGAACCCGCGCTCCGTGTACGACGATACTGTTTTCCGTGGATATCAGATCAGACATCGAATGAGCCTACAGCCGCTAGCGAACGGCGGTTCACGCCGCGAACCGCCCCCAGCAGCCTCAGGCAGCACCGCCGAATCCTCCATTATCAGCTAATTTACTGGCATTTATCAATGATTTGGCCGGAAACGAGCGTCACCTTATGGCAAGAATCGCACAAATCGAGCACAGTTTCCTACACGGATTTCGCGGAAACGTGCGCGCGAGCGGAGGAATTTCTGTGAGTCGCAGGCAGTGCAAATTCTGTGGATGCACAGAGCGCGGCGCGGGCGCGATCGCGGCGGTGAAACTTCCCTTCTGTCCCGATGAGCCAGCCCTGGCTCGCGACTACTCCATCCTCCCCCCCCGGCACCATCGTTCCCCCGGAGGTCGAGACCTTCATGGTTCCCTGCTCTTGGTTGCTTGATGACGTGTGCTCGAATCCGGCGTGCGCGGAGAAGGCCTATGCCCCAGCGCGCCAGCGGTGGAATGGATTTTTCGAACAGGCCGCGTGAACAAACGCGATCAAATCACGCTACTTCCAAAGGCTGAGTCGGAGTCATCCACCGAACTGAAATCATCGAGCTCGACGAAGCCGCCCTTCGGCTCGAAAGGGAAGAAGAGTACCGCAGTTCCGATTGCACACAAATGCAGAGTTTTTAGTTCGTCCGCGCGCTAAGGAAAGAGTCTCGACCGAACCCTCAGGGAGATCACCCGTGTCGTGGACGTAACAGACGGCGTGGGGCTCCGAAATCAGCGGCAGGCTTTAGGGTTCGAGGGTTATGGCCTACGTCACAACCTCAATGCTCTCCACCTGAATGGTGTTACTGTTCATGTCCAGCTTGCCCGTAACTTTCACACGCTTGCCCACATACTGTTTCGCTTTGGCCGCATCGTTGAGCTTGTAAATAACCTTCGTCACCAGGTCTTTCAGTACCAGTTCGCCATTTTCCTTCACTATAACTCCGCTGAAGGACTTGGCTTCCTGTGTGGTGGTATCGCCAGAAGCTGGCATTTGGGCTTCGTTTCGTTGTTGAGGCGGAGCCGCTGTCGAGTCAGAATTTTGTGGCGCGGTTGCACTCCGATCTTCGGCGGACGGTTGCGCACCTGCTTGCTGCCCATGCGCCGCCAATCCAAGCGCAATCGTCAGCACCATCAGGGCCGTCGCGAACGAGAAATGCGCAAGAACCCTTTTCATTGCCCACCTCCGGAATTCCAAGTCGTCGAAATTTCCCTGCAAGGCGCTTGCCAAGCGACAGCGTCTGTAGGTGCTTGTAAACAAAGCGCTTCCTCAAGAAGCCCGCCCGCTGACCATGAAAATTACGCTGGCACAACCGCATCTGTTGCCGGTTCGGGCCTGCTCTTTCGGCAGGGATGCGACCCAGAATGGGGTCGCCCTCCGACCGTCCTGAACATCCCCTGTGCCCCAAGCCTGTGCCCCAAGGTCCGAAAGGGAACGCAATCGAAGCTCATCCCTCAAAACAATCTGAAAGTATTAAATATTTCCTTACAATCTCAGAAAAAGCGCCACCCTACATGATTTACCCGAGTTTAAATTCCTGCGCCGAGGTTTAACTTTTGAGTTGTTTCGCAAGTAGGGATGGTCGGCGACTGTTCCTTCATTCACTGTAGCTAATTCTCATACAGCGCCTAAACGTTTTCCCGTAATTGTCGGTGTATGTCAAGGTTCGAGTAGAAATGTTCGCCCGTGTGGAGATAAGACTATGGCACTAAACACAGCCGCCGCCTACGGAATGTACTCGCAGGATGTCGCCCTGAACGACGTTGTCCACACGCTCAATCAGGCTGGGTTCGAGAACCAGGATATTTGCATGATGCTGTCGCCCACGCATCCTATATCGGCTTTGGTCCGCGATGCCAGCCTCTTCAATTCCGAATGCGAATCAACTGCGGTAACCGCCGGCTTGATTGGCTGGCTCTCGGGTTTCGGCGCGGTGCTGATTCCGACCGTTGGATTCTTCATCAAGTCGCAGGCTTTCTTCCACGCGCTGATTTCGCGTGAAGCCCCCGCTCTCTGTGGAAACGCCAGAGCTCTGGTAGGACTCGGCTTTTCGGACGACGAAGCCGATCGCTTCGAGAATCAGCTTCGCAGCTTGGGCGTGCTGGTTTACGTCTCTTGCTCTGAGAGTGCCAAAACCATGTGGGCCTGCGAAGTGTTGCGCCACACCGGTGCCAGCGAGGCTGCGATCCTGGAAGAGACAATGAGTCAGGCCGCCACCGCCGCAGCCTGAAGTAACTTTGACTGTGGGGGACGGACGCTGCTGTCCTTTGACTTCGATTGACCCCGTCGAAGCGCAGTAGCAGTCGACTGATTAATCTATGCCCCGGTCCTGTTCCTCATCCCGCCGCTTCCCGTAGCGGAAGGCCAACCCGACGCCGAACACCATAATCCCTATCGGTGGAACCAGCATCACCAGAATCGCCCGGTTCAACGCCCGCTGCCCCTCCTTGGGCGTACTCCTCGCCACTGCATTGCACATCGCGCAGCCCTGCCCGAGCGCAGGCACGCTGAACAGTCCTAGGATTCCAACGAACGTCACAACCCGAACTTTGTTTCGAAAAAAGTTCATCACGCAAACCTGATCTCTACCGAACCCCCAAATGCAAAACCCGCCCCGCATCTGGAAAGAAAAATAAATACATAATCACGAAGCAGCCAGTCACCGCGATCACCAGCAACCAGCGCATCAGCGCCTTCTCGAACTTCAAATGCATGAAGTAGCCAATAATCAATGCCGATTTAATCACCGACAGCACCAGCAATACTTCCAGCATTCGCGCCGGTTCAAAGACCTGCCGGTAACCCAGCCAGACTTCAATCCCGGTCAGAACCAGCAATGCTCCCCAAACCCAGAAGTACTGCCCCTTGCTATCGTCATGCTTCGCCACATCGTGCATCGCGTTCCCCCCAAATGTTGTTATCCGACCAGCGACGGTGTCATCCGGAGCGCGTTTTTTGCGCGAAAGACCTGTGCAACACGCCCGCTCCAACCCGCCTTCGGATTTCCGCCACTAGCGACCGCACTAAACCTTCGTTGACATCAAATACACCAACGGGAAAATAAACATCCACACCAGATCCACAAAGTGCCAATACAAACCCGACACTTCCACGTCATGCGCGTCATAATCTTTGGGCTTCAAAAAAATAATGATGCCCGCAACAATCAAGCCAATCAGCAGCGCATGCACGCCGTAATGAAAAACATTATCTGCCGGAATCAGAAAGTATCCCGCCAGCCACAGCACTCCCAGAATCGGCAAAAACCATTTCCGCAGCGCTACCACGCCGAGATAGATCACGCCGATCGTCACATGCAGCATGTGCATCGCAGTGAGCCCGAAAAATGTTGCCGCAAACTGGGGTACGCCCGTCGAAATCTTCGCGAAGTCACCCTCAGCCTGCCCCGTGGGCTTCGGAAATCCCGGCAGCGTCAAACCCTCGTGGATTAGCTTTGTCCACTCCATGCCATGCAGCACGATGAACGCCGTGCCGAACGCCATCGTCGCCAGCAGCCAGTTCCGCGTCCAAGCCCGGTCATGCCTCTGCGCCGCGAACACCGCCATCACCATCGTCAGCGAGCTCGACAGCAGACACGCCGTCATCACCGTCGCGTTGATGATGCTGTCCTTGCCGAACGGCGTAGGCCACACGGTGTAAATGCGGTTGTAGCTGAAGGCGAACAGGAGCGCCCCGAAGGTCAGCGAGTCGGATGCCAGAAACAGCCACATGCCAACCTTCTTCGAATATGCCCCGAACAGCGGAGCCTCGTACTCGCCTGCGACCCCGTGCACCGCAGCCGCTTCATGTTGCAGCGTGGCGTCAGCCATTCCCCAGGTTCCCCTTTCGTTATCGCGCGAAGGCTAAGAGAGCAAAAACATAAATCCACAGCACAGCCATGAAATGCCAGTACCAGGCGGTAACATCCACGACAATGCGCCGACCCTCAACCGGCCGGTGCAGCAGGGAAGTCACCGACGCCCACATCAGCGCAATGATTCCACCCGCCAGATGCACCGCATGCGCTGCCGTCAGTAAATACACAAACGAACTATTCGGATTCGTGTCCACGAAGAATCCGCGCGCCTTCAATTCCCCCCAAGCCAGCCCCTGGCCCACCAGAAATCCAAAGCCGAGTAGCACCGTTACACCCAGCCACGGAAAACTCTTTTCTTCGCCCAGCGAAATCCCGGGGATCGATTGCAGCGGAGCCAGCGCCGCCCGCTGCTTAATACCCCGGCGCGCAAACTCCATGGTCAAGCTGCTGACCAGCAGCAACCCCGTATTGATAGCCAGCAACAACCACGGCAACCGCACCTGGCCCCAATCGCGAACATAAGAGTTCGTCGCGCCGTCGAAAGTGGGCAAACCCTGCCGCACAACATAAGCGCTGGTCAGCGAAATGAAAACCATGCTGACCGTCGCAATGCCGCAGATCAACCCCAGCCGTGCTCTGCGCAACCGCGCCCCATAATTTGGAAGGTTTGAACCAGACGAACTATCGCCGCCATCACCACCATTCGGCGGCGCCGGCACATTCCCGCCCCGCCCCAAACGGTTCACCGGAGTGCTTGGACTATACGTTGCCATAATTACTTCTGATGCTTTCGTGCGTCGCCACAGTTAACAAAAATAGTTTGCCAAGATAGTAACCGAGATTTTAGTGGCGCAACGCTTCAGCGCCGCGGCAAGTCTCGCTTCCTCAATTGCGCTTAGCCCCTGAGGTTGCTGAATCTTCAGTGGGTCGGCGTCGTTGCCGGATCCGTCTGCATCACGTAGTCCCGTGCCGCGCCCGGAACCCCATACTCATACGGCCCATGATTCACCACCGGAGTCACGCCGCCAAAATTATCGTGCGGCGGAGGCGTCGCAGTAGTCCATTCCAGCGTCGTCGCCTCCCACGGATTATCGCTCGCCTTCGGCCCCTTGAACATGCTCCAGAAAAGATTGATCACAAAAATAAACTGTGCCGCAATCGTGATGATGGCTGCGTAGGTCATGAACTCGTGAATCGGCATCAGCTTCTGCAGGTACGCCACTTCCGTGTATTGCGAATAGCGTCGCGTTCCACCTGCTACACCCAGGTAGTGCATCGGCATGAAGATCGCGTACGTCCCCGCCAGCGTGAGGAAGAAGTGCACTCGTCCCCAAGTCTCATTCATCATCCGTCCGAACATTTTCGGGAACCAGTAATAAGTCGCCGCAAACATTCCAAAGATCGCCGCCACGCCCATGATCAAGTGGAAGTGTCCGACCACAAAATAGGTATCGTGCAGTTGAATATCGAGCACCGGCTGCGCCAGAAACGGACCACTCAATCCACCCGAGACGAAAAGCGAAACGAAGCCAATGGCGTATAGCATCGGCGTATGGAACCGAATGTGCCCCTTCCACATCGTGCCCAGCCAGTTAAAAGTCTTGATCGCCGAAGGGACGCCAATACACATCGTCAGTATGGAAAACGCAAATGCCGAATACGGACTCATGCCGCTCATGAACATGTGGTGGCCCCACACCATGAACCCCAAGAAACCGATGGAGAGCATGGCGTACACCATGGCCTTGTAGCCAAAGATCGGCTTACGCGAGAAGGTCGAGAGAACCTGTGAGGTCACGCCCATGCCCGGCAGAATCGCAATATAAACTTCGGGATGCCCGAAGAACCAGAACAAATGCTGCCACAACAGCGGTGACCCGCCCTTGTGCCCCATGATCTGTCCGTTCACCACCACCAGCGGCACATAAAAACTCGTACCCAGATTGCGATCCATCAGAAGCAAAATTCCCGCCGAAAGCAATACCCCGAAGGCCAGCAGTCCGAGGATCGCCGTAATGAACCACGACCAAACTGTCAGCGGCATGCGCATCAATGTCATGCCCTTGGCGCGCAGATCGAGCGTAGTCGTAATAAAATTTAGCGCTCCCATCAACGATGCAATGCAAAAAATTGCAATGCTCGTGATCCACAAATCCGCCCCGAGTTGCTCTCCCGGCCCCGCCGATGGCAGAGCACTCAGAGGCGCATACCCCGTCCAGCCGTGCAGTGGCGCTCCACCCGTAACAAAAAAAGCTGCCAGGATGGTCACGAACGCGACAAACGTCGTCCAGAACGAAAGCATGTTCAGGACCGGAAACGCCATATCGGGCGCGCCAATCTGAATTGGCAGAAAATAATTTCCGAACCCACCCTGCGGCGCCGTGGTCAGCACGAAGAACACCATGATGGTTCCGTGCATGGTGAGCAGGCTGAGGTAAGTCTCCGGCTTGATTTCGCCCACGAGCGGCAGATTCGCGCCCGGCCACAATAAGTGAATCCTCATCAGCAGCGACAGAAACATCCCTACCCACACCGCCGTGAGCGCCAAAAAGAAATACTGAATACCAATGACTTTGTGATCCAGGCTGAAAATATATTTTCGAATGAAGCCCTGAGGAGCCGCGTGCGCATGAACCGCAACCGGGGTCGCCATGTTATTGTTTCTCCGCCTCCCGTGCCGCCAGCCACTTATCAAAATCCTCCTGGCTGACCACGTGTACCATCCCGTGCATTTTGTAATGTCCTAGACCGCACAATTCGGCGCACGCGATTTCGTACTCGCCAATCGCCGTTGGCTTGAAGTGCATGTGAATGTTCAATCCCGGAACCGTGTCCTGCTTAAAGCGCAGCGAGGGCACAAAGAAGCTGTGGATCACATCCACCGCGCGCAAACTTACGTCGACCTCGCGGTCAACCGGCAAATACATCGTGCCCGTGACCACATCATCCTTTGCCGCCGGGTCGGAAGTGTTCAGCCCCACAGCCGCTTCGCCTCCAGCCGAGGGATCCATTAGCTTCGGACTCGTCGCTCCATACTTTCCATCCGGCCCCGGATAGCGGAAGTACCACGCAAACTGCATCCCCGTGACTTCAACCTGCACCGCCCCTGGCCCCGCCAGATCAAAGCGCTGGCTCGCCCAAACCGTACTGCCCATCAGATTCAATCCGACAAACAACACCGTGGTTAGCACTGTCCAGATGATTTCCAGTCTTGTATTGCCGTGCGAATACAGCACCGGCGGAGACGTAGGTTGTTCCCGGTATCTCCACACGATGTAACCCAGAGAGAGTTGCGCCGCCAGAAAAACAATTCCCATCAGTACAAAAGTGAGGGCAAGCTGTCCGTCAATAAATTGCGCGGCGTCGGCCGCACCCACGGGCAGCCACCATGTTTTGGCGGCAAAAAAGTACGTGCTGACTATAGTAATCAGCCAGATCAGACCCATTAACGCGAGGCCCATTCCCCAGTCCTCCCGGACGTCGAACGATTTCCCCACGGCGGTTGCCGCGCCCTACAGCGCTAAGCAACAGTCGGCGCCGAGTTTATCACAGCTGCTTACGAAAAAACCAAGCGACTTGCGCGCGCAAGAAAAATTCGCAAACAATTTTCGGTTCGTCTCACCCTCTGCGCCGCAGTGTCCTCGGTTGGGTTAAAGATTTTTCCTGGGCCGCAAAATGGACTCTACTTCTCGCTCCACTCCGGCACTCTACCCGGAGTCCAAGGCGCCCCCGCAGCCTCCATATCTTTCTCAAGCTTAGCTAGATCGACTTCAACCAAAGCTCGAAGCTTTCCCAGCTCCCCAGCGAATTCAGCGGCAGCAATGTTGTAATCGTCAAGATGAGTCTGAGTAGGCTTGGTGAGAGCAAACCGTTCACCCTCCAGGATCACCTCCACGCGATCGTTGATCGATGACGGCACCGGTTCCTGACGCTTCTGCATCTCTCGATCTCCCTGCAGCGCCCGCAGAATCCCGCGATTCGTCTGCTCGATCAAATCCGCCGCAGCGCTCAACTGCTTCTCCGCCGCGGGCGTTTCCCGCAGCGCCGCGCGAATGGCTTTCAGTCGCGCCTCTACGTCGTCCGCAGTATGCAGCGCGCCTGAGACCGCCCGGTAAAGCCGCGCCACCTTGCGCTGAAACTCCTCCTGCGCGGCTCGATCGGCCGCACTCAGCGCAGACGCTCCGTCAGTCACCACCTTGAAGTTCTGCGCCGCAGCCAACTCGGTAACGGCACCATCCACCTTCTGGAACATCCGCACCGAGTAGCTCCCAGAAATCACCAGCGGCCCCTGCGTCCCA
>DATNLE010000169.1:0-7486 GCA_035603035.1 Candidatus Acidiferrales bacterium | reverse complement strand
TGGGACGGAAAGCCGCATTGCTTCGTATCGCGTGGAAGCGTGGAGCGGGGGGCACTGGAACGAGGCGCTTGCTGGCGAGTCACCCACAATGATGGTGTACCGGGTGAACCAGACCTCGGCGGAGCGCGTCCGCCTAAGCGTTCGAGGAAGGGGCAAGCCGGTGGGAATTGCGGAGTTCGGGCTCTATGCAGAGCCGGAAGGCCGCGTTTCCCGTTCGTAAGAGGGCAAGATGCTGTACGGCGCAAGAAATGGCTGATGGAGAGATGGGGATGCTTGGGCGCTTATCTACTCATTCGGAGTAAGTATCCTCCGGCAGACTTCGAGGACACTTACTCGCCACCATCGCGAGAGCAAAACCTGGAAGATATCTGCACCCGTGGTCCCAGAGAAACGCTTCTGGCACCTGCTGCATTGTCCACTCCTGGCTAGGGTGGTCGGTCACCTGCAAGCGCAACCCGCGGCGCCGCGCATGCGCTGTCAAAGTTTGGTGCAGGTCCACCTGTCCACGGCCAGACATTCGACTCATCTCCACTGGACAGAGCTACATCCCATCACGATGAGCACTAGAAGGATGCTCACTCTTCCACTCTTCCTCCTTCACGATGGCAACGATGTAGATTGTGGACATTTTTCTTGCGTTGAAGCTGCCAGGAATGCTGACACAGAAGTGGTCGCCAACGTCGCCGACTTCGACAACGCCAACGACCCATCTGGAGCTTGAGCGTAACCGATGCTCCTTGCAGCAGGAGGTCTCGAAGCTCACGCCAGTACCCGACTATGGCGGGAATGGGAAGTCACTCCACAATCAGCTCGGAGCGCATGACTTGATCCCTCGGCTTCGACGACCCAACCGGCCCTGCTGGCACCAGCTTTCGCCCCGTCAGACCGTTCAGATTCGAAAGCAATTGCTTGTACGGCAACTTCTTACCCATTTATTCTTGATTACCGAGACTCGGTGCGGGGTGCACCGAAGTTGAGCCAGAACCCTAAAAATGACCTCAGGCGAAGCCATTGTAAACACCAAACCGCCCCGATGCGTTCTCCCGCTGCTAATTTGAAGATTTGAAGAGATCCCGAATGCATTCACCGTCTTTCCCAACGAGCCAAGGCGCGATCGGCATTGACTTTGGGACAACGAACAGTTCGATCGCCTTGGCCGGCGGCTCAGACGGAGTTCAGCTTGCCAAGTTTCCATACTTTGGCGGCCTGACTGATGCGTATCGGTCGCTGCTGTATCTTCAGCAGACGAAGGAGGGCGGTGTAAATACTCTGAAATCGTGGACGGGGCCAGAGGGCATCGAGCACTATCTCTCCGAGGAAACGAAGGGTCGACTGATTCAATCCCTCAAGTCGTTCCTCAGCAGTCGCACGCTTCACTCCACAGAGGTTTTCGGGAGACGGTACACACTTGAAGATCTAATCGCGAGGATACTCAGAGACCTGCGCGAAAAGGCAGAGCATCAGTTCGGGATCAAAATCAGGTCAGCTGTAGTCGGAAGGCCGGTTCATTTTGTGGGAGCAGAGAACCATGAAGATGACAGTTATGCAGAGGGTCGGCTTCGATCGGCCTTTGAGGTCGCTGGCTATGAGTCAGTCGAGTTCGAGATGGAGCCGGTAGCAGCAGCTCACTATTACGAGTCCAAGCTCGACCATGACGAACTCATCCTTATTGGGGATTTCGGCGGAGGTACGAGTGACTTCTCATTAGTTCACGTTGGCCCTACCATTCGTCGAAGAGGCAGAGTGCCGGGTGACATCGTGGGTAACGCCGGAGTCGGCATAGCGGGAGATTCCTTTGATGCAAAGATCATCAGGCACCTCGTGTCTCCAGCTCTTGGATCCGGATCGCAGTTGCGCTCGCTGGGCAAGATCCTGACGGTTCCAAACTGGGTCTATATCAGGCTAGAGCGTTGGCACCATCTGTCCCTATTAAGGGCCAAAGACGTGCTGAACATGCTAAGGGGCGTTCACGCGCAGTCCCTCGAACCAGAGAAGATTGGAGCGCTCATTCACTTCATAAAAGAAGACCTCGGATTCCACCTCCACCGCGCTGTGCAAAAGGTTAAGTGCGATTTGTCGAATGACCCGGTGGCCACATTCCAGTTTTCGGACGGGTTTGTTGATCTGAGGGCGGCTGGAGTGGAACGTAGTTCTTTCGAGGAGTGGATTTCTGATGAACTCGGACAGATCGCACGATGCGTCGATTCTCTCCTTAGTTCTTCAGGCATTCAGCCCAAAAACGTCAATATGGTCTTCCTGACGGGTGGCTCATCATTTGTTCCAGCCGTGAGGAGAATCTTCGAAAGGCGATTTGGAGAGAAGCGAATTCGAGGCGGCAACGAATTTACGTCGGTAGCCCGGGGCTTGGCGCTGAAAGCGATGGACTTGCGCAAATCGCAGCTCCGCTGAAGGCTGGAGCTGGTTTTCGGCTCGGCGGTCTGGCTCGCATCGGCCATGATTGTAACCTGTGGAGGCTTCAAACACGCTCAGAACCGCTGGGGCTGGCCTGTGGCTTCGCTTGCCGGAAGAAGGAGGTTGCGCTCGCGATAGCGGTCGCGGTCGCTTCGGATTCCATATTTCTGGCGCAGTCGCGCCAGCGGCCTCTAATCGAGTTTTCCCGCAGCCTGCTAAAGATCGTCGTCGACAAGAAAGCGGCCATAGTCGTTGGTTTCGAGCCAGTCGTACAGGTGAATCTGGTACAGATAGGAGGCGACGACTTCCTCGCCGAGTTCGTGGGTTTCCGTGCACAAGAAAGGAAGGTTCAGTCCGGCAAGGACAGCGATCAGGGACTGCAGAATGCGGTTGGGGTTAATGTTGGAATGAGCATAAGGAGACTTCACCTGGCTGAGCGCGGCTGAGATTACCAATAGCCGATGAGGGAGCGAGCTCAGGAACCGGAGCCGATTGATAAATGCCGGACGATCCACCGTGAAGGAATGAATCAGGTCGCCGAGATCCTTCCGCTCCACGGCGCAGACGTCCTCCAGTCCGGCGATGGTGTAATCTCCAACTGTAAGAGCCTTTTTCTCGACGCGTGCGAACCAGCCAGAGAAGCGCGACAAATCGAAAGGCGTTTGCTCCCGAGTGTCCACCAGAATCACCGCACGCGGTGCCGTGAGCTGGGTGCCGCCACGCTCTGGCAAAACCGGGATCGGCGGGGGCAATACCGGGGCCGCAGTCATTTGCCATTCGAGCGGAGAGGTAATCAATGTGCGGCGGCGTCTCGTCATCGCTTTTCGACAGATCGCATTATCTTACTCTCCCTTCAGCCTTTACCATCGGACACGATTCCCAACTTCGCGCGGAGTCACTATATTACTTGGCGCATTCAGCCCGTGGGGATGTGTACCGCAGGCTCGGCAGGTCAGCCGAGGCTCGGCCCTCTTATGGGAAAGCTCTGGCGCTGACCAAATAGGAACCAGAGCGGCAATTCCTGCAAGAGCGGATTCGGCAGTCGAAATAAAAAAAAATGAGTGGCTGTCGATTTCCGGTATCCCGAACGACTATGTAGTGAAGGCAGGGCAACCGGCCCGCCAAATCATGACGCAGTATTTGGTTGCTATTCACGTCGCCGACAACTACGACCCGTCCACAGAGGGCGAAGCGATGGTGTGCGATATCGACGCGCTCAACGATGAGATGGAGGCTGCGGGTGTCAGGCTTTTTGCCGGCGGCCTCAGCGCGGCCAGCAGCGCGACTTCGCTGCGGAGGCAGCCCGATGGTAAAGTGCTCGTCACCGACGGACCGTACCTGGAGACTAAGGAGCACGTAGGCGGTTTTTGGATACTGGAAGCTGCCGATCTGGACGAGGCACCGGCGTGGGAGCGCAAGGCTGTCATCGCGTGCCGGGCGCCGGTCGAGGTGCGAGCGTTTTTGGCGGCACCAGGCACCGGAGCGACGGCTGGGGTCGGGGTGAGAAGCGAACATTTTTTAGGCAAAATCCCTAGAAGAGGCGATTTGCTGGGCCGGCTTGGCCTACTTTCGGGAGGAGACGATGCGGAAGATGAAGGCGGGCGCAATCGCGATCAAAAGCTTTGCCGTGCTTGTTGTGCTCGGTACGGCGTACCGGGCGATGACACAGGATGCCGCGACAGCTTATCCGAAGTTGGCCCGGGTCGAGCAATACCTCATGACGGATCAGGGTGCGGAAATAGCCTTGGCGCGAAGTGCGGCTCCGCCCTCCAGTTCCAAGAACGCCACGGTTATGGTTCTCGGAACGCATGGCTATGAAACTGCGGTCGCCCAGGATGCTTGCGAACGCCTGACTGCAGCAAAGATTCCCAACACCACGATTACGCTTGCGCACACGGTTGCGGCGGGCACGTTCAACGGGCCTCCCTCGTTGAACGGAGCCGATCTCTCGTCGCTATATAAGAGTCTTCCGGCATTCTGCCGCGTCGTTGCCGAGGCGAAGCCGACCTCAGACTCCGACATCAAACTCGAAGTCTGGCTTCCCGTCTCGGGATGGAATGGCAAGCTTCAAGGGATCGGCAATGGCGGATTCGCCGGACTGATTGACGATATGCAACTCGCAATGTCGGTGAAGGCGGGGTACACCGCGACGGCGACTGACACGGGCCATACGGGATCGCCGTTCGATGCGGGCTGGGCGATGGGGCACCCGGAAAAGATTATCGATTTCGGTTATCGCGGAATTCATGAGATGACGCGCGTCGCCAAGACAGTAATCGCCGCTTATTACTCCAAGTCTCCGCAGCGCTCATACTTCGCCGGATGTTCCGACGGCGGGCGTGAGGCGTTGATGGAAGCCCAACGTTATCCCGAGGACTATGACGGAATCTTAGCCGGCGCTCCGGCGAACTACTGGACTGCTCTGCTCGCGACTGCAGCTTATGACACCCAGGCCCTGACGATGGATTCGGCCAGCTTTATTCCTCCGGCAAAGATTCCCACGATTGCAGCGGCGGTGAACGCAGCGTGCGACGAGGTGGACGGCGTGCACGATGGGATTCTGAACGATCCGCGGCAGTGTCACTTCGATCCCGCGACGATCCAGTGCAAGGGAGAGGATTCAGACAAATGCCTGACGGCTGCGCAGCTCACTGCGCTGAAGAAACTCTACGCGGGAACGCTTGATTCCAACGGGCACGTGGTTTACCCCGGCTATCTGCCCGGCGCCGAAGAGGGCCAAGGCGGCTGGGGACTCTGGATCACCGGCCCGGAGCCCGTGAAGAGTCTCATGGCGTTTTTCGGCAACGGATTCTTTTCCGACTTTGTATTCGGGAAGTCCGATTGGGACTACAAGACGTTCAAAGTCGATGCGGACCTGAAAGCAGCCAATGAGAGAACCGCGCAGGCCCTGAACGCTACAGATCCCTACCTCAAGCCATTCAAAGCCCGCGGAGGAAAGTTGGTTCTCTATCACGGCTGGAATGATCCGGCGATCACGGCTTTGAACACGATCGACTATTACGAAAGCGTCATCAAGAAGATGGAGCAAAAAGATGTCGACTCTTTTGTCCGTCTCTACATGGCGCCGGGCGTGCAACACTGCGCCGGCGGCCCGGGGCCGGATTCGTTCGGAGCGGTCGGCGATCTGAAGTTCGACGACCCGCAGCACAGCGTGTACGCATCTTTGGAACAGTGGGTGGAAAAGGGCACGGCGCCGTCAACAATTATTGCGTCGAAGTTTGAAGGCCAGGACGAAACACACGCGAAGATGACGCGGCCTCTGTGCCCGTATCCGCAGGCAGCGAAGTACAAAGGTAGCGGCGATCCAAATGACGCCGTGAACTTTGAGTGCGAGCGACCGAAGAAATAAGCTCTATTTACGACCACTGAAGTACTTCGAGTGCAAGTCAACTCGTCGAACCGGGTATTTAGGTCATACACCGCCAACGCCGACTGGTTCGCAAAGTTCTGTTCCTGTTCGTCCTCAGCTTCCCCACCTCGCAAGTACGCTATACCCGTTATCACCGGACCGGAGCCGCCCGCGTGCAGCAAGTGGTCGGTGGGATAGCGGTTTAGTAGCGCAAAGTCGAATTCTCACGCTTGATCTTACAAGTGCAAAAACAGGGGGACAAACCTGAGGGGGATAGGAGACAGAGACGACGAAAGATGAAATGACACATTTCTGTTGACCAGATGATAATCATGTGGAGATATTTTGGATGATGGGACGCGCTGCTGTGGATGTCGAGCGTGGGGCGGGGTGCGGCTGGGCTGCGTTGGCGCTGCGCTGAAAGATTTTGTCACCACTCAGGCAATGTCCAGTTCGTTACGAATTCGCGCGTTTTTCCGGGACATCCGGCTGGGCGGGTCGTTCGAACTGAATCAACATAGAAAGCGTGTTTTTTCTCGCTCACAACGATGTAGAGTCTTTCGTCTTGAGTGGTTGGGTTTAGTTTTTGATCGATCCAGAGACCAGCAAGCCATACCTTGTCCGCGCTCGGTTGTTCTGGGCACGGCTGAATAAACTCGATCTCCGTCGAATCGTATGCGAGTGTATTCAGTTTTGAATGCCACTTTTGAAGGTCCCCATCTTCGGACCGGTTGGTCCAGTGAGCCGCTTCGTCCCACCCCAGGCGCACCCATTCGTCCAAGAAATCCTCGGGCTTCACAGCCAGGGGTTGGAGGCGCGAAATCTGATCTCCGGAAATCTGATACCGCTCGATCGAGACACCGGGCTCTCCGTCGAGTTTTCGCTCTTTTCCGCGGGTCACCGCAAACCAGTCCTCTTCTACCTGGAGGCGAAAGGGGGGCTGAAACTTTGGATCAAATAGCTCACGGTGATCGAAGACAATTTGGGGCTCGTCCGCGGACGGACCTGGACGTAAGATCTTATAGCGCAAGCTGGCTGGAGTCGGGCCGCAGGCCGGCGGTGAGCGGGCAATCGCTAGGAACCATTTGCCATGAGTGTCGGGAGGAGACAACTGGTACTGCATACCGCTTTCTTGAACATCGCCGGTTGGGTCGAAATCAGCATCGGTGGCCAACACTAGTTTCCACTCTCTTACCCTTCCCTGGAAAACGTAAATCGCAGAATCCGGATCAGCGCCACAAGGAAACCATAGTTGTGTCGAGACGACTAAGATTCCCGGATCGTACCCTAACCTCCAGTCAAAACCGATCTGCCTGATTTCGCCGTATGCATTCCATTTCTGGCTCGGGATCTCATCCCAGCCCGCTGCCTGGAGTTCTGCGATGACCTCTGCCTGATTCGCGACGGTGAGGCGGCTTCGATCGTTCAAGGTGTCAGTGATGAGTGCTCTCAACTGCTGATTCAGTTGTCTCAGCAACCTCGGGACGCTGGCTGGCGGACCAGTCTGGCCGTCTTCAAAATTCGGGAGCCCAATCGCGCGGAGCTGCCGGATTGTTTGGACTGCATCTTGAGCGTGCGGCGAGACGCCCTGTCCTTTCAGTTGGGTGCAAGCCAGGAGTATGGCGACGAGAATGAAAAAACGTGACATAGGCGGCGCGGTTTGTTGGCGAATATTAGCACGAACCACTTCGAGAATGTTCTTGG
>DATNLE010000160.1:0-1012 GCA_035603035.1 Candidatus Acidiferrales bacterium | reverse complement strand
GCCCTGTTGCGTCTTCGGCGTCACTGCATTCCCCCTAGCTCGGTGAGAACATATCGCAGAAAGCCGCCGCTGGCGAGAAGGTCTACAGTACGCACGGTATTGATTCTGTTACGCGGCCGTGGAAAATTGAAGCAGGAGGGTAGTGCATGATTAAAAAAGTGAAGGACGGTTACAAAGTGGTGTCCGAGAAGAAGGGCAAAAATCTCGGAGGCCCGTACAAGACGCGCGAGGAAGCCGAAAAGCGCCTACGCCAGGTGGAGTTCTTCAAGCACAACAAAGGCTAAGCAGAACACACCCAGCCCGCATTCTTCGCGCGTCCGGAATATCCACAGTCACGGGTGAAATCCACAGAAGAACGCTGTAAAAATAATTCATAAACACTTGACGAAATTTCTAAACTTGCTATACTCCCCTGATGCGAGCACAGGCCTGCAAAGGCGTGGGCTTCGCAGACGAACCGGTTTCCGCCTTCTAAATCAGAGGTGAGTTTGGATACAAACACCGGGTAGAAAGAATTCGAGCATCGAGCACGTCCGCCCTAGAGGCCGGTAGTATGGCCCGCAGGATCGGCGGATCCGCCCGGCGCTCGACGCCGGGTTTTTTATTGCAAAAAACAGTTTTCGCGGCAGCGGCTCCAAACCGCTGAAGCGCTCCCCCGGGAGGGGAGACAATCCAGTCGGAAGTTGTTGACAGGATTGAAGTTCTTTGACAACTGAAGGAAGCTGGCACTACGTTATGCGAGTTTCAAGTCTCGTATGGCGTAGTAAACCGCAAATATTTGCTCGAGAGTAGCGCAATGTGGAAAGGCGAATTTACTCCACGCGCGGTGTCGGACTTCTGCATGAGTGATCATCCAGAGGCCGGCGATGGCGACGTGTTGGGTAAGTTTTATGGTTAAGCTACTAAGGGCGTACGGTGGATGCCTTGGCGCCAACAGACGAAGAAGGACGTGGCAAGCTGCGATAAGCCTCGGGGAGCCGCAAGCAGGCTTTGATCCGGGGATTTCCGAATG
>DATNLE010000158.1:0-4690 GCA_035603035.1 Candidatus Acidiferrales bacterium | reverse complement strand
GCATTTCTGCATTTGCTTCGCATGCTTTTGCACAAAATAGCTGACGAGCAGAGGAATGTCTTCTCTGCGCTCCCGCAAAGGAGGAATACGGATGGGAAAGACATTCAGCCGATAGTACAGATCACTTCGAAATTCCTTGTCCGCAACCATCTTCTCGAGGTCGCGATTCGTGGCGGCCACCAGGCGGACGTTCACCTTCCGCGTATGGGTGCTGCCGAGACGTTCAAATTCTTGTTCTTGCAGAGCGCGCAGCAGCTTCGGCTGAATCTCAAGCGGGATGTCTCCCACCTCGTCCAAAAACAGCGTCCCTTGGTCCGCGAGTTCGAGCCGGCCAATCTTTTGATTTATGGCTCCAGTGAACGCGCCTTTTTCGTGGCCAAACAGTTCGCTTTCCACCAGCCCAGTCGGGATTGCCGCGCAGTTCAGCTTCACTAATGTGCGTTGATTGCGGCGGCTTCGGTCGTGAATCGCGCGGGCGATCAACTCCTTTCCCGTACCAGTTTCACCGAGCAGCAGCACCGTGGCATCGCTGGGGGCAACGGTTTCAACGAGTTGTAAAACGCGCTTCAACGCCGAGCTGTTGCCAATGATCTGCTCGAAGTCGCTCGCGGCGCGAATTTCCTCTTCGAGGTACAGCTTTTCCTGCGCGAGCTTGTCCTTGAGTTCAGAAATTTCCCGGAACGCCTGCGCGTTTTCAATTGCGATGGCTATCTGTCCTGACGCCCGGCTAAGGAAGTCAACATCCTCGGAAGTAAACGGAGTGTCTGTGGTGCGCAAGATGGAAAGAAATCCAAGGAACCGGCCACGATTAACAAGTGGAATAATGCAATGGGCTTTTACACCTTCAGTAGCCGCCGTCTCACTTATCCCAATCGCGCACTCGTCACGCTCTCGCGTATCCATGACGACCGGTTTCAATGTGTCCATCGCTTTCTTACCGGCGGCGCCAGGCGTGAAGAACAACTCTTCCTTTATGATCCCTTTCCCGTGCGGAATATCCGCGGCAAGTATCCTGCATTTCCCCGATGCTGCATCGAGCAGGGAAACGGTTACGCCATCAGCGTGTATGACTTCACGGATATTCACTGCAGTCGCGCGCAAGACCTCGCGCCGGTCGAGGCTGGATGTGATTCTGGCCGTCAGATTCAGGAGCAATTGCAGCCGATCTCCTAATCCGGATACTTCCTGGAACGCCAGAGCGTTTTCGACTGCGATGGCTATCTGTCCTGAGGCCCGGCTGAGGAAATCAACATCTTCCGGCGAAAACGGAGTCTCCGTGGTGCGACAAATCCACATCAGTCCGAGGCCCCGGCCGCGATTCACAAGCGGGATACAACACAAGGCTTCGATACCCTCCGCAGCGGCGATGGCATATGCATGAGGTCCGAGGTCGTTGTGCTCCCGCATGTTCACGACTACCGGCTTCAGGGTGTCCATGGCTCTTTTACCGGCGGCGCTTGGTGTAAAGAACAACTCTTCTTTGATGACGCCTTTCCCGTGTGGGAAATCCATGGCAAATACCCGATATCTTCCGGTCGCTGCTTCGGGCAGGGAAACAGCGGCGGCATCGGCGTGTATGACTTCGCGTATGTTCGCCGCAATCGAGCGCATCACTTCCCGCAGATCCAGACTGGACGTGATGCTGCTCGTCAGATTCAAGAGCAACTCAAACCGCTCGTTCCTAGGCTGAAGTGCCGCTTTTGTGCTCATATGCAAAGCGCCGCAAGTGACTGCCGGAACTACATATAGATGATGACCGATTTCGCCCTCAGGTCGCAAGTTTCGCATGTCGCGTGACGTCTGGCCGCGGTGGGGTGAAAGCGCGGTGTTTTCGCGCTCCTCACTGCTGCCAGCCGCCACCGAGGGCCTCATAGACTTGGACAAGCGCGAGCCGCTCATTGAGCTGCGCCTGAACGAGATTCAGCTCCGCCGCAAAATAATTTGTTTCGGCGGTCAGCACCTGCAAATAGCTCGCACCGCCTTGCTTATAGAGCACCAAGGAGAGGTCGTCAGATCGCTGAGCTGCCTGAGTGAGCAGCTCCTGCTGACCGCGAAAGTCACGAAATTTCTGATAACCAACGAGGGAATTCGAAACCTGCTCTAGCGCATACTGAACGGTTTCCTGGTAGGAGAACACCGACTCTTGCCATTGCGCTCGGGCGAGCCTGAGTCCCGAACGGAGCCTTCCGCCCTCGAACAAGGGCTGACTCACGCTGAATGCCGCGTTCCAACTCTGCGAAGGCGCGCTGATGAACTGATTCAATGCGTTGCTTTCGAGCCCTCCCATTCCCGTCAGGGAAATGCTGGGAAAGAAAGCCGCCTTAGCCACGCCGATTTGCGCGTTGGCTGCGACGGCGTTCTGTTCCGCTTCGCGGACGTCCGGCCGGCGCTCCAGCAGTTGCGAGGGCAGGCCAGCGGGAATGCTGTCGAGTAGAGGTTGCTCGGTGATCGCACTGCCGCGCGGAATGGACTGCGGATTTTCGCCCAGCAGGATGCTGAGCACGTTCTCCTGCTGCTCGATTTGCCGTTCGAAGTCGGGAATGGATTCCGAAGCGGTGTAGACAAGTTGTTCGGACTGGCTTACGTCGAGGTCGGAGGCTCCGCCGTGGTTGAAAAGCACTTGCGTCAACTGCAGTGATTGCTGCCTGGATGCCAGCGTGCGTTTCGCGATCTCGAGTTCGCTATCCAGTGCGCGAAGCTGGAAATAGGCGGTGGCCACGTTGGCCACGAGCGATGACATCGTCGCTCGCTGGCCCCACTCGGTGCCGAGCAACTGGGCGCGAGCTGCTTCGGTTTGGCGGCGATATTTTCCCCAGAAGTCCAGATTCCAGATAACCGACAGATTGACCTGGCCACCATTGACCTCGTAGGCTGGAAACAGATTTGAGACTTTGGGATTTCCCTCGCTTAAGACGCCTGCGCCGACGCTGGCGGAGGGGAGCTGATCGGCACGGGAGATGCCGACCTGTGCCTGGGCCTCGAGCACGCGAGTGGCAGCGATGCGCACATCATAGTTCTGCTGCAGCGCGGTGTGAATCAGTTGCACAAGCACAGGATCCTGATATACCTGCCACCAGTTCTCATTCCCAAGCGATGATACCGGCGCCGCCGGGCTGGGCGTGGCGGCGCGGTAGTCTGTGGGAACGCTCACTGCCGGCCGCTTGTAATTCGGTCCGACTGCACAGCCAGCCAGCGCGACGATGACGACAGGCAAGATCGCAAGCTTTTTCATGTTAATCACCTTGGCCTTGCGTTTCCGCGGGTAGGAGCCCTGGCGACTTCTGGCGGGTAGCGCCGGAGATGCGTTCGACTACAGCGAAGATGGCGGGAACAAAGAATCTGCCGATGAACGTTTCCGCTACCATGCCGCCAATTACCGCCGTGCCCATGATCTGGCGTGCTACCGCACCTGCTCCGGATGCTGTCCAGAGTGGCACGCAGCCGAGGATGAAGGCGAGCGCAGTCATCATGAGGGGCCGGAAGCGCAGCCTCGCTGCGGAGAGTGCCGCATCGACGACGGACATGCCTCGTATTTCGTAATCCTCCTTAGCAAACGCGACGATCAGAATCGAGTTCTTGGCTGCCAAACCGATCAGCATCACCAGGCCGATTTGGGCATAAACGTCGTTCTCCATCTGCACCATGTAAGGCGGTAGGTAAAGGCCCATCACGAAACGCCGCAACCAAAGCGCGGCCAAGGCGCCGAACACCGCGACGGGCGTGCTGAGCAGCACGCTGAAGGGCAGACTCCAGCTTTCGTAGAGCGCCGCCAACACGAGGAAAACGAAAAGGAGCGAAAACCCGAAGATGACCGAAGCCGGGACTCCCTGTTCCGCCTGCACCTCTTGATAAGACATGCCGATCCAGTCGTAACCCATTTCGGAAGGCATGATTTGCTTGAAGACATCCACGAGGGCCGCTCTTGCCTGGTCGGCGCTATAACCTGGCGCGGCGGCGGCATTGATCTGTGCGGCGCGGTACTCGTTATAGCGCATGGTGAACTCGGGACCGGATCGGGTATCGAACTTCGCCAGCGCAGTGAGTGGCACCGTCTGCCCTTGTCCGTTGCGGACGTAGAATTGTCCGAGATCGTTGGTGGTCGCACGGTAAGGAGCTTCGGCCTCCACATACACCTGCCAGGTGCGTCCGAAATCGTTGTAGTAGTTGACGAATAATCCGCCCATGTAAGCTTGAATGGTGTTGTAAACATCAGTCAAGGCCACGCCTTGCTTCAACACTTTGCTGCGGTCCACATTGATGAATTCTTGAGGGACGCTGGGAATAAACGTGGTGGTGACCTGAGCTAGCTCGGGGCGTTTGCGGGCGGCTGCCAGGAATTTGTTCAGGTTGTCTGTTAGGAACTGGATGTCCTTGCCGGCGCGGTCCTCCAGAACAAACGTAACGCCGCCGGCGGTGCCAACACCGGGAATCGCGGGTGGTGAGAAAGTGAAAACCGTGCCTTCCGGTAGTTGCTTGAGTTGCTGGTTCAGATGCACCTTAATGGCTTGATACGCGTCGTCTCGGCTCTTGCGGTCGTCCCACGGTTTAAGGCTGACCCAAAAGAAGGCGTTGTAGCTGGTCCGGACAAAACTGAGCAAGCTAAAACCAACCACGCTAGTCGTGTACTGAACGCCCGGCGTATCTGCGAGGATCTTCTCTACTTGTCTCGCAGCCGCGCTGGTGCGCTCCA
>DATNLE010000155.1:0-21153 GCA_035603035.1 Candidatus Acidiferrales bacterium | reverse complement strand
CGACCTCGACTCGTTTCATTGCGGAGAAGTCGATCACTACCCCCCGATCGCACATTCCGAATCCGACCCGGCTATGTCCTCCGCCGCGCACCGCCACTGGCAAGGTCCGGCTTTGGGCGAATTCAAGCACCCGCGCGACATCGGGCGCACCGGCACAGCGAACGATTAGAGCCGGACGCCGATCGAATGCGCGGTTGAAAATCAGGCGTGCCGATTCATAGTCGGGCGTCTCTGGTGTGATTACGTGCCCGCTAATCTGGGAAACAAGTTTTCGAATCGCCGTCGCATCTAGCGGATCGGCATTCTGTTCGCGTGCTTCGAACATTCGCCGCGTCCCGGCAAGCGCCTTAATCGGGCTGCCGCAAAGGGCCGCTGCCGCGAACGCCGTTTGCTGGACGAACTGTCTTCGAGTAGTGAGCGCCATATTCGACTCCACCAACTCTCAACCGTGAGTCTTAAGTGTGAGCTTCGCGAGCAACATTCCAGTCGAGAGTTTGTGTTTGTAATACACCTGATGTGCTGCGCGCTGAGCGATAACCTGAAAGCGACGCAAGCCTACGCCGCCCAGTTCCCGCCGTCGACTTCATCTCGTCTATGCCGGTCGAACCCTAAAGCAAAGTAGTTCCTTCCCAATGATGGGAAAATCGGAAACTAACGTCGCGTTACATTTGGCGTCTTGATGATATTACGGCAGACCGGATTGTCAATTCGGATGGTTGCGGGGTTCGCAGAAGTTGCTGAAAGGAAATAAATTTTGGTTGCGGGGGGTGGATTTGAACCACCGACCTTTGGGTTATGAGATAGGCTGGCCGACGACTGCATCGGATGCGCCGGCGCGACTATCGGCTGCGGCTGGCCAAGACCCGCGTGACGGATCATGGTTTCCCTGTGATCGTTTTGCCGGGTGGGACACAGCGCAATCGCCTCGGGGCTGTGCAGTCTGCGGTCGTTACAGCCGATGGATCGATCCGTTTCCCGCGATTCCGCTACCGCGAAGCGCTCATGGACGGCAACGCACGGTCGGCAAATGTTCGAAAATATACGTTTTCAGATGATCGCTAACACTTCCCCGCTCGTGATGAAAATGTCAAAGAAATCGAGACGAGAGAAGTAGGGACGGTCGCGCTTTTACATCCTCGCAGAGGCAGATCAAGGAATAATAATGCTTGTGTCCGAAAAATGGCAAGGATCAGAAGTTTTCCATCATCCAAACATTGTTCTCAATCTCGCTTCCTAGAATTGCGACATGGCGCTTATCAGGCGAAGGTATTGCTCGAAGGTAGACGTTATGTCCCGGCAGCTCCCAAAGAACTTTCGCAACACCGTACATATTCACAAGGAGGAGCACGGCCCCACGCTTCGACGGATGCGAAGCAAAGAAGCCTCTCCCGTCCGCCGTCCAGGTTATGTTTCGGAGCAGATTCCAGCCTTTCACATGAATAATCCTAACCGGTCCACCCGAAACACGAAACAGATGAATTTCGTTATCGAACTGTTTTGCAAATGCGATCATTGTTCCATCCGGAGACAGCGCCCACTCGTAGTCGGCTGTAATGTCTTCTCGATCAATCCGTGTTTCCTCCGGACCACGACCTCGTAAGGGATCCAGTCTGCTGAAGACGAATTGTTTGTGGTCAGGACTTTCTTCTATGAAGAGGCAGAGGTTAACCGATGCCCGAGAACAGCGAACTCCCAGAACTCGGCCAGTGAGAAGAGGCTCGGCTGGACCTCCGGCGAGCGGTATTCTCCAAAGTTGACCGCGGCCTCCCGAATCCGAGGAGTCTGAGGCAACGTTCAGTAGCGATAAACCATCCGGCGTCAATGGGGTCTGATCAGCGACAGCTGTCAGAATCGAGGCGACAAGTTCCGACTTTTCGGCGTCATATCTTTGCTTTAGGAGTTGCCAGTTTCCGTCCCGATTCGAAGCAATAACTACCGACTTCCCGTCGGGAGCCCATGCTGTAGGGAATTCCTGGCCTTCCTGGTCACGGAGCAGCTTTGGTGTGATTAGCTTCTGTGACGCGACATCGAACTTTGCGATGAAAACCTTACGATGTCCCACTACTCTCTGAAATACGATTTGGTTGCCATTTGCCGTTGCACCGACGTTGAGTAAGCAGCTTCCAGCCCAACTCGTCACGGGGTTTGGCAAAGTCGCGGATGCGCCGCTATCTGAATTGACGTGAACTTCCCAATAATTACAGCTGAATCCATTGCTATCGCTCACTCCCGTTGAATATATGATCCGGCCATTTGGCAGCCAAACCAGGCTGCGCAAATCGGAGGGTAGCCGCGATAAGTCAGCGAGAGAAGTACTAGGAACGAGAGTGGTGGGCACACTTGTTCGAACATCGACAGCGTCAATGCTGGTAGTGTGTAATGCGGAGTCGTTGTGGTCCGTGAGATAGCCGATCCTTCGACCGTCCGGCGACCAAACGAGCATTGAAACTCCGCTGTTCTCGCCCACTTCCAGAATTTTCCGAGGGTTTTGTCCATCCGCGTCCGTCAGCCAAATTTCCCGGTCCCCCTTCTGACCCGGATGCGCGGTATAGGAGATCTTGCCCTCAGCAGATACAGACCAGGGAGACGAACCATCTCGGATCTTGCGGGGTGGACCACCTAACAACGATACAACCCAAGTACTGACAGGCTGGTATGGTGGATTAGTGTTGACAATAAATCCTGTTCCATCGGGCAACCAGTTCTGAGGAATCCCCCAGTCCACATAACTGTTTTCGTAGGGAGCGGGATTGGGAACGTCCCGCACCTCCCCGGTAGTTGTGAGCTTAATATGCAGGCCCTTCATATCGGCAAAGGCGAGATACTTGCCATCCGGAGAGATGGCGTTGGCAGAAACTGGGTTCTCACGAGAATTTGTGGTAAGTTGCCGCTGTTTGATCGAAGCAGTGTGAACGACGGGGTGCGGCCTCGAGACGTAGGAAACAACGGTGATTAAAAGAGCTGCTGCAGCGACGATAAGGCCAATCTTAACGGCTAATGGCTTAGACCAGACGGTCGGATTCTGTACCGAACCCGCGGAGAACTCTGTGGACCGGTCGACGGTAGGACTGTGGGTCTGCGGCGGGGCACTCGCACTCGCATCCGTATTTTCAACAAATGCAACCGGCGCAATCCAGCGATAGCCTTGGCCGCGAACCGTCTCAAAAAACACCGGTTTCTCAGCCGAGTCTCCGAGAGCGTATCGCACCTTTCCGACCGCAGCATTGACACCCTCGTCAAATTCAACAAAGGTCTCGTCAGACCATAGCCGGTTCCGCAATTCCTCTCGTGTTACGAGTTCGCCGCTACGTTCCAGTAAGAAACCCAAAAGCAGAAACGGTTTCTCTTGCAGGTGAACTGGGAAGCCTCGTTTCCAGAGTTTATGAGCAGAGAGGTCGGCCTCAAATATCCCGAACTTTACCTTCCGGCCGTCATTAAGAACTGCCATGCGCTCTGGACTTCTACCGAGTTGGGGAAGTTTATCACGCAGAGCCAGGCTTTGATCAGTTAAGGAAGAGCCCTAAGTTGCTGCTGGAGCGAGGCTTCTCTGTTCGGTTTGGAATTCGGCGATAGTTCGGTTGATTTCACCCAGAAGATATCGGATGTTTGCGCACAGCGCACTCCGAATGATTGGGCGGCGTTCGACCACCGCTTAGGAGGAAGGATGCAACCGAAAAAAGAAGCAATTTTCGCATTCGTGATATTCGCCCAGGCATTCGTCCCAAGGCTTATCGCCCAGGGCGACTTGGACATCAAAAGGGATCAGCCGCACTATCGGTTAGTCGACGTGGGCACTTTCGGCGGTCCTGTCAGCCTCGTCTTCGGAGGGGCCGGCAACCTGGATCAGCGGAAGACGCTTGTTACCAGCTGCGCCGATACAGCAGGCCTGGATCCGGACTGGCCAAACATAAACCCATTTCTCGGCGAAGACCCGTATGTTCAGCACGCGTTCCGGACGCGTCGAGGCCGTCTCCACGACCTGGGTGTTCTTCCTGGAGGCACGAGCAGCTGCGGTCAGGGAATCAACATCCATGGCACCGTCGCTGGATTCTCGACAAATGGAGAAATTGACCCGCTGACGGGATACCGTGAGATCCATGCGACTCTCTGGCAGCAGGGAAAAGTTCTCGACCTTGGTACTCTCGCCGGAAACGAGAGTTATGCAAACTTCATCAATGATCGCGGCCAAATTACGGGGGGCGCGCTCAACGCGATCCTAGATGCGTTTACGACTGACCTTTTCATCGGTGCGACCCAAGTCCACGCCTTTTTGTGGGAACACAGCATCATGCAAGACCTGGGCACGCTGGGAGGGCCGGACAGCATCGGTTATTACGTCAATCAGCGCGGAGAGGTCACAGGTCAGTCGTTCACAAACGATATTCCTAACGAGACAACAGGAATGCCTACACTGGATCCGTTCTTGTGGAGGAACGGGCACATGCTGGACCTCGGTAGTTTAGGGGGAACGGAGGGCATCCCGAACGCACTCAATAACCATAGTCAGGTAGTCGGCAGCTCGCGCATCGCCGGAGACGAAACGTTTCATCCGTTTCTTTGGGATAAAGGGTCCATGAAAGATCTTGGAACCTTTGGGGGGAGCACTGGCGTAGGGTTGTCGATTAACGACGATGGTGCAGTAGTGGGACGGGCCAATTTCCCGGGTGATGAACGATGGGATGCCTTTCTGTGGAGACGTGGTGTAATGACCGATTTGGGAAACCTTGGCTGCACCAGCACGGCCCTCAGCATCAACGCAGCAGGGCAAATCGTCGGTACTTCTAGACTTGCCGATTGCCAAATCCAACACGCCGTGCTGTGGGAAAACCAAACAATCTACGATCTCAACGATCTTGTCCCCGCGGATTCAGGTCTTGAACTGTTCGAGACCCATTCAATCGACGACGACGGGGTAATCGCCGGCAACGGACTCCCGCCGGGCTGCGATGACGTGCACATTTGTGGTCATGCGTTCCTACTCTTTCCGTGCGACGTTGATCGTGGCGCATGCAATGACGAGTCTTTAGTGCTCGAGTTAGGCTCTAACGCGTCGCTTGAGACGTTGCGGATCCCCCAAACTGAACCGTCACATGCCCCGAGACAGAACCACACCAAGCGCCGACAGCGAGGAAATACCGGGGGTTTTTCTCGCGGGGCAAGGGACGTTGAATACTAACAACAAAGACTCTTGTGGTAAGGAAACATCTTGGTATGAGTGTTCGTTTCTCAATACTGTCCGAATGACGTTAGTGCTAATGGGCAAACAGGAAGTAATCGCGGTAAGCGGATAATCGGCCCTCAGTTGATTTCAATTTGAGAGGCCGATTCTAGCCCAAGATCCCAGCCCCAGATAAACACAGCTCTCACGATTTTTGAATGTCTTACGCAGCCACCTAAGACCTGTTAAGGTCTTGCAAATACTCTTTAACGCCAGACTGAAAAGGCTGGCGTCGCCACCATGTTTTCAATCACTTAAAGGTCGTTTTCTCAAGCTCTACATCGCCGCCAAACACCGCTATCTTGGGCTGGCAAACAATCTTGGAGTTGCTGAATCTGCTTTGACTTCCGTGAACGACCGCTCGACAAGTCGTGCTGAGCGCAGACTTTGGCATGCTGCGCTCCGATGGCTAGCTAGCGGGGACATCGCTTGCATCCAGTCCCGCAACAAACGGGTTTTGAGATTCTCCATCATATCGTCGTAAATTGGGGAAAGATCAATTGTGTTTTGCGGAGAATAGGCGCGTCCGCCGGAGGACTGGGAATTTTACTTTGGGCAGAGTGGCCGTGGTCGGGGTTCTGGTTTATGGGAGTTGCCGTGGGGATTTCGCTAGTCTTGCGCTGCTGGGCGTATGTGATGTTCGCTTTCGCACTCCACAGTCTGCCGGTACCAAGCCAGTTGAGGCAAGCAGCCTGACTGCGGATGAACGGGGGAGCCCATGGTTGTGCCGCCTGGAGATTCGTCCGCTGCCGGGAAAAAACAAGAGTAGAGCGCGACGAGCTGCTCGACCGACTGGCCTGCACGCAGGCGGAATTCAAAAACGAGCCAAGCTTCGCCGAGAGGAGCGAATAACAAGGCCGCAATCCGTGCGTGCTTCTCATGAGATCCTCCCCGTACTCAACAGTAGTGATGCCCACGCCATTAGAGCCTCAACCGGAAGCGGCGGCGAGTTGCAGAATGGGCATCTGCGCATTCCAGGAAAGATAATGATGTTGTTGCGACGAATCCCTGCTGATGAAGGGACGCTAGGCACCAGGTTGCGAATCAGAAATACCTTCCGGCGAAGCCGGAACAATCACGACCAGCACTTTTTGGCCTAAGACCCATCGAGCGTGATTCGGCAGACGGAGTTCCGCATACAACGGCTCTGCTCCTTCAACCGACACCGTCACCCGCTCCTGATGATCGCTATAAAGGCCAGCCCGTGAAATATCGCTTATGTTGCCGACTAGTCTTAGATCGTGCGTATTCACAAAAGCACCTCCGCGTCCTTCCCGTTCGCTTGTTTGACGAGCCGGCCCAGTCAGGTCCGGGCTACTCGCGGACAGCATCATTAAATCCCGCAGTGCCGGCATACGAATTCCTCCTGTCTTTTGCTTATATAAAAGGGCGATCTTAACGATTGTGAGTGCCTCCGCCAATTCATCGTCGGAATGAAGTGGAAGTCCGAGGAGACCATTAGAAATGGTTCCCGCTGGCGTTTCATGCGCATCTAGAACTTTAGGATGAACAACTGTTTCGTAATAGCCCTCCCTTTTTTCAGTCGCTCTCCGACGTCAAAGCTAAAGGTAAGGGACGACAGCAACGACGCGTGTACCTCTACCCGGCTGACTGTCGATCTCCAGTGTGCCTCCTAATCGCTCCGCGCGTTTTCGCATACTGATCAGACCAAAGCTGCCTTTCTTGTTCCGCAACCATCGGATTGGCTGAAAACCATGCCCGTTGTCGTCAATGCACAGTTGTACCTTCTTATTTCCACAAAGCAATTCGATCTGAACTTTCGTAGCGTGCGCGTGCTTAAGGATGTTGGCCATAGCTTCCTTGCCGATCCACAAGATCTCGTGGCGAATTTCCTGGGGCAGAGTGCCGCTCTCCCGTTGAACGGACAACTTCAATTCAACCGGTGTCGCATCAAAAAGCCGCTCGGCCAGGAACGATAAGGCTTCTGCCAAATCGTCGCCCTCCAGCGTTTCATGGGACAGAGTCCATATACAGCGACGGAGGTCGGCAAGGGTTTCACGGGCAACACTAACGGCGCGCTGCGTATAAATACCGGCGATTTCGCGGTTCTGTTGGAATTCGCGTTCCGCCGCCTGCAGTTGAAGCGTAATCGCAGTCAGGCTTTGGGAGAGCGTGTCGTGGATGTGGGTCGCCATCCGGCTGCGCTCTCTTTCGAGGGCCTGCTCATGCAGAAACGCGTCGTCCCGCTTCAGCGCTGTGACATCAGTGAGCGTGGCCACGGCTCCTACGATGCGGCCTGCTAAACCTCGAATCGGGCTTGCGCTAAACAAGATGTCAACGCCACCATTCGGCCGAACCAGCCGACATTCTTCGTAGGAGACGCTTTCACCGCTCAAAGCTCTCATGATCGGCCACTTTTCCGCGACGATGCGAGAGCCGTTGCGGTCGAGCAGCTCGCCCCAAATGTCCTCGGCAAAATCCATGCGCTTGCCTTCGGGATTCTGATCTCGCCGGGTCAACACTTTCGCGGATGCGTTCGTCAGCACGATCGCTCCGTCGGTATCGCAGACCACGATAGCGTCCTTCACCTGACGGAAAGCCATCTCGATTGCGGCACTTCGCGTGCAGCTCTTGCCCCCAGTTATGACCGCAAGCTCCCGGCGTGAATTCAAGTTTGAGACCGGCGCCACGTTAGAACAGATAGGCATTTTGGAAAGATTATTCGCTTTCATGTGTCGTCCTTGCTCTGTGTGGCAGCTCTCGGATGTACACCCGGTAAGCCACTCGAGACACCACCGGCTAGTGGCAAGGTCTCGAATGATTCCGCCTTGGCAGTCAAGAATCAGACTGCCATCGTGGAATCCATATCTACCATTCCGCGCCTCACGGCAACATTGATCGCCTCGGTGCGTCCGGTGACTTTCAATTTTTCAAGAATGTGAGTGACGTGGACTTTGACGGTGGCTTCGCTGATATTGAATGCGACTCCAATTTCTTTGTTGCTCTTGCCAACCGCCAAAGTGCGAAGAACTTCCATCTCGCGCGGGGTGAGCTCCCGGTCAGTGACCCGCTTGGCCAACACCGCGCCCACGGCGGCGGGGATCCACGACTTCCCGGAGCTGACCGCCCGGATGGACCTGACCAATTCCTCGGCCGGCGCATCTTTCAGCAGATAGCCCTGGGCACCGGCGCGTACCGCACGGTATATATCCTCTTGTCCTTGATACGTGCTGAGAATAATGAGCCGTGCCGCCGGGGCTCTCTCGCAGATTGCGACGACAGCATCGACTCCATTCATCACGGGCATTCGCAGATCGAGGAGCCCAACATCAGGACGGCGAGAGAGGAACTGGTCGACCGCTTCGCGCCCGTTGCTGGCCTGGGCAACGACTCGCATATCGCACTGACGTTCAATCACAGCTACCAGACCTTCGCGGACTACCGGATGATCATCAGCAACCATGAGCGTGCAAGGTTCGAGCTGGATATCCGCGGGGAGCAAGCGGCATTCCTGATTCGCGGGCGCATTGAGAGGCTGGCTCTCGCTATTCGAAGCGTTGGCGGCGGACCATTCCTCTTTATTGTCTTTGCGCAAAGTGTGATCGATCGCTGACTCCGCGAAACTGGCTGCGAGCTGGTTCGGAAATTTGACTAGATTTTGGGGAGCACGCGGATGATATTCGCTGGTTTTTTTTGTCGCAGGCATCACATTCTCCATTTTCCAATTTTGGCGTCTACATTTGCAGACGGATGTTGTTCAGTTGCCGCGCCGACTGTTGCGAGCGTTGCGGAGTGAGCGCGCCCTTCAAACTTTGCCTGCCCAGATGCTTTCGATCTCGATTGCAGTTCTACTTCGCCGCTGCATCGAGGGCAGCTAACAATTCCTTATCGTCGACAGGCTTGCTGAGAAAAGCGATTGCCCCGCCGGCCAGCGCCTGGGTTCGATTTTCGGTTTCGTCATGCGCCGAAATGAAAATGATTGGCACCCGGAAGTTTTTTGCGGCCAAGTGGCGTTGCAGATCCAGTCCGCTCATTCCGGGCAGTCCGATGTCGAGGATGACGCATCTGGTTTTTGAATCCCTGCCGACCTCGAGAAAATTCTCCGCGGAGACGAAAGTCTCGACTTGGAAGCCCGCGGACTTAACCAACCTTGCTAGAGACTTCAAGACCCACTCGTCATCATCAACAATGGCGATCGGGCCTGTTCCAGGGCCGGCGCACACCGCCCATCCCGGTAGTGAAACGGCCGCTAAAGCTGCATCGGCCAGATGATTTGCTGTCACTTGAAGACCGCCCACGTAAAGAAAGATAAATTTCATCGCTTTCTCCTGCTTACAAGTGAACGATAGCTGCGCAAGGCCTTCGCGTCTATTGGGCGTTCGTCCCGGTGTCCTAAGACTTAAGGGAAGCGAGTTTGAGACGCTCGAACATGCGGACCAGATCAGCCAGGGATTCGGCCTGCATTTTCCGCATCAGTTGGCCGCGATGAGTCTTGATGGTTTTCTCGCTCGCGCCCAACTGGTCCGCAATTTGCTTGTTGAGTAATCCGCTGGCGACGAGCGGAAAGACCTCGCGCTCCCGAGGGGTCAAGGAGTCATGACGTTGCTGCAATTCTGAAAGTTCGGCATGACGTTCCCGGGACGCGCGATGTTGACCGATACCGTGCTGAATTGCCTCCAGGAGATCCTGCTCGCGGAAGGGCTTGGTCAGAAACTCGACGGCACCGGCCTTCATGGCGCGTACTGACATAGGAATATCGGCATGACCCGTAACAAAAATAATAGGAAGGTCGATGTTCGCGTGGGCTAACTGTTGCTGGAGGTCCAGTCCGCTTAATTCCGGCATACGAACGTCGAGCACTAGGCATCCAGGCGCGTCGGGACGCTTCGCCTGGAGAAACTCGCGAGCCGAAGGAAACGTTCGGGCTTCAAGGCCCAAAGTTCGGATGAGTCGTTTCATGGATGTGCAGACAATGGGATCGTCGTCCACGATAAAAACAACGGGGCTGGCTTCGTTCATGGCGTTCACGCGCAGGCTGGAAGTGTGAATTGGAAAGTAGCACCCCCACTTCCGTTGGGAGCGAGCGACAACTGGCCGCCGTGGGCTTCGACGATGGAACGGCAGATCGGCAGTCCCATTCCCATCCCCGAAGGTTTGGTGGTAAAGAAGGCGTCAAAAATGTGGGAAGCATTCGCAGCATCGAGTCCGGTGCCGGAATCTTGCACAGCGACCAGCACGTTGCCGGATTGGTGCATCTGCGATTGGATCAGCAACCGGCGGGGGCGTCCGCTCACCGAGGACATTGCCTCCATTCCGTTCATGATGAGGTTCAGAATCACCTGCTGCAACTGAATGCGGTCTCCGAGGACGGGCGTTATACGGGGAAGCAAATCGGTCCGCGCCGAAATATGACTCTTTTCCAACTCTCCGGCAACCAGAGCCAGAACCTCCAGGATGAGTTCGTTGATATCCACGCGATCTCTCGCCGTGGTTTGCTTTTTCAACAGGGCGCGAACCCGGGAAATGACTTCGGCGGCTCGGGTACCGGCCTGTGAAATATCTGCAACGGCCAGACGAACTTCTTCCAGATCCGGCGGCTGGCAAACCAGCAGTCGTCCACAGGCGTTGGCGTTATTGACGATGGCGGCGAGCGGCTGATTGATTTCGTGGGCAATCGAAGCCGTCAGCTCGCCCATGGTCATGACACGAGAGGCGTGCGCCACTTCGGCCTGGGTCAGGCGCAATTCTTCTTCGGCACGCTTGCGCTCGGTAACGTCACGGCTGATCGTCGCCAGAGCCAGAGGATGATCCGTGACGGCTTCCCTGATGCAGAAAATTTTCTGAAGCATGGGTATCGCAGCTCCGGTCCTGAAGTGGCGGAAGCGCATCTCCCCTTCCCACTGTCCCTGCTGTAGCACGAGTGGCCAAACCTGGTGCATGAATCTCTCGTGATCCTCGTCGAAAATAAAGTCCGCTACACTGGTTGCGCGTATTGCTTCATCTCCCTCGATCCCTACGAGCGCCTGGCCAGCAGGATTCAAAAACAGAACTCGGCCTTCGAGGGAAGCCATTCCTATGAAGTCGCTGCTGTGTTCCACCAGCGAAGCCAGCTTCTGCTGTTCTTCTTCGGCGCGTTTACGATCCGACAGATCGCGAGTGATCTTCGAAAATCCGATCAGATTCGCGTGTTGATCGCGTACTGCGGTAATCACAATATTGGCATAGAAGCGCGAGCCGTCTTTTCGCATTCTCCAGCCTTCAGTTTCGAGGCGGCCTTCGATTGCCGCGGCATCGAGTTCCATCTGCGGGTCGTGTTGTTCGAGATACTCCGGTAGAAAAAAACGAGAGAAGTGCTGGCCGAGAATCTCTTTCGCCGGATATCCGTTGATCTTTTCCGCCCCGGCGTTCCAACTCATGACCAGCCCAGCGGGATCCAGCATAAAAATGGCATAGTCCTGAACACTCTCGACCAGCAAGCGAAAGCGTTCCTCGCTGTGGCGAAGTTCCTCGTCGGCTTTCTGGCGCTGGTCGACCTCGCTGCGCAAGGTGCGATTCGCGTTCTTGAGCTCGGAGGTACGCTCCTCGACCTGGAATGACAGGTCCAGTTTTGCCCGGTACAGCGCCTCTTCGGTTCGCCGCCGTTCCGTGATCTCATGCCGCAATGCTTCTGGACTGGGCAGCGCGAGCGCTCGAGGAATCAGACGCACGAACAGTATCGCGGTGGAAACAGAGGCCAAGGCCGTAACCACTTTGATGAGGCCGGCGAGCCAGTAGTCCGCATGCCACAGGTTCCAGACCTCCATGATATGCGTTGCGCCGCAAGCCAGAATAAATACACCAAAGCACACGAACATCCAATTAAACGGCAAATCGCGTCTTTTGCGGATGAAGTAGATGAGAGTGACGGGAATTGAAAAGTAGGCGAGCGCGATCAGCGAGTCCGAAACCAGATGCAACCCGACCAACCGCGTGTTCCATAGATAGCAATACCCGTGAGGCATGAAGTCGCTGGGAGAAAGCAAGTTCTTGAAGAGGTCCATGGTAATCCTCAGATCCGTTTTATCTTGCGCCCCAAGCACAATTAACAGGTCGTGAGTCACCAGCACTTTACTCAGAGTTGGGAGTACGCCGAGAGCAACGAGGCTTCACTTTTAGAGAAAACCGTTTCGTCTCGGATAGCGGCCTCTAGCAGAGATGTTTCAACCGAACCGCGTCGCTGCGTGCCACCAGATTGGTACTCATTTAACCATTGGAATGCATGCGAAGCAGTCACAAACCGGACAGTCGATCAGTCATTTCCAAAAACGCTGCGCAAAGAATCGTTAACCTTTAAACCATGAGAGCAGTCAATGAGTCCGGAACTCTTAAAACTTTTCATCAGAACATTGACGCGTTGCCGGGTTGTACCGATCATCTCCGCCAGGGTCTGCTGACTTACCTTGTCGGTGGAATCCAAGCGGTCGGGCTGCGCCAAAAAGAAAAGCGCACGGGCTAATCGTTCCTCACTTGAGTCCATAAGATTGTTCACCAGGTCTGCCGAAATTCGCGTGTTGCGGCCAAGAAGGTATGTAACAAAGCCGTAACACGCGTCGCCTCCCCCAAGCAACGCGCGTATGATGATGGTGCGATCGATTTTCACCGCACGCAGATCCGTGAGAGCCACCGCACTGTGAAAGCGGACCGGTTGATCTGGAGCGATACAGTTCTCGCCAAAAAAATCCCCGCGGGAGAGAACACCAATAATCGCTTCTTTCCCTTGCCGGGACGTGACCGTGAGCTTCACCGCGCCTTTTTCAATGTAGAAGATCGAACCGCTGGGTTCGCCTTCGGAGAAAATAAGTTTTCTTGCAGGGAACCACATGTCCCTTTTCTTTGGGCCGATGGAAACCAGGAATGTGGCGGCGTCGAAGGTTTTGGCAGGAGGTTGCTGCATTCTTGGTACAACTCTTTCTTGTAGCTCCATGAGTAATCAATCGATCAACTTCTGTCAAGCAAAGTTGACGGGTTCGTCGAAATTGACGGCCACAAGATTGTGTACACCTGTATACGACCTCTGGTGAGCGTCATCGGGAGTGGGAGTGAGATACGCGCCGATAGGTGTCTAATCGATACGCTACGTAGAGATACGCGTTTACATCGATACGGCGTTTAAGGTAGGAAAGAAGCACGCGGATGAAGAACAAAAAGCCACAAGCAGCATCGTCTCATTTCCCATCTGTTCCTCTGGCCGAGGCGGTTGACATTCGCACGAGTAGACACGCGAAGATCGTGTCAGAAATTCTTAGCGATCTGGAACAGCTCGACCAGTACAGTGCGATCAAGGTGAATCTCACTGATTCAGGAGAGAAAAAAGCGGATCTTCGTTCCGCGATTCACCGTGCCGCCAAGAAAAACAATATGCCTCTGGCCACGACCTCCGACGACAAGCATCTTTTTGTATTTAGAAAGCTTCCGGCGGCGCGGTAGGAGTTGCAATACGCAACCGTATGCGAGAATCCGCGAATTGCCTTGCATGGGCAAATCCGAGCTTGTAATTCCAAAGTCGTACGAAGCCCCCTAACCGGCGACGGATTCATTTCTACTTTTCTTTTCGAAGGCTAATTTCCCCCGAAGGATGAATTGTCTGCACAGAGTGGCGGGGCTAGCATCGGTTTGCGGATGAAAAATATGGCAGTGCTGGAGCTTGAAGGCTCGCGCCAAAGCTGGAAACGGGCGGCGCAGCTCGGTACAGTTCTGATTGTTTTCGGAATCGTTACCTTAAGCGCGATTCTAAATTCGAGCGCTGTCCCCGCAGCGGTAATCGGCTGGCTTCTGGTTTTGAGCGGTATGGCGGAAGCGGTACACGCGTTTCGCATTCGCCGGTCGGACGGGTTTCTCTTTCATCTTGTTCCCGGCGTGGCCGCGGTTCCGATTGGTCTACTCACAGCTACGCACCCCGGGCGCCGGCGCAATTACGTGGATGCTGATGTTCGCATCGTTCTTCACGGTGATCGGTTTATTCCGCGCGATTGCGGCCTATTGGTTGAAGTTTCCCAACTGGGGTTGGACGGTGTTGGAGGCAATGGCCTCGCTGGCGCTGGGATCTGTGATGTGGGCGGCGTGGGTATGGCTGATCCCCTGGTTTCTCAGCTTCGCAGCCGGCCTCTCCATGATTCTCCGCGGCTGGTCGTCAGTGATGTTGGCGCAGAGACTTCACCCTTTGAACCGGCAGCGTGGAGGAGAATCCAGGCGGCATGAAGAAGAGATGGGGCACAGGCAAACGTCGCGGTTCGCGGCGAATTAAGTCTGGCTCACGCACGCAATAACAAGTTTGTTGGCTTGCAGGAGACGGCTCGACAACTGATTCACGTCTCAACACCAGGAACATTAGGGATGAAAGAAACTGAGGCAAAAGTTAAACTCTTCGGCAAGCGGGGATCCGCCGAAGCGCATCTGATTCGTGATTTTTTGCACCGATGCGACGTGCCGTTTGAGTGGATCGAGCTGAACAATAATGTGCTGAACAATGACGCGCGGGCGCAACCTGAAGCGCAGGTCGAGGGATTAAGTGATCGTCAATTGCCGATCTGTGTGTTCGCCGATGGCACTCGGATGGAACATCCCACGATTCGACAGGTCAGTGAGAAACTTGGATTGTTCCGTAATCCATCTCGAACTGAATACGATTTGAGTATTTACGGCGCAGGGCCGGCTGGGATCAGCGCGGCCGTGTATGGAGCTTCCGAAGGCCTGAAAACAGTCCTGCTTGAGCGCTTCGCAGTGGGGGGACAGGCGGCGACCAGCCCCAAGATCGAGAACTACGTTGGATTCCCGGAGGGAATTGCCGGAGCAGAGTTGGCATTGCGAGGTCGCGACCAGGCGTGCCGCTTCGGAGCTGAAATCCTGCTGTTGCGCGAAGGGGTTCGCGGTGAGTTCTTGCCGGGCAAGGGAATCGGCTATCTCTCGGATGGAACAAAAATCATCGCACGCGCTTCGATTTGCGCAACCGGCGTAGAGTACCGCCGGCTGAATCTTCCCAATGAAGAAAAGTTTCGCGAAGCGGGAGTTTACTACGGGGCGGGCGCGAGCGAGGCGACATTGTGCAGCTCCCGCGATAACGTGTTCATCGTCGGCGGAGGAAATTCGGGGGCTCAGGCGGCGATGCATTTTGCCCGCTATACCACAAAGGTCACCATAGTCGTCCGCGACAATTCCCTGAAAAAAAGCGTTTCACAATATCTGATCGATCGCATCCGCACCTGTCCCGACGTCAGAGTGCTTCTACACACCGAAGTGATTGCTCTTCACGGAGATGATGTGTTGAGTTCCATCAGGCTGCGCGACGATCAGACTGGCAAGGAGTGGACTGAGGAAACCAACTGGCTTTTTCTTTGCCTGGGCGGGCTGCCGAACACGGAGTGGGCGGAGGAGGTCGGAATCGTCCGCGACGAGGCTGGTTATCTCGTAACCGGGCCCGATCTGATGAAGAATGGCAGCCGACCGGCGAACTGGAAGCTTGATCGCGATCCTTATTATATGGAGACGAACATTCCAGGTGTCTTCGCTGCCGGCGATGTGCGGCATGGTTCCATCAAGCGGTGCGCTTCGGCGGTCGGGGAGGGAGCGATGGCTGTCACATTTGTCCATCGCTACATCGCCAGTGGTTAGAACTCAGCGCCCTCAGGCTACGGCTGGGAGGCCATTCCAGAGGAGCGATTCCCGCTTCACTCAAGCAACGCGGCCACGTCGTCGACGTGCAGAACGGGATGCGTCATATTCAACTTGAACCGTTCGTACCTTCTCATCCAACGAAATCCGGCGGACACCATACACTTCTCGAACTTGGTCCAGATCACGGATTGCGAACTTGCCCGAAAGCCGCGCATAGGAGAATGTCTTATTCAGCGGTGTCAAGATTTATGTCTCCATTAGGCGCTCTTCCTATCATCGACGTCAACGTACTCGGCGTCGACGGCACCTTCATCCTTGGCATGGCCATCAGTTCCCGAGGCAGGCCGGCCGGAACCAGATGCGGCGGCTGCAGTTTGTTCACCCTGCGCCTGCGCTGCCTTATACATTTGCTCTGCGAGTTTGTGTGAAGTCTGAGTCAGATGCTCGAGTGCCTTATCCATGGCCGGTTTGTTGTTGGATGACAACGCTTGTTTGGCATCGGCCACGGCATTTTCCACTTCGCCGCGCTCGGAGCGCGAAACCTTGTCGCCTTGCTCGCGCAGCATTTTTTCCACGCTGTAAACCAACGAGTCAAGATGGTTTCTGGCCTCGATCGCTTCGCGTCTCGCTTTGTCTTCGGTCGAATGTGATTCGGCTTCCTTGGCCATGCGTTCGACATCTTCCTTGCTCAGGCCGGAAGACGAAGTGATTGTGATCTTCTGGTCTTTGCCGGTGGCTAAATCTTTCGCGGTCACATTCAGAATGCCATTTGCATCAATATCGAACGTCACTTCGATTTGGGGAACACCGCGCGGAGCGGGCGGAATCCCGGTGAGCAGGAACTTACCCAGCGTACGATTCTGTGACGCCACCGGGCGTTCCCCCTGGAGCACATGAACGTCCACTGCTGTCTGATTATCGGCAGCCGTGGAAAATGTTTCCGTCTTGCGAGTAGGAATTGTGGTGTTGCGCGGAATCATGGGCGTGGCTACGCCGCCTTGAGTTTCAATCGAAAGTGTGAGCGGGGTTACATCCAGCAAGAGCAGATCTTTCACATCCCCTTGCAGCACGCCGCCCTGGATTGCGGCGCCCACTGCAACCACTTCATCGGGATTCACTCCTTTGTGCGGTTCCTTGCCAAACAACTCTTTAACCAGGGACTGAATGCGCGGCATGCGCGTCTGACCGCCTACCAGTACGACCTCGTTAATCTGGCTGGCTTCAACCGAGGCATCTTTCATGCACTGCTTGCAGGGAGGAACCGAGCGCTGAATAAGATCTTCAACCATCGATTCGAGTTTTGCGCGCGTCAGTTTTTTGACTAGATGCTTGGGGCCGCCGGCATCGGCGGTAATGAAAGGCAAGTTGATCTCGGTCTCCATGGTGGTTGAGAGTTCAATCTTGGCCCGTTCAGCCGCGTCGCGGAGCCGCTGCAAAGCCATCTCATTGCCCTTGCCTCGCAGATCGAGTCCCTCATCTTTTTTGAACTCGTCGATGAGCCAATCGACCAGACGCTGATCGATATTGTCACCGCCGAGGTGAGTATCGCCGTTGGTCGCCTCCACTTCCACCAGGCCTTCGCCCACTCGCAGGATGGAAATATCGAACGTACCGCCGCCGAAGTCGTAGACAGCGATGGTTTCATCCTTCTTCTTGTCGAGCCCGTAGGCGAGTGCTGCCGCCGTGGGCTCGTTGATGATCCGCTTTACATCGAGGCCGGCAATTGTGCCGGCGTCTTTCGTCGCCTGGCGTTGCGCATCGTTAAAGTAGGCAGGCACCGTGATGACTGCTTCCGTAACGGATTCGCCCAAGTAATCCTCGGCTGCCTTCTTGAGCTTTTGGAGAATCATTGCGGATATTTGAGGCGGAGTGTATCTCTTGCCCTGAGCCACAACGACGACGTTGTCGCCATCGCGCTCAACTTTGTAGGGAACCGTTTTCAACTCTTCGCTCACCTCGTTGTAGCGGCGTCCCATGAAGCGCTTGATCGAGTAGATTGTGTTCTCGGGATTGGTAATCGCCTGACGTTTCGCGACTTGGCCGACCAGTATCTCGCCGGTCTTGGTGAAGGCGACCACCGATGGAGTTGTGCGGCCTCCTTCTTCATTGGCGATGACTTTGGGCTCACCACCTTCTATCGCCGCTACCACCGAGTTCGTCGTGCCGAGATCAATGCCAATGATTTTGGCCATGTTGGAGCCTCCTGGATTTTTCAGCACGGTTACCCGGCGGTGGTCGTGATTTCCTCAGTCTCATTACGTTGAGGGCGGAAAGTGGTCAAACATCTTCTCCACCGATTTGTCGAGATCTTTCACGGCTTTATCCGGCTTATCGGGAAGAGTGTCGCTGGCTGATCCTCGCCAGATAAGCTTTTTGCTGCGACTGTCAAACATGTCGACCAGTAGGGTTCCAACTTCATAGTTATCAACCCAGGTCGTGGCCTCGCCGAATCCTCCCCAGCGCCAGCCGGGAAAACCGTCGTAGAAAGTTCGCAGCGTGGGCCGTTCGCGAGTAGTACCGATCACCATGATTGTGACATCTGCGTCGGACGGAACCTCGCTCCAGCCCTTCTTCGAGAGTTCTCTGCTTACGGCCTCCTTGATACGATCATCCCAGAGCGGGTTGGGTGTTTCGATCTTTCCCCACGAATAGGTTTTGTATTGCGAAAAACTAACGTGATGATCATAGTCAGTTCTGATCTCGCGAGAAAAAGCGGCGCTAGCCATTGCCAGCATGACAGCGATAGACAGCAGAAAACGGACCTGAAGTTTCATATCCTCTCCTTCGTATTCTTATCCGATTCACGACTGCACGCCCGGGTTAGAGATCAATGCATCCCAACGACCTCCAACACCGAATCTAACGGTCAGCTTCGCTGTTGACAATTACACAGGAGAATGAAAAGGGGTTCAGAGAGGACGCGTAAAATTAGGTAATCCGCGCGTTGGAGATTTCTCTAGGACTTTAGGGGTAGAAGCTGCTTGGGAAAGGAACAAAGAGCTTAGCCGCGGGATTGGCTGGCGGGCGCGGCGCTGTGGGCGGCCCATGTCAGCAATTCCTGAATTTCTGATTGCAGGTAGAATCCTTCGCCGATCAGAGGCGCGACCGCACCTCCATGAATAGCGTCTGAAAAAAGCTCGCGAGTCTGCTCGTACCCGGGGATGTGTATTCTCTTCACGAGTTCCAGCAGATCGGCTCTGGGCATTTCGCGTTGAGCGATTAAAGACAAGAGCAGCATCAATCCATCCGGTCCCACGAATCTTTCGAGCGGCAATCCTTCAACCAGGCAATGATCCTTTCGAAACTCGCGTCGATCATCATATCGGCAAGAATTGTGGACCAGCCTTAGACCTTTAACGTTCGTTTTGCCACGGCCATCTTCGCCGGTGAGCCATTCCACCCGTCCGGCCTCAATACTGGTAATGAGTGCACCGCAGTCAGCACATCTCCAACCGATCGAAGAAGTGCGTTGACTATTGATTGCCCGGCTCATTGCGAAACTCCTTTTAAAACGTTTTCTCAATTTACTCCCCTTGTGCTGACTTAAATCATTGATCTGCTCAAATCATCTCAAGCGGTTGCGGCCCGGAAGGTCGTGGAAAGTCACGATCCAGTTCTGCGAGATCCTGACTTGTCAGTTGGAGATCGAGCGCCCCACGGTTTTGCCGAATATGTTCCGGAATTCCAGCCCTCGGGATGGCCACAACTTTTTCCTGACGCAGCACCCAGGCAAGCGCCACTTGTGCGGGAGTCGCGCCATGACTCTCGGCTATCGCCCGCAAAGTGGCGAGATTTAACATCCGGCCTTGCTCGATCGGCGAGTAGGCCATGACTGGAATCTGGCGCTGGCGACACCAGGGCAACAAATCGTACTCGATACCCCGGCGCTGAAGGTTGTATAACACCTGGTCCGTTGCGACGACTTCTCCGCCGGGCAGGCTTTCGACTTCCTTCATGTCGGAGAGATCAAAGTTGCTCACACCCCAGTAGCGGATTTTGCCGTTGCGGAGCAGCGCCTCGAATGCGCTGACGGTCTGCTCCAGCGCTATCTGCTCCCGCCAATGGAGCAGGTAGAGATCGATATGATCCGTTTTGAGACGCCGCAAAGTGCGTTCGCAGGCGTTCAGGGTTCCGCTTCGGCTGGCATTGTGCGGCAGCACTTTGCTCACTAGAAAAACCTGGTCGCGCCGGCCGGCAATGGCTTCTCCTACCAGCTTCTCGGCGCCGCCGTTGGCATACATTTCTGCAGTGTCGATGAGCGTCATGCCGAGATCGAGGCCAAGGCGCAGCGCCTGGAGCTCCTGCTCCCGAGTATGTTTTTTCTCCGCCATGCCCCACGTTCCTTGCCCGAGCACAGGAATTGCTTCGCCACCCGGCAGGGTTGTGCTGCGTACTGCAGTGACTGCTAACACCGGACCTCCTTCACAAGACTACTCATCAGAAATCGGCCGCTCTGCCGCCGGCCGCTGATCACCTCATTCGCGTGTGCGGACCTACCCGTTCGTGAATCACCGGACCCAGATGGGGGGGGAATTCCCGGTCTATCATCGGACCCGCCCGTCTTCCGAGTCGAAGGTTTTCCATCTGAGCGGGCTCCAGTGGGCGGCCGGGATGTTCCGCCATCCCCGCGCGCTCTTCTGAAAACGGCACAGCCGAGGGCGGCGGTGTGCTTCGAGTGATCAATCTCGATGAACTTTGCCGAGTCGTCTCCGTATTTTCCGCTCGTGTAGCTTCTGTGGGAACGCTTCGGCCGGCGGCTGAAGTTGGTCTGGCGTAAGCAGCCGTGCTTCGTTCTGTGGCAGCAGGCCTGGCTCTCGCCGCGAGAGGACGGCTGTGCACCGGAGGCGCCGATACAGGCTTTCCGGGCGCGGCGGCTCGAGCTGTGGGATTAGCCGATGGATGCGGAACGACTTGGGCCTTGGCAAGCTGATCCGGTGGAATACGAACGACCTGGCGAGCCACTGACTCACCATTGGAAAAAACATTTCTTGGGACCGCCGTAGTCGCTATGGTCCGGTAGGCGTAATGGACATTATTAATATTCGTAATGTTGGTGATGTTGGTTACGTTTCGAATATTAGTGATGTTGACCACGCGGAGGTAATCGCTGCCGTAGTGATACCAGGGAAAAAATGGCTCTCCCGGTCCCAGTGGAAACCAACCTACCAGGTTCACGTTGACTCCGATTGAGAAGCCAGCGCCTCCGAGAAATGCGACCAGACCTGGCGCAAAGACTGGCAGCGGAACGATGGGTCCAGGCAGCCATCCCCAGGCGACTCCGATGTGAACCCATCGGCCGTAGTGGAAAGGACAAAATCCCCAGG
>DATNLE010000143.1:0-2207 GCA_035603035.1 Candidatus Acidiferrales bacterium | reverse complement strand
GCCGCGTGGCAATGTCCGCATCCGCCGGAGGCGCGTGATGATCGGTGGCGAACAATTGTGCGTAGGCGAGTTTCGCCTCAGGGCTCGCGAAATTCGAGTAGGGCAGTGTCAACGCTCTTAGGTGCGCCGAAGCGTCCAAGCCGACAAACGGGGGTTTTTCTGCCTTCGAATCCGCACCCTCGGCGATGGCGCGATGCCCTGCGGGGGTTGCGAGCGCCGCCACCAGCAACAGCATGGTCCATTGCATTGCCGGCGAACATCGAGATCTTGATGACGGCACGCCGCCTACAGGGGCATTGACTTGCATTGCATGGTATCCCGAGTCGCTAAGGAGTCTTCCCGAAGCGGTAGCGCAGCTGCACACCCCACATCCGCGGCTCACCGTAAAAGGAGGTGATATACCCGTTGGCCACCAAATCATTGTATTGGCCGACGCGATACACCTTGTCGGTCACATTCGTCATGAAGAATGAGGCGTCTAAAGTCGTCTGAAAGATGTGATTCCAGTCCAGACGCGCGTTCAAAAGCCCGTAGCCTTCGATGTAATCGAATGGCTGCACCGAGGGAGCATCAAAAAAGCGCGACTGATAAGAGTAGAAGAGCCCGAGCGAGTACTCCCCGGCGGTCTGCGCCAGCGGCAACTTGTAGGTCGCGCCGAGGCTCGCCTTATTTTCCGGCAAGTAGGAAAAAGGTACGCCGACGAGGGAGGGCGCCGCCGCAGGATCGATCTTGGTGTACTTTCCATGATTGTAGGAGTAGGTCGCGGTGAAGGTCAGTCCGGTCACGGGCGCGATGCTGCCTTGAAATTCAAATCCCTCGATCTCTGCCTCCGAGGCGTTGGCGGTAAAATTGGAAGCAATTCCGCCGGGCAGGACCTCGGAGACATAGCGCTGAATGTTGGTGTAGTCCGAGTGAAAGATATCCGCGGTGACTTGGGCGGGTGCACCCGCGATATCGAACTCGGATTTGACGCCCAATTCGACGTCGATCACGGACTCCGGTGCAAACCGGAACTGCGGCGTATCTACGCCTCCCGGCGTGAAACCGAACGAGGGGTTGAAACCGCCGGGAACGTAGCCGCGCCCGGATCTTAAGTACACCAGCGCCACCGGGAGTTGATAGTCGAGTCCCAGTGTCCAAGAACTGCCGCCGCTTTGGCCGGAGGCAGAGAATGCGCAATCGTTTGCGGGGTAGGCACCCGAGGATGTGAGGCAGGCATTGCCCTCGCTCGGACTGAAGCTGGCGATGCCGTAACTATAATTGTCCCAGGTGTATCGATATCCGGTGGTGAGCTTGAGTCCGTCTAAGCTCGAATAAAGTCCGCCGAAATCGTACGTGGTCTGTGCATACAGGCCACGACTTCGCTCCGCGTTGCTTTGATCAATCTGATTAATGAGAAAATTGCCGAGCGCGACCTGTACTTGGTAGGGTTGGGGCGCAATGTTGTGGCCGTCTTCATAGTAGGCGCCGGCGGTAATTTTCAAATGATCATCGAGCGCCGCCCCTTGTATCTGCGGCTCCTCGGTGTAGGTTCCGACCTGGGTATGCCACCCCTGACCCACCGGCACGAGATCATCCAACACCAAGCTTGTGCCGTCGACGTCCTCACTGTTACGCCATTTCTGCACCTGATAGCTGAAGATGTTCTTGAATTGCCATTGCTCGCTGATGGACCAGCGCGTCGTATTGATGATGCCATCGTTGTAGCGTCGATCAATTTCATTTGCGGAGAGGGATGTGGAACGGATACCAGAAGCTTGTTGTTCCGCCAGAAGCGGCGACAGCAGTGATCCGAAGGCACCGGCCGGATTGACGGCCGTGAGCACGAAGCCATCGCCGTTCCCCTCGCTGTGCAGGGCGCTGAAAATGGTGGTGTTTTCCAAGTTGTCGAATGGCCGCAGCAGCAGGGTGGCCCGAAGCGCCCAGTAATCTCGATTGTCGTAGTCCTTGCCGGCGAAGTACGGACCGCGATCGATGGTGAATCCATCCCGATCGAGAAATTGGCCGGCGACGCGCAGCAATACTTTGTCATCCACCAAGGGCACATTCACCACGGCGGTCGCCGTTTTCATGTTGTAGTCGCCCATTCCATATTCCACAGAACCCTCGAAGTCATTCACGGGCTTCTTCGGCACGAACAAGACAGCACCGCCCGTGGTGTTTTTTCCGAAGAGCGTGCCTTGAGGGCCGGCCGCGACCTGCACACT
>DATNLE010000125.1:0-5508 GCA_035603035.1 Candidatus Acidiferrales bacterium | reverse complement strand
CGCTGGCATATGGCGAACTGGCGGTGATGATGCCGCGCGCAGGCGGACCATATCCGCTCTGCCGCTGAAGCTGCAAAACAGATTCTGACACTCTTCGCTAAAGACCGGGATCGAATCCAGGCCATCGGGCGCGCGGCGTCTTCCGCACTACGCGTTCATGAATACATGCAGAAGAAACCACTTGTCGGCATCGGTACTCTGGCTGACGCGCTGAAACTATCCATTCCCACGGTGACTCTCTCCCTGAACCACTTGGTTCGCCTCGGCATCGCCAAGGAAGTCACCGGAAGGCGCCGAGCCCGCCTCTTTGGATACTCACGCTACTTGAAGATCTTGAGTGAAGGAACGGAGCCTATTCAGCAGTAGCAGAGATGCTGGTCACCCAGACGGCGTGTACCTGTTTCTTCGTCTGCGTCGCCGGCCCTCCCCACTAAACGCGTGGGTCGGCTTCCCGCTTCATTCCGCGAAGACGACTTCTCGCGGGGAGAGTCTCGAGGCTGCAGATATTCCTTTATGTCGCCGGGTGGGGCGCATGGGGCCAGATAAGGGTTGATGGCCGAGGCAGCATAACTCGGCGGGAGCGAGGGCCCCTGGGTAAAGCGGCGATGGCCGTTTGAACGGTGGTGTACCAGCGCACCGCGACCCTAGACTCAGATCGAGGCCTTGAGGTTACAGGTAGCGCGGTGGCACGAAGGCCGGAGGCAAACCGTGCGATCGGATGACCTCGGAGCCGACGGGAAGGCATCGTGTGATATACCGGCCTTGAAACCGTACTGGGGAAAACCGCCGTACGGGGTTTTAGGGGAGCGGAACTGGGTTTGGTTCCTGACTATCTACTGGTACTGGCCGACGATTTTGCTATTGCCAGCCTCCGCCGAGCGCTTTGTACAGTTGGACGAGGCTTCGGTATTCATCGCCCCGCGCGGCTGCAAGCGTCAGTTCCGCACCGTAAAGCGACCGCTGTCCGTCGAGCACTTCGAGATAGGTCGTTGTGCCGCCTTTGTAGCGCAGGGTGGAAATGCGGACCGTCTCCTGCAGGTCCGCCACTGAATCCTGCTGGCGTGTCCGGACCTGATGAAGTTTTTGGTAACCGATGAGCGCGTCGGAAACATCTCCAAAGGCTTGCTGGATCGCTTGTCGGTACGCGATCAGAGCCTGCTGGTGTTCCGACTCAGCCAGATGCAAATTGCCTTTCAGCGCGCCTCCCGTGAAAATCGGCTGGCTCACCTGCGCGCCGTAAGACCAGAACCCAAGCTGTGTCGTCATCAAGCTCGAAAAGGCACTGCTTCGACCGAAAGAACCGCCACCTGATCCGGTCAGCGAGATTTGCGGAAAGAACTGAGCCTTGGCTACACCGACGTTGGCGTTCGCGGCGATCAAGTTCTGTTCCGCCTCGCGAATGTCGGGACGGCGCTCGATGATCGTAGACGGAAGGCCAGCTGGAATTTCAGGTGGAAGTGTCTGCTCAACGAGCGGAATACCGCGCGACACGTCTTGCGGATAATTGCCGAGGAGGATGCTGATGGCATCTTCTTCCTGACCGATTTGCCGCTCCAGGTCCGGAATCTGGGCATTCGCCGTATCCAAGACTTGCTGTGCCTGGAGTACATCGAGCTTCGTCGCGACGCCGTGCTCAAGGCGCAGTTTCGTGAGTTTGACCGAATCAGTTTGCGTGTTGACCGTCTCACGCGTGATCTGGAGCTGCAGATCTAGTTGCAAAAGAGTGAAGTAGTCGCTCGCCACATCGCCGACGAGGGTCAGAACGACGACTTGCCGTGCGTCTTCTGTAGCCAGGAGTTGCGCTCGGGCGGCCTCATTGGCGCGGCGCAGCCGGCCAAAGAAATCCAACTGGAAAGTTGCGTCGGCGGTCAGCGTCAGAAAGTTGTACGTGGATTGAAAGGTATTTTCCTTGCCGCCATTGAAGTTGGCGTTGCCGGATACCTGGGGAAACAGCCTGGAACGGGTAACCGCAAGCTGAGCGCGGGCTGCATTGATGCGTTCGGTCGCGAGTTGCAGATCATAGTTTTGTTTGAGCGCTGTGCGAATGAGTTCCTGCAACCTCGGATCCTGAAACACCTGCCACCAGGGGAGATCGGCGAACGAAGCAGCCTGCGCCTGAAGCTGAGGATTCTCTGACAGCTCACGATATGCAGCAGGAGTCTGAACGGCAGGCCGGTGATACTTCGGCCCAACCATGCAACCGACAAGCATGGCGGTGAGCAATATCGCGTTGAGCGATTTGGCGATTTTCATGAACGCGAAACTCCGTTTGGAATCTGTACCGATCACCCCCCCGCCAAATTATCTCAATCTCCCGGTGCCGGAGAGGGAGTGGCCGGCACAATGCCCGACGCAGGCTCGTTGCCCGCGCCCGACCATTTCTCGACCATGTAAAAGATCCCGGGTATGAAAAAGATTCCAATCGCGCTGGCAGCGACCATTCCACCGATTACCGCCGTCCCCATAATCTGGCGCGCCACCGAACCGGCGCCGCTCGCCGTCCACAGTGGAACGCAGCCGAGGATAAACGCAAACGAGGTCATCAGGATCGGGCGCAGCCGCAACCTCGCCCCTTCGAGCGACGCGTCCGCGAGCGGCTTCCCGTGTTCGTACTGATCCTTCGCAAACTCGACGATCAAGATCGCATTCTTCGCCGCCAGCCCAATCAGCATGATCAGGCCGATCTGCGAGTAGACGTCGCTTTCAATCTGCACCATATAGGCCGGCAGAAAAACCCCGAGCAGAGTGCGGCGCAGCCAAAGCACCGCAAAAGCTCCGAAGACCGCTACCGGCGTGCTGAGCAGTACGCTGAAAGGCAGCGACCAGCTTTCGTAAAGAGCCGCAAGTATCAGGAATACGAACAACAACGACAGTCCAAAGATCACCGCGGGGGGCACTCCCTGCCGCGCCTTTTGCTCCAGAAACGAAATTCCGGAGTAGTCGAATCCCATCTCTCGCGGCATGGTTTGTTTGAAAACATCTTCGAGGGCTGCGCTGGCCTGATCAGCGCTGAACCCCGGCGCGGCGCTTCCGTTGATTTGGGCGCAACGGTACTCATCAAAACGCATGGTGAACTCGGGTCCAAACTGCGATTTAACAGCGGTGAGCGTAGAGAGCGGAACGTTCTCGCCCTTGCTGTTGCGGACATAGAACCGCCCGACGTTGTCCGCGCTGGCGCGATCGTCGCTTTCGGCCTCGACGTAAACCTGCCACTGACGGCCGAAACGGTTGAAGTAGTTGATGAAATAGCCGCCCATGAAGGCCTGGATGGTGCGGTAGACATCGGTAAGATTGACGCTCTGTTTCAATACTTTGTCGCGATCTACGTTGACAAATTTCTGGGGAACGCTAGGCAGAAAAGTGGTGCTCAGGCTGGCGATCTCGGGTCGCTTTCGCGCTGCTTCAAGAAAAGTGCTCACATTTTTCGCGAGAAATGGAATGCTGCCGCCGGAGCGGTCTTCGAGGATGAAGGTGAATCCGCCGGCGGTGCCAACACCCGGGATAGCTGGCGGCGAGAAACTGAAAGCAATTCCTGCCGGAAATTTCGCGAGCTGCTGATTCAGACGCGCCTTGATGGCCTGAAATTGCTCGGCTCTAGTTGTGCGTTCATCCCAGGGCTTGAGAGTGACTACAAAGAAAGCGTTGTAGCTGGTACGAACAAAACTGAGCAAGCTGAAACCGATGACGCTGGTCGTGTATTTCACACCCGGTGTGTTGGCCAGAATGTTTTCGATCTGTGTCGCGGCTTGAGCTGTCCGCTCCAGCGAAGCGCTGTTGGGCAATTGCAGGTTGACGTACGCGTAGCCTTGATCTTCATCCGGAAGGAAGCTCGACGGCACGCGACTGCCAAAGAATCCGGCCGCGACGCTAAATACCAGCAGGAGCACAACCACTACAGCAGTTTTCTTGAGCAGGACATTGCTCCAACCGACATAGCCGTCGGTGGCCCGCTCAAAAACGCGGTTAAACCAATCGAAGAATCTCCGCAGCAGCCCGTGGCTCTCTTGGCGGGGACGAAGCAGTAGTGCTGCCAGAGCAGGGCTGAGGGTTAGCGCGTTGAACGCGGAAAGAATGACCGAAATGGCGATGGTGACTGCGAATTGCTGATACAGTCTGCCGGTGATTCCGGGAATGAAGGCGGTGGGGACGAATACGGCGGAGAGAACCAGCGCGATGCCCACAACAGGACCCGACAGTTCCTCCATGGCTTTTAACGCCGCATCTTTCGGAGTCATGCCCTCTTCGATATGGCGCTCCACACCTTCCACAACGACGATCGCGTCATCCACCACCAGTCCAATCGCAAGCACCAGACCAAAGAGAGAAAGTGTGTTAATCGAAAAACCAAACAGCGGGAAAAAGATGAACGTGCCTATCAGCGAAACCGGTACGGCCAGCAGTGGAATCAGCGTAGAGCGCCAGCCCTGAAGAAAAAGAAAAACAACAATGATAACCAGGACGAGCGCGATCAGAAGAGTTTCCACGATCTCCTTGATACCCTGAGTCACGGAAAGCGTGGTGTCGAGGGAGACGGCGAAATCCATATCCTCGGGAAAACGCTCTTTCATTTGCGCCATCAACTTCTTGACCCCGGCTGCGGCATCGACCGCGTTCGAGCCGGGCAATTGATACGCGGCAACAATGGCGCCCGGCTTGCCGTTAAAGCGTCCCGAGATACTGTAGTCTTGTGCTCCAAGCTCCATTCGAGCGAGGTCGCGTACTCGTACCGTTGCACCGTCGGGTGTTTCGCGGACAACAATGTTGCCGAATTCTTCTGGCGAAACCAGGCGCCCTTGCGAGAGAACAGTGTAGGTATATTCCTGACCTTTGGGAGCAGGCTCCCCTCCAGCCTTGCCGGCGGGGTTCACGGTGTTTTGTGCCTGAATCGCGCTGACGATCTCTGGAATAGTAATACCGAGCTTTGAAAGCGTATCCGGCTTTACCCAAAGGCGCATCGCGTATTGACCGGCGCCAAATACCTGAACGTTGCCAATGCCGGGCGAGCGAAGAATCGGATCGACGATATTGATGTACGCGTAGTTGGCCAGAAACTTGGCGTCATAGGTTCCGCGCGGAGAATACAGAGCAACCCACATCAGCGGAGCGGTGACCGATTTTCGAACCGTGATGCCGTAGTTGTTTACGTCCGGGGGAAGCTGGGAGGCAGCCTGCGTTTCTCGAGATTGGGTGAGAATGAAATCGGTATTCGGATCGGTCTTAACGTCAAAATCCACGATTAGGCTGGTGGTGTTGTTCCCCGTGGCGTTCAACGAATACATGTAATTCATGTTGTCCACGCCATTCATTTGCTGCTCGATAGGAGTGGCCACCGCTTGCTCAAGAGTCTGCGCGTCGGCCCCCACGTAGGTTGCGAGTACTTGAATTTCGGGTGGGGTAATGTTGGGAAACTGCGCGACGGGCAAGCTCAGAACCGTGAGGGCACCAACCAACACCATGACGATGGAAATCACCATGGCAACAATGGGGCGGTTGATGAAGAATTTCGAC
>DATNLE010000207.1:0-13311 GCA_035603035.1 Candidatus Acidiferrales bacterium | reverse complement strand
TGTTGGATTGCGCGCCGGTTGCTCCGCCAGCCGGACTCTGCTGATCTTCGCTTGAGCCTTGAGCGCTGCTTTCCTGGCCGGTTTCGAGCGTGCCTTCGCCGGAAATCTTGAATGCAAGATTCTGGCCGGGCTTAGTGTTCGATGCTACCTGCACGCTGGCGCCTGGCTCGCTAGGATAATTGATCAATTTAAAGCCCGCCGAAGTCGCGGCGGAAGTGAACTGCATTGCCTTGGGCAACATGACGACGAAGTGCTCCAAGGGGTACAGCGACTTGGGATCAAGATTCGCGCTGCCGCTATAAGGCAGCTGGTAGGTAACTTCGAAACGCGTCAAGCCGGGACGCAATGGAAAGATGAATGAGTAGCGATTCTTCTCGCCTTCGGGCACGGGAGCCGACTTCAGCGGATTGCCGTTTTCGGTAGTTGCCGTGGCCGATTCGTCAATGATGTGTGCCCCGTCGGGAACGTAGAACTCGAGGTTGCGCTCACTCATCTGGGTGCGCGGAGGGGCAGAGGCATTTTGCACTCCAAATTCGCGCGTGACTGCCATCTGGCCTTGCGCCGCTTGGACGCGCATGATGTCAGCGACTACGGTAATGCCGTCAACTTTTTTTGTGACGTCGTAGACTTCGACCGCGACGGACGTAGTTCCGGGAGGTGCCAGGCGGTGATAGGTGACGTCCTGATGAATGGCGCGAACCAGGTGTGGGGCCTGGGAATCCTCGAGTTTGAAACTGAATTGGCCTTTGGCATCGGTCTTGGTGTGACCGGCTTCTTCCATACCTTGGCCCAGCTTAAATACGACAACCTCATCTCCCACGGCGGGTTTGCCGGTAGTGGAGTTCTTCACGGAGCCGGTTAGAGTTTGGGCGGCCGCAAACGTGGTCAGAAGCAGAACGCACAGAAGGCGCGCTTTCAGAATGCCATGCAAGGACGATTTCAAAATCTGTATTCCTTTCAGATACGCATTTTCCGAGACCCGGGCGCCGGAGTTCTTTCCAGGCGCGAAATTTCCGCCAAAATGGTAGCAGCCTCGTCCTGCAACGAAGACTTCAGAGACGCGTAGTCGGCGTCAGGTACCTTCCCGGCTTTGTACTCGAAATTGAGGTCGCGGAGGTTTTCGTAGACGGCGTCTTTGCGTTCGCGGAGATAACCGGCTCGAGTTTTCTCCGGGCCGAGAAAAAGTTTTCCCGGCAGATAGAAAACATAAAACAGCGAGGCGATAGCGAGCATCAGGCAGCAGATGAGCCAGATCATAGATCAGTCTCCTGGCGGGCCTGATCGCGGAATTGTTCGAGTTCGGCGCCGTGCATGGGACGAAGGCCGTCGGCGATTGCAGGAGCGGGACGATTTTTCCAGGCACGAATCACAAGCACAATCAAACTAAATCCCAGTATCAGCGCGGCGAAGGGCATGATATAGGCTGCGCGGTCGAAACCTTTTGTGGTGGGGGCCGCCAGCACTGTGGGCCCATATTTTTGCACGAAGCCTTGCTCCACCAGGCTGTCGCTATCGCCGCGCGTGAGGGATGCCATGAGTTCGTTGCGCATGCCGTCGGAATCGGGGCAGCCGACGTGATTGCATTCCAGAAGAATCTGGTTGCATCCGCAAATGCACATCATCTGGTGGCCGATTTCGTTGAAGCGCGTGGCGGGATCGCTGGCGCCGAGGAAAGCGAAGACAAAGGTGCAGAGCAGGAGGGGCCGTATAGCTTTGAGGCTTGGCTGGCTTCGCTTGGTTTTTCGATTCGAGTTTGTCATGAGACATTCACGCAATATCTTTGCTACGCATTCACGCATAACTTCATAAGCGCCGCCGGCAAAACGACCGGGCTGCGCGCCCGACCGACAGCCGAGGGCAGCTGTCCCCACATTTACTTCAGTTAGTTTGGTCTCCTGTGGCATCTGGCTCAGTCTCCTGTTGCTACAGGTTCGGCGTGCGCAGACGCAACACGCGAAGGCGCGGGAACGCGGAGGGGCGCGGGCGCATTCGGAATCAGAGCGAGAACAGTTCCAATCAGCATGATCCACACACCCATCCAGATCCACATTACGAGCGCGTTCAAATGCGCTTTTAAGATGGGATGGCCGTTATCCGGGTTTAATCCCTCGAATACAAGGTAGAGATCCTCATTCAGGCCAGAGCGAATGTCGGGCATGGTTGAAGTCTGGCGACTGGCCTTATAAAAACGACGAACGGGAGTCATCGTATCGATCTGCTTGTCACCTTTGTAAACGTCGAGCACCGCCCACTCGCTCGCATAGTTAGGCGCGTCATCGTCGGTGTAGGAGCGGCAGATCAGGGTGTAAGGGCCGATGGTCATTTTGTCGCCGTATCCCATCTCCTGCTCTTTGTCGAGGTTGAACGCGGCTCCGGCGAAACCGATGATCACTACAACTACGCCGAAGTGGACAATGTATCCGCCATAGCGGCGGGTGTTGCGGTGGGTAAGTTGCACCATGGAGGCGAACATGCCTTGCCGCGTGTGTTTGGAAATCACGCGGCCTCCGCGGAAGAACTCGCTGGCCACGGTAAGCGCCACCAGCACTGAGAGTGCGATTGCCATCAGTGAATAGAAATAAGAAATGTCCTTCCAGGGCCTGAGGCCGAACGCTGATCCCCACTTTTGCGGCGTGGCCATCAGGAAGATTGCGACCACGATGGCACCGATGGTCGGCCACATGAAGTTGCGTTTGAGGCTTTCGAGCGAAGTTTTGCGCCACGCCAGGAGCGGGCCCACGGCGGTGAGGATAAGGAGCAGCAAAGCGACGGGGATTGCGACGCGGTTATAGAATGGCGCGCCGACAGTGACCTTATTTCCCTGAACGAGTTCGGAAATTTTCGGGAACCACGTTCCCCAGAGCACGGTGAAGCAGAGCAGAACGAAGAGCAGATTGTTGAACAGAAAACTGGATTCGCGCGAGACAAGCGATTCCAGCTTATGCTCGCTGCGCAGGTGGGATTTATTTTTGAAAAAGAAAAAGAGAAATACGATCAGAGTAATTGCAAGGAACCATGCAAACCAGTCGCCAATGGAAGACTGGGCGAAGGCATGGACGGAGCTGATGATTCCGCTGCGGGTGAGAAAGGTTCCGAGAATGGCAAGCCAGAAGGTGGCGAAGACCAGCCACATGTTCCACATCTTCAGCATGCCGCGTTTTTCCTGCATCATGACCGAGTGCAGGAAGGCGGTGCCGGTGAGCCAGGGCATGAGCGACGCATTTTCAACGGGATCCCATCCCCAGTAGCCGCCCCAACCGAGCACGGAGTAAGCCCAGTGAGCCCCGAGAAAAACTCCGCAGGTGAGGAAGGCCCAGGTGACCATAGTCCAGCGGCGGGTAATGTTGATCCACTTCTCACCCGGATATTTCATAATCAGTGCGCCGAGTGCGAAGGCGAAGGGGATGGTGAATCCGACATATCCGAGATAGAGCATGGGCGGATGAATCACCATCTCGGGATATTGAAGCAGCGGATTCAGGCCGTTGCCGTCGGCGGGAATTGTGCCTTGCACGATGGCGAAAGGATGCGCCGCAAAGTTGAGCAGCAAGAGAAAGAAAATCTGTACGCCCGACAGAACTACCGAAGCGTAGGCGAAGAGCCGCGGATCGGTTTTGTAGCGGAGGCGCAGAACGAATCCGTAGGCTGCAAGCAGAAGGGACCAGAACAACAATGAACCTTCCTGGCCGGACCAGAGCACGGCGAACTTGTACGGGGCGGGAAGATCGCGGTTGCTGTGGTGGAGAATGTAAGCAATGGAGAAGTCGTCGCGGAAGGCGCAGATCACCAGGACTATCGACGCGAGGAGCACGGCGCCGAACGTAGCAATGCCGGCGCGGCGAGCGGTCTCGCCGATGCGCTCCGAACCGTGCCGGAGCATTGCCACCAGCGAACTTTCTTCGCCGGGAACGGGGCGTCCAGCCGCCACACCGGTCAATTGCGAGGACACCCGGGTTTGAAATGCAAGTGCGAGGATTCCGGCAAGGAGCGAGTAAACGCTCAGCGCCAAAGCCAGCAGCAGCGCGAAGCTACCTATTTCTGCCATGTGGCGAACCCCCTGCTTATTTTTTCAGAAACGCTTCCGCGAGGCAACCACGAGGGCTATTTATTCCAGGTGGAAAATGCCGCGTGGATGCGTCCGGGCCACGTTCGGCCAAACAACCTGCGGAGTAAAATTTACCGCGGCCCGCCCGCGCCAGCCGTTCTTGTTTGCCGAGCAAGCGGTTAAGCGCTGTGTTGACGGTAGCGCTGCATCACTTCGTGTTCCGCTCTGAACCAATCGTCGGCTTCGTTGCCCACGCCGGGTCCGCGTTGCTGATAGAGTTCGTAGGCGCGTCGCCGTATTTCGTCTTCGAGGTTGATGGGAACCACATTCTTTCGGATATCGGGTTTCCGGACCTCGAACATCTTTGTGGTTGTTGTTGCTTCCGGTCTGGTTTCGGGCCTGGTTTCGGGCTTCGATTCTGGCTTTGTTTCAGGACCGGTTGCGGACTTAACTGCCAGTGCAGCCGGGGCTTCCGCTTTGGCCGATGCAGCTTCCGTCGCGGGGGCTGCGCTCACGTCAGGAATGCTGGCTGGATTAGGAGGGTTATTCTGCGTTTTACCAGTACGATTACCCTTGCCTGAAGTAGATTTTATTCTTGCCATATTTGTGCTCCTTAATGTGTGTTTCAGTAATGTGTGTTTCAGTTTAGGAATGATTGAATTGTCGAGCGAACCACATACACCTTCACCCTTCGACATCGAGAGAACGCTGAAGTTTCTTGTAAGAGTTGACGCTAGTATAAACTTGCCAAGGCTGTGGAAACAGTACTGCTGCGAAGAAATTGACCGTGCCCGCTTTGCTATCATCGAGGTTCCGCCATAGCGCTATCGCCCAGGGGTCAGGATGGAAGATTCTCTCAATCTTGCCCTAAACCCTTTGCAAGTCCTTTGCCATCCACACAATTAGGTTCATTATCAAGCAACAGCGCGTCGGCTGAGTTGGCTAAATTGGGGCTGATTCGAGCGAATTGATGTAATTTTGATTGTGAAAAATAAACAGGACCGCTGCGGTGTAGTGCAGCATGAGCGATTGATGAATGAGAGCGTAGGGCGAACAGCGGCGAAACTGATACATGCCCCAAAAACAAGAAGATCAATCGCGACCGACTCAATTGCCGGCCTTAATCCCCGTGTCCGAAGTGCGGATATTCCATCCCGCCGTCCCGTCGGAACCGCGTGACTTTGAAAATGTCGGGTGTCCCGAGTGCTGGGAAAGGTTCGTTCCGGGGGAAGGGCGCTCTATCGTGTCCTCGGCCCTGGCGGAAGGGCTTTGTAAACGTAAAAGCGGCTTAGGCCCGCGATGGCCATGGTCTTGTTTCCAATTCGGGACGACGCGGCAGAAGAGAAGATACGGGGTTTTTCTTTTCGTCCTCAGCGAGCAAGACAATCGCGAGGTTCAGCGCCTCGATCTCCCTGCGCACGTGCTTCATCTGTAGCTGTTTTCGACGCAGACCTGCAAATACAGTCTCCGGATTATATGAATAGCTCGCTACTGCCTTTGATTCTGCGACGTCAGTCCCGGCTGGGTTGCAGACGGGGTTTGGGTGATCACCCGAGGAAAGCTGGGGTAGGAATTCAACCCCGAAACAATCGTCCTTGCGATTGCGAACCACCGCTCTAATGGTTGAGGGATTGGAGATTGGAAACTGAACCTGCATCAGGTCGCCTGGCTCAAAAGCAAGCGAAGAGTGAACGGCCATACCGTTTCTGCTTATTTCGGTGATGCGACCATGAACCGGAGTTGCCAAGAGTCCATTAAGAGGAACGATGCGAACCGGGAGATCGACGTGGTGTCGCGACCAACGGCGAGTATGAATTGGGGAGGACGGCACTTGAGCAACCTGTAAGTGGATGCTAATCCCCGTTATGTTGCGCTTCCAAATTACGAAGGTCCGAGACCGTTGGGGCTATCCAAAACAAGAGCGGCCGAATCGTCTTGAGGTGAATGAAGGTAGCGTATTCACAACTTCGGCAGTGTAGAATCGCGGTCCTCAACCGTTCCATTGTTGACCTAGGCAACTACGGCCCTGGCTTGATCCTGGTATGACAAGTGCGGACGCGGCTTCGAACTGGCTGAAACCCTTCGATGCCCACGTGATGCGCTCCTAATCGCGTTAGCAGTTGTGTCAATCACGCGGCCAATGATGACGAGGGATGCTCAATGCCCGTGAAGTTCGTTGAGACGCAGAATCGCCTCTTCCCGTCTTGATCCCCGCCGTGACAATAGTCCTGTTCCGGTGACGTTGTGCCGCGCGTTTTGCTTTTCGCGGTAGCGTATGGAGATGAACCTTAATTAGGTTTTATCCTGCCAGGCATCAATTCTCCCGCCAGGACCTGAAACGAGCTGAAGGCTGTGGGGAAACCAGGAGGAAGCCAATGAGCAGGGACTCGATCGTCAATCACTTGAATGATCAGGACTATGTCATCTTTTCGACCCAACCGCAGGGCTCACTCAACTGGTTTGACGAAGACATTGCGATTATCAGTAGTTGGTTCAAACGGCGCGGAGTCTTCGCGCCTGGACACGAACCGGATGTGGCGCCGGAGGCAAAGGGCAGCCGGTCCGCCCTGCGCAGCATTCCACCGGCGGCTTTTGGACCATCGAGGTGAACATCATCCATTCTGGCGTCGGCCTGTAGCTGTGGTATGGCGGAAATGATTCGACTTACATCAGCCTACCTGCGGCTGGAAGTCGAACCGGGGAACAGCCCGCATGAAGTCTGCGCACACCGGCAGCCTCAGCCCACGGATAATGTCTGCTTTCAGGGAGAGGTTCTTATCGGCCGCGACGGACGGTTTTACGAGGTACCCCCTACGAAGTTTTGGTTTGAGTAGTTCTAATTATCAGCGCAGTTTCCGAGAGCGGCGAGTCAGGACCTTCGCTGTAGTTCGATGCCACGCGGTAAAGTAAAATCGTGTCATTATGCCGAAGCATGGGAAGCAGAACGCGACTCAAACCGAGACACTGAAAGGCTGGCAACAAATCGCCGCTTTCCTTGGTGAACCTGTTTCGGTTGTCCAACGATGGGCGTCGGAAGGAATGCCAGTTCATCGGGAGGGCCGATTCGTGTCTACTTCGCCCAAGGAACTCAACCTGTGGCTCGGAGAAGAATCGGGCAAGCCAGTTCATGCCGCCGTGGAGACCACGGACCTTAGCGCAGAGTTGAAACGCGGCCTCTCCTATATTCGCAACGAAAAACAACCCAAAGGCGCAAAGCAACTTGTACGGAAACGGACCAGTTAAGCTGCCCTGACTTTCCCGGTTGCGCTTCAATGGTTCCCGGGGGGAGTTGCGTCCGCTGGAGTCCAGCGCCTTTCAAGGCGCAGTGTCACGGCAACTACGGGTCGAGTTGTTCCCTATGCGCTTTTCTCTCAAAGTAGAAGGCTACGCCAAGCGCCGAAATGAGAGCCGCCATGCCAAACAGCGTCAGGGCAGTAACGCTGTTGGGCTCCAGGATGATGACTTTTCTCGCCATCGCAATCAAGGCCACTTCGAGGACTAGCCGAACATGAATGACATCCTTCTTGACATATGCCTTCAGGGTCTCCAGTAACTCGACGCCGATAAGGATTACTAAGAAAAACGAGAAAATCTCAAGGAGACCTTGCACCGGGATGAGAAACCTCGGACGCTTCCAGATGTCTTGTGCAATGAGGAAACCTAGATCTACGGTGGACAGCGCTACAACGACGATCAACAAGCCCCCCAGCACGAGAGCAATAAGCTTTTGAGTTTTGGTCAGAAGGGTTTCCATGTCGGTTCAATGCAACGATGACAGGGCCGTGGGTGCAGATGATATTTGCATGGCTTGCAGAAAACTTCAACCCGGAGGGTTGACTCCTAGACTGAGATGTGGGCTCACCAACTAGAGAAGGTCCCACCTTCTTGTTCGGTTTTCGTAAATGTGCGTCCTCGAAACGTGCCATCTCTTCAACAGCCCACAGGATGAAATCCGGAGACCAGTAAGCGCGTTCAACAATTCCCCGATTGAGGTTAGGGGAAACGCCGGCCCCATTGGGGAAATTTTCCCATCTTAAACGCACGCGGGTTGCGCGGGCCGGTTCGCCTGCAGCCTTTCCTCGCAATTCATGGCGATCAAACTTACTGAGCAGATATTTCTTCGCTCCCGCTTTCATCTCGACAAATAGGCGTTACTTTCGTTACGTCCTCGCGACAGATTGAAATCGATTTCTAGCTCGTTGCGTTTTACGCTAATTCGGTACGGGAGATTTCACCAAGACGGGCCCAGGGGCGGTGCAGTAAGTATGAGGAACTGGGGAGTAGCGACTGTAGTCATTTTTGTTCTGATTGCGAGCGTGGCGCAAGATCAGCATAGCGTTCGAATGAATGGAAGTGATTTGTCCGCGAATTGCGAGCATTTCAGGAACTGTGAACACCACGCCACCTGCAGAAAAGAAGACTTAACCGGTTCAGGAGTCTGCTCAGGATACATATCCGGAGTCGCAGACGCCGCGATCAGTTCCGTCTGCGTACCTCCCGAGGCAAACAACGAAGAAATTGTCAGAGCCACGATGGACTGGATGGATGTAAATCCCAGTCTTTTGAATCGAAGCGCCGATATCATCGTTCTGTCAGCCCTCAGAACTCATTTTCCTTGCTGGGCTCCGAAACAGTAAACTCAAGTTTTTAGGGCGCTCCTTCCAACAGAGGGCTCCTGCCGACGTAGAATCTCGTTCTTGCGACGACGGCACGGGGTCTTAAACCCGGCATCGAGGCTGCTGTAGGACGTTGCACCCTTCATCTTAATGCTGTCGGTCGGGGCAGGCCGCATAGGATGGCGAAGCGAGAGTATCGGAATGGGGAAGCGGCGGGCTAACGTCAAAAGCGCCGGAAAGACGGCGAACTGTCGTCGCCTATATTGGTATTTATGCAACCGCTTCAACGGCTAACTCGTGCAGGAGTCGAGTAACACCACGTCGCGTGCCAAGGCCGCAACAATGCTGCAAGAACGGCTTGGCCTGAAAGCGAATGGCGAACTCATCGTACCGAATGCGCCGGAAATATCTCACGAGGATCTGGGCAAAAGCATTTTCCTCGATTACAAGACAAAGGGCCGCAAGTCGCTCCGCTAACTAAGGGAAGGACGGAACGCCGAACCTGTCGAACGTCCGGCACTTGGACGACTTTTTCAAACAGTGGAAGGCTCTGAACATTACGGCCCGACGCCGTGCGCCGGTTCGTGGATAAAGCGTCAGAATAGGGGTGCGAGTGGTGTCACCCATCAACCTTGCATTGGCTGCGCTCAAGAGCATGTTCCGTTTGGCTGTCTATGATGGAAAGATAAAGAACGCTTGCCCATATCGAAACTGGTGCAAAGAACCCCCATCGCTCTGCGGCGAGGCTCGCCCGTAGGATGTGATAACCTATATTGCATCAAATTTATAATTTGACGAATATTAGTGTATCATGTCAAATTTTATCGGATGTAGTATATTGTATCAATTATGATTTCAGATGCAACAAAGGGTGTCAAACCGCTACGCCAAAAGGCGCTCCCCGTCGAACTGCGTCGCGCCCTGATAGAGGCGCGTCAGAAGCACGGCTGGAGCCAGAGGGTCCTGGCAAGCCGTCTTGGGATCGGACAAAGGCACATTTCCGGCATCGAGTCGGGCAAGATCGTGCCGCGCTACGACACGCTGCTTGAGATGGTCCGCATGCTCGACCGCGACTTCATCATGGTCCCCCGCGCCCTGGTACCTGTCGTCCAGTCGCTCGTGCGCGATCACCATAAGGACCAGGAGGGCGAAGGAGAGGAGCGACCCCTCTATGCCGCCGACCGCGACTACGAAAGCTCGCAGGAGCCGCGCGATGAAGTTTGACCCGAAGAAACTCAAAGCGCTTTCGGTGCGCCTGTTCGGAAAACAGATCGGCGTGATCAACCGCCTCGCGGGCGACCGGCAGTTTTTTGCGTTCGAACAGGACTACATCGACGATCCCCGGCGTCCGACGCTGAGCCTCTCCTTCAAGGGCAGCACCGGCGGACTCGTAACGAACTCTCGTCCCGTTGGACGCCGTGTTCCGGTCTTCTTCTCCAACCTTCTGCCCGAAGGCCATCTGCGCGACTATCTCGCCAAGCGAGCGGACGTTAATCCCGATCGCGAATTCTTCCTCCTCGCCGTCCTCGGCGCCGACCTGCCCGGCGCGCTTGTCGTTGCACCTCTTGAAGATCACGAGCAGCCATCCGGACCTCATCCCGGTCATGATGAGAGCCCCGAGGGCGACCGGGGCGGTGAAGACCCGCTGTGTTTTTCTCTTGCCGGCGTGCAGTTAAAATTCTCCGCCGTCATGGAAGCCTCAGGCGGCCTGACCATCCCCGCCGGCGGCATGGGCGGGTCATGGATCGTTAAGCTGCCGTCCGCCCGCTTCGTCGCCGTGCCGGAGAACGAATTTGTGATGCTGGAACTGGCCCGGCGTGTCGGCATCACCGTGCCGGAAAACAAGCTCGTCGATGTCGCCCGCATCGAAGGCCTGCCCGAACAGGCCCATACGGTCGGAGGTAAGGCTCTTGCCGTCAAGCGGTTCGATCGCCTTTCGGACGGCACCCCAGTTCACATGGAGGATTTCGCGCAAGTCTTCGGGGAATTCCCCAACAACAAGTACAAGTTTCACAGCTACGCGAACATCGCCGCCGTGTTGTGGGCGGAAATCGGCGAGGATGCCGTTATCGAATTCTTCCGGCGCCTTGTATTTTCCGTCGTCATCGGCAATGCCGACATGCACCTTAAGAACTGGTCACTTCTCTATCCCGACCGGCGCAGGCCTGCGCTCTCGCCGGGTTACGACTTTGTGGCAACGCTGCCGTACATTCCCGACGATACGCTCGGCTTGAGTCTCGGCGACAGCCGCAGCCTTTCCGAAATCACTCCCGACCAGATGCGCCGCTTTGCTGATACGGCGCGCATTCCGGCGAGCCCGCTGTGGCCGATCGTAGCCGAGACGGCGGAACGCACCGTCAATGCATGGGAAGGACTTGCAGAAAAAGAACTGCTGCCCGGCGACATGCGTGTCGCCATCGGCAAGCACATTCTTGCCGTCGCCGCGAGGATCCGCGAAAATCCGCCGCGCTAGGCCAACATTTTTCTGCTCAGTCTCGCGCGATGGCTAGACAATGGGGCGGTTCAGCGAACTGTCGTCACGACCGCGATCCCCGGACGTTTCAGGAGGTAAGTCAAGAGCTCGAATCCTCGACCGCCCAACTGATTAAAGGGGAGTTGATCCGCATTAAAGTCAGCAACTTTGACGCTGCGGGCAAGTTCGTCATTCAAGTCTTTAGTGTCCTCGGCCTGATAGAAGCTCGGTATGGGCAGACCGCGATGTTCCATCGTCGGCTCCTTGCCGGTGCTCCTTCACCAGTCAAGCGCCGAAAAGACAAGAGCTGGGCAACAAGTCGCTGATCGTTCGTGCGGATGGTGAGAAAAACTGTACCAGGACTCAAACAAGTGGACGACTTCTTTAAGTGGCGGTGTTGAGAATGCTGGTCCGTCCGTCATGCAGATCAGATAGAAACCGGCCGGGAATTCGTGCGACGCCAGGCAAAGGGTGCGGGCAGCGCTGTGATAAATCGCTCCCTTGCTTGCGTCGGATGTTCAAACTGGCTTATGAGGAAAGAAAGATTCCTTGGCGGTGATCCGACTACTGAAGGCCCCCCGCCCGACGCGGGTTCCTGGAATTGCCGAAGTTCGAGGAATTGCTTGCGCAGTTCCCGCCGAATCTCAAACCCTATATCACGTTCCTGTACTTTCACGTTCCTGTACTTTTGCGGTGGACGATCCGGCGAAGCTGAGCTGATCGAATGGTCGCAGGTCGACCTGGAGCGTAAACTCATTCGGATCGAGGACGACCAAACCAAGGACAAGCAGGAGCGCGAGATTCCCTTGCCTCAGCGCCTTGTCTTGATGCTGCAAAGAATCGAACCGAAACCGGGCCGTGGTATTCGACACAACCAACATCCGCAAGGAAAGGAATGGACAAAGGCTTGTGCTGCGCTGGGTCTGGGCCGTATCATCGCAGTGGAAGGCACGCCTTACGATCCGCGGTATGAAGGTCTGACGCTACACGATTTCAGACGGAGCCCGATCCGGAATCTGGTAACGCTGGCTGGGGTTCGTGAAACGGTCGCAATGGAGATTACAGGCCACAAGACACGCAGTGTGTTCGACCGCTATCACATAGTGGACACCCGGGATGTCTCGAACGCGATGCAGCAGTGGGAAGCCATGGCTAGTCAACATCTCTTGCCGCAAACGCGCGCGTCAAAATTAAGTAAAATTTCATGCAACCCTCGTAAGTCATTGATGGCGCTATCGTCTAGGGGTTAGGACGGAAGATTCTCAATCTTCAAACCCGGGTTCGATTCCCGGTAGCGCTACCAACTCTGCTTCAATCACTTACAACATTTCCTGACACGGTTGCTTCAGGCGACTGTGGCCACTTTTGTGGCCGGTTTTTCCACAGCTTCCACAGGCGTCGATGACAACTGGTTCCGCCGCTCGATCGCTTCCCGGATCTGCCGCACATTGGAGTGCGTGTAGATGCGCGTGGTGTTCACCGACCCATGCCCCATCGCATCCATCACCGCCATTACGTTGCCTGTGCCTTCCATCGCATCGGTCGAGAAGCGATGACGCGCACAGTACAGAACGACCGATTCGGGAATACCCGCCAACCGCTTGGCTTCGAGCCACTGCTTCGAAACCTCGCGATCGGTGATATAGCCGGTCCGGGCCCGCTTCGAGGGAAAGACCCATCCTTCGTTCACGTCTCCCTTGCGCGCCACCAATGCTACCTTGACGCGCTCGGTGAGCGGCACGTAGCGCCGGGATTTCCGGGACTTCCCACTAGGCGGAGATGTCGAACTGGGTGGATCGAACTAAGCGGAGATACTGAGCGTGAAACGGTTTACTAAAAACGCGGGCGGAAGCGTTTTCAGAATTCACTAGCGCTCGACGCAGCGATTAACTAGCGGCAGTTTTCTTTTTCGCTTGACTGACAGAATGACACAAAGTTCTTCTCGAAACTGGTCAAAATTGAACACCCGCGCTGAGTCCGAAGAGCGATAGCGAAGCAGAAGATCGGATTGAAGACGTTACCCGGTGATTCCGCTGGGCAAGTGTTTCTGGCCTCTTTCCGAGGCGGTAACGAGAAGAGATAGACGAAATTCTAAAAGTCGAGGACGAACTGGGGACGCAATCGTTCGAAAAGCCTTGAGGTTCCGTCGCGGCTCTGGGCAAGCGTCGTACAGTTCG
>DATNLE010000100.1:0-1221 GCA_035603035.1 Candidatus Acidiferrales bacterium | reverse complement strand
ATTTCCCCATTTTTGGCCGCCGTAGGCGAGGTCGAAGCCGGCGTTGGACGTGCCGAAGGCGCCATAGGAAGCGGTGACACTGCCGTGAGGCGTGGTCACACCCAAACCTGAGCGCGTGGTAGCCACAATCACGACGCTGGTCTTGTCACCGAATTCAGCCGGTGGTGCGCCGGAGATAACTTCCAAAGACGAGACCGAATCCACGGGAAGCTGGTTGGAGAAGACCTTGCTCTGCTGATCGGTGATGGGCTGGCCGTCGACGGAAAACGAATTCTCCGCGTGATCGCCGAGACCGTGGAACAGGCCGTTGGAGTCCGCCGCGATGCCAGGAGTTGTCAGCGTGACAAGCGAACTCAGAGACGACGATTGACTTTCTAGAGGAAGCTTTTCGAACAGAGCGCGATCTACGTCGGTGTGAAAAGTTGAATCGTTCTCTACGAGGTCGCCCCCACCCTCCACCGTTACTGTGGTGGATCCACTCTCTAGTTTCAGGGTAATCGGAACGTTTAAAGACACTGCGGAGCGAATCTCCACGTCCTGGGCGTAGGAGGTGAATCCTTTTGCGGTTACCGAAAGATGGTAGGGGTTGAAGGGCACGTTCGGAAAAGTAAAGTTGCCGGAACTGTCGGTGGTGGTGGAACGTTCCAAGCCGCTCACCGGGTTATGAATCGTCACGGCGGCATTCACGACGACACCGCCTGAAGGATCTGCGACCGTGCCGGAAATAGACGCGGATTGAGCTTGCACGCCACGCACGATGAAAAGACTCAAGAGACACACTGCCGTCAACATCCAAAATAGCTTTCTGCAATTCATATGAATCTCCCTAGGCCCACGAAGGGCTTATCCAGTCGCTATGGTCGGAAATCCGCAGAACTCAGCGCCCGCGAACGAGCGGAAAGCGAGAGCTCCGCGTGCCGGTTTTTCTTATGTATGGCTTACGACTGGCTGGGAGGCGCGCGTGAGGAAGTCTGATCGAAGACGAGCTCAAGATGGGGATCAACGGAGCTGGTCGGGTTCAACCAGGCTACTGCATGCGGCCTGGGTAGCGTGGTGCCATGCGAGAAGTCAACTGTTACAGAGTGAGCAAAATGGCAGATCCGGCAGTGCTGGTCTTCAAAGGATTGGTTGTGCCAGTGGCCCGCCGCCTGGAAAGCAAAAGACAGCACGACAGCGGCGACCACAATAGCTAGAAGCCGGTGTGTCGTTCGCCGCTTCATA
>DATNLE010000098.1:0-2142 GCA_035603035.1 Candidatus Acidiferrales bacterium | reverse complement strand
ATTCTCCTGGGATTGGCAGGGTATTTTCGTCGGGCCGGCGCAGTTCAGCAACCAAAATACCCCGACGTCACAAAATATTCTGGGCGTGGGTTCATGGTGGCTCATCAATTCGACGCTAGGCATGCAATTCAACCCCCAGTTCCAGGTTCGCCTGATTGTCGACAACGTGTTCAACAAGGAACCGCCGTTTCCCGCGCTCGCGGATGGTTCGGGTGGCAACTTTGCGAACTCGACCACGACCTACTTTTCGGGAATTATCGGACGAACGCTACAGATCTCGGCGGATTACAAGTTCTTCTAGGGCAAAGTCGATTGAGACTTGGACGATTGGAAGGGCGCCGCGAGGCGCCTTTCCTTTGCAGGGGAGCCGATTTGCTTGATACATCGCAAGGCGCATAGAATCTGGCCCTGAAGCGGGCGTCGTATAATGGTAATACCCAAGCTTCCCAAGCTTGAGCCGTGGGTTCGATTCCCATCGCCCGCTCCACTTTTGGTTGCCTGGCATGTCCTTGCGTTGCCCTAGGACGCGACTTAGCTTATCGCCCAGTTCCCACAGTCTCAACGCGGCTACAGTTCATTTGGTATGCGTCGTGATCGGGTGGTATAGATTGTGTTTGTAACCAACGCCGTTCTTAACGGTCATGTAAACACTTCGGACGTTGCGAATATCGCTTATCGGATCCATATCAAGAACGACAAAGTCAGCAATCTTGCCGACCTCGATCGAGCCCAAGTCATTTTCGCGCCCGATCGTTCGCGCACCGTTGATTGTTGCAGATTGAATGGCGTCTGACGGCGTCAACCCTGCATCTTGGACCAAGAGTATGAGTTCCTGCGTCAAGGCGCTGAAGCTCTCTTTACTATCGCCGGGTTCGTCGTCTGTGCCAGCGGATAAACCAACTCCGGCACGATAGGCTTCACAGGCCAACTTTGCAGTCAACGCATACTTGCAGTCGATTCCCGTATCGTCCGAAAAATAGACGTACAAAGTGGCATCCAATATCGTGCCGCGCTGTTTCATATCCGATAGCAACGCGTCGAGTTGCGCATTCGGAAGCTCCAGCTTTTGCGCCTCCACTGGTGCAGGGGGGTGCATCGCTGCCGGCGGAATCGGATCTGATACCTCGTAGCCGAGCATACATGCATGGCTCATTACATCGACCCCGGCATCCGCAACCTCGCTTGGACGCGCCGGGAACACGGCTGCATGAGCCCAGACCAGCATATGCTGGCGATGCGCTTCCACAGTGATCGCGCTTAGGAGCGGCGCGGACACATCTGCGTAGACCTTTATCCCAGTCGCCCCGGTACCGCGAGCTTGGGCCATGGCAAGGGGCAGGTTTGTCTCAACCGTCACCGCCTGCATCCACGGCACTTCACCTGCCACACGCCCGCGAGCCGCTTGGTGAGTGCGCGGATCCTGGAAGAAAGCCGGCCCTGCCATTACCGCAGCGTAGTAGATGTCCGGCGACGGGATCTCGTCAAACTCGGCTTCACGCTTAAGCTCTGCAAGCAGTCGCACGTCACCGGCCATGTCTCGGACGGCCGTGACGCCGCTGTAAAGTTCACGAACTAAATACGCTTTGGCGGCTGACGGGTTGGCTGAGGTCGCGAGGTGTACATGGCTGTTGATCAATCCGGGAATTACAAACTTGCCACGCACATTGAAGACTTCAGTGCCCTTTGGGGCACGGTAATTCAAGCCCGGAAGTATCGCTGCGATGCGACCGGCGCGAGTGACGATGACCATGTCGGAGCGGCCAGCGGCAGCCGTGCCATCGTAGATTGTTGCGCCGACATAAGCTGCAGCCTTTTGATCCGTCCCCGGCAGAGCGCAGGCATTTGTACTCCCCAATGCCATTGTGGATACTAAGACGCCGACGCGATATAAATTCATTGGAAAATGTTGCCTTCGAAAGATAGTCGGACGAAGTCGGAGATACGGAGTGTTTGCAGGTAAATTCGCGAGAGGCTCCGGAATACTCTTCAATGACGTTCCACAATCTTACTGCTTATTCCGATCGTCGGCTTTCTAGCGGCCATTTCGCACTCGCCGCGGACGGACGACTGAAAGGCTAACTCGGGACTCTCGCACGCCGAGTATCGCCACGTAGCCCCACATACCGCGAAAATTCACACGCT
>DATNLE010000075.1:0-8328 GCA_035603035.1 Candidatus Acidiferrales bacterium | reverse complement strand
TGGTACGTTCGTAATATTGCGGCCTGCGGTCGTGTATCGCATTCTGCTGTTGGAGGAAATACCGCCATGAAAGCCGCAGCTTCATTGTTGGTCGCAGGGTTGATGTGGGCAGGGGTCGCACAAGGGCAGCAAGCAGTGACGCTGCAAATGCAATGCCGGAATTTGAGTGGATCGGGGAATTTCATGGCGGCCGATGAGTCTTACGTCAACGGCATGGCCTGCCATCCGGTGGCTTCGTCCAGTACCCCAGAACCTACGACCGTAGCGCAGACCCAGCCTTATGCAGGAGTGCCGACTTATGCGTACGCTTCGGCGCCGGCATTGGGTGTCGTGTCAGCGAGGACGCCGGTTGCGTTGGGTCCTTCGGTGTACATTGAGCCGATGCAAGGGTTGGAAGGGTATCTGTCAGTGGCGTTTGAGCGGAAACACGTGCCGCTGGCGCCGGTTGTGAGCGACGCTCATGCTACGTATGTGCTGCACCTCTACTGGGGCAGCGACGACCCGGCCGGCAAGAACGTGAAGCATGTGGAGGGGACGCCGACTCTCCAGCTGATCGAGCGCAGTTCGGGCAATGTGGTTTATGCATATCCCCTCAATCGCGCGAACACCTGGCATGGCGAGAAGGTTACCGCCGAAACCTTCGCCAGCCAGGTGCGGGAGTTGGTCGCAAAGCGGTAAGCGCCGAGGGAGCTTTTTAGATTTACAGCACGGGCGGGTCCCGCGTAATCGCACGGGGCCCGCCGTTTTTTGTTTGCAGTATAGGCAATCCTGCCTGTGCTCTTGCTTTTAAATTTGTGAACCGCCGCGCAGGCCCCATGGCAGCCACTTTGCCTGGGAACGCCAATCTCCCGATCGGCGCGCTCACTTGCGCCGAACGCCTTTTGCGAGGTGTACGAACGCTTCCGCATTAGTCAGAAGGCGATGCAGGCGGTGGCTTAGAGTTTCGATCCGGACAGCCGAGCCCGACCGCCGCGTCCAGGTGACTGCGGCCAAGTCCTGGAGCCCAACTCCCACCGCAAAGGTGAGAACAGAGGACGCTAATCAGGTGGCAGCACCTACGGAAACGAGAACACCCACCTTGCACCGAGCGAATATCGCTCACCAAGAGTGCGGATGGAAGGATGGCGACAGGGGCGGCTTAGCTGAATGGAAACAGACTAAAAGAAAAAAGAAAGCAAAAGTGTGCCTTGACATCAACCGGCCTGCTCATGGGGGGGACTTAGGCGATTACTTCCGGTGTCGACAATACGCTCGGAATAGGCGAGGCGCGAACGGCACTTCTACGAAATGCGCGTACTACCTTCGGTCCCGAAGGGCCGAAGAGCGCAGAAAGACATCTAGTCGGGTTTTTGCGAGACGGCAACAGCGCGCTTGCGAGTTTCGGCAAGGAGCGTCTTGAATTCATGGTCCCCGCGCAGCGATTTTAGCTGCTCGTCGCTCGCCATTTGCTTGGCGTCGCTGTAGCCAGCATCGATAGCGTGACGGAGATGCTCGAGAGCATCGCCATGATGCCCTGCGAGGGCGGCGCCACAGGCGAAGCTATACCATGCTCGAGAAAGTCCGCCCTGGAGGTTGATTCGACTTGCGGTTTGAACTGCTTCGGCGAAAAGAGGTCTGGCTTCATCGTATCGTTTCTCATAGCTCAAGCAAATCGCCAGCGCCTGCAACGCATCGAGAGTTTGCGGTGAGTCAGCGCCATAGATACGGCGCACGTTATCGAGCGTTTCGCGCTGGAGTTTCTCTGCTTCGACGTAGTGGCCTTCTTTTTCCAGTGTTTCGCCGAGATCGGTCATCACCGAAAGTGTGTTCGGATGCGTCGGACCGAACGCCCGGCTTACAATATCGAGTGTCTCGCGCTGCAGCTTTTCCGCTTCTGCGTAATGCCCTTCGCTTTGCAGCGTGCCACCGAGATTAAACATCGACTCGAGCGTCTGTGGCTTCTCTGGCCCGAGGGCGCGGCGCTCTGTGTCCAGGGTCTCTCGCTCGAGTTTCTCGGCCTCTTTGTACCGGCCTTCCCGTTGAAGGTTGCCGGATAGACCGTTCATTGCCTGCAGTACCTCTGAGTGTTCAGGACCAAGGACACGCCGTCCAGTTTCGATTACCGCTCGTTGCAACTTTTCTGCATCCGCGAAGCGATTTTCGTTTCCTAGCGTGAAGCTCAGATTTGCCATAGCCAGCAGGGTTTGTGGATGCTCCGGTCCGAGAACGCGCGTGTCTATGTCGAGCGTCTCGCGCTGCAGCTTCTCGGCTTCCGGGTAGTGGCCTTCCTCAGATAGTACTGTGGCAAGGTTGCCCATGGCCGTGAGTGTGTCTGGGTGTTCGGGACCCTCAATTCGACGACGGATCTCAAGCGTCTCACGATAGAGTTTCTCGGCCTCGGGGAATTTAGCCTCATAAAGCATGAGGTTACCCAGGCTATTCACGGCACCGAGTGTGCTCGGGTGCTCCGGTCCGAAGACACGACGGTATATATCAAGCGTTTCCCGATCCAATTTCTCCGCTTCGGCGTAGTGACCTTCCTCGGCCAGAGTTAAGCCCAATTCGTGCATCGAAGACAAGGTGTCTGGATGTTGCGGGCCGAGCAAACGACGCCGTATTTCTAGCGTGTCGCGTTGCAACTTCTCTGCTTCAGGATAGCGTCCCTCGGAGAATAAGGTGTTCGCCAGGCTGCTGATTGAGCCCAGGGTGTCGGGATCTCGTAATCCGAGTACACGACGTTGAATCTCAAGCGTCTGACGATTCAAGCTTTCCGCCTCGGGATAGTGTCCTCGGTATCGTAGGGCCTTCCCTAGGCTTGTCGCAGACTGAAGTGTCTCGCGATGCTCCGGTCCGAGCGAGCGGCGTTGAATAGCTATGGCGCGCTCGAGCAGCGATTGCGCGCGGGTGTCGAGTCCCAGGCTGAGGTAGACGTTTCCCATTGTGTACATCAGCCGAGCTTGCAGTTCGGGATCCTTGGCCAGACCTGTATCAATGTCCTTCGAGGCTTTGTCAAGGATCTCGCGGGCTGTGATGCTATTCCCACGCGCTTCGCTGGGGTCGGACACCTTGAACATTCCGGTCATGAAGTCGCTCATGCGGTCCGCGCGGTCGCGCTCGCGCGTGACTCGGCGCACTTGCACCGCCTGCACGGCAGCGAATGCAATCAGCAGCGCAATGACGCCCGCAGCGGCTGCGACTCCGATGCGGTGACGTCGGACGTATTTCCGCAAGCGGTAACTTGTGCTGGCAGGGCGTGCCAGCACCGGCTCGTTGTTGAGATAGCGCGTGAGTTCGGCGGCCAGCTCGGAAGGCGTGCCGTAACGCCGTGTGCGGTCTTTTTCGAGCGTCTTCATGGTGATCCAGTCGAGATCACCGTGAAGCAAGCCGGTTAACTGTTTCGGCTGAGTCCCGCGCATTGCAGCGGCTGCGGTGGAAGACTCTTTCTGCGTTTCCACCTTGGTGCTAGGGCGCGGCGGATCCTGTTCTCCAAGCTGCCGCAGCACTTCATAGACAGGTTGATTCTGCCACTTTTTCGTGTCGAAGGGCAGCGAGCCACATAACAACTCGTAGAGAACTACGCCTAAAGAATAGACATCGGTCCGCGTATCCACATCCTCGATACTTGGATCGGCTTGCTCGGGACTCATGTATCCCGGTGTACCAACGAAACCGCCAAACTTTGTAACGAGATCTTCTCCAGCGGCCGGCGCCGCGACGGCCTTTGCCAGCCCGAAGTCGATAATGCGGGGCGTCGGCTTCCCATCGACTTCCACCACTAAAATATTCGCCGGTTTCAGATCGCGGTGGATAATGGCTTTCTGATGCGCGTGCTGCACCGCTTCGCACACCTTGATGAAGAGTTCGAGTCGGTCGCAGATCTTCAAATTCTGCTGATCGCAATAATCGGTAATGGGCAGTCCAGGAACGTACTCCATCACGAAGTACGGCTGGCCTTCGGGGGTTGTGCCCGCGTCGAAGACTTTTGCGATAGACGGATGATCCATAACGGCTAGAGACTGCCTTTCCGCCTGGAACCTCTGGAGCACCGAATCGTCATACATCCCGGGTTTGATGAGTTTGAGCGCCACTTGCCGCCGCACTGGAGCGGTTTGTTCTGCCAACCAGACCTGGCCCATGCCGCCTTCGCCGAGCTTTTCCAACAACTGATAGCGGCCGATTGATTTATGACTGGCACGATCGAGTTGGACGGGAGTGGGACCTGGCGCCCCCGCGGGTGCTACGGTCGCGTGACCGTCTGTACCACTTAACGGAACAGAATCGGTCCGGGTTTCGATCGCACTGTACGTTAGATCTTTGGTGGGCCCGTTCGGCTCGGTCACTGAGGCCTCCAGGGGAATTGCGAAATGATGCGTATTCTAGCACGGCACATCGGGCCGAACGGTATCTTGTCCGGATCAGCGGCTGAATCTGTCGTCAGCGGCACAAGCCGAAGAATCGATAAGTCCGGATTAGTTCTATAAAAGGCGAAGTCAAGAAAAAACACATCTCCATCAACCGGAATTTTTCTCGCTTCGCAGCCCATAGGATCGAGCGGGAGCTGTTCTGACCTTCCGCACCATGTGCTCGGTTGCTGGGCGCGTTGGCGCAGCGGTTTGGGTTTTCTCTAGCAGCGGTTTTCATTGCTTCTTCGCAACCAAGCCTGTCAGTTCCGAAACCAGCAAAGCAGCACGCGGTCAAATGAGGCGACCATGGTTCTATCCGGGACTCGTGGACCATAGCTTTTTCTGGTTGTCCGAGCGGGCCTCGGTTCGCGTGTGAGACTCGGTGCCCGAAGCATGCAGAGCCTAACTAATCGGCTGAGACTCGCTCTCGAACCAGAGTGTCCCGAGAACCTGACAGCCACCGCCAGAGAAAATACCCAGGGATGGAGCGGACTCGCTCAGAGACACTCAAGCTGTTTGTGGTTTCAGATATTTGGCGTCGAAGCTCACTCCTCTCTTCCATACGGTCCACACAATCGTGGCCGTCTTTCGCGCCAGGGTCAGGCGCGCCATCTCCGGTCTCATCCCTTGGGCCAGCAAAGCTGCGTAAAATTCCTGGAACGGACCCGGTTTGACCCAAGCGATGGTCGCGGCACTCTTAAACAGGTTCTTCAGATCGTGATTGCAGTCTCGATTGAGTCCGCGAACCGATACCTGCTTCCTGGATCTTTGCAGCCGTCCTTGGACTTTACGGTAATCGGCACTGCTTGCATTTCGATGCCGAAGCCGCTGTATTTCCAGAGCGGTCGCTTGCTGCGGAAGCGCTGCGGTGTCTGGATCAGCGCAATCAACAGCGCCGCCCGGATCGGTCCGATCCAAGGGATCTGGCGGAGCACCTTCGTCGCTGGGTGCTGCTTACTTTCGCTGAGCAGCTCGCGCCGTACTTCGTCGCGCAACGGTCTCAAAGCATCGAGTTGTTGATCGTAAAACTCGGCCCGGCGACGCACTCCCGCCTCGCTGATCTTGGCAAGCCACTCGGCACGATGCCGTGGTGCATAGACTTGCTTGCCGGCACAGGGAATACCCCAGCTGCGATAGATGGCCTTCACCCGGGACATGACTCGTGCGAGATCTTTGCTGATGGTCAGATAGCTGCGTGCCAGTTCCCGAAGTGTGCGTACGCCAGCTCCCCCGTGATAGACCGAACTGAGCTTATTCATGTACGACCCGTCGGACAGCTCGCGGGCATCGATCCGGTCATTCTTGTTCCCCTGTCGGCTATTCTTCCGCGGATCGCAGACCGCTAATTTCGAGACGTGTGGCTTTAGCAGATCGTACAACCAGGTGGCCCAGGTTCCTTCTTCAAACGTGATCTGCAACTCTCCGCAAAGCCCATGGATAAAGTCCAGAATCGCCTTCGCTCGGGTTCTCGATCACGCATTCCATCACTGTCTTTCCGGCATCATTCCTGACCGCAAGCGAAATACTTTCCTTGTGCACATCCATCCCGATATACTTTTTGCTATCCATCTAGAGGGCGCTCCATTCTGCAGTGGGTTCGAGCCGACACTCCAAACCTACTCCAACAGGGGCGCCCTTTTGTATTGCGTCGAGCGATCTCATTTGGCGCGGCGTATCACGCGAGCTTTCGACTGGATTCGGATGGAGAGCACGAGCAGCTTTCACCGCCTATGAAGGGTTCGGGATTAGCGATTGCGCGAACTCCTGGCGGAGAAATTGTTCTGATTCGCACGGGGGACGGTGGCAGAAATCGCGGACGGACATCCCAGCCCAGTTATACCCGCGGTATCCATTCGGCAGGCTCGTGGCAGCAACCGATTGATGATGAACACGCAAGACAACGACGCCTGTATGCTCTAAGTCTTCGTTGGTCGCGTTACCGGACAGCTGGGGTACCAGGTACGATACGAGCGTTTACCAGAACCTAGAAATTTACTGCTGACGATTATCCCAAGCTTGTTGCATTGATTTCTCGAAGCCCTCAGGATCCTTGCGAACAGAATCCCAGGCTTCTTCGGATCGCGTGTCCGCGCGCACGTGGTGGACGCCCTCTCTGATTCCCTGTAGCGTTCGCTCAGCAACCTGGCGGGGAGGCGTCTTCGCACCTGCCAGTTCGGAGGCCATATCCGTATCGAGGAAGCCCGCATATACGCCCAGAACTTGTGTGCCCTGCGCCTTGAGTTGAATGCGGGCAGCATCGGTAACCGCCAGCGCGGCGTGTTTAGAGGCACAGTAAGTTGCGTTGAATGGGTACGTGAACCAACTTACGACTGAGAGCATATTTGCAATCGCGCCTCCTCCGTTTTTTGCAAGGATGGGGGCAAACGCCTGGATCATCGCAAGCGTTCCGAATACGTTGACGTTCATTTCACGGCGCATGGATTCGGCCGATTGTTCGGAGAGCATCGTTGTTTTCAACATGATGCCGGCATTATTGATGAGGATGTTGACGTCGCCACACCTTTGCCTCGCTGCTTCGATATCTGCGGACAACGTGACATCGAGTTTCAGAGGTATCACACGAGAGTCGGCCGCACCCGGCGGTTGTCGAGCTCCTGCGTATATTTTCTTGGCCCCTGCTGCAAGCAAGGCATCGACGTAGGCCTTTCCAAGTCCACGGTTAGCCCCAGTGACAAGAGCAATGCTGCCCTCAATGTGCATAGGCTCCTCCTGGCTCTTTGATGTCAATCCAGTATCAGAGATTCCAGGTCGCCTGATAAATCCCGATTTGTCGCATGACCGGACATTGAGGATCGGTCCGATTGCACTTCTCCGGTGCGGGCGTTAAACAGGACTGCAAGTGTGACGGCACAAGACTTGCGCCTTCGCTGTCTGACCCTTGTAGCCAATCGGTTCGAGAAGACAACCTCGGAGTATTCCAGCGCACGCGAATGTCACGGTCCCGACTGAGGGTCTTCGCCCACCCACAACCGATGCCGCAGTACCGCCAACTTTCGCGCCGCGGCCACTACCGCTCGCTTCTTGGCATTTTTTCCTCCTCGCTCGGCAAGCTTTAATCCCCGTCTCCGCAGATCACTGTCTTCTCCAAACGGCCCCAGTATGTAGTGCGCCCCCTGCACCATCATGGTGCGCAGATAGCGGTCTCCTTCTTTGCTGATTTTCTTCTGTGGCTCGCTGTTCCCAGAGTTCCTGCGTCCAGGTTTTAACCCCAGAAAACAGCCCACCTCGCGACTCTTCTCGAAGCGATAAGGGTCCTCGATCGTCAGGACATAGGTCAGCGCGATCTGGGTTCCCACACCCTTCACCTGCTTGAGCAAGGACACTTCCGGGTACACTTCCTGCGCGATTTTCTCCATCCGCTCGTCGTACTCCTTAATGCGCTCGTTCAGTGATTCGATTTCTTGGAGCAGCGGCTCCAGAACCTCACGCAACTCCGTGCTTAATCCCGCGGCCAGCTCCCGGTTCACCTGCTGCGTGCCACACTTGGGCAGCCGCTGACCATAAGACTTCACCAACCCGCGGGCTGCGTTCACCAAGGCCGTTCGCGCGCTCACCAGTTCGGCTCGCGCCCGGATCACTGTCAGATGAATTTGCGCCTTGGCACTGCGATGCCGCACCGGCCCTAACAGCTCCGGATCAATGCGCGCCAGTCGTGCCAGCGTCCGCGCATCGTGTCGATCATCTTTGCGATTGCTCTTGGTGATCAGTTCTACTTTTTGGGCGTGCGCCACCAGCACTTCGTGCCCCAGCTCCGTTAGCAGCCGGCTCGCCCAGGGCGAATGTGTTCCTGTCTCCAGGGCGATGAGGCTTCGCGGTATCTTTGCAAACGTCTGCTTCATCGCTTCCGGTGTCGTCGCTACTTTCTGTTCCAGAATGATTTTGCCTGCTTCCTCCAAAACACAGTAGAACGACCAACGATCTCCCA